>CAMTMC010000006.1 GCA_947073515.1 uncultured bacterium | reverse complement strand
GTGATCCACTATAACTTCAACGGCGTGGACTTGCCAGAGGTAGAGGAATACCTGGAGAATGTGGTGCTGGACAGCCGTCAGGGTGTGGCGATTGAGTATCTTGCCGGCAAAGCCGGGTAAAGAAAAGGGAGCGGCCCGAAAGCCGCTCCACCGGGGCATACCACCCCACAGAAATAGTAAAGGAACAGCCTTTCGACTGTTCCTTTACATACGAGTGTTCAGTTGCGTTATGAACACTCGGCATGGTCCGAGCGGCGGGATTTGAACCCACGGTCTCTTGGACCCGAACCAAGCGCGATACCAAGCTTCGCCACGCCCGGATGTGCGGCTGAAATCAGCCAGCTCATATATTATAGGATGTCGGGGCTGGTCTGTCAAGTGTAATATTACCAAGTCCGCTGGAATAAACTGTGTACCATCCAAGAAAACAGGGGGAGATCCACCCATGTACGAACACAGCGCACAGGCAATCCGGCGGCGAGGAGCCAGATCCGGCGGCAGGAGCGGCCGGCGTCAGGGCGGCGGGCGGCGGGAACAGATCCGGCTGGTTCAGCTGATGGTCTGCTTGCTGCTGTTCCTCACGGTTTTTGTGGGGAAGGGGGTCTTCCCCGGCCGTCTGGTCCAGCTCCGGGATCAGGTTTTGACCTACATCTCCGCTGACTTTGACTTCCGGGGGGCGCTGGCGGAGCTGGGGGAATCCCTGGCCGGAGGGGAGTCAGTACTGGCCGACCTGGGGGAGTTCTGCGTCCAGGTGTTTGGGGCCGCGCCGGCGGAGCCGGAGGAGCCCGTCCAGAAGGTGGACTTCCAGCCCCTCCAACCCGCCAGCGTATTGGCGGCGGAGCTGGAGTTTATCAGTGGAAACCCCGACCAGATGGAGCGTACCGCCCGCTATGTGGACAGTGAGCTGCTGGCTGTGCCCCTGGTCCACCAGGAGGAGGAACCCCAGGAGGCCCCGCCGGAGGAGGAGGTGCCGGCGGTTGTCCCGGCGGCTGGGACAGTGATCCTGACCGCCAGCTACACCGGCCAGCCCCTGCCCAACAACTACACCATGGATCAGCTCTCCCTGGGGGAGCTGGAGACGGTCACGCCAGTGCTGGGCCACCTGAACTCGGTGTACGGATACCGGGATCACCCCATTGACGGCCGGTACCAGTTCCACGGCGGGGTGGACATCGGCGGGCAGACAGGCGACCCCATCGCCGCCTTCTCCGCCGGGACGGTGGAGTACGTGGGGGAGGACAGCTCCTATGGCCTGTACTTCCAGATCGACCACGGGAACGGGGTGAAGTCCTTTTACGCCCACTGCAGCGCCGTCACTGTCACCAAGGGGCAGAGCGTGGCCATGGGGGAGACAGTGGGACGGGTGGGCTCCTCCGGGGCGGCCACCGGCCCCCATCTCCACCTGGAGCTGAAGTATCAGAAGACCCACCTGAACCCCGCATACTACGTGGACTTTTTGGAGGACGCGTGAGGGCCGGACGGGTGGAGGCGAGCGCCGGTTTTCTCCTGCTGCTGGCCTGGCTGAACTATTTGGACCGGGGGTTTCTGGTCCCCCAGGCCGCGGCGGCCTGCGCCCTCCACGAGCTGGGGCATCTGACCGCTATCCGCCTGCTGGGTGGGGATATCAAGCTGGTCCGCCTGACGGCGGTGGGAGCGGAAATGGTGCTGGACCGTCCCCTGGGTTACTGGCAGGAGGGGATGGCCGCCCTGGCCGGGCCGGGAGTGAACCTGGCGCTGGCCCTGGGCTTCTGCGCATGGGAGGGGGGGCTGACCTTCTCCGGGCTGAACCTGGTGCTGGCCTGCTTCAATCTGATGCCTGTGGGCCGGCTGGACGGAGGCCGGGCCCTGCGCTGCACCCTGTCCCTGCTGGCGGGACCGGGGCTGGCGGAGCGGATCGGGGGGTGGATGGACCTGGGATTCGCCGGGCTCATGGCCGCCGCCGGGACGGCTCTGGCCTGGGCCGGGGGAAACCCCACCCTTCTGCTGGTGTCCCTGTGGCTGATGGGGGCTTGCCTCAGCGCCAGGGGCGGGAGGCGCTTTTTTCCCAAATTCCACCGAAAAATCAGAAAAAACCCTTGCCATACGGGACGAAAACAGATACAATAAAAGGTACGACACATTTGTCTTGGAGGGAACAGGATGAACCGTACCTTGGAGCAGATCTTGCCAAAAGTCCAAAAACCGGCCCGGTACACGGGCGGAGAGTACAACGCCGTGGTAAAGGGCATGGGGGAGGTGGACACCCGCTTTGCCCTGTGCTTCCCCGATACTTACGAGATCGGCATGTCCAACCTGGGCTGCCGGATTTTATATGGCCTGATGAATGAGCGGCCCGGCCTGTGGTGCGAGCGGTGCTTCGCCCCCTGGGGGGACATGGAGGAGGAGATGCGCCGGGAGGGGATGCTCCTCTATGGACTGGAGAGCGGCGACCCCATCTCTGATTTCGATATCATCGGCTTCTCCCTGGGCTATGAGATGGCCTACACCAACGTGCTGAATATGCTGGACCTGGCCGGACTGCCGGTGCGGGCGGAGGACCGGCGGGAGCTGTCCCCCCTGGTGATCGCCGGGGGCACCTGCTGCTATAACCCGGAGCCCCTGGCCCCCTTTGTGGACTTCTTCGTCCTGGGGGAGGGGGAGGAGGTGGTGCTGGAGTGCGTGGAGCTCTACCGCCAGGCCCGGGAGGAGGGCTGGACCAAGGAGGAGCTACTCCTGGCCGCCGCCAAGGTTCCCGGTATCTATGTCCCCAGCCTGTACCGGCCCGTCTACCATGCGGACGGCACCCTGGAGGAGGTGGCCATTCAAGAGGGCACCGGCGCCCCCGAGGGGGTAGAGAAGCGGATTGTACAGGACTTCGACAAGTCCTATTTCCCAATCAAGACCATTGTGCCCTCCACAGAGATCGTCCACGACCGGGTGATGTTGGAGCTGTTCCGAGGCTGTATCCGGGGCTGCCGGTTCTGCCAGGCGGGGTATGTGTACCGCCCGGTGCGCTCCCGGGGCCCGGAGCGGCTGGCCCAGTACGGCAAAGAGGCCTGTCAGGATTCCGGTTACCGGGAGATGACCCTGTCCTCCCTGTCCTCCACCGACTACCCCGGCCTGCTCCCTTTGTGCGACGAGCTGCTGGACTACTGCCAGCCCCGGGATATCGGCCTGTCCCTGCCCTCCCTGCGGGCGGACACCTTCTCCATGAGCCTGATGGAGCGGCTCCAGCGGGTGCGGAAGGGGGGCCTGACCTTTGCCCCGGAGGCGGGCACCCAGCGCCTGCGGGACGCCATCAACAAAAACCTCCGGGAGGAGGACCTCCTCCAGTCGGCGCGCACCGCTTTCGCCGGGGGCTGGAACGGGGTGAAGCTGTACTTCATGCTGGGCCTGCCCACCGAGACTGACGAGGACGTGCTGGGCATCGCCGACCTGGCGAGGAAGGTGTACTTCGCCTGGCGGGAGTGTTCCCCCAACAAGGCCCGGGGGGTGCGGATCACCGTATCCACCTCCTGGTTTGTGCCCAAGCCCCACACTCCCTTCCAGTGGGAGGGGCAGATACCTATGGAGGAGTACCGGCGCCGGGTGGATCTCCTTCGGGACGCCCTGAAACGGGACAAGTCCATCACCTACAACTGGCACGACCCCCAGACCAGTTTCCTGGAGGCCGCCCTCTCCCGGGGCGACCGGAGGCTGGCCGATGTCATTGAGGAGGCTTGGCGCCAAGGGGCCAAGATGGACTCCTGGACAGAGTATTTCGACTATCAGCGCTGGATGGACGCCTTCGCCGCTTGCGGCCTGGACCCGGCCTTCTACGCCAGCCGGGAGCGGGGGAGGGACGAGGTCTTCCCCTGGTGCCGGATTGACCCGCCGGCGGACACTGGTTTCCTGTGGCGGGAGCGGGAGCTGTGCTACCAGTCCCAGACCACCCCCGACTGCCGGACCCGATGCTCCGGCTGCGGGGCCAACCGCTATCTGGAGGGAGGGGTGTGCGATGGCTGACCGGCTGCTGTTTTCCAAGGTGGGACGGGCCCGGTATATCTCCCATCTGGATCTGATGCGCACCTTCCAGCGGGCCTTCTTCCGGGCGGAGATCCCCATTAAGCACACGGAGGGGTTCAACCCCCACCCTTTCGTATCCATCGCCCTGCCCCTGTCGGTGGGCTACTCCAGCCAGTGCGAGATTTTGGAGTTCGGCCTGTTGGAGGGCACCGGCCATGAGGAGATTCCCGCCCGGCTCACCGCCGCCATGCCCGAGGGCATTGTGGTACATTCCTGCTACCCGGCCCAGCGCAAGCTGAAGGAGCTGGCCTGTGTGAACTACATCATGAACTGCGAGTATCTGGAGGATCGTCCCCAGGCCTGTGAGCCGGCTATGAGGGCGCTGCTGGGCCAGGACAGCCTGGTGGCGCGAAAGAAGTCCAACAAGGCCAAAAGCGGCTTTACAGAGGTGGATTTGATCCCCCTCATCAAGAGCTGGCGTCTGGAGTGCCAGAGCGACACCATGACCCTGGATATGGTGGTGTCCGCCCAGAACCCCGGCCTGAACCCGGAGCTGATCCGGGCGGCTTTCTGCCAGACCTACCCCCAGTTTACCCCGGATTTTGTCACCTTCCACCGCCGGGAGGTGCTGGACGGGGCGGGGGAAGTGTTCCGATAAACAGGAAATCCCTCGTTGATCCAGTATCCCCCGGTTATGAATACAGGTTCTGAGACTGAAGCGCCCCAGGTTGTGCGGACAGCACAGCCTGAGGCGCTTCACAGGTACCGGGTCTTTTTTCTCAGTCTCAGCGGAAGGAGAGCAGGGTGTCCACGTCCTTGCGCTTGGGGGCGTCGGGCTGGCCGGCGGGATACCCCAGGGCGATGAGGGCCATGAGCTCCTGATCCTCGGGAATCTCTAGATACTCCTGGAGACCCTTCCGGTCAAAGACCCCCATAATCACTGTGCCCAGCCCCAGGTCGCGGGCGGCCAGGCAGAGGGTCTGGGCGGCGATGCCGCAGTCGTAGAACTGCCAGCCCTCCCCGCGGTCGGTGGAGAAGGAGCCGTCCCGCTCGTAGCCGCAGCGGTTTTTCACAAAGGTCTGGGCGATGAGGACGGGGCAGGTGGAGATAATGTGTGGATTGTTGGTGCCGGACAGGCAGAACCGCTCCACAATATCCCCCTTGATCCGAGGGTCCTCAATGGCGGTGTAACGGCTGATCTGGGTGTTTTTCCAGCTGGGGGCGTAGGCCGCCAGGGAGATGATTTTCTCCACCAGGGCCCGGTCTACCTTCTGGCCGGTGAACTCCCGGTGGCTGCGGCGGGTGAGGATACAGGTCTGGGCGTCCATGGATGGGACCTCCTTTGTTTCATTGGATATCGCTATCCTAACGCCAGTAGCGGGATTTGTCAAGGGCAGCGGGAGAGGGGGGAGGGCCCGCCATTTCCTGCTTCCCTTCGGGGAAAAACTGTGTTATAATTCCATTGTACTGCGTGCTGATACAGCAGGGGAGGGGCGCCATGGTCATCTTAGGCATTGACCCCGGGGTGGCCACCATCGGGTTTGGCGTCCTCCGGGCGGAACGGGGGAAAAATGCCCTCATCCAGTACGGGGTAATCACCACCCCGGCGGGACTGCCCCTGTCCAACCGTCTCCTCCAGATTTCCCGGGACATGGAGGAGCTGATCCACACCTTCCACCCCGACGAGATGGCGGTGGAGGAGTTATTTTTCTCCAAAAACATCACCACCGGCATCTCTGTGGCCCACGGGCGGGGGGTGATCCTTCTGGCGGCGGAGAAGCTGGGGGTGCCCATCTTTGAATATACCCCCATGCAGGTGAAGCAGGCGGTGGCGGGCTACGGGGCGGCGGAGAAGAAGCAGGTGATGCTGATGACCCAGCGGCTTCTGAACATGAAACAGCTTCCACGGCCGGACGACGCCGCCGACGCCCTGGCCATCGCCATCTGTCACGCCCGGTCGGCCACCAGCCTGCTGAATACCGAGCGGGTGTTTGACCCCAAGAGGTACGATACCCGATAGAGGCGCCATACCCCGCTTCCGGCGGGGAAGGGCCGGGACAGTTGGGGGAAGTGGCGAGCGGGGCTTTGACCCCAAGCGATACGACACGCATTGAACTGTCCTTAACAACACAGACAAGGAGACTGTACCAATGTTTTACTACCTCTCTGGTACCGTGGCACATGTAGCCCCCTACCTGGCGGTGATCGACTGCGGCGGGGTGGGCTACGCCTGCAAGACCACCAACTACACCCTGTCCGGCCTGAAAAAAGGTGACAAGGGAAAACTCTTTACATATCTGAACGTGCGGGAGGACGCCATGGAGCTGTACGGCTTCGCCACCCAGGAGGAGCTGAACCTGTTCCGGCAGCTGATCTCCGTGTCCGGCGTGGGTCCGAAGGCGGCGCTGTCCATCCTGTCCGCCAGCACCCCGGCCAATCTGGCCCTGTCCATCATCACTGGGGATGAGAAGGCCCTCACCTGCGCCCAGGGGATCGGCAAGAAGATTGCCCAGCGGGTGATCCTGGAGCTGAAAGACAAGCTGGCCAAGGGCCAGGATTTGTCCGGGGCGGGGGAGAGCTACGGCGGCTCCGGCGTGACGGTCATCCCAGAGAACAAGCTGTCGGAGGCCACCGCCGCCCTGGCGGTGCTGGGTTACTCCCAGGGGGAGATCAACCTGGCCCTGAAGGGCATCGACCTGGATGGACAGAGCTTGGAGCAGATTATCAAGCAGGCCCTGAAAAAGATGATGAAGGGTTAGGATTTGTATGAGCGAAAAGGATAAACGGCCATTGGATGAGAACCCGGAGCCCGTGGGCTGGGACGCCATCACGGAGATCTTTGACCGTATGTACCCCGGCCAGGACAACCCCCGGCATTTCGGCTGTCTGATTCCCTGGCGGCTGGGCGGGCCGGATCCCCTCCAGGGTGTCAGTGCCTACGATGGCGGGGACTACTTCCACTTTGTCACCTACGGCCTGTCCGACCTCTACGAGAAAGAGGGGACTGACCCGGAGTACAGCGGCTATGGCCTTGAATTCACCATGAAGCTGCGGAAAGAAGGCATGGGGGACGAGATACAGGAACAGCAGTGCATTGTGGGCATTTTTAACGATCTGGCCCGGCTCACCTTTGAGAATGGGGAGCAGTTTTTCCCGGACGAGTACATTTACACTGGCCAGGAGCTGGGCTTTGACCGGAATCAAAAATCCAAGCTGACCGGCTTTGTCACCACCCTGGACGAGGCGGGAACCATCGAAACGCCGAACGGCAAAGTGGACTTTGTCAAGCTCATCGGGGCTACCGACGCCGAGCTGAAGGCCATTATGGACGGCAAGCTCCGGGTGCGGGAGCTGATTGAGAAGATCGGTGATATCACCGACTACACCCGGGACAGCGTGGTATAGGAGGAAATATGGCGAAATTTGAATGTACCCTCCAGGGCGACTACGGCCAGGCCCTGGACTATTTCCACAACGGGATTCTCAACGGCAGCATGTCCGCCAGCTTCGAGGACGAGAGCTATTTCCAGTCCTTCGGCGTGCGGTGTACCGTCCGGGTGTACGAGCGGTACAGCTGGACCGGCGGCAACCGCCTGTCCCTGACCCTCACCCTGCTGGGGGATGAGGACAAAATTTACCTGTCCGGCATCACCGCCGGGGGCAGCCAGGGGATGTTTTTGAAGCTCAACACCTTCGGCGAGGAGGCTTTTCTGGATACCCTCCGGGAGCTGGCCCAGCGGTGGTGACGGGCGGGCGGCATAGACCGCCCCCACTTTAAGAGCCTGTTTAAAATCTTCAGGTACACCGTCTGAGCGGGTCTTTTTCCGCCGCTCCGCGTTAAATTTTCTTGCCGGGCGTCAGCCCGCCCGGGAAAATTTGCCTTGACCGGCAAAAAAATCCACGCCCATCCGGCACACCCGGAGATATGAAACAGGCTCTAAGAGAACAAGCGTCAGCTTTCGCGCGAAGGAAGTGAACCCATGGCCATAGACTTTTCCAACACAGAATTTGATACAGAGGAATACAACCCCCTGGTCACCACCTCCCTGACCCGGGAGGACGAGGGGGAGTACTCCCTGCGCCCCAAAACCCTCCGGGAGTACATCGGCCAGGAGAAGGCCAAGGGCAACCTGGAGGTCTTTATCCAGGCGGCCAAGATGCGGAACGAGCCCCTGGATCACGTCCTGCTCCACGGCCCGCCGGGGCTGGGCAAGACCACCCTGTCCGGTATCATCGCCAACGAGATGGGGGTCAACGTGCGGGTCACCTCCGGCCCCGCCATCGAGAAGGCCGGCGACCTGGCCGCCCTGCTCACCAATCTGAACGAGAACGATATCCTCTTTGTGGACGAGATCCACCGGCTCAACCGGTCGGTGGAGGAGGTCCTATACCCCGCTATGGAGGACTACGTCATCGACATCATCATCGGCAAGGGGCCGGCGGCCAACTCCGTCCGGCTGGACCTGCCCAAATTCACCCTCATCGGGGCCACCACCCGGGCGGGCCAGCTGTCCGCCCCCCTGCGGGACCGGTTCGGGGTGACGTTAAGGTTAGAGCTTTACACCCCCCAGGAGCTGGCGCTGATCGTCTCCCGGTCGGCGGGCATCTTAGAGGTCCCCATCGAGCCGGACGGCGCCATGGAGATCGCCCGGCGCAGCCGGGGCACCCCCCGGATCGCCAACCGGATGCTCCGCCGGGTGCGGGACTTCGCCCAGGTGCGGGCGGGGGGCGTCATCACCAAAAAGGTGGCGGACGAGGCCCTCACCGCCCTGGAGATCGACTACCTGGGCCTGGATTCTATTGACCACCGGATGCTCCGCTCCATCATTGAGAATTACCGGGGCGGGCCGGTGGGCCTGGAGACCCTGGCCGCCACCATCAACGAGGAATCCATCACTCTGGAGGACGTGTACGAGCCCTATCTGATGCAGCTGGGCTTCCTCACCCGCACCCCCCGGGGCCGGTGCGTCACCCCAAAGGCCTACCAGCACCTGGGCCTGGCCGTCCCCGGCGGGGAGGGAGGCGGCCTGGATCAGCTGAGCTTTTAGAGCCTGTTTCACATCTCTCAAAACGCCATTTGACAGATCTTTTCCCGCCATGCTTCGTTGGGATTTCTTGAAATAAACACCATTATTCCTGCGAAATCCCGCCTCGCCTAACGGGAAAATCTCTCGTCAGCTGGCATTCTTCAAGATATTAAACAGGCTCTTAGGAGGGCGTTATGGACGAAAAGGAACTTTTTTTTCCAGGATCACCCGGAGGTGCTTCCCCTTTACACCGCTTTCGCCGCACGGATCGCTGGGGAGCTGGAGGGGGTAATCTTCCAGCCCCAGAAGACCCAGATCACCCTGAAAAACCGGCGGGTGTTCGGGGCGGTGTCCTTTCTGGCCGCCCGGAGGGCCAAGGACCGGCCCAACCCCTACATCACCATCACCCTGGGCCTGAACCGGCGGCTGGATTCCCCCCGGGTGGATCAAGCCTCCGAGCCTTACCCCGGCCGTTGGACCCACCACCTGGTCATCGGCTCCACAGAGGAGATCGACGATGAGCTGATGGCCTGGGCCCGGGAGGCCTACGACTTCGCCGCCTCAAAATGACCCCGCATGCCCCAGGGCCTGTAAAATCTCTTGACGGAGGCCCAGCCCGTAGAGATAATAGAGGTCAGCGGTTCGGTAGAGATATCTGGTAAAGATTTTCTCAAAGGTGTCGTACTGGTCAAGGCCGACCAGCTCCTGAATTTGCTGGGCCGCTTCGTGAAATCGCTGTTCCGACTCCGCAAATTCCGGGTCACGGGCGCAGAACACCGAGATTTCCGGGTCGAGAATCTCATGGTTGAATAGTACAGCGGGCAATAAGTTCATAATCGCACCCTCCATAAGTTATATCCCGTAAACTATAAGTTTAACTGAGTGTATTGTAACTATTTTTTAGTGGTGTGTCAAGGGAAAAGAGTGAGTTTATGGAGAAATTTCCACGCCGGTTAAAGGCAATCCGGGTCGAAAACGGATTAAAGCAGCATGATATGGCAGTCCATCTGGGCCTCTCCGACGGTGGTTATCAGTGCTACGAGCAGGGGAGAGGCTATCCGGATGTACCCCGCCTGTACCAGCTGGCGGAGTATTTCAACGTCAGCATTGACTATCTCCTGGGCCGCACTGACCGCCGGGAGGTCAACAAATAATCATCCAACGAGGAAGCAAAACGAAGTTTTGCGCCAAATATTCTTTTTGGTTCTTTTTCTTTCAAGAAAAAGAACAAGAAAAACCGAGCGAGGTGTATCAAACATGGGCAAACTATTCGGAACGGACGGCATCCGGGGCGTGGTGAACGCCGGGCTGGACGCCGACCTGGCCTACAAGGTAGGTCTGGCGGCGGCCATGGTGCTGGCGAAGGACAAAAACGGTGAGAAGCCGCTGGTGACCATCGGCAAGGACACCCGGATCTCCGGGGATCTGCTGAAGGGCTCCCTCATCGCCGGGCTGTGTACCGCCGGGGCGGACGTGCTGGACCTGGGCACCCTGCCCACCCCTGGCGTGGCCTGGGTTACCGTGGACGAGGGGGCGGACGCCGGCATTGTTATCTCCGCCAGCCACAACCCCTTTGAGCACAACGGCATCAAAATCTTCAACGGCAAGGGCTTCAAGCTGTCCGATGAGCTGGAGGAGAAAATCGAGGACATCGTCCTCTTCGGCTCCAACAATGTGCCCATGAAGACCCACGGCGACATCGGCAAAGTGAGCTACCGGGCCCCCAAGGCCAGCGAGGACTACATCGACCACCTGGAGTCCACCATTGACTCCACCCTGGGCGGGCTGCGGATCCTGGTGGACTGCGCCAACGGCGCCGCCTCCGCCACCGCCGCCCGGCTGTTCGCCCGCTTCTCCAAGCTGCGCGCCGACGTGATCAACGCCGACCCGGACGGGGTGAACATCAACGACAAGTGCGGCTCCACCCACATGGAATCCCTGGCCGCCATGGTGCGGGCCGGCGGCTACGACATGGGCATCGCCTTCGACGGGGACGCCGACCGGTGCCTGGCCGTGGATGAGCTGGGCGGCCTGATTGACGGCGACCAGATCATGGCCGCCTGCGGCCTGGACATGAAGGCCAAGGGCAGGCTGCCCGGTGACACGGTGGTGGCCACCGTCATGTCCAACCTGGGTCTCCACCTGTATACTAAGGACCACGGCATCCAGCTGGAGTGTACCGCCGTGGGCGACCGGAACGTGCTGGAGCGGATGGTGGAGAAGGGCTACGCCATCGGCGGCGAGCAGTCCGGCCACATGATATTCCTGGAGCACGCCACCACCGGCGACGGCCAGCTCACCGCCCTGAAAATCCTGGCCCTGCTGAAGGAGAGCGGCAAAAAGGCCAGCCAGGTCTTCGGCGCCTGCTCCCGGTACCCCCAGGTGCTCCTCAACATCCCCGTGGCGGACAATGACGTGAAAAAGGCCGCCATGGCCAGCCCCCTGCTGGCCCAGGCCATCCAGCGGGAGGAGGCCGCCCTGGACGGCGAGGGCAGGGTACTGGTCCGGCCCTCGGGCACAGAGGCGCTGATGCGGGTGATGGTGGAGGCCAAAACCCAGGAACAGGCCCAGCAGGCCGCCCAGCGGCTGGCCAGTCTGATCGCCGAAAAAAACCCATAAACTGGAAGATTGGGGTTTTCCACAAATATTTCCACTGAAAGTCTTGACAAATCAGATCATTTTGTTTATTATGAATGACAATAATAACGTTAATTTAGACCCTGTGTCCCAGGAAGAGCTGTCTGATGAGGCTCTGTGCCGCATGGCGGGCCAGGGCTCCCCCCAGGCGGAGGCCGAACTGGTGCGCCGGTACAGCCGGGTGGTCCGGGCCTGCGCCCGCCCCCTGTTTTTGGCGGGGGGCGACAGCGAGGATTTGATTCAAGAAGGGATGCTGGGCCTGCTCACCGCAATCCGCAGCTTTGACTGCGGCAGGGATACCTTATTCCGCACCTACGCCGAGATCTGCGTCCGCAGCCGCCTGCTCTCCGCCATCCGGGCGGCCCAGGGCGGCAAGCACGCCCCTTTGAACCACAGCGTCTCCTATGATCCCCCTCTTTTTGACGGATCCAGCACACACCTCTTTTCCAGTGCCGAGAGCCCGGAAGATGTGGTCATCGGCAGGGAGGAGTTGAAGGAACGGCTGGATGCCCTGCGGGGCCATCTGTCCAAGCTGGAGGCAAAGATCTTATCCCCTTATCTCAGCGGCATGTCCTGCGGCGAGATCGCCCGCCGGGCCGGCCTGCCCCAGAAGTCCGTGGACAACGCCATCCAGCGGATTCGCCGCAAGATGGCCCGGCACTTTTCACTCAGCGGATCCAGCGAGAGCTGATCGCAATATAATTACGACCGCCCAGTAAATGGGCAACAGTCAAAGAGAGGGAAATCCAAATGTACGAAGACAAGATCCTGGTATGCAAAGAGTGCGGCAACGAGTTCACCTTTACCGCTGGTGAGCAGGAGTTCTACGCTGAGCGGGGCTTCCAGAACGAGCCCCAGCGCTGCAAGACCTGCCGTGACGCCCGCAAGAACGCCGCCCGTGGCCCCCGTGAGTACTTCACCGCCACCTGCGCCGCCTGCGGCGGTGAGGCGAAGGTTCCCTTTGAGCCCAAGTCTGACCGTCCCGTCTACTGCAGCGACTGCTTCGCCAAGATGCGCGAGCAGCAGGGCTAATTTCCAGGAAAAAAGGACGCCGTTTGGCGTCCTTTTTCTTTAACGTCTCACTGGGCCAGCAGCGCCAGGGCCAGCAGGCCGCAGGAAAGCCAGATGGCCGGCGGGCCCAGCCGCTGGGCGGCCAGGCTGCCCAGCGCCGCCCCCAGGGCGAACAGCAGGATCACGGTGAAATACAGCCGGGCCCTGGTCCCCTCCTGGCGGTCCCCCCTGTGGAGGAAGGCGCACAAGGCCTCCACGCCGCCCCGGAGGTTGCCGATGCACATGGTACTGGAGAAGGAGAAGCCCGCCACCTTACGGAAGGACTGCACCTGCATGGCGCAGGAGAAGGAGACCAGGGCGTTGGCCAGCTGGTCCAGGGAGTGGGGGATCAGCCCCACCAGGAACAGCAAAAACATTTCCCAGAGCAGCGCCTGGCGCCTCCAGTGGAGGTTAGCGGCGGGGCGGAGCCGCAGAAATTCCGCCGCCGCAACCCCCAGGGCAAAGGCCAGCAGGGGGAGAAGGTACCGGGCGGCCAGCTTCCAGCTTCCGGCGCATAGGCTGTGGCCCAGCAGCACAATGTTGCCGGTCTGGGCGTTGGCGAAGACCCTGCCCCGGCACAGGTAGGTATAGGCGTCCTGTAGCCCGCCGGAGAGGGTGAGCAGGGCCACGGGGAGCAGCCGCTCCGCCGCCGGATCCTCCTGAGATCGCATGACAGTCAATAAAAATCCCTCCTGATTGGGGCGTAGGCGGAACGACATGATCCGCCTCAAGCTGTATGATTATAGCAGAGTCCAGAGGAAAATAAAAGAAAAAAATCCATTGCAAAAAGGCGGTCGATGGGATATACTATTTCCCGTATCAAAGAGAATGGAGGAACCCAAATGGAAATCACCAAAGATACCATCATTGGGGATATTCTGCGCATTGCTCCCCAGGCCGCTCCCATCTTTATGGGGATCGGTATGCACTGCCTTGGCTGTCCCGCTTCCCAGGCTGAAACTGTTGCGGAGGCCTGCGCGGTTCACGGGGTAGACGTGGACAAGCTGCTGGCTGAGGTCAATCGCTTGATCGCCAAGGCGTGATCTGCCCAGGGCACCGGCGGGGGAGCGATGGCTCCCCCGCTGGTTTTTGCGGCTGTGGAGGCTGAAAGAAATACATTGTGGAAGGACGCCGAGGTGTTTGGTATGAAGCTGTGCGTGTTGATGGGCAGCCCCAGGCGGGAGGGCAACACCGCCGCCCTGCTGGCCCCGTTTCTGGACGAATGCGGCCAGATGGGGGTGGAGACGCATACGATCTGGCTCTACGGTCAGGGGATAGGCCCCTGCCTGGGCTGCATGGCCTGCCAGAACTGCCTGGACGGCCTGGGCTGTGTCCAGGAGGACGGGTTTGAGGCGGTGTTTCAGGAGATGGCCGCCAGCGACGTGATCCTGCTGGCCACCCCCATCTACGCCTTCTTCTGTTCGGCCCCCATGAAGGCCCTGCTGGACCGGGTGATCTACGCCAGCGTGAAAAATTATGGCCGGGAGAGGGGCCCCAAGCTGCTGGAGGGCAGGCGGGTGGCCTCCTTGGTCACCTGCGGCTATCCTCCTGAGAAGGGGGCCGGCCCCTGGGAGGAGGCCCTGAAGCTCCTCTGCCGCTACGGAGGGATGGAGTATATGGGTATGTTCTGCCGCCGGGACCGGGGCGGTGAGGTGCCGTTTTTGGATGAGGACCGGGAGCGGGGGGTCCGGGACTTTGCCCAGGCCATCCGCATGGCCATTGTGGCGGAGGAGCTGGCATGATAGAGCTGTCGCCCCGGCTGGGGATGGTGGCCGGGCTGGTGCCTCCCGGCGCCCGTCTGGCGGACATTGGTACCGACCACGCCTACCTCCCCGCCGCCCTGGTGGGGGAGGGGAAGATCCCCTCCGCCATTGCCGCCGATCTTCGCCAGGGCCCTTTGGCCCGGGCCAGGGAGACGGTGCGCCGGGCGGGGCTGACGGGGAAAATTTTCTTCCGCCTGTGCGACGGCCTGTCGGGGATCCGCCCTGACGAGGTGGACGCCGTGGCCATCGCCGGCATGGGGGGGGAGACCATTGCGGCCATCCTGGCCGCCGCCCCCTGGGTCCGGGAACGGGACGTGCCCCTGGTGCTCCAGCCAATGTCCTCCATGCCCGACCTGCGGCTGTGGCTGGCGGGGCACGGCTACCGCATCCAGGAGGAGTGGTTATGCCGTGAGGGAGAAACCCTTTACACAGCCTTCTCTGTCCGGGCGGGGGAGATGGGCCCCATGACCCCGGCGGAGCTGTGGGCCGGCCGGAACCCAAATACCCCTCTGCGTGGGGAGTGGCTGGATCACTGGCTGGCCCGGACCCGCCGGGCTCTGGAGGGCATGGCCCTGGCCAGGGGAGAGGGGGCGCCAGCCCGCCGCCGGGAGCTGGAGGAAGTGTATGATGGCCTGCTGGCCATGAAAAAGGAGTGGGAACAGTGGCAACGGTAGGGGAGATCTACGCCGCCCTGGACAACTGGGCGCCCTTTTCGGTTCAGATGGACTTTGACAATGCCGGCTTTCTGGTGGGCCGGGGGGATCGGGAGGTCACCAAAATCCTGGTGGCCCTGGATATGACCGGGGAGGTGGTGGAGGAGGCCGCCCGCTGGGGGGCCCAGCTGATCGTGTCCCACCACCCGGTGATCTTCCACCCGGTGAAGGCGGTGACCGATAAAACAGCCGCCGGCCGGGTGTTGCTGGCCCTGGCGGAGGGGCGGATCGCCGCCATCTGCGCCCATACCAATTTGGACGCGGTGCAGGGCGGTGTCAACGACTGCCTGGCCCGGGCGCTGGAGCTGGGGGACGTGGCCCAGCTCCATCAGGATGGTGTCCTGCCCGACGGCAGCCCTTACGGCGTGGGCCGGGTGGGGACAGCCCACCGGCCCGGACTGAGTCCGGCGGAGTACGCCGCCCATGTGAAGGAGCGGCTGTCCGCCGCCTCGGTGCGGTACGCAGACGGAGGACGGCCCGTGGCCAGGGTGGCGGTGGGGGGCGGCTCCTGCGGCTCCATGCTGGCGGACGCCCTGGCGGCGGGGTGCGATACCTTTGTCACCGCCGACGTGAAGTACGACGTTTTTTTACAGGCCAAGGCCCTGGGCCTCAATCTGCTGGACGCTGGCCACTTCGCCACGGAGAACGTGGTCTGCCCGCCCCTGGCGGATTTCCTGGCCGGGCGCTTCCCTCAGATCGAGGTACGGGTCTCCACCGTCCACAAGGAGGTCTATGCCGGTGTCTGAACGTCTGACTGAGTACGGGCGGGAGTGGATGATGGTCCCCGCCCTGTTCCTGCTGCTGATGGCCCGGGCCTGCGCGTTTGGGTTTCGGTACTATCCCCAGCTGGACGACTATATCCAGTACCACAATTTTCCCTCTGGAGGAAGCCTTCTCCGGCTCCACCAGTCTGAGGGGGTGTTGAGTTCCCGGCCCCTGGCGGGCGTGGCCGACTTCTACATCTGGGGCCCCATGTTCGGACATCTGATCCTGGGGGTGGCCCTGATCTCCCTGTTTTTGGCCCTGACAGCGGTGCTGCTGAAGCGCCAGCTGGGCCGGTATTTTGAGATCGGCCCGGTCTTTCTGGTGGTGCTCACCCTCCTGCCCCTGGGGGTGGAGGGCACCTACTGGATGTCCGCCTCCACCCGGGTGGTGTGCGGCCTGTTGACGGCCGCCCTGGCCGCCCAGGCGTTTTTGAAGTGGATGGACACCGGCCGGAGGCGCTGGGCCGGGATCTACGTGGTGCTCCAGCTGCTGCCCTGGGGATTTTATGAGCAGTCCGGGGTGTTCTCCATAACCCTGGTTGTGGGCATAGGTATTCTGGAGATCCTCCGGAACCGGGACCGGCTGGGCCGGGCCCTGCTGTCCCTGTGGGGGGTGCCGGCCATGGGGCTGTACTTCGCCCTCACCAAGGTGCTGGCCACCGGCGGGGTGTACAGCAGCCGGGCGGAGCTGGTACTGCCCATCTCCCGCTACTGGTGGACCACTTTCCTGCCCGAGGTGCTGGGCCAGATGCGGGCGGTCTTTCTGGACGGCCTGTCCCTCACCCTGGGCAAGGGGTTCATCCGGGGCGTTCGGCTGGTTCTCTCCGGCCAGCTGGCCCTGTGGGGGGGATGGGTTGTATTGCTGGCCGTCCTGCTGTGGCGGCTGGCCCCAAGGAGTTGGGGGGAGGGGAGGAAGATGTCCCCCTGGCTGACGGTGCTGGCCGGCGTCCTGCTGTTCCTGGCCCCGCTGAGTATCTTTTTTGTGCTGGGCAACCCCTGGTTTTCTTTCCGGGGCGCGGTAACCTCCTTTGTTGGACTGGCCCTGGTGGTGGATACGGCTGTGCTGGCCCTCTGGAAGAGGCTGCCCCTCCAGGGGAACGGCCCGGCGGTGCTGGCCGCCCTGGCGGCCCTGGTGTTCTGTATGGCCGGGGCCTCGGAGGTCGGGGATTACCGGGATACCTGGAGGAACGACCAGCAGATTGGCCAGCTGGTGGTGGACACCCTGCGGACGGACTTCCCCGGCGGGCAGAGCGGCCGGGTGGGGATTTTGCGCCTGGAGCCCTCCTATTTGCCGGAACAGAACTTTATCTACCATGAGCATATCCACGGCTGCACTGAGAGCGCCTGGTCCTTCCAGGGCCTGCTCACCAGTTTGGACACCTCCCGGCCTTGGGACGTGTGGCCCCTGCCCGCATGGCCCATCTACCGCCCGTGGAATTCGGAGGCCAATAACCCGGAGAACTTTGATATCCTCTACTACTTCGACGGCGAGGGCCTGGAGCGGGTGGCCTTGGCGCAAAAGGGGGGCAACCTCCTGGTGGTAGATGAAGCTGGAGACGAAATTGGCCGTGTCTGGGAGGAGCCCGACGGCCTGGGCTACTTCCAGGCCGAAAACGGCAGATGACCCTGGAAAAATTCCCCTTGACAAAGGGGATGCACTGTGATACGATTCCACCAGAACAAAGGGGAGTAGTCGGCGCGCTCCGGCGCGCGGCACCGGCCAACATCATGGGTTTCCGCCCTGGCCCTGCCTGAAATGACAAGACCTGCGTTTCCGTATTGGAAGCGCAGGCCTTTTTTGTTTGGCTGGCAGCCTTTTTGGGCAAGCTATCCCCAGGCGAGAGAGAAACAGAAAGGAAGTTGAAACGTGGATTTTGCATTTCTTTGGGAGGGGCTGCTGGCCATCACCTGGCAGCAGCTGGTGATGTACGTCATCGGCGGCCTGCTGATCTACCTGGCCATTGAGAAGGGCTTTGAGCCCGCCCTGCTGATGCCTATGGGCTTCGGGGCCATCCTGGTGAACCTGCCGCTGTCCGGCGTGATCAATCAGCTGAGCGCCGGGGTGGGGGAGGTCCCTGGGATCATCCAGTGGCTCTTTGAGACAGGCATTGAGGCCAGCGAGGCCCTGCCCATCCTGCTGTTCATCGGCATCGGCGCCATGATTGACTTTGGCCCGCTGCTGGCCAACCCCAAGCTGTTCCTGTGCGGCGCGGCCGCCCAGGCGGGTATTTTCCTGACCATCATCATCGCCGTGCTGCTGGGCTTTGACATCAAGGATGCCGCCTCCATCGGCATCATCGGCGCCGCCGACGGCCCCACCTCCCTGCTGGTGTCCCAGACCCTCAAGTCCAATTATGTGGGGGCCATCGCCGTGGCGGCCTACTCCTACATGGCCCTGGTGCCCATTATCCAGCCCTTTGCCATCAAACTGGTGACCACTCAGAAGGACCGGGCCATGCGGATGCCCTATAAGCCTGCCGGGGTCACCCGCCGGATGCGCATCCTGTTCCCCATCCTGGTGTCTGTGATCGCCGGGCTGGTGGCCCCCGCCTCGGTGGCCCTGGTGGGCTTCCTGATGTTCGGCAACCTGATCCGGGAGTGCGGGGTGCTCACCACCCTGTCCCACACCGCCCAGAACGAGCTGGCCAACCTGATTACCCTGCTGCTGGGCATCACCATCTCCTTCTCTATGAAGGCGGATCAGTTCGTCCAGTGGCAGACCCTAATGATCATGGGCCTTGGCCTGGTGGCCTTTGTGCTGGACTCGGTAGTGGGGGTCCTCTTCGTGAAAGTGATGAACTTGTTTACCCCCGGCAATAAGATCAACCCCATGGTGGGAGCGGCGGGGATCTCCGCTTTCCCCATGTCCTCCCGGGTCATTGAGAAGCTGGGCCAGGAGGCCGACTCCCAGAACCATCTGCTGATGCACGCCATTGCCGCCAATGTGTCCGGGCAGATCGCCTCGGTGGTGGCCGGCGGGGTAGTGCTCCAGTATTTTGCCAATATGGTGTAAGGAGGGACAGACATGATCTCTGAAAAAATGGCAAACTTGAACCAGACCCTGGAGATGCTGGGCCAGGGGATGCTGGGCATCTTTGTGGTGCTGGGCCTGATCGCCCTGATGGTGGTGGCTATGCAGAAGTTTGACAACCGGAAGAAATAGGACCGGTATTCATCAGGCAAAGCGGCCCTTTGCGCTTGCGGATAGGGGTTCTAACAGGAATTGGCCCCCGGCTATGCCGGGGGTCAATTTTGCGTGGGCCGCTTAGGCCCTGTTTGAAAATTGGCGGAATGCCCAACAGCGAGAGATTTTTTTGCCAATCAAGGCAAATTTTTACAAGCGGGCTGTCGCCCGGCAAGAAAATTTAATGCGGAGCGGGCGGAAAAAGATCCGCTGTTTGGACGTTTTGACAGTTTTCAAACGAGGCCTAAAGCCAGTCTGACACTACGTCCGCCAGGCCGGCGGGGCCCACCTGGTTGTCCACCAGCAGGGTAATCAGCTCATCAATGCGGGCGGCGCTGGTGGTGAGGCCGGGACACAGAGTCTGTCCGCCCCCCTCCTCCGCCACTCTGACGCCGTAGTTCTCGCAGGAGAAGCGGGGGGTGTCCTCCTGGTCCACGGTGAGGAAATAGTGGAACAGACGGACCTGCCCCTCCTGGTCGAGGCACTGTCGGGTTGCGACCTTTAGTTCCTTCATATTGTATCTTCCTCTCTTGTATTTTGAATATGACCACATTATATAGTGGTCGGAAAGGAGAGGGAAGAAAAACATATCGCAGGAAAACCGCTCCTGCGCCTCCCTTCGCCAGTCTGCGGGGCGACAGAGGGAGAAGGCCGTCGGAGGGAGAGATTTTCAGGGGAAAAGTTTCTCCCGGAAGGAAAAACACCTATAAAGGAAATCCCTTTACAGGTGTTTTTGCCTACAGTTTGAAGTCCTCGTCGCTGAGCCCTGCGCCCGCCAGCTTGGCGGGGCGGGGGGGCACCCGCTTCAGCGGGTCGTAGCGGAAGGCCCGGCAGTGGGAACCGCCGGACATGACCCCCCGCTTGGGGCAGAGGATCTGATCCGGCCCCAGTTCCCGCCCTTTGGCGCAGTAGGCGCAGCGGGGTTCAATTGATGTCTGAAACAGGCCCATGGCCACTCCTCCTCCCATGTACTGCCCACCATTATACTATACGACGCCGGGATTTTCCACTGCTTTTTTTCACCATATAAGCGGCCAGGGCCAGGAAAGCCAGCCATACCCCCCAGGCGACTGCGGCGGAGATGGCAAGAGCACGGTGAAAGTCCAGCTGGGCGATAGCTTCGGCCTGTTCCACCAGATAGTAGGAAACCGGCCCGCTGAGGGGCCAGATCCTGGCCAGCAGGGTGACGATCAGGGCGGACAGCCCCCCGTGGAGGAGCTTTCCCGCTACATAGGGGCCGATAGACAGCCCGCTTTCCCCCAGGAAGGCCAGCACCTGGCAGTGGACTGACACTCCAGCCCAGCCCAGCATGAAGGCCGCCATGGACAGCCGCCCGGTCAGGGTGCCGTCTGTGAGGGAGGACACCCCGGAGGAGACCTCGATCAGGCCGGTGAGCAGGCGCTCGGACCAGGTGTGGTCCAGCCCCAGAGGGGCCAAGAGGGCGGACAGCAGCCGGGCCAGGGTGGTCAGGATCCCGGCTCGGGCCAAGATCCGCAGGAAGACGGTGAAGAACAGGATAAAGGCGCAGATCTTCAGGGTGGACTGGAGGGCCCCGGTCACTGACCGGGTAAAGGCCCAGGGGAAGCTGGCCGCCTGGAACTGGGGCCCGCCCCGCTTCCGGGTCCGGGGGCCCTCCCGGGGTTTGTAAAAGCGGAACAGCACCCCCACCAGCAGGCTGGCGGCCAGGTGGGCCAGGTAGAGGAGCAGCCCGGCGGTACCGCTGCCGAACACCCCGGCCCCTACCACTCCCAGAATAAAGGCAGGGCCGCTGTTGTTGCAGAAGGCCAGCATACGCTCCGCCTCCGCGCGGGAGCACTGGCCGTTCTGGTAGATCTGGATGGCGGTCTGGGCCCCCACCGGGTACCCCCCCACAAAGCCCAGGGCCAGGGCGGTGGCGCAGGAGCCATTCACCCGGAACAGCGGTACCATGATGGGCTCCAGCAGCCGGCCCAGGTAGCGGCTCATCCCCAGCTCCACCACCAGGGAGGACAGCACGAAGAAGGGGAAGAGGGAGGGCACAATCACGTTACCGCACAGGCGTAAACCGTCCCGCATGGCGTCCATGGCCTGTTCAGGCCACAGAATGAGAGCCAGGGTGGCCCATAGCAGGCCGGCGCCCAACAAAATGTCACGATACCGCTCTTTTCCAACAATCCGGCCCACCGCCGCCACCTCCAGCTCCAGAATGATCCTCTGAGAAAGTATGCGGCGGGAGAAATTCTCTTGCCTGTCCCAAGAAAAACAATTGCCCAACAGGAAAATTTACAGTATAATATGGAAGATTGAGTGGGAACGGAGCTAGGAGGGGATACCTATGGAACAGCATGAGATCACCACCGCCGGGCCCCTGCTGGACAGCCGGGGGAATCTGGTGGAGGCGGGGTACGCCAAAAAACCGCTGACCACATACGGGCGGCATATGGTACATTCCTTCCCCATGCGGCGGAAGGAGTGGGACAGCTACCTGGTGGTCAACGGCCAGTTCGGTCTGGCCCTCTCCATTGGGGATCACAGCTCCGTGGGGCTTGACACCATCTCCTTTTTGGACTTCTGGGACCAGTGGCAGGTGAGCCGTGGCGCCATCAGGCCGCTTTCCCTGGGCGCCACCAGCCTGCCCGTCTCCTCCGGGGAGGGGGATGCCGCCGCCCATGGCCGGGGCTACTCCATTCTCTTCCGGCGGGAGGAGGGCAAGCGCACCCTCAACGTCCATGCGGACGGTTTTTTGGATGGGAAACCCCTGGACGCACAAGTGGAGCTCATCGGTGAGCCGGAGGAATCCGCGGTTCTCCACACCCCCTTTGACAGGCCGGGGCAGTTCTGCCTGAATCAGAAGATCAGCGGTCTGCGGGCGTCAGGAACCGTTCTGGTGGGGGAGGAGGAGTACGTCTTTGACCCCGCCGACTCCTTTGGGATACTGGATTGGAGCCGGGGGGCGTGGTCTGGCCGCCACACCAGGCACTGGGCCGCCGCCTCTGGGCTGGTGGACGGGGCGCTCTTTGGGTTCAGCCTGGGGGAGGGCCTGGGCAATTCATCCGCCGCCACAGAAAATATGCTGTTCTATGAGGGCAAGGCCCATAAGCTGTCCAAGGTGCGGTTCAGAATTCCGGGCCGCCGCCGTCTGCGCCGGTATATGGATCCCTGGGAGTTCACCAGCGACAACAGCCGCTTTGAGATGATATTCCGGCCCATTTTAGACCGGGCGGTGTGTACCGGGGCCGGAGTGGCCAAGTGGGACAGGCATCAGGTGTTCGGGCGGTTTTCCGGGCTGGCGGTTCTGGATGACGGCACCGAAATTTGTGTGAAAGACTTCCTGGGCTTTGCCGAGGAGGCGGAGATCCGATGAGCGGGGAGCTCTCTCAACTGCGGCTGGTGGACACCCCCGCCGGGCCCATCACCTACACCCTGACCAGAAAACGGGTGAAAAACCTGAACCTGCGGGTGGGGCGGGACGGGGCGGTATCCCTGTCTGTCCCGCCCCGGTGCGCCTTAGACCGGGCGGACACCTTCGTTCGGGAGCACGGCGGCTGGATCATCCAAGTCCAGGCCCGCCAGAGGGAGAAAAGGGTGGAACCGCTGCCGCCGGTAGATCGGGCGGAGTGCGTCCGCCTGTTGGGGGAGGCCCTGGAACGGGTCTACCCTCTGGTTCAGCCTCTGGGAGTGGCCTTCCCCCAGCTGAAGCTAAGAGCCCTGAAAAGCCAGTGGGGCAATTGCCACTGGGCCCAGGGATACATCACGCTGAACACCGCCCTGGCCCGCTGCCCGGAGCGGCTGCGGGACTACGTGGCCCTCCACGAGCTGGTCCACTTCCTCCACCACAATCATGGCCCGGGGTTTTACAGGCAGATGGACGCCCTCATGCCCGACTGGAAACAGCGACGCCGGGCCCTGCGGGGCTATGAGACAGAATTTGACGAAAAGGAGTGACGGGGTATGGCATACCGCCCGTTAGCTGACGAGATCAGGCCCCAGACCCTGGAGGAGGTGGTGGGCCAGCGCCATATTTTGGGGGAAAACGGCCTGCTCCGGCGGATTGTGGAGGGGGGCAGCGTGCCCAACCTGATTTTCTACGGGCCCTCTGGCACGGGCAAGACCACAGTGGCCAACATCATCGCCCGGCGGACCAACCGGCCCCTCCACCGGCTCAACGCCACCACCGCCTCTATCTCCGACATCAAGGAGATTATGGGGGACGTGGGCACCCTCCTGGCCCCGGAGGGGGTGCTCCTCTACCTGGATGAGATCCAGTATTTCAACAAAAAGCAGCAGCAGTCCCTGCTGGAGTTTATGGAGGACGGGCGGATCACCCTCATCGCCTCCACTACGGAGAACCCGTTCTTTGCTGTTTTCGGGGCGGTGCTGTCCCGGGCCAGCGTGTTTGAGTTCAAGCAGATCACCGCCCAGGATGTCCTTCCGGCCATCGACCGGGGGATCGCCCTCATGGGGGAGCGGCTGGGCGCCCCGGTTCAGTGTGAGGACGGGGCGCGGGAGCACATCGCCTCCGCCTGCGGGGGGGATGTACGCAAGGCCCTAAACGCCATAGAGCTTTTACTTACTGCCGCCAGAAGGGAGCAAGGTAAACTACTTGTCACGCTGGAGGACGCTAAAACCGCCGCTCAGAAGTCGGCCATGCGGTATGACCGGGAGGGGGACGCCCACTTTGACATCGCCTCGGCGCTGATGAAGTCTATGCGGGGCTCCGACCCGGACGCCGCCCTCCACTATCTGGCCCGGCTGCTGGAGGCGGGGGATCTGATCACCGCCATCCGGCGGATCCTGTGCTCCGCCAGCGAGGACATCGGCCTGGCCTACCCCATGGCGGTGCCCATTGTCAAGGCCTGCGTGGACAACGCCCTCCAGCTGGGCCTGCCGGAGGCCAAGCTGCCCCTGGCCCAGGCGGTGATCCTGCTGGCCACCGCCCCCAAGTCCAACACCGCCTGTATGGCCATCAACGCCGCTATGGCCGACGTGCGGAAGGGGAAAATCGGGGATATTCCCCGGGAACTGCAAAATGTCCACGCCGATTCCGCCGGGATGGAACGGGACCAGGGGTACAAGTACCCCCACAACTTCCCCCACCGGTGGGTGGCCCAGCAGTACCTGCCTGATGAGCTGGTGGGTACCCGCTATTACCAGTTTGGGGACAACAAAAACGAGCAGGCCGCCCGGCGGTACTGGGAGGACATCAAAGGCGGGGCGTGACGGGAGCAAAACAACGTTTTTCCGGAAAAATTCTTTTGCGGTTCTTTTTTATATAGAAAAAGGAACAAGAGGAGAGAACGATATGGAACTGTCCGAGCTGATGCATATCTGGGTGATTGTCTGTCCGCTGGTCTTTTTGGGCGGGGTGATAGACGCCGTGGCCGGCGGAGGCGGGCTGATTACCCTGCCCGCCTACCTGCTGGCGGGGCTGCCACCCCATCTGGCTTCGGGCACTAACAAGTGCGGCAACGCCTTTGGCACCTTTCTGTCCACCGGGCGCTTTTTGAAACGGGGGGATGTCCACCTGCCCAGCGCCCTGGCTGGCGGGGCGGGGGCGCTGATCGGGGCCTGGGCCGGCGCCAACCTGAATATGATCGTGCCGGAACAGGCGCTCTACTACCTGATGCTGGCGGTCGTGCCGGTGATGGCGGTTTTCCTGCTGCTGAAGCGGGATTTCGGGACGGAAAACCACTCCGACCAGTTCACCCGGGGCCAGCTGATTGCCATGGGCCTCGGGATTGGCGTGGCAATCGGCGGATACGACGGTTTCTTTGGCCCCGGAGCGGGCACGTTCCTGATGCTGGCCTTCACCGGCCTGTGCCGGTTCGATCTCCTCACCGCCTCGGGGAACACCAAGGTGGCCAACTCGGCCAGCAACCTGGCCTCCCTGATCACCTTCGGCCTGGCGGGGAAGGTGATGTGGGCGGTGGGGATTCCCGCTGCGCTCTGCGGCATCGCTGGGAACTACGTGGGCTCCGGCCTGGCTCTGAAGGGCGGCGCCAAAGTCATCCGGCCCATGTTTTTTGTGGTGCTCACCCTGCTGGTGGCCCGCCTGGTGTATGGCCTGGTGGGATAAAGAACACCCCCATCACGTCCTGATGGGGGTATTTTTTGGGCTTATTTGAGCTGCCGGCTGTAGTAGCTGACCATGAGATCCACACAGGCCCCGTAGGAGCGGATGCCCAACTCCTGGTCGTTGCCCTTGAGGAAGGAGTCGTACATCTCGCCGGCCGCCTCCTCCACCGGGGACTTCAGGGCGGCCCAGTAGGCGTTGTTGTCCGACCAGTCGGTGGACAGCTCGGGGGTGAAGGCCTCCCCGGCGATGGCGTACCAGGTGTCGGGGGAAACGGAGTATAGGGCGTTGCACAGCTGGATCAGGCCCATGAGATAGCCGGAATATTGGAACACCGTGTCTTCGCAGGCGGTACAGGCGGCGATCCCCACAAAGTTGGCCTCCAGCTCAGAGGCCACCATCCGCTGGTGGGACATCTCGTGGGCGATGGTGGCTGGGATCAGGCAGGCGGGGGCGTCCACATTGACGTTGGCCTCTCCGGTAAAGGGAAAGTACACCCCAGTGAATCCAAGAACACTCTGGAGCCGTGAGCATAGCAAGGGTTTTGCCCTTACAGACTGGATCTCCAGCGAGGAGAACTTCCGGGCGATATTTCCGTAGACGCCCGCCCCCCGCCGGAAGTAGCCGGACAGGTTCTCGGCGAAATGCCCCTCGTCATCCCGGGCCACCTGGGAGGACAGAGCGGCAGCCCGCTGGGCGAAGTATCGGGTCACGGCGGCCAGCTCCTCCACCGAGTAGGGGGCGGTATTCAATCCCTCCCGCTGGGCGAAGGTGGGGACGTAGTAGGCGGCGTTCCAAAGCCAGCACAGCCCCGCCCACAGCCACAGCCAGACGGCGCCCAGGGCCAGCAAGCGGCGCAGGAAGGGGAGGGGCGCTCGCTGACGGATGACCAGCACAACCGCCCGGACCAGCCATGCCACACAGCCGGCCAGAAACAGGGCGGTGAGGGCCTCAGCCACCGAGAAGGGGAAGATCGACCACAGCCGGCCGAAAAACCGCTCGATGGGGGCCATGACACCGAAGACCCAGCCCGACATGAAGGCGGTATTGCCCTTTAAAACCTCAAATAATCCCACGAGTGACAGAGGGAGGACAGCCGCCCACAGCGGAATACAGGTTTTGAGAGAGGGAACACGACGCGATTTTATCTCCATAATCCGCTCCTTTTACTCCAAAATGAAGGGGTTGGTGGTCAATTCAAGGCCGCAGGGCCTGGGGGTGGGAAAGCACAGGGAGAACAGGTCGGTGAACCGCTCCTCCAGAGCGAACAGGGCCCGGGCCTGGGGGGAGAGACGGCGGGCGTGGGCCGGTTTCACAAAAAAGGGCAGCGCCGCCCTGTCGTTCATCTCCCGCAGCAGGGCCTGTCCCCGGCGGTTGAAGCCCAGCGCCCGGATATAGGGCGGGGCGGGGGGGATATCCGATTTCCGCAGACCCAGCAGGGCGTAGAGGGCCAGCCGCCGCACCCGGGCGTGGGCGTAGGCCCGGGTTTTGGTCAGGGCGTACAGCTTTTCCAGGTCGCTTGCCTGCCGGGCGGCGTGCAGCAGCCGGGCGGCAAGGCCGTCCCCGCTGTCGGGGAGGGCCTCCGCCTCCTCCAGGGTCATGGAGCGCAGGCGGGCGATGAGGGCCCGCTCCAAGTACCGCAAATCGGCGGGTTCCCCTTTCCAGGGAAATGGGAGGAAAGGAAAAATACCTGTCAGCTCTCCGGCCCGCAGACGCCGGCGCAGGAGGGAGGCGGAAACGAAATTGTCCCGCTCCTCACCGCTGTCGTGCCCAGCGCCCTGGCGGGGGACGGTCATGGCCTCCATGCTTGGGGGGAGGAACCGCAGGTACTCCACGCCCAGGTTGTTGTTGGGGGTGTCCAGCAGGGCGGCTTTTTCCGGGCCCAACAGCCGTTCCACCGCCTGTCGGCGGCACAGGGCGAAGGACTTCTTGGGCCCCAGCTCCTGGCGCAGGGCGGCGGAGAAGTCCGGGCTGTTTAGACACTGGGCCAGTGCCCGCAGGGGGGAGATTTCCTCACACTCGCTGCCAAAGGAGAGGATATCAACCACTCCGGTAGCGGCCAGGATGGACACGGCCCCCCGGGCGAAGCCCTCGGCGGAGGCGGAGGCCCAAACGGTGGGCAGCTCCAGAATTAAGTCCACCCCGCCCGCCAAGGCCATTCGGGCCCGGGTCCACTTGTCGGTAATGGCGCACTCGCCCCGCTGAACCCAGTTGCCGCTCATGACGGCGACGATGGCGGTATCCTCTCCCAGAGCGGCCCGGGTACGGCTGATTTGGTAAGCGTGGCCGGTGTGGAAGGGGTTGTATTCCGCAACGATTCCAGCGGTTTTCAAGATCGGGCCCTCCTTTCTGGGAAGGTACGGAAAAATTTTGCCCAAAATACAAAAAAGTGGTTGTCCTGGAAGGGGAAAAGCGGTATGATAAGGCTATGCTTGTATTGTAGTACATCCTGCCAAGCAAGGCAACCTAAATTTAATCTGAGAAGGAGACGAGTCCCATGAATATTTTGGTTATCAACGCCGGCAGTTCCTCCCTGAAGTACCAGCTGCTCAACCCCGAGACCCAGCAGGTGCTGGCCAAGGGCCTGTGCGAGCGCATCGGTATCGACGGCAAGTTTACCTACAAGCCCGAGGGCAAGCAGGCCGTCAAGGAGGCCGATGTGGCCATGCCCACCCACAGCGAGGCCATCAAGGCCGTTCTGGACGCCCTGGTGGACCCCCAGAACGGCGTCATCAGCTCCATGAAGGAGATCGACGCCGTGGGCCACCGGGTCGTCCATGGCGGCGAGAAGTTCGCCAAATCCGTCCTCATCACCGGAGAGGTCATGGCCGCCATCGAGGAGTGCAACCCCCTGGCCCCTCTCCACAACCCCGCCAACATCATCGGCATCAAGGCCTGTCAGGCCCTTATGCCTGGCACCCCCATGGTGGCCGTGTTTGACACCGCCTTCCACCAGACCATGCCCCCTGTGGCCTACACCTACGCCCTGCCCTATGAGTACTATGAGAAGGACAAGGTCCGCCGCTACGGCTTCCACGGCACCTCCCACAAGTATGTGGCCGCCCGGGCCGCCGCCATGCTGGGCAAGCCCATCGAGGAGCTGAAGCTCATCTCCTGCCACCTGGGCAACGGCTCCTCCGTCACCGCCGTGGACCACGGCAAGAGCGTGGATACCTCCATGGGTTTCACCCCCCTGGCCGGCCTGCCTATGGGCACCCGCACCGGCGATATCGACGCCGGCATCCTGGAGTACCTGATGGGCAAGTACAACATGGACATCAAGGAAATGCTCAATGTCATGAACAAAAAGTCCGGCGTGCTGGGCATCTCCGGCGTGTCCTCCGACTTCCGTGACCTGGAGGCCGCCGGCGAGAAGGGCAACAAGCAGGCCGCCCTGGCTGTGGAAGTCTTTGAGTACGGCGTGAAGAAGCTCATCGGCGCTTACGCCGCCGCCATGGGCGGGGTGGACGCCGTCATCTTCACCGCCGGCGTGGGCGAGAACGGCGGCGGCAACCGGGCCAATATCGTGTCCGGCCTGGAGTTCATGGGCATCAAGATCGACGCTGAGAAGAACAAGAAGCGGGGCGAGGAGATCGACATCTCCGCTCCGGGCGCCACGGTGCGGACCCTGGTCATCCCCACTAACGAGGAGCTGATGATCGCTATTGACACCGCTGAGCTGGCCAAGTAACAAACCATTCCAGAAAGGGCGGGCGCAGTGCGCCTGCCCTTCTTATGTTATTGACAACCGGAGTACCGGCACACTATAATAGAAAAACGGTCATTAGAGGTTTGGGGGAGGGCTTCTCGAATGAGCAATAACAGTGAAGAATTTGAAAAAATGAAAGTACAATTACATGATAAGGGGTACAAAGAAAAAGACGTTACCATATCGTCTGGAAAAGCGATGTGCTTAGGGGCGCTTTACGGGCTTCCATTTGTGATAATCTTTGGGTTACTGTATCGTTTCTTACTCATTGAAAGGGCACACTTATCAGAAGTAGGGGGACTTTCATTTTATATAATGTTTGTTGTGATTATTGCTGTTTCGGTTGTGATACATGAGCTGCTGCATGGGATCGGCTGGTCAGTTTCAAGTGGGAAAGGCTGGAATGTAGTACGTTTTAATATCAACGCAATGATGCCAAGCTGTGCTTGCAAAGTGGCGTTGAAAAAACGGCAGTATCTAACCGGCGTGTTGACACCTTTTGTAATATTAGGTTTCGGCAGCGTATTGTTTGTTTTTATATATCCTGGCACGATCTCTTTGCTTACTATGATGGTTAATTTTATTTCCGCCGGAGCGGATCTGGTCATTGCTTTTAACGTATTAAAAGAAAACGATGGTTTCATTGTGGACCATCCGACAGAAGCGGGATATATTATATTTTATCAATAGCGAAACTTTGAGAGGAGGATCACATGGACATCCACGTAAACGACATATTAAAGATGAAGAAGGCCCACCCCTGCGGCAGCCAGGAGTGGCTTGTCCTCCGGGTGGGGATGGACTTTAAGATGCGGTGCCAGGGCTGCGGCCACGAGGTGATGCTCCCCAGGAGCAAGGTGGAGAAGAACATCAAAAAAGTCTTCCGGGACGGCCAGCCGGTAGATAACCTGTAACTTATCCGAAATCAGAGAAGAAAAACGAAGTTTTTCGCCCAAGTTCTTTTCGGTTCCTTTTCTGACAAGAAAGGGAAGAAAGCGAGAAAGGGGAATTCCATGCGCTATGACAGTGACCTGCTCTACCGCCCCCCGGGGGAGTGGAAGAGCTACCTCCTCCAGTGTACCATCGGGTGCTCCAACAACAAATGTACCTTCTGCGGCATGTACAAGGAGAAAACCTTCCGGATCCGGCCGGTGGAGGACATCCTGGAGGATATCGACATGGCCCTGGACTACTACGGGCCGGGGCTGGAGCGGGTGTTCCTGATGGACGGGGACGCCATCATTATGAAGACCGGCGAGCTGCTACGGGTGCTCCGCAAGCTGTACGACGCCTTCCCCAGGCTGGAGAAGGTCACCCTCTACGCCGGGCCCAAGAGCACCCTGGCCAAGACCCCGGAGGAGCTGCGGGAGCTCCGCCAGGCCGGGCTTTCCAGGGCCTACCTAGGGGTGGAGAGCGGCAGTGAACAGGTGCTGAATTTCATCCACAAGGGCTGTTCCGCGGACGAGATGCTGCTGGCCGGCCAGCGGCTGGTGGAGGCGGGGATCGACCTGTGGGTAACCGTCATCCTGGGGATCACCGGCGCCAACGGCGAAGGGGGCGGCTGGGAGGAGCATATCCTGTCCACCGCCCATATGATCAACCAGATGAAACCTAGGCATCTGTCCGCCATGACCTTCGCCCCCGCCAAGGGCACCCCACTGGGGGAGGACGTGCTGGCCGGCCGGTTTACGGTATGTTCCCCCGACCATATCCTGGAGGAGTGCCGCCTGCTGGTGGAGAAGCTTGATGTAAACCCGCTCCACTTTACCAGCAACCACGCCTCCAACTACCTGCCCTTAAAGGGTGGCCTCCCCGAGGACCGGGAGAAATTCCTGGCCACCATCGACCAGGCCCTGGAGGGAAAAATCCGTCTGCGTAAAACCCTGAACCGGGGGATCTGACCGCCAAGCCAGCGCCCGTCTCCATCTAGAGGCGGGCGCCTCTCTGTTGGGGCCTAAACTGTCACAGCCTGGAGAAATAGGAAGAATCCAGGAGAAAATAGTTATATTCTTGTGAGAATTATACAAATTATACAAGAACAAGCGGGGATTTATAGGCAATATTGCCCTTGTTTTGCTCCGCGGAATTGGTTACAATGTGGTTACAAAAGTAACAGACACTGCTTTTGGTTGTCATAATTATGACAGAAATTGTATCTATTGGAGTGAAGACATTGACACGCAAGCTATTTTCCGTGGTGCTGAGCGCCTTTGCCTTGCTCCTCCTAATGGGCGCGGCCGCTGTCCCTGAGCAGTCCGCCGCCCTGGTGGCAGAGGAGGAGAGCGCCGTCCTTGACGAGACGGCGCTTGAGACTGAAGCGGACGCCTCAGCGGATGAGCTGGAGGAGCTGTTGGAGGACGCCGTCCCCGCCGCTCCCAGCGAGAACCCCCTGGAGCTGGCCGAGTTGGGGGATCCGTCCCTGCTGATCGACGGCCAGCCCGCCGCCCAGGATGTGGGTAAGACCCAGAGCGGGGGGATTACCTATGTGGCCCTGGCCCCTATGGCCCAGACCCTGAACAGCGCCGCCCAGGTGAGCTGGGACGGCTCTACCGCCGCCATCACCGCCCCCGGCCTGGAGCTCACCGCCCAGGTGGGCCGGCAGTATCTGGTGGCCAACGGCCGGTATCTCTACCTGCCGGAGGGGGTCCAGGTGATGAATGGCCGGGTGACTGTCCCCCTGTGGGCGGTGGCTGAGTCCTTCGGCGCCCAAGTGGGCTGGGACGGAAACACCGGCACTGTCACCGTCATCCGGGGGAGCGCCCCCATTCAGAATGGTGACAGCTACTACAACCAGGACGACCTGTTCTGGCTGTCCCGCATCATTGTGGCGGAGAGCGGCAACCAGCCCCTGGAGGGCCAGATGGCGGTGGGCAACGTGGTGATGAACCGGGTGGCCAGCCCCATCTACCCCAACAGCGTCCAGGAGGTGCTGGCCCAGAAGAACCAGTTCAGCCCCTACAAATCCGGGGCTCTGGCCGAGCGCACCCCTGACGAGGAGGCGATTATCGCCGCCAAGCTGGTGCTGGACGGCGGTGTGGTGCCTGAGACCGACGGCGCCTTGTATTTCGACTCCACGTCCCGGAGCTGGGCCGCCAAGAACCGGCCCTATATCGCCACCATCGGCAACCACAATTTTTATGGCTAAAGGAAAACACATCCGCCAGCTCAGCTGGCGGATGTGTTCCTGGTTTTGCAGGAGACCGCCCGCGGCGGTCTTTTTTCGTTGCCCAACAGAAAAAATTTTTCCGATTGGAAAATTAGGGCTTTCTTTTTTGTATATTCATGTATATAATAAGCGTGGTAAACTTCACCGCGCTGTGCCCATTTGGACCACGGGAGGATACGATATGACAAGAAGCAACGCCCGCGAGATCGCGGTGCATATGATTTTTTCCCTCAGCTTCGGCACCATGAGCGCCCAGGAGCTGATGGAAGGCCAGCTGACCCGGGAGCGCTTTCAGGCTCTGGCCGTCGAGATGCCCCTTTACGCCCAGTTCCCCAACGAGAAGCAGGAGAAGTACATCCGGGACCTGGTGCGGGGGGTCTTCGCCCACGGGGCGGAGCTGGACGACTACATCAGCCGGTACGCCGTGGGCTGGACCTTCGCCCGCATCCCCAGGATGGCGGCCGCCATTATGCGTACCGCCATGTATGAGGTGCTCTATATGCCCGACATCCCCAACGCCGCCGCCATCAATGAGGCGGTGGAAATCGCCAAGAACTATGAGCCACAGGAGGTGGTCTCCTTCCTCAACGGTATTTTGGGCTCCTTTGTCCGGGATGAGTTCCAGGACACCCCGCCCAAGCCCGAGAAAGCCGGCGTCCAGCCGGAGGGAGAGGCCGAATGACCGTTCTGGGCCTGGATACCAGCAACTATACCACCTCGGCGGCGGTCTTTGACGGCGGGGAGGGCCGCAATCTGGCCCGCCTGCTGGAGGTCCGCCCCGGGGAATTGGGCCTGCGCCAGAGCGATGCCCTGTTCCAGCACGTGAAGCGGCTGCCCGCCCTGCTGGAGGAGCTGGGCCAGGAGGGAGGGCTTCAGGATTTGTCCGCCGTGGGGGCCTCCACTCGGCCCCGGGCGGTGGAGGGCTCCTATATGCCCTGTTTCCTGGCCGGGGAGGGGCAGGGGCGGGGGATCGCCAGCGCCCTGGGCGTGCCCTTTTACGCCCACTCCCACCAGCAGGGGCACCTGGCCGCCGCCGCCTGGTCTGCCGGGCGGCTGGATCTGCTGGACCGGCCTTTTCTGGCCTGGCACCTGTCCGGAGGGACCACAGAGCTGCTGCTGGTTAGGCCGGAGGGGACCTCTGTGGCCGCTGAGATCATTGGCGGCACCAGCGATATCTCCGCCGGAAAACTCATCGACCGGGCCGGGGTTCTAATGGGGCTGCCCTTTCCCGCCGGCAAGGCCCTGGACGCCTTGGCGCAAGAGGGGTCTGGCGGCGCCAGCTATCAGGTCAGGCTGGATGGACTGCGCTTCTCCCTGTCTGGCATGGAAAACAAGGTAAAACAGCTTTGGGAGGCCGGGGAGGAACCCACCAACATCGCCCGGTTTACCCTGAATACCATCGTCTCAGTCGTCCTTCGGGCCACCCAGGCGGCCCAGGAGGAATATCCCGGCCTGCCGGTGCTGTGCTCTGGCGGGGTGGCCTCCAATTCCCAGCTGCGCCGGGCGCTGGAGGATCACCGTGGGGCCCTGTTCTCCCAGCCCCGGTACGCCACCGACAACGCCATGGGGACGGCCATCCTCACCTGGCGGGCCCGGCGGGCGGGGGAGGAGCCGGCATGAATGAGAATATTCTCACCCCCTCCCAGGTGAGCCAGTATATCAAGGGCTTTATGGACCGGGACCGCCTGCTGTCCGGCCTGCTGGTCCGGGGGGAGCTGTCCAACTACAAGATGTACCCCTCCGGCCACCACTACTTCACCCTGAAGGACGGGGAGGGGGCCCTGCGGTGCGTCATGTTCCGCAGTGACGCCCAGTCCCTGCGCTTCCGGCCGGAGAATGGGATGCAGGTGACCGCCGCCGGGCGGGTGACCGTCTTTCCCCGGGACGGCCAGTACCAGCTGTACTGTGTCCGCCTCACCCCGGAGGGGGTAGGGGATTTGTATCTGGCTTTCGAGCAGCTGAAGGAGAAGCTGGCCCGGGAGGGCCTGTTCGACCTGTCCCGGAAGCGGGCGCTGCCCCGGTTCCCGGAGTCCATCGCTCTGATTACCTCCCCAGCGGGGGCGGCGGTGCGGGATATGATCCGGATTTTAGGGGCCCGGTGGCCTATGGCCCGGATCAAGGTCCTGCCCGTCCGGGTCCAGGGGGAGGGGGCCGCCCAGGAGATCGCCGCCGCCATCCAGTGGGCCAACTGGCAGCAGGCGGCGGATCTGATCATCACCGGCCGGGGGGGCGGCTCTATGGAGGATCTGTGGGCCTTCAATGAGGAGTGCGTGGCCCGGGCCATCTTCCAGTCGGAGATCCCAGTGATCTCCGCCGTGGGCCACGAGCCCGATGTGTGTATCTCCGACTTTGTGGCCGACCTGCGGGCGGCTACCCCCTCCAACGCCGCCGAGCTGGCGGTTCCTGATCAGGGGGAGATCTCCGCCGCCCTGGAGGGCTGCCGGGGAAGGCTGACAGGGGAGGCCGCCCATCTGCTGGGCGGTTACCGCCGGGAGCTGGACCGCCTGGCCCGGAGCCGGGCCATGACTGACCCTGCCGCCTATTTTAAAGAGAAGCGGCTGTTCCTGGACTACCAGAGCGGCCGTCTGGCCCACGGCCTGGAGCGCTCCCTGTCCGGACGGCGGGAGCGGCTGTCCAAGCTGGCCGCCGCCCTGGACGCCATGAGCCCCCTGAAGGTGCTGGGCCGGGGTTATACCATCGCCCAGGGGGAGGAGGGCAAGATACTCTCCTCCGTCCGGGATACGGCTTTGGGGAATACCATTCATTTGCGGCTGTCGGACGGGGAGCTGGGATGTCGGGTGGAGAAAATCAGGGGGGGAAAGAAACGATGAGACGCTATCTTTCTGTCCTTCTTTTGATTGTTTTGGCCGGATGCGCCGCTGCGCCTCATACGGCACTCCCCGTGGAGGAACCGGACTGGCGGGTGGAGGAGCCATCCTGGCGGATGATCAGTACCGACCCGGCGGACTACGGCATCACTTACGACGGGTTGCCCGACCTGGAGGGCTGGCCGCTGGATAAGCTGGCGGCCTACTGCCTGGGGGCGGACGGTATCTACGCCGAGGCGGGCTTCGACCGGCTGTACCACTATTTTCTGGAGGCACCCCACACCTGTGTAGCCTATTTTTCGCTGATCCAGGACGAGGGCCAGCGGGAGATTCTGTGCGGCCAAATTGCGGCGGTAGACGCCGCCTGGTACCAGGGAGCGGAGTTTCGGGAGATTTTGACTGTGCTGGCCCAGGCATACTCAGGAGGGATAGAGGGCAGCGTGGTACAGAGCATCAAGCATGAGGAGAATTGAGTATGGCCGCGAGGAAGAAGCTGAATTTTGAGGGCGCTATGAACCGCCTGGAGGAGATCGTCTCCCTGCTGGAGCAGGGGGACGCCCCGTTGGAGCAGGCTATGGCCCTGTTCGAGGAGGGGGCGAAGCTGCTGAGTGAGTGTACCAAGCAGCTGGACGAGGCGGAGCGTAAGGTGACCCTCCTCACCGCCGGCCCGGAGGGCCAGGTAGTGGAGGAGCCTTTCCCGGGAGAGGACTGACATGGAAAATTACTTTACAAAGCGCCTGGCCCAGGACCAGGATATGATTGAGGAATATCTCTCCGGCGTATTCCGCCAGGAGGTCCGGCACGCCGATCTTCAGGAGGCTATGGAGTACTCCCTGCTGTCCGGAGGGAAGCGGGTCCGCCCGGTGCTTACGCTGGAGACCTGCCGGATGTGCGGCGGCGACCCGGAGCTGGCCCTGCCCTTCGCCTGCGGGGTGGAGATGATCCACACCTACTCCCTGATCCATGACGACCTGCCCGCTATGGACGACGACGCTCTGCGCCGGGGCCGGGCCACCAACCACATCGTATACGGGGAGGCCACCGCAATCCTGGCGGGAGACGGCCTGCTTACCGCCGCCTTCAGCCAGCTGGCCGGGGCGGCCCTGCCCCCGGAGCGGATTGTGGAGGGGGTGCGCTGCCTGTCCGCCGCCGCTGGCCCCGCCGGCATGGTGGGGGGACAGGCCCTGGATATGGCGGGGGAGGGCCGGGCCTTGGCCCGGTCTGAGCTGGAGCAGCTCCAGTCCTTAAAGACCGGGGCCCTCATCTCAGCCGCCGCCGAGCTGGGCTGTATCGCCGCCGGCGGCAGCCGGGAGCAGCGGGAGAACATCCGCGGATATGCCCAGGCCCTGGGCCGGGCCTTCCAGGTCCGGGACGATATGCTGGACGTGACCGGCACCGAGGAGGTGCTGGGCAAGTCCATCTGCTCCGATCGGGAGCGGGAGAAGAGCACTTTTGTCACCGCCCTGGGGCTGGAGGGATGCGCCCGCCTGGTGGAAGAGCTTACCGGGGAGGCGGTCGCCGCCCTGGAGGGGTTCCAGGACCCCGGCTTCCTCATCTGGCTGGCCAGGGTGCTGGCCGGGCGGGAGAACTGACATCCGTTTTAGGAGGGAGGGCGACCATGCCTAAAGGATTTTTGTCTGGAAACATAATCTTGGACCTGGGGATCACCGCCTGGTTTTTGGCCCAGCTCATCAAGTGCGTGCTGGAGCTGCTGTTCCAGCGGAAGCTGACCCCCCGTACCCTGGTGAGCAGCGGCGGGATGCCCAGTTCCCACTCCTCCTTCGTATGCGCCATGTCGGTGGGGAGCGGACGGTTCTGTGGCTGGGGGAGCCCCCTGTTCGCCTTGGCCGCTGGACTGGCCGCCGTGGTTATGTACGACGCCTGCAATGTGCGCCGGGCCGCCGGGGAGAATACCCGGATGCTCAACAGCCTGCTGGGACAGCTGGGAGAGCTGGGCCACCTCACCCCGGAGGGGGCGCTGAAGGAAATTCTGGGCCATACACCGCTGCAGGTGCTGGTGGGGGCCTTGTTGGGCTGCGGCGTGGGCTTTTTTGTCCCCGCCTGATGACAGAGAAGATGGAGGCGCGGCGTGGCAGTGCGGACACAGGAACAGAGTTCTGATCAGTTGGGCCCCCTGCTGGCGGAGTTGACCGGCCAGGAGGGGGTGGAATTGTGCGCCCGGCTCCGCCGGGAGCTGGTGGAGCATGTCTCCTGCACGGGGGGACATCTGGCTTCCAACCTGGGGGCGGTGGAGCTGACGGTGGCCATCCACCGGGTGTTCGACACCCGGCGGGACCGCCTGGTCTTTGATGTGGGCCACCAGTGCTATCCACACAAGATTTTGACCGGCCGTGGGGAGGGGATGGCTACCCTCCGGCAGTACGGCGGCCTGGCCGGCTTCCCCAAGCCGGGGGAGAGCGTCCACGACGCCTTCATCGCCGGGCACGCCTCCAACTCGGTGGCGGTGGCCCTGGGCATGGCCCGGGCCCGGACGGTGTTGGGGGAGGACTACAAGGTGCTGGCCCTCATCGGGGACGGCGCCCTCACCGGCGGCCTGGCCTATGAGGGGCTGTCCAACGCCGGCAAGTGCGGCCAGCAGATTTTGGTGATTCTCAACGACAACGGCATGTCCATTACCCCCAATGTAGGCGGGGTGGCCGACCACTTGGCGAAACAGCGTCTCAAGCCCCAGTACCTCACCTTCAAGAAGCGCTACCGCCGGGTGATGAACGCCACAGCCCCCGGCCGGGCGGTGTACCGGGTGACCCACCGGCTGAAGGAGATGGTGAAGCAGACCCTGCTGCCCTGTAGCATGTTTGAAAATATGGGCTTCCGCTACTTGGGGCCGGTGGACGGCCACAACCTGTCCCAGCTCACCCAGATTTTGCAGTATGCCAGGGAGCTGGACGAGCCGGTCCTGCTCCATGTCAAAACAGTAAAGGGAAAAGGATTTACACCGGCGGAGGAGAACCCGGACGCTTTCCACGGGGTGGGACCCTTTGACCCCGCCACTGGGAGAGGGAAAAAAACCTCTGGGGACAACTTCTCCGCCGCCTTTGGCCGGACCCTGACCCGGCTGGCTGGCCAGGACCGGCGGGTGTGTGCCATCACTGCCGCCATGACAAGCGGCACTGGTCTGGAGAAATTTGCCCAAAAGTACCCGGACCGCTTTTTTGATGTGGGTATCGCCGAGGGCTGCGCCCTGTCTATGGCCGCCGGCATGGCCAAGCAGGGGGCGATCCCAGTCTTTGGGGTGTACTCCACCTTTTTGCAGCGGTCCTATGATATGCTCCTCCACGACGCGGCCATTGATAACCTCCACGTGGTGCTGGGGGTGGATCGGGCCGGCCTGGTGGGGGAGGACGGAGAGACCCACCACGGGGTCTTCGATGTGGCCTATCTGGACAGCGTGCCAAATATGACGGTGCTGGCCCCCGCCAGCTTCGCTGAGCTGGAGCGTATGCTGGAACGGGCGGTTTTCCGCCTGTCCGGGCCGGTGGCTGTCCGCTACCCCAGAGGGGGCGAGGGACAGTACATTGGGACATCGGGGGAGGAACCCGCCTGTCTGTTGCGGCCGGGGGAGGACATCACCCTGGTGAGCTACGGTGTGGAAATCAATGAGGTGGTACAGGCGGCCCAGCTGCTGGAGGAGAAAGGCGTCAGCGCTGAAATTGTAAAGTTAAATCAGCTTACACCGCTTGATCCGGAGCTGGTATGCCAGTCTGTGAAAAAGACCGGCGCCCTTCTGGTGGCGGAGGATCAGGCGGCCCAGGGCTGCGTGGGCCAGAGGCTGGCCGCCCGGCTGGAGCTGGCCGGTGTTTCCGCCAAAACCGCCTTGGTCAACTGCGGGCAGGGGTTTGTCCCCCACGGCGGGGTAGCGCTGCTGAAAAAAGAGCTGTTCCTGGACGGGGCGGGGATCGCCCAAAAAGCGCTGGAGGTGCTGGGCCGTGGCTAAAAAGCGTTTGGATGTGGCCCTGGTGGAACAGGGCCTGGCGGAGAGCCGGCAGAAGGCCCAGGCCCTCATCATGGCGGGCCAGGTCTATGTGAACGGCCAGAAGGAGACCAAGGCGGGGGCTCCGGTGGGGGAGGAAGCCGCCGTTGAGGTGCGGGGCAAAGCCCTGCCCTATGTGAGCCGGGGTGGCCTGAAGCTGGAGAAGGCCATAGCCCTGTGGCCCATCGGCCTGAGCGGGGCGGTCTGCGCCGACATCGGCGCCTCCACCGGCGGCTTCACCGACTGTATGCTCCAAAACGGGGCAAAGCTGGTGTACGCCGTGGATGTGGGCTACAACCAGCTGGATTACCGTCTGCGCACCCACCCCCAGGTGGTGTGCATGGAGCGGACCAACGCCCGCTACCTCACCCGGGAGCAGATCCCGGAGGCGCTGGACTTCTTCTCTGTGGATGTGTCGTTTATCTCCCTCAGCCTGATCCTGCCAGCCCTGGGGCCCCTCCTCCGGGACGGAGGGCAGGGCGTGTGCCTGGTGAAGCCCCAGTTCGAGGCGGGGAAGGAGAAGGTGGGCAAGAAAGGAGTGGTCCGGGACCCGGCCGTCCATCGGGAGGTGCTGGAGCGCTTTTTGGACCACGCCGCCCAGGCGGGATTCACCGTAAAGGATATTACCTTTTCACCAATAAGAGGCCCGGAAGGGAATATCGAGTACCTGGGATACCTGGAAAAGGGGGCGGGCCACGCCTACGGCGGCGATCTCGCCGCCCTGGTGGAGGCGTCCCACAGCGTGGGAAAGGGGGAGCGGCCGTGAAAATTCTTTTGAGCTCCAACCCCTACCGGGACCGGGGGTTGCGGGCGGCCTTGGAAGCCAAACGGATTTTGGAGAAGGTCGGGGCCCAGATTGTCCTGTGCCTGCCCTTCCAGCCCAGGAAGGGGGACCGGTTGGATCTGCCCCGGCAGGTGGAGCTGTCTGACCTCCAGGCCGCCCTGCCCATCGCCGATCTGCTGATCTGCTTTGGCGGGGATGGCACCATTCTCCACGCCGCCCGGGACGCCACCCTTCATGGGGTGCCCATCCTGGGGGTCAACCTGGGCAGTGTGGGCTTTATGGCGGAGCTGGAACGGGGAGAACTGCCCCTGCTGGCGCCTCTGGCCCAAGGATTGTACACCACTGAGGAGCGGATGATGCTGGATGTGAGGGTCCTCCACGGCGGCAAGGTCATCAGCCAGGATTTGGCCCTCAATGACGCGGTGATCTCCAAGGGTTCGGTGGCCCGGGTAGCTGAGATGGAGGTACTGGCCGACCAGGCCCAGGTGGCCGCTGTTACTGGGGACGGCGTCATTGTGGCCACCCCCACCGGCTCTACCGCCTACTCCATGTCCGCCGGGGGGCCCATTGTGGAGCCCACCTCCAAGTGCATCATCATCACCCCGGTATGCGCCCATCAGCTCACCTCCCGCCCCATGGTGCTGGATCCGGAACGGGTCATTACAGTCCAGCTCCCCAGAGGGAACCGCAAGTATCTTTACTTGTCAGTTGACGGCGGCAAGGCCGTCCGGCTGGCCGGGGGGGACCGGGTGGAGATTCGCCGCTCCCCCCACAAGACCCGGCTGGTGCGGCTGTCTGACCGGAGTTTTTATCAGATTATCAACCAGAAGCTAGGAGGGCTTGTGCCATGAAGGACGCGCGTCAGAGTGAGATCTTAAATATCATCCGGTCCAGTGAAGTGGAGACCCAGGAGCAGCTGCTGGATGAGCTGAAGCTGAGGGGCTTTTCCGCCACCCAGGCCACGATTTCCCGGGACATCAAGGATCTTCGGCTGGTGAAGGAGCTCACCGGCTCCGGCGGTTACCGGTACGCCCAGTCCGACCGGAAAAACGCCAGCACCACTGACCACCGCCTGCGGAATATCCTGAAGGAGGGGGTGATCTCGGTGGACGTGGCCCAAAACATTGTGGTGGTGCGCACCATGCCCGGCCTGGCCTCCGGGGTGTGCTCGGCCCTGGACAGCATGGACATCGCCGGCATTGTGGGCAGCCTGGCCGGGGACGATACCGGGATCCTCATCATGCGGGACAGCGCCTACGCCCAGCAGTTCAACAGCGAGATCCATAAACATCTGCACTGACTGTTCAGTCATTCATTTCCATTACAGGAGGGGAATCATTATGCTCTCCCTGCTCCATATTGAGAATATCGCCATCATCCAGTCCGCAGACATCCAGTTCGGCGGCGGCTTCAACGTCCTTACCGGTGAGACCGGAGCGGGCAAATCCATTGTGGTCGACGCCATCAGCGCCGTCCTGGGGGAGCGGGCCAGCCGGGAATTGATCCGCACCGGGGCCAAATCCGCCCTGGTTACCGCCCTTTTCGCCAGCCCTAACGCCCTGTCCTGGCTGGAGGAGAACGGCCTGCCCCAGGGGGAGGAGCTCACCCTCCAGCGGGAGATCCGGGGGGACGGCAAGAACGTGTGCCGGGTGAACGGCCGGCCGGTGACGGTGGCCCAGCTCCGGGAGCTGGGCCGGCAGCTGCTGAACATCCACGGCCAGCACGACGGCCAGCAGCTGCTGGATCCGGACTGCCACCTGGGTTATTTGGACAGCTTCGGCAAAACCGCCCCCCTTTTAGAGAAGTACCGCCAGTCATACCGGTCGGTAACCGGCCTGCGGGGACGGATCGCCGCCTTGGAGATGGATGAGGCCGAGCGCACCCGCCGGGTGGACACTCTGGAGTATCAGATCCGGGAGCTGGAGCGGGCCGAGTTGCGGGAAGGGGAGGACGAGGAGCTGGACGCCCGGAAGACCCTCCTGCGCAGCTCCGGCAAGCTGATGGAGGCGGTCCAGCAGGCCATGCTGGCCCTCTCCGGCGGGGAGGACAGCCAGGGGGCCTGCGACCTCATTGGCGAGGCCGAGGGGGCGGTCCGCTCCGTGGCCCGGCTGGGGCCCCAGCTGGAGGAGCTGGGGGAGAAGCTGTCCGCCCTGCGGTACGCCGCCGATGACGCGGCGGAGCTGCTCCGGGATTTTGGGGACAGCTTCGACTTCTCCCCGGAGGAGCTGGACCGGCTGGAGAGCCGGCTGGACGTGATCTACCGTCTGAAAAAGAAGTACGGCCCCACCGTGGCGGATATGCTGGAGTATCTGGAACGCTGCCGCCGGGAGCTGGAACAGATCCAGGACGCCGACGACACCATCCAGCGGCTGGAGAAGGAGCTGGAGCGGGCCCGGGAGGAGGCGGTCCAGCGGGGGAACGCCCTCAGCGAGGCCAGGCGGAAGGCCGCCGGCGCCCTTCAGAAGCGGGTGGAGGAGGAGCTGCGCCAGCTGGACATGCCCAAGGTCCGCTTCCAGACGCAGTTCGACCCCAGTTCCGGGGAGGGCGGCATGGACGACACCGGGATGGACCAGGTGCAGTTCCTCATGTCCGCCAACGTGGGGGAGGAGCTGCGGCCCATCCAGAAGGTGGCCTCCGGCGGCGAGCTGGCCCGGATTATGCTGGCCCTGAAAAACGTGCTGGCGGAGGATGACGGGGTGGGCACCCTGATTTTTGACGAGGTGGACACCGGTGTCTCCGGCCGGGCGGCCCAGAAGGTGGCAGAAAAGATGGCCGACGTGGCCCGCCGGAAGCAGGTGCTGTGCGTTACCCACCTGCCCCAGATCGCCGCCATGGCGGACATCCACTTCCGGGTGGAGAAGGGGGAGGAGGAGGGCCGCACCTTCACCCACGTGAACCACCTGGAGCGCCCGGAGCGGCAGGAGGAGCTGGCCCGGCTCATCAGCGGGGCGGCCGTCACTGACACCCTCCTCCAGAGCGCGGCGGAGCTGCTCAACCAGGCGGAGGAGTACCGGCACAGCGCGAAGAAGAAGAGGAGGGGCGGGCATGTTTCGTGAGCTGCGCAGAAAAAAACAGCTGCTGACGGCGGAAGCGGCTGCGGCAGTCTTAACCCGGGGGACATCCGGCGTCCTGGCCCTGGCCGGGGACGGCGGGTATCCCTACGCTGTGCCGATCAGCTATGTGTATGACGGGAACCGGCTCTACTTCCACTGTGCCAGGAGCGGACACAAGCTGGACGCAATCCGGCGGGAGGAACGGGCGTCGTTCTGTGTGATCGACCGGGATGACGTGGTGCCGGAGGAGTATACCACCTACTTCCGCAGCGTCATCGCCTTTGGGCGGATCCGGATTTTGGAGGACGAGGGGGAGAAGCGGGCGGCCATTGAGAAGCTGGCCCTCCGGTATGCCCCGGAGGATCCGCCGGAGCGGCGGGAGCGGGCCATCCAGCGGGACTGGGCGCCCCTGTGCCTGCTGGAGATGTCCATTGAGCACCTGACCGGTAAGGAGGCCATTGAGCTGGTGGAGAGAGCATAACTGGCAAAGGAATACCCCCCGGGCACAAGCCCGGGGGGTTCACTGTTAAAAACTGGACGGCACCTAAAAGGATGCCGTCCGGCGTTTTTTATTTATCCACGGGGGGAGATGAAGGTGGCGATCTGGCCGTACAGGATGAAGGCCATGCCGATGGGACAGGCCACATAGATGCAGAACTGATAGAAGTTGTACAGCCCGCCGGAGAACCGGCCGCCCTGAAGGACCTCGTCCTGGATGGTCTTGGGTTTGATGAACCAGACGGCGATAGACATGATCAGGGCGCCCAGAGGCATTGCGATCCCCTCAGAGATAAAGTCCATAAAGTCCAGCCAGGAGCCGGAGAAGTTCAAGCCGTTGGACTGGAAGGGGATCCACAGGCCGTTGGAGCCCAGGCCGTCAGCGGCCACCAGGGCGGCCTCCACCATGACAATCAGGCACACCAGGGCAACGATTTTCCCCCGCTTGGGGCTCTTGCCCTTAGCGGCCTGATGGTCGAGGATAAAGGTGACCAGTACCTCCACCAGGGCGATGGCGGAGGTGATGGCGGCCAAGGTGACGAACAGGAAGAACAGGATGCCGAAGATGGGGCCGAAGGCGCCCATGGAGTTGAACACGTCCTGCATGGTGATGAACAGCAGCTTGGGGCCGCCCAGAGCGGCGTCCTCACCGCCCAGGGCGAAGGCGGCGGGGAGGACGGCCAGACCGGCCATAACTGCCACAATGGTATCGGAGACGATGATGATGGCGGAGTTTTTCACCAGGCTCTCCTTCTTGCTCAGATAGGAGCCGTAGGTGACGGTGATGCCCATAGCCAGGGACAGGGAGAAGAACATCTGGCCGCCGGCGGCGGAGAGCACCTTCAGGAAGCCGCTCATGGTGGTGAAGGGCTCCCAGTTGGGGGCGAACATGAACTCCAGGCCCTCCATGGCCCCAGGCAGGGTGACGGCCCGGAGGATGACGATGAGCAGCATGATGAACAGGGCGGGCATACCCACCTTGTTGAACTTCTCAATGCCGTCCTTGATGCCGCCCCGGATGATAACAAAGCAGATGGCCACAAATGCCAGGGTGGAGAGAATCGCCAGGGGCTGGTTCAGCAGCATGGCGGTGAAGGAGTCGGCGCCGGTGACGCTGGACAGGGAGAAGATCCCGATCAGCTCGGCGAAGTTCAGGCACACGTACTGGATACAGTAGGCGCCCAGCACCGTGTAGAAGCTGAGGATGAGCAGGGGGGAGATGATCGCCAGGAAGCCCAGGAGGGCGCCCGTGCCCCCGGCCACATTCTGGTAGCTGACCAGCACGCTCTTGCCGCTTTTCCGGCCGATGGCCAGCTCCGTGAGCATAATGGGGAAGCCCACCAGCACCGCCAGAATCAGGTAGATCACCAGGAAGGGAAAGCCGCCGCTGGAGCCCATCTTGTTGGGAAAGCCCCAGATGTTGCCCAGACCTACAGCGGCTCCCACAGTAGCCATCAGGAAGCCCAGGTTGCTGCCCCATTGCCCGCGATTGTTTTCCATAAAATAACCTCCTATTTCTCCAATTTTACACACAGTAACTTCCAAAAAAATGAAGTTGCCGGATATTTTATCAGATAATTCCCCCTGAGTCAACCATTATTTTTTAGAGCGGTAAAGCGGTAAACCGTGCGGCTGTGGTTTTTGGGGGAAACAACAGGCTGATTCTGGTAATTTCCAGGTGTCCCAGGGGAAAATTTCCCCCCAGTGGTTGCGTTTTCGCACAGCTCTAGTATAATAGGGTTCACAAAGCCCCAAAGCGAAATTGAATAAAGATTGAATAAAGAGAGGTAATCAAAACCATGGACTACGCAAAAGAGAGCCTGCGCCTCCACGGGGAGTGGAGGGGTAAAATTGAGGTGGTGGCCACCGTTCCCGCTGACAGCAAGGACGCTTTATCCCTGGCCTACACCCCTGGGGTGGCCCAGCCCTGCCTGGAGATCCAGCGGGACCCCGGCAAGAGCTATGAGCTCACCCGGCGGCACAATCTCTGCGCCGTGATCACCGACGGCTCCGCCGTCCTGGGCCTGGGGGACATCGGCCCCGAGGCCGGTATGCCGGTGATGGAGGGCAAGTGCGTGCTGTTTAAATCCTTCGCCGGGGTGGACGCCTTCCCCCTGTGCGTCAAAACTCACGACGTGGACGAGTTTGTCAACACCGTCTACCAGATTTCCGGCTCCTTTGGCGGTATCAATCTGGAGGACATCGCCGCCCCCCGGTGCTTTGAGATTGAGCGGAAACTGAAGGAGAAATGCGACATCCCCATCTTCCACGACGACCAGCACGGCACCGCCATCATCACCCTGGCCGGCCTGGTAAACGCCCTGAAGGTAGTGGGGAAGCGGAAGGAGGACGTGCGGGTGGTGACCTCGGGGGCCGGCGCGGCCGCCGTGTCCATCGTCAAGCTGCTGCTGTCCGCCGGGTTCCGGCACATCACCATGTGCGACCGGGGCGGGGCCATCTACGCCGGCCGGGAGGGCCTGAACTGGATCAAGGAGGAGATGGCCCAGTCCACCAATCTGGAGAGACGGGCCGGCTCCCTGGCCGATATGCTGGCGGGGGCCGATGTCTTCATCGGCGTGTCCGCTCCCGGCACCGTCACCCCCCAGATGGTCCAGACCATGGCCAAGGACGCCATCGTCTTCGCCTGCGCCAACCCCACGCCGGAGATCTTCCCCGAGGACGCCAAGGCCGGCGGGGCCCGGGTGGTGGCCACCGGCCGCAGCGACTTCCCCAACCAGATCAACAACGTGCTGGCCTTCCCCGGGGTGTTCCGGGGGACCTTCGACGTCCGGGCCAGCGACATCAACGAGGAGATGAAGATGGCCGCCGCCCAGGCCCTGGCCGGGCTGATCTCCGACAGCGAGCTGAATGAGGACTACATTATTCCCCAGGCCTTTGACACCCGGGTGGGGCCTGCTGTGGCAAAGGCGGTGGCCGAGGCCGCCAGAGCCTCCGGCGTGGCCCGGATTTGAACAAATGAGTGTATTTTTCTATGGCTGTGTCTCCATGGACGGCTATCTGGCCGATCAAAACCACGGGCTGTCCTGGCTCCATGAGACGGGCAGCCCGGAGGAGACGGATTACGACTGCTTCTACCGGGAGATGGACATCACCATCATGGGCAGGCGGACCTTTGAGGAGATGGCCCAGCTGGAGGACGCCTCCAGTATCTATCCCACCACAGAAAACTATGTTTTCACCCACGCCGCCAGCCTGCCGCTGGATGGGTTTGTCCCTGTCAGCGGGGATGTGGCGGAGTTTGTGGCGGGGCTGGGATCGGACAAAAACATCTGGATCATCGGCGGGAACACCATTTTAGCCCCGCTGCTGGAGCGGGACATGGTGGACTGTCTGGTTGTCCAGGTCGCCCCCGTCCTGTTGGGGGCGGGGATCCCGCTGTTTACCCAGAACGAGGGGGTAAAGCGCTTTCGTTTGGACGGCGTCAAGCAGTATGGGCAATTTGCGGAGCTGGTTTTTCGGAAAAACAGCTGACTTCCTGGTTGACAAGTGAGAAAATCTGTGCTACAGTTTGGATACTGCCGTGATGAGGACAAGTAGCCCAGCCGCTTCCTGCCCAGAGAGCCCCCAGGCCGGTGAGATGGGGGAGAGGGACGCTGGGGGAATACCCCTCGGAGCAGCCGCCCGAACCGCCGCCGCGCGCAGTAGGGGACAGGCCGGTTTGCGCCCGTTACACCGCCGGAGTCCAGCACTCCATGAGGCCCCCTCCGTGAGGGGCGGGCAAGCCAGAGGTGGTACCGCATCATTTATGCCCTCTGTCCCAGCCGGGACAGAGGGCGTTTTTATGTGCCGTGCCAGACAGGAGGAGAGAGCATTGACAGTAGAAAAACGGGGGGCGCTGTGTGTCTTTATGGCGGCGGTCCTCTACAGCATCGGGGGGCTGTGTATTAAGGTGATCCCCTGGAGCGGCATGGCCATCAACGGGGGCCGGACAGCCATCGCCCTGGTGGTCTTCGCCGCCTATCTGCGGATCGCCAAGCACCCGCTGAAATTTAACCGCTGGGTGGCCCTGGGGGCTCTGGCCGTGTGCGGCACCAATATTTTGTACGCCGTCTCCAACAAGCTGACTACGGCGGCCAACGCCATTGTTCTCCAGTTCACCGCCCCCATCTTCGTGATGCTCTTTATGGTGGGTATTTTTAAGAAGAAACCCAGCAAGCTGGATCTGGCCGCCTGCGCCGTGGTCTTTGGAGGCATTATTTTCTGTTTTCTGGACAGCCTGGAGATGGGGGGCGGTCTGGGTAATCTGCTGGCCCTCCTCTCCGGCGTCAGCTACGCGGGGGTCTTCCTCATGAATGACCTCCCCGATGGGGACGCCATCTCCTCTGTCTTCTTCGGCGGGGTGGTATCCACTGTCACCGGCCTGCCCTTCCTCTTTCAGGAGACAGAGTTCACCGGTGTGGCCATCTTCAGTCTGGTGGTGCTGGGTGCCCTCCAGGTGGGGCTGGCCTATGTGCTGCTGTGTATCGGCCTGCGGACCACCCCGCCGGTGCCAGCCAGCCTGATCTCCGGCATCGAGCCGGTACTGAACCCCATCCTGGTGGCGGTTTTCTACGGGGAGAAGATGGGCACCATGGCCCTGATCGGCTCTGTGATCGTGGTCGGCGGGGTGGTGGGCTACAACGTCCTGAAAGCCCGGGAGGCCGTGAAACAATAAAATTTTATCCAAGAAAGGAACGAATCATATGACCTGTTATGAAGAACTGAAGGCCCGGGGCCTCATCGCCCAGGTGACCAACGAGGACGAGATCCGGGAGATGATCAACGCCGGCAAGGCCACCTTCTACATCGGCTATGACTGCACCGCCGACAGCCTGACCGCCGGACATTTTGTGACCCTCACCCTGATGAAACGTCTCCAGCAGGCGGGCAACAAGCCCATCGCCCTGATCGGCGGCGGCACCACCACCATCGGCGACCCCTCCGGCCGCACCGACATGCGGAAAATGCTCACCCGGGAGGATATCGACCACAACGCCGAGTGCTTCAAGCGGCAGATGGAGCGGTTCATCGAGTTTGGCGAGGGCAAGGCCAAGATGCTCAACAACGCCGACTGGCTGCTGAACCTGAACTACGTGGAGCTGCTGCGGGAGGTGGGCGCCTGCTTCTCCGTGAACAATATGCTCCGGGCGGAGTGCTATAAACAGCGGATGGAGAAGGGCCTCAGCTTCCTGGAGTTCAACTACATGATTATGCAGTCCTACGACTTCTACCACCTGTTCCAGACCCACGGCTGTAATATGCAGTTCGGAGGCAACGACCAGTGGTCCAACATGCTGGGCGGCACCGAGCTGATCCGCCGGAAGCTGGGCAAGGACGCCCATTGCATGACCATCAACCTGCTCACCGACTCCCAGGGCAACAAGATGGGCAAGACCGCCGGCAACGCCGTGTGGCTGGACCCCAACAAGACCAGCCCCTACGACTTCTACCAGTACTGGCGGAACATAGAGGACGCGGACGTGATGAAGTGCGTGCGCTGGCTCACCTTCCTGCCCCTGGAGCAGATCGACGAGATGGACCAGTGGACCGGCAGCCAGCTGAACCAGGCCAAGGAGATCCTGGCCTGGGAGCTGACCAATATGGTTCACGGCACGGAGGAGGCCGACAAGGCCCAGAACGCCGCCAGGGCCCTGTTTATGGGGGGAGGCGACATGAGCGACGTGCCCTCCACCACCCTGAATGAGGGGGATTTGACCGGTGGTTCCATCGGCATCCTGGATCTGATGGTCCAGTGTAAGCTGGCCCCCTCCAAGAAGGAGGCCCGCCGCCTGGTGGAGCAGGGGGGAGTTACCGTCAACGATGAGAAGGTGTCCGACCCCAACACCGCCTACACCGCGGACCAGCTGGCCGGTGACGGACTGATGATCCGCAAGGGCAAAAAGGTCTTCCATAAGGCGGCCATGTAACAAGACAATGAACCTGCGTCAAAAAGGAGAGGGCAGGGCGGATCACTGTGATCCGCCCTGCCCTTTGATTAAAATTTAGAGTTCTCGTAATTATAGGGGATGCTGGTGCCCACAACCACGTCCTCGATCTTTTCGATGATGAGCCAGTCGTCCATGTTGCCCTGATGGTCAAAGGCCAGGGGGGTGACCTCCTCAACATTGGAAAATTCCACCAGACACAGGCACTTCTTATGCCACCGGACTTTTTGCTTTTCGGATAAGTTCAACTTGCGCTGGCGATCCTCGAGAGTTTGTGTGATCTCCTCCTCAGACAGCTTCACAAAATTTTCAACACCCGTTACAACCGCTGTCGCCGTGATGGAGGCGCTGCCTTTTTCCATGAAATAGAGGCGCTCCCCCTCAAAAACCCTGCTGTGGGGGATCTTTCTTCCCGCCGCCCCCCCCGCACAACCATGGTCTTTGTTCCGGCTAAAATCTTATCCAGTACTTTTTCACCTTTTTTACCAGCGTTGTCGCAGTATACCAGATGCACCATTTGAATATCCCCCTGTTCCGCTGTTCTATGTGTAAATTTATGGAAAAATCCAATTTTCACACTTCATTATCCTACAGCGCCCGCCGAAAAGCAAAGCAAATCTTTTCGGCGGGCATAACTTTTTTCGGCCTGTTTTTGGGGTGACCGATCGTTTGCTTATTAAGAGCCTATCCCGAAATAAGACGCACACGGATCGCGCGGTCAGATTTTCCACCAGACAAGGCGATTTTTTGCGGGCGGGCTGTCGCCCGACAAGAAAAAGCAACGATGTATGGTGGAAAATATGCAAGCAGGATGTGTACGGATTATTTTGGGATAGGCTCTTAGAACCCGCCCAATTCTCTGATCACCGCCGAGGCCAGCACCAGCCCGGCGGCGGCGGGGACAAAGGAGATGGAGCCCGGGGTGTCCCGCCGGGCGGTGGAGCCGGGGCGGGTGCCGCTGTCCTGGGGGAGCTCCGCCTCCATGGGCTGGAGGGGCGGGGTGGGCGCCTCGGTGGAGTAGACCACTTTGAGGTGGTAGATGCCCCGTTTCCGCAGCTCCTTCCGCATGGTCCGGGCCAGGGGACAGCCCTGGGTCTTGGACAGGTCGGTCACCACAAAGGCGGTGGGGTCGAATTTGTTGCCGGTGCCCATGGCGCTGATGATTTTTACCTGTAAGGTGACACACCTTGTCACAAGTTCCAGCTTGGCGGCTACCGTGTCAATGCAGTCGATCACATAGTCGTACTGGGACAAATCCACTGTGCCGGCGTTCTGGGGCAGATAAAACAGTCGGACTGCGTCCACCCGGCACCCCGGGTTGATGTCCAGCACCCGCCGGGCCATCACCTCCGCCTTGGGCTGGCCGATGGTGGAGTGGAGGGCGGCGATCTGCCGGTTCAGATTGCTCTCTGACACGGTGTCGTCGTCGTAGAGGTGTAAAGTGCCTACACCTGCCCGGGCCAGGGCCTCAACGCAGTAGCCTCCCACGCCCCCCACACCGAAGACGGCTACCTTGGCGTTGTTCAGCCGCTCCAGAGGATCGTCCCCGATGAGCAGGCGGGTACGGATCAGCGGATCTCCCACAGTGTATCTCTCCTTGTCTCCTCAATATGGTGTGCCGCCTACTGATTCTTACAGCGACAGAACGGCGATCAGTTCCTCGCCGTCCTTTTCTCCGGTCTCCATAAATCCAAATGAGCGGTATAGCTGGCGGGCGGCTTCATTTTCAGGCTCATACGACAGCCAGCAGCGTTCCGCCTTGCCGCATGGAAATGTTTTGATATAGTCCAGAGCCAACCGGACGGCCCCTTTTCCGTACCCTTTTTTCTGGTGGTTTTGGTCGATCATCAGCCGCCAGAGACAATAGCTGCCCTTTGCGACAGGCGGAGCGTCATCCCAGTAGGCGTCTGTATCAAAGCCAATCATCAAAAAACCGACTGGGGTGTCGCCCTCATATATCCCAAAGGGGAGGGCATACCCATTTTCTGTGATGGCGAGATAGGCCTCGATGATGCTGATATCGTTGCCCGCCACAAAGCTGTTCTGGCTTTCCCACACACGCAGCTTCAGAATATCCCATACATTCCTTCGATCTATCTTTCTCAGCTTCAGCATATCTATCCTCCTAAAATTCGAGTATTTCAGGGGTTGCGTCAGTTGGACTATTATAACGAAATACCCGCTGAAAAGCAACTGCTTTTCAGCGGGTATCGCCCTGGCGGGGCGGTTTTTCCCATGATACCAGCCCACCCATGTCGTACAGCCCCGGCCTTTCCACGGACGAGATAAACTTCGCCGCCTCCAGCGCCCCCTGGGCGTAGATGTCCCGGGAGAGGGCGGTGTGCTTGAGCTCAATCACCTCGTCCTGCCCGGCGAAGACGACCAGATGTTCCCCCGGGATGGTACCGCCCCGGAGGGAGGAGATGCCGATCTCTCCCTGGTCCCGGGGCCGGCGGAGATTGTTTCTGCTGTAAAGGTGATTTTCCTCATAGTTCCTGGCGGAAGCGGCCCCGTGGGCCAGTATCAGGGCGGTGCCCGAGGGGGCGTCCACCTTCCACCGGTGGTGGCGCTCAAGCACCTCGATGTCCCACCCATCCCCCAGGGAGCGGGCCGCCTGTTTCACCAGCTCCAGCAGCACGCCGATCCCCAGGGACATATTAGCTGACCGGAAGATAGGCACCCGCCGGGCGGCGGCCCGGACTTGCCTCTCCTGCTCCGGGGTATAGCCGGTGGTGGCCAGCACCAGAGGAATCCCTCGGTTCAGCGCCAGATCCAGCAGGCCCTCCAGGGCGGAGGGGGAGGAGAAGTCCACCACACAGCGGGCGTCCCCGGTGAGCTGGGCAGGGGAGGGGTACACCGGGAATTCCTGTCCGCCGCCCCCCAGCGTATCAATCCCGGCCGCCACCTCCACCTGGGGATCACGGCGGCACAGCCGCTCCAGGGCCCGGCCCATGTGCCCGCCGCAGCCCGAAATGACCAGTCTCAGCATGGGGGCAGCAGGCCCAGCCGCTCCAGGGCGGAGCGCAGGGCGGTCAAATCCGGCTCCGCCATCTGACACAGGGGCAGGCGGAGGGTGCCGGCCTCCTGGCCCATCAGCTCCATGGCCGCTTTGATGGGGATGGGGTTGACCTCCCGGAACAGAGCGTCAAAGAGTTCCATGTACTGGATTTGCAGCGTTCCAGCGGCGGCAAAGTCGTTGTCCAGGCACAACCGGGCCATCTCCACCATGACCTCCGGGATAATATTGCAGGCCACGGAGATCACGCCTTTGGCCCCCAGCGCCATCATAGGGACGACCTGGTCGTCGTTGCCCGACCAGATGGTGAAATCCGGGGGGCAGAGGCGGCGGGTATGGGCCAGAAGGGAGAAATTTCCGCTGGCCTCCTTCACGCCGTTGATATTGGGGTGTTCTGACAGGGTTTTGTAGGTCTCGGCGGTACAGGACATCCCCGTGCGCCCAGGCACATTGTAGAGAATGATAGGCAGATCTACCCGCTGGGCGATGTGCTCGTAGTGGCGGATGAGCCCGGCCTGGCTGGCCTTGTTGTAGTAGGGGGTGACCAGGAGGAGGGCGTCCGCCCCCGCGTCCTGGGCGTGCTGGGACAGATAGAGGGCGGAGGAGGTGTCGTTGCTCCCGGCTCCCGCGATCACGGCAACCCGGTGGCCGACCCGCTTGACGCAGAACTCCACTGCGGCGATGTGCTCCCGGATGGACAGAGTGGAGGACTCGCCAGTGGTGCCACAGACACACACTCCGTCCACGCCGGCCTGGATCTGGGCGTCGATAAGCTGGCCAAAGGCCTGGTAATTGATAGCCCCGTGCTGGTCAAAGGGGGTCACCAGGGCGGGGCAGACGCCGGTAAAGACAGGAGTTTTCATAGTTTCGTCACCCTTTCATAGAGATCAAGCCAATTCCTTCCGCCCAGCGGCCCCGTCTCCAGGAGGAGAGGGCCACCCAGGCGCCGGGATCCATAAAAAAATCAGCCCACCCCCTTGGATGGGCTGATTGTCTCCGGTAAAATCATTTGGGGCTGATGTACCCCTGGGCGCACAGCAGCTCAGCCAGCAGAACCGCTCCGCCGGCGGCGCCCCGGAGGGTATTGTGGCTGAGGCCTACGAACTTGTAGTCATACTGGGAGTCCGGCCGCAGCCGGCCGGCGGAGATGGCCATACCGCCCTCCAGATCCCGGTCCAGCCTGACCTGGGGCCGGTCGTTCTCCTCAAAGTAGTGGATAAACCGCTTGGGGGCGGAGGGGAGCTCCAACTCCTGGGGCACGCCCCGGAAGGAGGCCCAGATGTCCTTGATCTCCTCCACGCCGGGCTTTTTCCCGCCGGCGAACTTCACAAAGACGGCGGCGGTGTGGCCGTCGGCCACCGCCACCCGGAAACACTGGGCAGTGATCACCGGGCCACCGGCGGGGACAACACGGTCTCCCTCCACCCGGCCCCAGACCTTCAGGGGCTCACGCTCGCTCTTTTCCTCCTCGCCGCCGATGTAGGGGATCAGGTTATCCACCATCTCAGGCCAGCGCTCAAAGGTCTTGCCCGCTCCGGAGATAGCCTGATAGGTACACACCAGGGCCCGCTCCATCGGGTAGCCGGCCTTCATCAGCGGCGTGAGCAGAGGGGCGTAGCTCTGGATGGAGCAGTTGGACTTGACGGCGATAAACCCCCGCCGGGTGCCCAGCCGCTTACGCTGTGCGGGGATGACCTCCAGATGCTCCGGGTTGAGCTCGGGCACCACCATGGGCACGTCCGGGGTCCACCGGTGGGCGGAGTTGTTGGACACCACCGGGCACTCAGCCCGGGCGTACCGATCTTCCAGAGCCCGGATGTCCTCTTTCTTCATATCTACGGCGCAGAAGACAAAATCCGCCAGAGAGGCGATCTTCTCCACATCGGCCTGGGCGTCCAGCACCACCAGGCCTCCGGCCTCCCGGGGGACCGGGTCCCGCATGGCCCAGCGGCCGGCCACGGCCTGCTCATACCGCTGCCCCGCGGAGCGGGAGCTGGCGGCCAGGGCGGCCAGCTGGAACCAGGGGTGGCCCGCCATCAGGGTGACAAAACGCTGGCCTACCATGCCGGTAGCGCCGATAATCCCTACTCGATACCTCTCCACAAAGAATCCCTCCATTGTCGCTCGGGGATATTCTATGCCCCAAAACCTGACCTTAGGACTGCCGCCCGAGGCGGATTTTAGAAAAAATCTGTCAGTGGCTTTTCAAACAGCGGATTTTGTACTATAATGTCGGGGGGCGTCCGACTCCGGACAACATGCGGACAAGATAGACGCCGGCCTGAAAATGATTGTTAATGGTACCATGTTTGTATATGGGTGTCAATAGCCGGCACAACACAGGAATGGAGAAGATCGCAGTGAAAAAAATGGTACGGCTGGCCGCCGTTGTTCTGGCCCTGGCGCTGTCCATCCCCGCGGCGGGGGCATACACCACCAACCGGGAGGGGGAGGTGATGATCCGGGTGGGGCTGGCCTCCTCGGACAGCCATGTCCCCACCGGGGAGCTGGAGTCCGCCAACCTGGAGAACAACAATAGCCAGGGCTATGGAGAGGGCTTCCGGTTCGGTTACTACGACAGCGACCTGGACTTTGTGGAGCTGGCCTGCACCAGCCGGCGCACCATCGCTGTGTCGGTGCTCAAGACCCAGAACCTCTATGTAGACGGCAACAAGTATACCTCCTCCGGCCACGGAAAAATGGTGGGCTGCTACCACCTGCTGATGGAGGACCGGATCCGGGACTATGACGAGGCCCAGGAGATCGCCGATTGGTACGATGACGGCTTTGTGGCCTGGATTGACGGGGAGTACCAGGTGCGGGCGGGCTCCTACGCCACCAAGGAGGAGGCAGAGGACGCCCAGTACCAGGAGGAGGACGCCATCGACATAGTGGGCACCAGCTCCTATGGCATGAGCGTGGTGGAGACGGGGACCAACCACATTTTATTCCAATTTGACGAGGGCAGCTCCGGCAAGCTGGCCATCCAGCCCGATGTCACCGGGGCGGAGGAGACCCGCACCTGGTTTGACGGCTGGAAATACCGGGGAGGCTTTCAGTATCACCGCCGCAACGGCGGCAACCTGACAGTGGTGAACGTGCTGCCGCTGGAGGACTACATCACCGGCGTCAACTGCTATGAGATGGGCCGGGAGTGGCCTCTGGAGGCCTTGAAGGCCCAGGCCCTGTGCGCCCGGACCTACGCCCTGAAGGGGATGGGGAAGCACAGCGGCTACGGCTTTGATATCTGCAACTCCGCCTCCTGCCAGGTGTACCACGGGATGGGCAGCAACCGCTCCGACATCGGCCCCAGCGACGTGAGTATCCAGGCGGTGAGGGAGACCGAGGGGCAGGTGGTCCTCTACAACGGCAAGCTGGCTGAGACGCTGTACTCCTCCAGCTTCGGCGGCGCCAGCGAGGACGCCGCCAACGTCTGGGGCACCGACACCAAGACCGCCCACCCCTATCTGCGGGGGGTGGTGGACCCCTATGAGGCCGACCTGGATGACCGCAACTCCATGTCCTCCTGGACAGTGACCTGGCCGGCCAAGGAGCTGGCCAGCCGCCTCCAGGGCTATGGTTACGGCGTGGGGGCCTCCATCGACTTCCTGGAGCTGAAATACTCTGAGCTGGGCAATGTGATCCAGCTGGTGGTCCACTGGAATAACGGGCAGAGCAATTCCTTCTCCCCCAGCGGAAGTACCAGGACTTCCATTCGGTCCGTGTTTGATGTAAAGTCTATCCGCTTTACTGTTAATAATGAGACAGTGGGCAGGCGGGAGAGCCGGGCCCGGGATGACCAAGAGGAGCGCCTGACTGTCAACGGCGGCCAGGAACTGGACAGCCTGGACGGGGCCTATGTGATCTCCGGCGGAGGCTCTCTCTCCCGGTTGGATGAGGAGGCCTACGGCATCTCCGGCAGCGGGACGGTCTTTGAAATCGGGGCCGGCGGGGGAAGCGGGGAGAAACCTGTTGACCCGGGCGCCAACCAGGGGGGCGGCACTGTGGAGGTGTCAGCCAGTACGTACGTGTTCCAGGGAGGCGGCCTCGGCCACCAGCTGGGCATGAGCCAGTATGGGGCCAACGCTATGGCCCGCCGCGGCTTTACTGGTGAGGAGATTGTGGAGTTTTACTTCCCCGGAGTCCGGGTGGGCTTCCACGACTGATCTTCAGGGCTTCTGTCTTACCCGTGGTGGAACCCCGCCAAAATCTACACAGAACAATGTAAAAGGATGTACCAAATTGAAAACTTCCGACTTTGATTTTTACCTCCCGGAGAAGCTGATTGCTCAGACTCCGCTGGAGCGGCGGGACGCTTCCCGCCTGCTTGCCCTGGATCGGGAGACCGGGGATACCAGCCACCACCACTTCTACGACCTGCCCCAGTTTCTGCGGCCTGGGGACTGCCTGGTGCTCAACAACTCCCGGGTGCTCCCCGCCCGGCTCATCGGCCATCGCCCCACCGGGGGGGCCTGTGAAGTGCTTCTCCTTATAGACAGGGGGGAGGGACTGTGGGAGTGCCTGGTCCGGCCCGGAAGGAAACTGCGCCCCGGCGCCCAGGTGAGCTTTGGGGACGGACAGCTCACCGCCACGGTGGAGGGGGAGCTGCCAGATGGCAAGCGGTTTGTGCGCTTCCACTACCAGGGGATTTTTTTGGAGATTCTGGAGGAGCTGGGCAAGATGCCCCTGCCCCCCTATATCAAGGAGGAGCTCCAGGACCAAGAGCGGTATCAAACCGTCTACTCCAAAGTGACGGGCTCCGCCGCCGCCCCCACCGCCGGACTCCATTTTACCCCGGAGCTTCTGGAACGGGTACAGAAAATGGATGTAAAGGTCTGCTACGTGACACTCCATGTGGGGCTTGGAACCTTCCGGCCTGTGAAAGCGGAGGAGATCACAGATCACGAGATGCACGCCGAGTTCTGCCAGATCAGCCAGGAAACAGCCAATACCATCAATGAGACCAAAAAAAACGGCGGCCGGGTGATCTGTGTGGGTACCACCTCCTGCCGTACTATCGAGAGCTTTGCGGGGGAGGACGGGACCATGACTGAGCGCTCCGGCTGGACGAGCATTTTCATCTATCCGGGCTACAAATTCAAGGTGCTGGACGCCCTCATTACCAATTTCCACCTGCCCCAGTCCACCTTGATTATGCTGGTATCCGCCCTGGCGGGCCGGGAGAACGTCCTGGCCGCCTACCAGGAGGCCGTGCGGGAAAAATACCGCTTTTTTTCCTTCGGCGACGCCATGATTATCTCATAAAAGGAGGGCAAAAAATGGCTTCTCTCTTGTCATTGGGGTTTGGGCGAACAATGGAACGAAAACTACAGTCGGTTGGCATTGGTTCCGCGGAAGAACTGATGGATATTGGCAGCAGACAGGCTGTTTTTCGCCTCAAAGAGCGGTATCCTGGCACATGTGTGGTCATTCTCTATTATTTAGAGGCGGCGATCCGAGGTGTGGATATCAAAGAATTGGACAGCGCCTGTAAAGCAGAGCTGAAAGCCTATTTTAAACAGCTGTGAAGCAAATCAATTCAAAGGAGTTTTTGCGTGTTTGAAGTGATCAAAACAGAGGGGAGGGCCCGGCGGGGCGTTTTTACTTGTCCCCACGGCACAGTCCAGACCCCGGTTTTCATGAATGTAGGTACCCAGGGGGCCATCAAAGGGGCGGTATCCGCCCACGATTTGAAGGAAGTCGGCTGTCAGGTGGAGTTGTCCAACACCTACCACCTCCATCTGCGGCCCGGGGATGAGACAGTGAAGGCCCTGGGCGGTCTCCACAAGTTTATGGACTGGGACGGCCCCATGCTCACCGACAGCGGGGGCTTTCAGGTCTTCTCCCTGTCCGGCCTGCGGAAGATTACCGAGGAGGGGGTCACCTTCGCCTCCCACATCGACGGCCGGCGGATTTTCATGGGCCCGGAGGAGTCTATGGCCATCCAGTCCAACCTGGGCAGTGACATCGCCATGGCCTTTGACGAGTGCATCGAGAACCCCGCCCCCTACGAATATGTAGAGAAATCCTGCGCCCGCACCGCCCGGTGGCTGGAGCGCTGCAAAACAGCGCATGACAAGTTAAATACCTTGCCAGACTGCGTCAACTCTGGACAGCTCCTTTTCGGCATCAACCAGGGGGGGACTTACCCCGATCTGCGGGTCAAGCATATGGAAGAGATCGCCAAGCTGGACTGTGATGGCTACGCCATCGGCGGGCTGGCGGTGGGGGAGCCCACCCAGGTGATGTATGACATCATCGACGCCGTGGAGCCCCATATGCCCCGGGAAAAACCCCGCTACCTCATGGGGGTGGGCACCCCCTCCAACATCATTGAGGCGGTGGCCCGGGGGGTGGACTTCTTCGACTGCGTCATGCCCGCCCGGAACGCCCGCCACGGCAAGCTGTACACCTGGCGAGGGACCATCAACATCAAAAACGAGAAGTACAAGCTGGACAGCCGGCCCATTGACGAGGCCTGCCAATGTCCCGTCTGCCGGTCCTTCTCCCGGGCCTATCTCCGGCATTTGGTCACAGCGGGGGAGATGCTGGCCATGCGCCTGGCGGTGCTCCACAACCTGTACTTTTACAACAGCCTGATGTCCCGGATCCGGGACAGCCTGGACGCCGGGAATTTTGAGGACTTCCGCCGGATCTGGTCCGGCCTGCTGGACCGGCCCTGCCGGGAGGAATGAGTCAGGCGTGAAAAAAAGGCTTGTCAACCGGCGGTAAATCCGCTATAATGGCACATAACGCGTCGAGCTGACTGAGTTAGCTGACAGCATCTGTATTGAAGGGATTGTTACTATGCCAATTGATATGCTCATCATGATTGTGGTCATGCTGGCCGTGGTCTACTTCTTCATGATCCGCCCGGAGAGCAAACGGAAGAAGGACGCCGAAAACCTGCGTAGCTCTCTGTCCGTAGGGGACAACGTCACCACCATCGGCGGTCTCACCGGCACCATCTGCAAAGTGGACGAGAATACCATCGTCTTTGAGACTGGCGCTGACCGGGTGCGCATTGAGGTGACCAAGTGGGCGGTCTCCACCAAAAACGCCGCCCCCGCCAAGTAAGGACCAATATTCACAACCGGTTGATCCCTTTTAACGGCCCTTTTGCCGCCGCCCCCGTTAATTTTTCTTGCCATCCGTCAAAATACCCGCAAAAATTCGCTTTGATTGGCGGCAAAATCCTTTGCCAGTCCGGCTACCCTTGGTTATGGATACAGGTTCTAAAAATTAGGCATGTCTTTGCCCCTCCCCGCATAGGTTTTACCAAAACCGTGGGGGAGGGTATTTTTATGAAAAAACGGGACAGACGGCAGGAGGAGCCTGTGGGCGGCCAGTGGCTCAACGCCATGTGCGAGGTGCTGAAGGGGGGCGTCCTGGCCGGAGTAACCGCCATTTTGGCTCTGTTGGCCTGCGCTGTGCTGGTGTCTATGGGGATAGTGCCTGTGGGGGCCATGGAGGAGTCGGTGCTGGCCGTCTGCGTCCTGGGCGCCCTGGCCGGCGGGATCTATGGGGTGCGCCGGGTGGGCGCCCACGCCCTGGTGGTGGGGCCCAGCGTGGGCGTGGTGCTGTTCCTTCTGCTGCTGACGGCGGGGTTCCTGGTGTATGACGGAGCCTCGCTGGACAACGGAGGGGCGGGGGTCCTGTGCGCCTGCCTGTGCGGCGGGGCCATCCCGGGTATCCTGGGAAGAAAATCCAAGAAAAAGCGGAGAAGATGATTGAAATTCTCCTATCGCTGTGTTATAATAAATTTTACTATGCATCGAGGAGGAGAGAACCAATGAAGCACATTCAGACCCTCAATGGGGCCACTCTGAAGGCCAGCGCCGCCAAGGGCGGCTGTGGTGAGTGCCAGACCTCTTGCCAGTCCGCCTGCAAGACGTCCTGCACCGTGGCCAACCAAAAGTGCGAGAATAAGTAAAAATCGCGAAAGGGCAGGTGCGGAGCACCTGCCCTTTTCTATGCCGGAGGGGAGAGATAAAAATGACATGTCAAATCAGGAAGTGGAGGCTGTCGGACGCTGGGGATCTGGCGGCGGCGCTTTCCAACAGAAAGGTGCAGGACAACCTGCGGGATGGGCTTCCATATCCCTACACAGAGCGGGACGGGGAGGAGTACATCTCAAGCGTGCTCTCCGGGGATGAAAACGACATCTTCGCTTTCGCCATCGTGGCGGAGGGCCATGTGGTTGGGAGCATCGGGGCTTTCCGGCAAAAGAATATACACTGGCAGACTGCCGAACTGGGGTACTATCTGGCCGAGCCCTACTGGGGCAAAGGGCTGATGACCCAGGCGGTACGCCAGATCTGCGAGATCATCTTCGCGCGGGGCGACATCATCCGGATCTACGCCGAACCCTTCGCCCACAACGCCGCGTCCTGTCGGGTGTTGGAGAAGGCTGGGTTTCAATATGAGGGGACGCTGCGGAGCAACGGAGTGAAAAACGGCGAAATTCTGGATATGAAGCTGTACGCGCGGCTGAGAACCATATAAAAAGGAGAACAACCATGACAACTGTACATACCTTTACCGCTCTGGGGCAGTACCTGGCGGCGGATGTGAACAGCGGGGCCGTCCATGTGCTGGACAAGCTCACCTATGACCTGCTTTCGGCTGTGGGAGATGGGCCCATGGGGGAGAGCCTGCCCGAGGATCTGGCAAGCAGGCTGTCCCGGTACAGCCGGGGGGAGCTGGAGGAGGGCTGGCGGGAGCTGCTGGAGCTGCAAACAGCCGGGCTGCTCTTCACCACTGACGAGTACCTGGACCCGGAGGCCGCCATGGCCCTGCCCAAGTCTGCGGTGGTGAAGGCCCTGTGTCTCCACGTGTCCCACGACTGCAACCTGCGGTGTCAGTACTGCTTCGCCTCCACCGGTGACTTTGGCACCGGGTGCCGGATGACCATGGACTTTGACACCGCCAAGAAGGCCATCGACTGGGTGGTGGCCAAGTCCGGGAAACGGCGGAATATCGAGGTGGACTTCTTCGGCGGCGAGCCGCTGATGGCCATGGACGTGGTAAAACGGACGGTGGAGTACGCCCGGTCGTTGGAGATGAAACACGACAAGGTGTTCCGCTTTACAATCACTACCAACGGTATCTTACTGGATGAGGAAAATATCGACTACATCAACCGGGAGATGTCCAACGTGGTACTGTCCATCGACGGCCGCCAGGAGGTCAACGACCGGATGCGGCCCACCGTCAACGGAAAGGGGAGTTACGAACACATCGTCCCAAAATTCCAGAAGCTGGTGGCCGGCCGGGGGGACAAGGACTACTACGCCCGGGGCACCTTCACCCGGGACAATCTGGATTTCTCCCGGGATGTGCTCCATCTGGGGGATCTGGGTTTCCGACATGTGTCGGTGGAGCCCTGCAGCGGCCCGGCGGACGACCCCTTCGCCATCCGGGAGGCCGACTTGGCCCAGGTGGAGGCGGAGTACGAGAAGCTGGCCGCCCTCCTGCTGGAGCGGAAGGATCTGAATTTCTTCCACTTCAATGTGGACCTGGCCCAGGGGCCCTGCGTCATCAAGCGGCTCCGGGGCTGCGGCGCCGGCTGTGAGTATGTGGCCATCACCCCGGACGGGGACATCTATCCCTGCCACCAGTTTGTGGGCAGGGAGGAGTACCGTATGGGCAGCGTCCACGACAGCTCCTTTAATGGGGAGATTTCTGGTCAATTTGCCCAACAAAATATTTACACCCGGCCCGCCTGCCGGGAGTGCTGGGCCAGGTTTTATTGCAGCGGCGGCTGCTCGGCCTCCAACCTCCTGGTCAATGGTGACATAAGCATTTCAAACGGGGTGGCCTGCCAAATGGAGCGCAAGCGGCTGGAGTGCGCCATAGCTCTGAACGCCATCCGGGCCGGGATAGGGGAGAGAGCCTATACAGGATGTGATAATACGGATTGTAATCGCCGGGAGGCAGGGAGTTGCGGGGATAAAGCCCAGATTTAGTATTAGTTAGCTCTCCATACGCAAGATTTAGCTTCGTGGAGGCCTGGTTCTCGGGCCTCCACACCTTTTTAGGTTGCGAAGTTTACATAAAATTGTTGACATAAGGTATTGAGGAAAATGACAAAATCAGAGAAAATGCCAAAAAGCCCTTGCGAAAAGGGGCGGTTAGCGTTATAGTAAGGTCATCCCCAAAATGTGGAGCGCTGTTTTCTGTCCGTTTCATGTCTATTTTTTCCTCCCCTCTCATAGGCTGGTACTGAGGTGAGGCCTGTGGGAAAACGCGTCCGGAAAAAATGGGACTTGCCGTCGGAGCATGGGAGCGCTCTGGCGGTGTTGGCGCTGTCCTTCCTGTTAGGGGGGATCGGCGGCTGTGTGCTGGCGGCTCTGGCCAGCGGCCAGGGTGGCGAGGAGCTGTGCGCCTACCTGTCCGACTACCTGGCCCTGGCCGGAGAGGGGGAGCTGCCCCGGGGTCTGTGGCCTGTCCTGTGGGGACAGCTGAAGGTTTTGCTTCTGACGCTGATCCTGGGGATTACTGCCCTGGGCGTGGTAGGGCTGCCAGTGGTTTTTGGGGTGCGGGGCTTTTTCTTCACCTTTTCTTCCGCCTGCTTCTGCCGGGTGTTTGGAGGGAGAGGCCTGTTTGCCGCTTTCGCCCTGCTGGGCCTGCCCGCTCTGCTGTGGATTCCCGCCCTCTTTCTGGCGGGGGTGCGGGGCTTCTCTTCCGCCTGCGCGTTGCTGCGCCAGAGCTTGGGGGAGGGCAGGGGCGGCCCCGTGTGGCGCGGCCCCTGTTGGTACCAAGCTGGATTGTGTGTGGGTCTGGCGCTGGGCGCGGGGGCACTGGAATACTGGGTGGCCCCGGTGCTGCTCCGGGCGGCCGCTCGGGTGGTGCTGTAATGTTTAAACTGGGGGTTTTGTGGAGTGTCTGAGCTGTTGTTGGCCTACGGGGAGTACTTAAAAATTGAAAAGAGCGCCTCAGCCAACACTGTCAGCTCCTATCTGCGGGACGTGAACCAGTTCGCCTCGGCTATGGAGGGAAAGGGTCTGGATCTCACCCAGGTGCTGCCTCAGGATGTGGAGGATTACGCCAACGGCCTCCTCCGCCGGGGTAAGTCGCCGGCCACAGTGACCCGTTCAATGGCCTCCATCAAATCTTTCTTCCATTACCTGATGGACCGGGGCCTTGTGGATCGGAACCCGGCCAAAGGGGTGTCTCCCGCCAAGGTGGAGCGCAAGCTGCCCCAGGTGCTCACCGGCCGGGAGGTGGAGCTGTTTTTAGAGCAGCCACAGTGTACCGACCTGAAGGGCTACCGGGACCGGGCTATGCTGGAGCTGCTGTACGCCACCGGAATCCGGGTGAGTGAGCTGATCGCTCTGGATGTGGACGACCTGAACCTGCGCAGCCAGATGCTGGTTTGCTATGGACAGAATGGAAAGGTACGGCAGATCCCACTGTACACCGCCGCCGCCCGGGCGCTGGAGGATTACCTCCACAACGCCCGGCCCCATCTGGTGAACACCCCGGATGAGACCGCCCTCTTTGTGAATATGAGCGGCGAGCGCATGAGCCGCCAGGGCTTTTGGAAGCTCATCAAATATTATCAGGAGAAGGCGGGCATCCAGAAGGACATCACCCCCCACACCCTTCGCCACTCCTTCGCCGCCCACCTGCTGGAGAACGGGGCTGACCTGCGCTCTATCCAGGAGATGCTGGGCCACGCGGACATCTCATCTACCCAGATCTACTCCAAGCTGGTCAATCAGAAGATCAAGGACGTCTATCAGAGGGCCCATCCCAGGGCTTAACCCCCAAAAAACCGGCCGGCGGAGCTGCTCCGCCGGCCGGTTTGTGTTTTTCCTCTGTTTTGAAACAAGTCCCGGACAGCAGCCCCGTTCCCGTTGAATTTTTGAGGAGAATATGGTAATATAATAAGCTGGAAGAAAATAATGGAAGGAGGACTGTCTATGTCCACCATGACTGAATATTTGGAGCGCCTGCACGGCAAGTCCATCGCCGTCATCGGCATGGGAGTGAGCAATACCCCGCTGATCCGTATGTTCCTCCGGGCGGAGCTGAAGGTCACTGTCTGTGACAAGGCCCCCCGGGAACGGGTGGAGGACCAGGCCGCCGAGCTGGAGAGCCTGGGCGCCAGGCTCCAGCTGGGGCCGGGCTATCTGGCCAAGCTCCACAAGTTCGACCTGATCTTCCGTACCCCCGGCCTCAGCCCCAACACCCCGGAGCTGATGGCGGCGGTGGAGGCGGGGAGTATCCTCACCTCTGAGATGGAGCTGTTTTTCCAGCTGTGCCCCTGCAAGATCATCGGCGTGACTGGCAGCGACGGCAAAACCACCACCACCACCCTCATCAGCGAGTTTCTGAAGGAGGCGGGGTACAACGTCTATCTGGGCGGCAACATCGGCAAGCCCCTGCTCCCAGATGTGGCAGGCATGACCCCGGAGGACGTGGCGGTGGTGGAGCTGTCCTCCTTCCAGCTCATGTCTATGGACCGCAGCCCCCAGGTGGCCGTCTTTACCAACCTGTCCCCCAACCACCTGGATTACCACCACACCATGGAGGAGTACACTGAGGCCAAGCTGAACATCTTCTGCCACCAGAGCCCGGAGGACCGGGTGGTCTTCAACTTTGACAATGACATTACCCGCTCCCTGGCCAAGGCTGCGGTGGGGAAGGCCATGCTGTTCAGCCGGAAGCAGAGGCTGGAGGAGGGGGTCTATCTCCGGGACGGGGCCATCTGGCTCACCAACGGCATGGGCAGCCGGGAGGTCCTCCCCCTGGCTGACATCCAGATCCCCGGCCTCCACAACGTGGAGAACTACATGGCCGCCATCGCCGCCGTGGACGGCATCGTCCCGGATAAGTGTGTCCGGGCGGTGGCACAGCGCTTTACTGGCGTGGAGCACCGTATTGAGCTGGTGCGGGAGCTGGATGGGGTGAAATACTACAACGACTCCATCGGCACCAGCCCCACCCGCACCATGGCCTGTTTGGACTCCTTTGACCAGAAGCTGATCCTGATCGCCGGCGGCTATGACAAGGGAGTGCCCTTCACACAACTTGGGGCGGCTATCGCAGAAAAGGTAAAGGTGCTGGTGCTCAACGGCGCCACCGCCCCCGCCATCCGCCAGGCGGTGGAGGAGGCCGGGGGCTTCCCTGACAGAGGACTGCGGATTTTAGAGGCGGACTGTCTCTCCTCAGCGGTATCCGCAGCCCGCCAGGCGGCCCGGCCGGGGGATGTGGTGGTGCTGTCGCCGGCCTGCGCCGCTTTCGACCAATTCAAAAACTTCATGGAGCGTGGCCAGGCTTTCAAAGACCTGGTGGCCGCCCTGTGATGGAAGAAGAGAAAAAAGGAGGAACCTCTATTGAACTACCAGACTGTGTTGGAACAGCTGTGTTCCCTGCCCGGACCCTCGGGACACGAGGGTCCGGTGGCCCAGGCAGCGGTGGAGCTGCTGCGCCCCCTCACTGATGAGGCCTATCTGGACAAGATGGGCAATGCGGTGGGCGTGCGCCGGTGCGGGCGTGAGAACGCCCCCAAGCTGCTGCTGGACGCCCACCTGGACGAGATCGGCTTCCTGATCACCGGCCATGAGGCGGGCTTTCTCCGGTTTGCCCCTGTGGGCGGGGTAGATCCCCGGATGCTCCCTGACCGGGAGATGACCATCCTCACCCAGCCCCCCATCACCGGGGTGGTGGCCTGCCTGCCCCCCCATGTGCAGTCGCCTGGGGATGCGGACAAGTCCCTGCCCATCAAGGAACTGTATATCGACGTGGGCCTGTGCCAGGAGGAGGCCCAGCGGCGGATTCCCATCGGCACCCCCGCTGTCTACCGGGCGGGCTGCGCCCCCCTGGGGGAGGACTTCCTGTGCGGCAAGGCCCTGGACGATCGGGCCTGCTTCGCCACCCTGCTGGGCGCTCTGGAGGAGCTGAAGGGGGAGGAGCTGGACGTGGACCTGTATGTGATGGGGTCTGTCCAGGAGGAGATCGGCGGCGGGCCCGGCGCTCAGAGCGCCACCTACCGCATCGCCCCGGAGATGTGCGTGGCGGTGGACGTCACCCACGGTGTCAGCCCGGGGGTGTCCAAGGACAAGGCCTTTGAGATGGGGGGAGGCCCCGCCATCGGACGGGGCCCCAACTGCACCCGCTGGATGGCCGACCGCATGTTCCGGGTGGCCAAGGAGCTGGAGATGGAGGTCCAGACAGAGGTGATCCCCCGCCACAGCGGCACCAACGGCTGGAGTATGCAGATCAGCCGGGAGGGGGTCGCCACCGCCATTTTGTCGGTGCCCCTGCGCTATATGCACACCCCGGTGGAGGTGGTCCACCGCCGGGATCTGGAGGAGGCCGGCCGGCTGCTGGCCGCCTTTGTCCGGGGAATTGGAAAGGAGGTGGCCGGGCATGCTTAATCTGCTGAAGGAGCTGTGCTCCATCAACGGCGTGTCCAGTGACGAGGGGCCGGTCCGGGACTTTATCCGCTCCAAGGCCCAGCCCTACGCCGACAGCATCCGGGTTGACGCCGCCGGCAACTTAATTGTGTTCAAAAAAGGCAAAAAATCCACCGGGAACCGGTTCCTCATGGCCGCCCACATGGACGAGGTGGGCGTGATCGTCACCCGGATCACAGACGAGGGCTTTCTGAAATTCGGTTTCATCGGCGGGATGGACCGCCGGGTGGTCATCGGCAAGCCTGTGGTCATTGGGGACAAGCAGGTTCCCGGCGTCATCGGACTGAAGGCCATCCACCTGTCTGAGCCGGAGGAGCGGAAAAAGGCCCCCAAGCTGGACGACCTGTATATTGATATCGGAGCCAAGGACCGGGAGAGCGCCGAGAAGCTGGTCTCCCTGGGGGATTGCGGCGCTTTCGTGTGCGAGCCCGAGGAGTTTGGCGACGGCCTGTTCAAGGCCCGGGCCCTGGATGACCGGGTGGGCTGTGCCGTGATGCTCAAGCTGCTGGAGGAGGAGCTGCCCCTGGACATCACCTTCGTCTTTACTGTCCAGGAGGAGGTGGGCCTGCGGGGCATCTACGGAGCGGCCTTCTCCGTGACGCCGGAGGTGGCCCTGGTGCTGGACACCAACTCCTCCGCCGCCATCCCCGGCCCGGACGGATACCGGGAGGGGGACTTCACCCCCGGCAAGGGCCCGGTGGTCTCCTTTGCGGATGGCGGGGCCTTCTACTGTCCGGAGCTGGTCAGGCAGCTGTGCCGCCTGGCGGATGAGAACCACATCCCCTTGCAGTTCAAAGACTATCTCGCTGGCGCCACCGACGGCTCTGTCATCCAGCGCACCAAGGCCGGCGTCCGGACGGCGGCCCTGTGCTCCCCGGTGCGGTGCTGCCATGCCCCGTCCACCATCGGCAGTTTGTCCGACTTTGAGAATATGCTGAAACTGGCCCGACTGTTTATCAACCATATTGCGGAGGAGAATTGATATGGAATTGTTTGAATTGATCCAGACCCTTACCGCCGCCTACGGCCCCGCCGGGGACGAGGGGGAGATCCGTGATCTCATTGCCGGCCTGGCCCAGCCCTACGCCGACGAGATTACCACCGATGTCATGGGAAACCTAATTGTCCACAAGAAGGGGAACGGCCCCAAGGTGATGTTCTCCGCCCACATGGACTCCATCGGCTTCATGGTCACCCGGGTTGAGAAGGAGGGGTACCTCCGTGCGGGCCGCCTGGGGGGCATCCCTCACAAGAAGGCGGTCTGCACCCCCGTCCGACTGAAAAACGGCCGCCGGGGGGTCTTCGCTCCGGAGGAAAAGGCAGACATGGGCCAGTTGAAGCTGGACGAGTGCTATCTGGATATCGGTGTGAAGGACGAGGCGGAGGCCCGCTCCCTGGTTCAGGTGGGGGACACCGCCGTGTACGACGTGCCCGCCCGTCAGTGCGGCCAAAACGTGATCTCCCCATACCTGGATGACCGGATCGCCTGCGCCATCCAGCTGGCCGCCCTGGAGCGGGTGAAGGACAGCCCCAACGACCTGTATTTCGTCTTCTCTGTTCAGGAGGAGCTGGGCATCCGGGGGGCAAAGACCGCCGCCTGGGCCATCGACCCGGACTACGGCATCGCTGTGGATGTCACTACTGTAGATGATACCCCCGGCTCCGAGAAGTCGGGCACCAGCCGGCTGGGTAAAGGTGCTGCGGTGAAGATAAAGGACAATTCCCTGATGTGCCATCCCCAGGTGGTGGCCAAGCTGGAGGAGCTGGCCCAGCAGCAGAACATCCCCGTCCAACGGGACATCATTCAGATGGGCGGTACCGACGCCGGGGCCATCCAGTCCACTCGAGCCGGGGTGTACGCCGGCGGCATCTCCATCCCCACCCGGTATATCCATACCCCCCAGGAGATGGCCGACCTGGGTGACACCGAGGCCTGTGTCCGTCTGGTGGCGGCCTTCGCCCAAGCCCAGCTGGATCGCCCCTGAATATTGAAATAGATAGGATCGACAATAGATATGCCTTTACAGTTAAGCGACCGGGTCCGGGCCCTTGGGGCCCGGGCCCAGCGGGAGTTGGCCCAGGAGTTTTCCCGCATTGATGCCATCGCCCAGGAGAACACCCAGCGGGTACTGGAGGCCTTCCAGGATCACCGGGTGGCGGACAGTTACTTCGCCGGCACCACCGGCTACGGCTACGACGACCTGGGCCGGGACAAGCTGGATGAGATCTACGCCCAGCTCTTTGGTACTGAATCCGCCCTGGTGCGGATTCAGTTTGTCAACGGTACCCACGCCATCGCCTGCGCCCTGTTTGGGGCGCTGAAAGCGGGGGACGTGCTCCTCTCCGCTGTGGGCGCCCCCTACGACACCCTGCTGGGGGTGGTAGGGGCGGTAGACAAGGGGCCCGGCTCCCTGAAGGACTACGGCGTGGAATACCGGCAAGTGGAACTCCTTGACAATAAGCCCGACCTGGACGGCATCGCCGCCGCCGCCGCTGACCCCAGGGTGAAAGCGGTGCTTCTCCAGCGGTCTAAGGGGTACTCCACCCGCCAGTCCCTGTCGGTGGCGGAGATTGGGGAGATCTGCCAGGCCGTCAAGCGAGCGAACCCCGGCGCCGCCGTTCTGGTGGACAACTGTTACGGGGAGTTTGTGGAACCCCAGGAGCCCACCCATGTTGGGGCGGATCTGGTGGTGGGCTCCCTTATTAAGAACCCCGGGGGCGGCCTGGCCCCCACCGGGGGGTATATCGCCGGCCGCCGGGACTTGGTGGAGGGAGCCGCCACACGGCTCACCGTCCCGGGCATCGGCGGGGAGTGCGGCTCCACTTTGGGCCAGAACCGCCTGCTCTATCAAGGGCTTTTCCTTGCCCCCCATACGGTGGCCCAGGCGGTGAAAACCGCTGTCTTCGCCGCCCGGGTGATGGAGCTGCTGGGGTATGAGACCGAGCCCCGCTCCACGGCTGTACGCCATGACATCATCCAAATGATCCATATGCGGGAACCGGAGGCCCTGAAAAAGTTCTGCAAGGGCATCCAGTTCGGCGCTCCGGTGGACTCCTACGTCACGCCTGAGCCCTGGGATATGCCGGGATATGACTGCCCGGTCATCATGGCCGCTGGAGCGTTCATTCAAGGCGCCTCGATCGAGCTGTCCGCCGACGCCCCCATGCGGGAGCCCTACACCGTCTACCTCCAGGGCGGCCTGACCTTTGAGTCGGGCAAGCTGGGCGTCCTGCTGGCGGTCCAGGAGCTGCTGGGGCCTTCCGTTTAAAATGGCTTTGTGAGTCCATCCATCACGGATTAAAAGGAGACCAAAGATGAAAGCGTTTGATGAAAACTATAAGCTCTTGGATGAGATGTATCAGGATGAATACTATCCTAACTTTCTGGTGGACAAGGTGAGAGCGGAGCTTCAGAAGGTCATTGGCCTGCTGGAGAGCGGGGAATCCAATACGGAAGTTGTACAGAAAAAGCTGGACGAGGCGGTCTGTGCCATCAATGATTTGCAGGATGAATTTGACGAGAATGGCAGTGAGATTGAGACCGTGGCCCGGGACTGCATTGGGGCGGCTGTGAGCTATATTTTAGAGTGGTTTGGCGTTCCCATTGATGTAGAGGAGGCCCTTCGGGAACGGGATTGGTAAACGCATAGGTCAAGCCGCTGTCGGAATATTCTACCCTTATAGGGGGTGGGACTATGGCGCGTCGGCCCTGGCGGCCGCTTGTCTCCCGGCGAGTCCGTTGGGGCAGGGCGGGAGAGCCGCTTTCAGCGGAGTATGCCGCTCTGATTACCCTGGCGGTGGCCTTCCTTCTGGCGTGGGGGATCATCACCCTTCTGGAGGCCAAATTACGCCCGGCAGTGGCGGCCATCGCCATTGCCCAGACCCAGAACACCATGACCGCTGTGATTGAGGAGGCGGTTACTTCCGATCTGGTGGCCCGGCAGGTGGATTACAGCGACTTTGTGGAGATTCAGCGGGACAGCGGCGGAAACATCACCGCCCTGACCACTCATGTCGCCCAGATGAACCTCCTCCGGTCAGAACTGACTTCCGAGATTTTAGAGGCCCTGGAGGCGGTGGATGTGTCTAGCATCCAGGTGCCTCTGGGCAGTCTCTTTGACTTTGAGCTGTTTTGGGCAAGGGGCCCCAGCCTGAAGGCCCGGGCTATGACAGTGGGCACCGTGCGGGCGGAGTTTGAGAGCGAAATTACGTCCGCCGGTGTCAACCAGACCCTGCACCGGATCTGGCTGGAGGTGGAGGTGCCCATGACCGTCCTGCTCCCCGGCGGGGAGGCGGAGGTACCTGTCCATACCCGTCTGCCGGTGGCCGAGACGGTGATTGTGGGCCGGGTGCCCGACACTTATTTGCAGTTGGATGGCGTCAAATCATAAAAGGAACTATTCTAATGAATTTACCCGATATATTATGGTGGTATTTGGAGAATACCCTGGAATATCTCTTGCAAATGCTGCCCTGTATGGCAATTTCCCTTGTCATATTCTCTTTGATGAGGCCCTGGCGGGGAAAGCGGTTGGCTCGGCTGGGGCTGTCCAGCGGCCCCGCCCGGGAGGGGGCGCTGCTCCTGTTTCTGATGTTCTCCGCCGGGCTGGCCGCGCTGACGGTATTTCCTGCCTATTTCTGGACGCGGGGCCACTGGCTGGAAGTGATGAACGGGAGACAGCCCCTGTTTCCCCCTGTAGACGTTCAGGTTCAGCTGCAGACCCTTCAGCTGGAACCCTTCCAGGAGATTTTCCGGGCCTTTCGAGGGCCGTGGGTCATGTTTTTGATGCTGGCCAACATCGGGATTTTTGTCCCCATTGGCTTTTTTCCCGCCCTGCTGTGGCGGGGCTGGCGGTGGTGGAAGTCCCTGCTGTTGGGGCTGGGTTCCTCGCTGACCATTGAGTTCATCCAGTTTTTCATCGGACGGAACACCGACATCGACGATGTGACGCTCAACACTGCTGGGGCAATGCTGGGCTACTGGCTGTTCTGCCTGTCCCGGACCCTGTTTCCCCGTTTGATTTCAAGATTCCAATGCCGTCCCGAGGGAGGAGACAAAAATGGATTACCTGTCTGAGATCCAGGACCTGCGCCGGACGCTGACCCAGGCCAGCTATGAGTACTACGTCCAGGACAATCCCGCCATGTCCGACTACGACTACGATCACCTGCTTCGCCGCCTGGAGGAGTTGGAGGAGGCCCATCCGGAGACCGTCACTCCCGACTCGCCCACCCAGCGGGTGGGTGGGCAGGCCTTGGACGCCTTCACCCAGGTCACCCATCCAGTGCCCCTGGAGTCCCTTCAGGACGTCTTTGACTTCCAGGAGCTGGAGGCCTTCGACCAGCGGGTGCGGGCCGTAGTCCCCAGCGCCGACTATGTGGTGGAGCCCAAGGTGGACGGCCTGTCGGTGGCCCTGGAGTATGTGGACGGCCTTTTTGTCCGTGGCGCTACCCGGGGAGATGGACAGGTGGGGGAGGACGTCACAGAAAATCTCCGCACAATCCGCTCCATCCCTCTGAGAATTCCAGATGCCCCTGCCCGGCTGATTGTCCGGGGAGAGGTCTTTATGCCCAAAAAGATTTTTCACGCCCTGAACGAGGAGCGTGAAAAGAGGGGAGAGGCCCTGTTCGCCAATCCCCGGAACGCCGCCGCCGGCTCTCTGCGGCAGTTAGACCCCAAAATCGCCGCCTCCCGCCGGCTGGATATTCTGGTGTTCAACGTACAGCTGGCGGAGGGGGAGGACTTCCTCACCCACCAGGAGACTCTGGAGTATCTGGCAGCCAGAAGCTTTAAAGTAATACCCCATTACAGCTGTAACGTGGCACCCGAGGTGATTGATCACATCGCCCAGATCGGTGAAAACCGGGAGAAATTTCAATTCGATATTGACGGGGCGGTTATAAAGTTAAATAGCTTGTCGGATCGTGAAAAATTGGGCTCTACCGCCAAATTCCCCCGGTGGGCGGCGGCCTACAAGTATCCGCCGGAGGTAAAGCCCTCCAGGGTAGTGGATATTGTGATTCAGGTGGGCCGCACCGGGGTACTCACCCCCAAGGCGGTACTGGAACCCGTCCGGCTGGCGGGCACTACCGTCACCAATGCCACCCTCCACAACCAGGATTTTATTGCGGAGAAGGATATCCGTATCGGGGACACCGTCCTGGTGCGGAAGGCGGGGGAGATTATCCCAGAGGTTCTGTCCGTGGTAGTGGAGGAGCGGCCCGAGGGCACCAGCCCCTACCGGTTCCCGGAGCGGTGTCCCGTCTGCGGCGCGCCGGTGGCCCGGGACGAGGACGGCGCCCACATCCGCTGTACCGGGGCGGAGTGCCCCGCCCAGCTGCTTCGCACCATCGCCCACTTCGCCAGCCGGGACGCCATGGACATCGAGGGACTTGGCATCGCCGTGGTGGAAAACCTGGTGAACGCCGGGCTGGTGAAGACCCCCGGTGACCTGTACTTTCTTCAGGAGGAGGACGTGGCCCAGCTGGAGCGGATGGGCAAAAAATCCGCCCAAAACCTGCTGGCCGCTCTGGAGAAATCCAAGGGCCAGGATCTGTCAAGGCTGATCTTCGCCTTTGGCATCCGCCAGGTGGGGCAGAAGGCGGGGAAGGTGCTGGCCGCCCGCTTCCGAACCTTGGAGGCTCTGGAGAGTGCCTGCCTGGAGGAGCTGACCGCCGTAGACGACATTGGAGAGGTCACCGCCCAAAGCATCTTGGACTGGATGTCCAGCCCGCAAAGCCGCCACCTCATCGCCCGGCTGCGGGAGGCTGGGGTCAATATGACGGCGGCGGAGCAGGGGAGAGACCAGCGCTTCGCTGGGCTGACCTTTGTGCTCACCGGCGCTCTGGAGCGGTTCACCCGGGACGAGGCCAGCGCTATGATCGAGGCCCGGGGAGGGAAATCCGCCAGTTCTGTCTCCAAAAAGACCAGCTATGTGGTGGCGGGGGAGGCCGCCGGCTCCAAGCTGAGAAAGGCCCAGGAGCTGGGAGTGCCTATCCTCACGGAGGAGGAATTTTTGGATCTGATGGAATAAAATTACTTGACGAACGACCCGCTGATTATATATGATATTGCGGTAAAGGCACAAAATTTCACAACTGATTGGATAAGGAGTTGGGACTATGTCAGCTGCTAAAGTATTTTTTACGGATTTTCACACCGTTGCCTTTGGCGACAGCCTGCCCACTAAGCTGAAGAAGCTCATTCAAAAGGCGGGGATCCAGAATCTGGACTTGAATGGAAAGTTTGTCGCCATCAAGATGCACTTCGGTGAGCTGGGGAATATCAGCTATCTGCGGCCCAACTACGCCCGGGCGGTGGTGGACGTGGTGAAGGAGCTGGGTGGGAAACCCTTCCTCACCGACTGCAACACCCTGTATCCAGGCAAGCGGAAAAACGCCCTGGAGCACCTGGAGTGCGCCTGGGAGAACGGGTTTACTCCGCTCACCGTGGGCTGCCCTCTGCTCATTGGCGACGGCCTGAAGGGCACCGATGATGTGGAGGTTCCCGTCCAGGGGGGCGAGTACGTAAAGGAGGCCAAGATCGGCCGGGCGGTGATGGACGCCGACGTGTTCATCAGCCTGACCCACTTCAAAGGCCATGAGATGACCGGCTTCGGCGGGGCCATCAAAAATATCGGCATGGGCTGCGGCTCCCGGGCAGGGAAGAAGGAGCAGCACGCCAGCGGCAAGCCCAAGATCAACGCCGAGGCCTGCCGGGGCTGTACGCGCTGCCAGCGCGAGTGCGCCAACAACGGCCTGGTTTTCAACCAGCAGACCAAGAAAATGACCGTGGACGTGAACAATTGTGTGGGCTGCGGCCGCTGTCTAGGCGCCTGCAACTTTGACGCCATCTATTTTGAGAACGACAACGCCGGAAAAGCCCTCAACTGCCGCATGGCTGAGTATACCAAGGCGGTGGTGGACGGCCGTCCCCAGTTCCATATCTCCCTGATCGTGGATGTGTCCCCCAACTGCGACTGCCACGGGGAGAACGATGTACCCATCCTGCCCAACCTGGGGATGTTCGCCTCTGTCGATCCGGTAGCTCTGGATCAGGCCTGTGTGGACGCCTGTATGGCCGCCGAGCCCATGCCTGGCAGCCAGCTGGCCCGGAATCTGGCCGACCCCAGTTTCCACGACCACCACGACCACTTCACCAACTCCACGCCGGAGTCCGAGTGGAGGAGCTGTCTGGAGCACGCCGAGAAAATCGGTTTGGGCTCCCGAACCTACGAGCTGATTAAGATGTAAAGGAAAAGGGCCCGCGCCATAGCGCGGGCCCTTTCTCAGAGCCTGTTTCATATCTCCGGGTGTGCCGGATGGGCGTGGATTTTTTTGCCGGTCAAGGCGAATTTTCGCAGGCGGGCTGACGCCCGGCAAGAAAATTTGACGTAGAGCGGCGGAAAAAGACCCGCTCAGACGGTGTGCCTGAAGATTTTAAACAGGCTCTCAACGTTCTTCCTCCGTTTTTTTCGGTTTTTTCCGCTGTTTTACCCCGCTGAGGGGATTGGCCCGGGCGGCGGTACGCAGATCGTCGTTGTCCACGTGGGTGTAAATCTGCGTGGTGTTCAAGTGGTCGTGGCCCAGCACCTCCTGGAGGGTCCGCACGTCCACGCCGTTCTGGAGCATGAGGGTGGCGGCGGTATGCCTCAGCTTATGGGAGGAGTACTGGGCGCTGTCCAGCCCGGCGGCGGCCAGGTGCTTTTTCACCAGATGGTGGACTGTGGCCTTGGTGATTCTGCGGCGGTTTTGCAGGGTAACAAACAGGGCGTTCTGGTCAATCAATGTCATAGCTGAACGCTCGGTAAGCCAATCCTCCAACGCCTTCTGGCAGGCGTCGTTGAGGTAGAGCATCCGTTCCTTGTTGCCCTTACCCAGCACCCGGAGCTGATCGCCTCGAACATCGGTTTTATTGAGGCCCACCAGCTCGGAAATCCGCAAACCGCAGTTCAGGAACAGTGTCAGAATACAGTAGTCCCGGACGGAATTCTTGCCCTCAACGCTGTCCAAAAGGGTCAGGCTCTCGTCTAAATTCAGGTATCTGGGCAGGGATTTCTTCATTCTGGGGGAATCCAGGTCTTGAACCGGGTTGGTTTCCAGCAATTTGGCCTTGTTGGTCAGATACTTATAAAAGGATCGGATCGTGGCCACCTTGCGGGCCCGGGAGGCGTTGTTCAGGCCCCGGTCCCGGGACAGGTAGTTCATGTAGGCGTAGATTTCTGTCAGAGAGACAGCTTTGACCAGCTGGAGATCTACATCGTCAATGGGCACCTGATCCAGCGGCAGCTCCTTGGGAACCAGCTGTTTTTCCTGCTTGAGAAACCGGAAAAAATTCCGGAGATCTAAAAAATACTCGTCCACCGTTTTGTGGGAGTGTCCCTGGATCGTCTCGTGGTAGACCAGGAAATCCCGCAGGACCGGCGGCGCCTCGGCGCGGTAATCCAACATAGCGCTCAGCGGGGTTCCGGCGGTTTGTGGGTATTTTCCCTCCACTCAGTTCAACAAAATTTTTATTTTGTTGAACTGATATCATCCATCCGCCAGCCCGGCTGATCGTCCCCTCCTTTCGGAATCTTCATCTTTGTTTTCATCTATTGTTTCATATCTGGCTCTTGCTTCGGACATACTATCAACGACTCTTTGTAAGCATATGTTTCCTTGGGAGGTGATGGATTTGAGCTTGATCGCCTGCACCGACCCCTGCGTCTATCAGAAAGACGGCTACTGTTCCTTGTCCCGGGCGGCTTCTCCAGGTGAACTGGGCCGCTCCGCCTGCGTCAACTTTGTACCTCAGCACACTTCCGGATCACAGCAGCGCGGCCATGGCTTCCCGGATGTTGGCCACCCGGATCAGCTCTAGGCCATCTGGGACAGGCAGCTTCCCCTGTGTCCGCTTGGGGATCAGGCACTTGGTGAATCCCAGCCGCTGTACCTCCGCCAGCCGCTGGCCCAAAGCGCTGGTGGCGCGCAGCTCCCCGGTCAGGCCCACCTCTCCAATGGCGGCCAGGCCGCTGGGCACCGGCCTGTCCCGGAAGCTGGAGGCCAGCGCCAGCACAGCGGCCAGGTCAGCGGCGGGCTCCTCCAGGTACAGCCCGCCTATGACATTCAAATAGGCGTCACAGCCGCCGATCATCAGGCCGCCCCGCTTCTCCAGCACCGCCAGCAGGAGCATGGACCGGCTGTACTCAAAGCCATTGCTTACCCGGCGGGGGTTGCCCAGGCTGGAGGGTACCACCAGCGCCTGAATTTCCGCCAACACCGGGCGTACCCCCTCCATCACACAGGTGACGCAGGTGCCGGGGGCATCCTTGGGCCGCCCGGCCAGCAGAGCCTCCGAGGGGTTGGGCACTTCGCTCAGCCCTTCTTCCCCCATCTCAAAGACCCCGATCTCATTGGTAGCGCCGAAGCGGTTTTTGGTGGCCCGGAGAATCCGGTAGGCCATCTGCCGCTCCCCCTCGAAGGTGAGCACGCAGTCCACCATGTGCTCCAGCACCTTGGGACCGGCGATTGAGCCCTCTTTATTCACATGGCCGATCACAAAAACAGTGAGGCCCTCCCCCTTGGCCAGCTGCATCAATGTTAAGGTACATTCCTTTACTTGCGTGACGCTGCCAGGGGCGGAGGTCACATCCCCGTGGTACAAGGTCTGGATGGAGTCCACAATGAGCACGTCAGGCTGGAGCTGGTGGACGGCGTCCACCATATTCTCTAAATTGGTCTCCGCCAGGAGGTACAGGCCCTCTCCCCTTACACGCAGACGCTCGGCCCGGAGCTTGATCTGCCGCTCCGACTCCTCCCCGGATACATAGAGGACCTTGGCGAACCGGCAAAGGCTGTCGCAGATCTGGAGCATCAGGGTGGATTTGCCGATGCCTGGCGAACCTCCCACCAGCACAAGAGAGCCCTTGACCGCTCCCCCGCCCAGCACCCGATCCAGCTCCCCCATGCCGGTGGCGAAGCGCAGCTCATCCGTGGTCTCCACTTCGGACATGGCCTTAGGCGGGCGGACAGCCACCCCCAGCGCCGACCCGGCTTTCTTGGTTGACCCAGCCTTTTTGGCTGCCTTCTCCTGGGGCTGCTCCACAATGGTGTTCCAGGCCCGGCAGGCCGGGCACTGTCCCGCCCACTTGGGCAGCTCGTTGCCGCACTCGGTACAGTAAAACAGCGTCTTAACTTTCATGGCCCTCCCCCTGTCTAGAGCAGTTTACGGTTGTTCCCGTCCACAGCCTCCACCAGCTGTCCGTCCTCAAAAACGGCGATGGTACCCACCGGGAATTGGATGATGTCAATGGCCCCAGGGCAGAAGGACAGCAGCTGATAGGTCATCAGTTTGGTGTAGTCCTTGGGATCGTCGCTCTTTTCATCCTCTATCGAGGCGCAGAACCAGCCGGAATCACTGTCTTTCGGGGCGTACTCCCGGACAAAGTATATGTTTTTCCCCTCCAACACCGACTTCCGAGCCAGCAGGGTATGCTGAAAGGTGGTGTCCACCGCCTTGACGCCGGCCGTTGCCACGGTATCCAGCTGGCGCTGGAAGAAGGTCAGGGCCGGGGACAGATCAGCGCTCATATCCGCAAAGGGGTCTTTCCCGTAGTCCAGCGCCAGAATCTGATAGCGTCCATTCTCCCCTAACACCTTGAAAAAATTCCAGCCGATCTGCAGCAGCTTCCCCTCCTGAAGAATTGCGTGCCTCTCCTCCTGCTGGCGAATAATCCCAACAAAAAACTGGGAGACCTGGGCCAGCCTTTGATCTGCCTCAAAGAAAAATTCCTTACCGTTCACCTGCTCCTGGTACCGCATCCTGTTCCCCCTGATCAAATTCTAGATTTTATCCTAGTTTCCCCGCCCTCCGGCGGAAAACAGAGAAAATTTGACTTGTTTCCCAGTGTGGTTACCGGGACTTGCTTGAAAAATATCAACACGCCCAAAGGACGCCTAGATATAGACCTTATTGTAACAGATTTTTTCTATAAAGTAAACCTTGGACGGCGGTCCTGTTTGACCGCCGTCCAAGGTTTTTATGCCAGGTTCCGCCCATAGGCCAGGTACTCCCCTGCGATCACCGCCGCCAACTGCTTCTGATAGCCTGGCTCCCGCAGCCGGGCCTCCTCCTCCGGATTGGTGAGGAAGCCGCACTCTATCAGAACCGCCGGGCAGGTGATGTGGTTCATCAGATAGACTGTATCGTAAATTTCCTTTACAATCCGCTCATTATCCGGCTGGAGGCCGATCTGTATGGCCTCCTGGATCTGTTCCGCCAGCTCCTTCGAGCCCGGGGTGGGGGCGTAGAACACATGGGTTCCCTGGTACCGGCTGCTGGTATATGTATTTTGGTGGATGCTGATGAGGGTGGCGTCTGGCAGCGCCTCCACAGCGGCCACACGATTTTTCAGATCGGAAGTTTTCTTCTCCCGCAGGGTGTCCGCCCCCTCGCTGTGAAGGGAGATGTCCGCCTCCCGCAGCAGGACCGGATCCACCCCATACAGCCCCAGAATATCCCGCATATTCAGGACAATGGCCAGGTTGATCTGGCTCTCCGGCACTCCAGTGAGAGAAACCGCTCCGCCGTCCTCTCCGCCGTGGCCCGCGTCCAAAACCAGGGTCTTCTCCTGGCGGCCCACCGCTGGCCTGATGGCGGGCTCCATCAGTTCCCCCAGCCTCCCCAGGACCAGGACCAGCAGAATAACCACCCCGGCGATAGAGCCGGCCAGAAGGATTCCTCGTCTCACAAATCACCACCTCCCCCCTATTGTATGGCCGCCGCCGGCCTGGTATGCGTAGCCGTCCCAGACCGGGCGGCATAGACTGGACTGAGGGGACGCCTTGGGGCGTTCCGCCCCCGTCCCCCCTGTCATCTAATGAAGGAGGGAATTCCCTTTGTTTAACGAACTTACCGGCGCCCGCTCCAACACCCCCGGCGCCGCCAACGGCACTACTGAGGCCAGTTGCCCGGATGGCAACGGCACAATGCCGTCCTGCGCGGGACTGGCAGTCCCCTATGTGCCCTTCCAGCAGAACAACCCCCAGAAATACAGCCAAACCGAGGCTTTGAGCAACGGCACGCTGTTCCCGGGGCTGAATCTGCCCTTTCACCTGAAGGTGGAGGGCTCCACGGTACCCGCCACCCCGCTGGCCGAGCTCCAGGCGCTGGAGTTTGTGGTGCTGGAGCTTGGGACTTATCTGGATACCCACAAGGACGATACCGAGGCATTCAACCTCTACAAGCAGTACGCCGCTATGGAGAAGGCGGCCAAGGCGGCCTATGAGTCCAAGTTCGGCCCGCTGACTAAGAGCGCCGCAGCCGCTGGAGACAGCTATCAGTGGCTGTGCGATCCCTGGCCTTGGAATTATGAGCAGAACGAGGTGAAATAACATGTTTCTGTATGAAAAAAAGCTTCAGTTTCCGGTGAAGATCGCCACACCCAATCCCAAGCTGGCCGCTGTCATTATCTCCCAGTACGGCGGTCCGGACGGCGAACTGGGCGCCTCCATGCGCTATCTCTCCCAGCGGTACTCCATGCCCTATGCGGAAGCGAAGGGCCTGCTGACCGACATCGGAACTGAGGAGCTAGGCCACATGGAGATGGTAGCGGCTGTTGTCCACCAGCTCACCCGGAACTTGACCGAGGAGCAGATCAAGGACAGCGCTTTCGCGCCCTATTTTGTGGACCACACCACTGGGGTGTACCCCACCGCCGCCTCCGGCTTCCCCTGGTCCGCCGCCGGTATCCAGTCCACCGGCGACCCCATCGCCGACCTGACGGAGGATCTGGCCGCCGATGGGGCGATGGCGTAAGCGCAACAAGACCGGAAAGCCTTGAAAACACTGGATTGTTGGTAGGACAAGCCTTTTCCGGCGGCAATGGTGTAAGGACAACCTGTTAAAACTTTTGATGGGACAAGCTGTTTCAAATCCAATTTTTGGGAGAAAATGCATTACAATGAAAATCAAGTTGCGGAGCTGATATATTAGAACCAAATAAAGAGCAACGGAGAACGTATGCAAGCGTTCTCCGTTTCCTTATGTCTCCCCGCCGGGAAAAACTAAAACTGTCTGATACCCATTTTGCGGCTCACTAAGAATTTCCATGGTTCCATGATGCGCCTCAACAATTTGACGGACCAACAGAACGCCTAAACCGTGTCTTAGCTTTAATCTTTCATCGGTACTTTCCAAATGATTTGTTGTCGCTCTTAATTTGTCCAGCTTCTCAGCGGACACGCCGATGCCGTTGTCCGATACCGTTATGACCGTATTGTTTCCGTTCCACACTACGGAAACAGAAATCACGCACCCTTTTGGATTATGAATGACGCTGTTCTGAATCATATTATACAGCGCACGTTTCAGCAGAGCTTCGTCTCCCATGATGGACGCTGTTTCGCTCTCCTGGCTGGAATCAAACATAATTTGATACCGCGCCTCTAACCCGCCGTCCAAAAACTCACAGACGACTTGCCGCGCCAGCTCCACGAAATAGACTTTCTCCATCCGAAGGGGCTGCATGGAATACTCCAGCCTGGACGTGAGGTTCAAATCGGAGATCAGGCTCCGCAGCTTCTCCCCCTGCCTGCGGATATGGGACGCCTGTTCACGGGCGGAGGCCGGGAGGGTTTGGTCAGCCTCCAATTGCCCGGCAAAACCCAAAATTACCGAGAGGGGTGTCCGCACGTCATGGGAGATACCGCTGATCCAGTCGGCGCGGGCGCTGTCCTTTTTGGCAATAAAAGCCCCCGCCCTGTTGAGCTGCCGGTTGATCTCCGCCAATTCGCCTCTCTCCGGGAGGCTGACCGGCTGGCCGGAGGAAACCGTTTCGATCCCCCGCAAAATGGGCGTGACCGCCTTTTCAACGTGCCGGGTGTTCTTCCAAATCAGCAGGACCACCACAATGATATTGGTCAGAAAGACGGCAGCCAGCCCGACAAGCAGTTTTCTCGCATAGCTCTCACTGACGGAAAAGTAATACTTCGCCTGACTGCCCTTTTCGCCGCCCACTACCAATAGCCCCTGGGGATGCTCCTGCACATAGACCGGATAATCCCCCAAATACCACCGGCTGAATGTTGCCACATCCGCTGCCGTGTACCGCCGGGGCAATTCCTCCGGCAGTCTGCTCTGAAAAATGACCGTTCCTATATCGTCCAAAACCATGGCCCAGGCGTGATGTTCTTCCAACATTTCGGCCAGCTCCCCAGCCGCCGTCAAATGTCCTGTTCCGTCCAGAGTAATCCTGTCACAGATTTCGCTCATGGAGAGGTCCGGTGTCTCCGAGGTCTGCCAGGCCCAGATCAGCACAGAGAAAAACAGGACAACATTGAGTAGCAGGAACAGCACGATGATGCCCACCATAGATAAAAAGTATTTCCGAAAGAAGCGTTCCACAGGTTTCATTTCTCCGGCTCCTTTACCACCAGCTTATATCCCAGGCCCTTCACCGTCAGGAGCGACACGGGCTTTGACGGATTTTCCTCGATCTTCTCCCGCAGGTGCCGGATGTGGGTCATCAGCGTTGTCTCATAGCCCTGCCAGATTTCTCCGCACAGCGTTTGACAGAGAACGCCGATGGTGACGATTCGGCCCGCATTTTCCGCCAGCTTTTCAAAAACGCTATACTCCTTGGCGGTCAAGGGAGTCCGCAGTCCATCTCGGATAACCTCTGCCCGGTCTAAATCCACCGAGGCAGCGTTCAGCGTAACAACCCGCTCTTTTTCAGGATAGGCCCGTTTCAAAATTGCCTGAACCCGCAGCAGCAATTCCTTCGGGAGAAAAGGCTTGACCAGATAATCGTCCGCCCCCAGCTCGAACCCGGCAAAGCGGTCCTCGGCTTCCCCCTTCGCGGTGAGCATAAGAACGGGAACTTTGCTGACGGCCCGAATTTCCTGGAGCAGTTCAAACCCGTCCATATCCGGCATCATCACATCCAGAATGATGATGCCGGGTATTTTTTTCGCCATCACCGCCAGCGCCTCTTGCCCGGAGGCCGCTGTTGTAATCTGTGTATATCCGGCGCTCTCAAAAATGGAGCGGATCATTGTCCGCAAATCTTTTTCATCGTCTACAACGAGGATTTCTCTGTCCAGCATATAAGCCCCTCCTGTCCGCACTCATTATAGCGCAGAAACTAAAAATTGTATATGCCGCCGGCGCAATCTCAAGGTTATCTCAAGGTTGCCTCAAGGATCGCTCAAGGATGGTGTTGTATACTGACCCCGCAAAGGAGGTAAACGCTATGAGCGAAATCGTAATTGAAACGAAACAACTGACCAAACAGTACGGGACGCAAAAGAGCGTGGCGGAGCTGAACATCCACGTTCAGAGGGGCCGCATTTATGGTCTGCTGGGCCGAAACGGAGCCGGAAAAACCACCACCATGAAGATGCTGCTGGGCCTGACCCAGCCCACGTCAGGGAAGGTGACGATCTGGGGGAAGTCCCTGCTGGGCAATGAGAAGAAGCTGCTGCCCCGCATCGGCAGCCTGATTGAATCCCCCGGCTTTTATCCCAACCTGACGGGAACGGAGAACCTGCGTATTTTCGCTGCCCTGCGGGGATTGAAAAACCAGAACGCCATCAAAAGCGCCCTGGAGCTGGTGGGCCTGCCCTATCGGGATAAAAAGCTCTTTTCTCAATACTCCCTGGGCATGAAGCAACGGCTGGCCATTGCCCTGGCGGTGATGCACGACCCGGAACTGCTGATTCTGGACGAGCCTATCAACGGCCTGGACCCCATCGGCATCGCGGAGGTGCGCTCCTTCATCCGGGCGCTGTGCGACGAGCGGGGCAAGACAATTCTAATCTCCAGCCACATTCTCTCCGAGGTGGCTCTGCTGGCGGACGACATTGGCATCATCGACCACGGTGTGCTGCTGGAGGAGGAGAGCCTTGCGGACCTGGAAGCCAAGAGCGACCGGTATATCCGCTTCACAGTCTCCGACACGGGGCGGGCAGCGGAGGTCTTGAACAGTGCTTTCCACGAAAATCAGTTTGCCGTACAGGACGGCCATCATCTGCGGCTGGATTCTGCCAAGGTTCCCGTGGCAAAGATCGTATCCGCCTTTGTGCAGTATGGTCTGGAGGTGTCGGAGGCCGCAACTGTGGAGGAAAGCCTGGAGGATTACTTCAAGCGGGTGACCGGGGGTGAGGGGATTGCTTAAGCTGATTTTCTGCGAGCTGGCGAAGCTGAAACGGAAGAAGTTCATTCCTTTTGTGGTCCTCTCCGCGTTCCTGTTCCCGCCCCCGCTGGCACTGATGATGCTGACGCCCCGCATGATGGAGCGGTACGACACGAAAGCCGAGCTCTTTGACGACTTTTACCAGTTTGTCCTGGGCTATGGGGTGGAGCTGCTTCTGCCCTGCGTCATCGGCGTCATCGCCGCTATGCTGTTCTTTATGGAGCGGGACAACGACACCTTCAAAAACCTGCGGACCATTCCGGTGACCAGCACCCAGATGATTTTTGCCAAAATTATCGTTCTGTTTCTGTTCGGACTGATCTTCTGTCTGTCCACAGCCGCCGTCACCATTGTCTGCGGGGGCCTGATTGCCGAGGTGGGCGGGCTGGGCTACAAGCTGTGGGTGGCGGTAGAGATGGGAGTTTTCGTCACGGCGGGCACCCTGCCGTTGGTAGTGCTGGTGGTCTTTTTCAGCAAGACCTATATCTTTTCCGTCCTGCTGTGCATCTTTTACAGTGTATTGAGCCTGACCGCCGAAAGCAGCTTCGGCGCCCTGCCGAAGTTTCTGTGCTGGCTGATGCCGATTCCCCTCACAAACCTCTGGTGCGCGGGGGATATGGTTCGGCATGGCGTCAAGGGCAGCCTGGGGGAACTGCAATACCTGATTCCCTCAACAATGCAGACCGTCTTGATTTTGAGTGCAATGACTGTCCTGTCCATTCTGCTGATTGACCGGCTGTATAAAAGGAGAGGGGGAGATTGAGATGCTGGTACTGCTGAAAACTGAAGTTTGGAAACTGAAACGGTATCACATGGTCTGGGCAGGGGTTTTCCTGATGCTGCTATCCGTCCTGCTGACCGTTTTCTCCACCACCGCCCAGGATGGAAGTGTATGGACCTTCTCCTTTTTCGTGGAGCAGGTCCTGAAGAACAACATCACAACAATTTTCCCCATGTGTATCGCGTTGATTACCGGATATATCATCAGCCGGGAAAGAACGGACGACACACTGAAAAACATCCTGACGGTCCCCCTGTCCTTTCCCGCTCTGCTGGCTGGCAAGCTGGCTGTCTGCGGGCTGCTCTCCCTGTTCCTGGGGATCGTCAGCACCGTGTTCACAGTGACAGCATCCTTCCTTTTGGGCTTCCCAGGTGGCGATTTTCCAGCAGTTATGCAGGCTGGGTTGCAGATTACGGCCAACTGCCTGTTCCTCTATATCGCGGTTCTGCCAATCATCGCCATCGCCGCCCGTATCCCAAACGGGCACTTAATTGGAGCAGTGGTAGCCTTTGTCTACGGCTACGGCGGGATGTTTGCGGCAGGGAGCATGACCTTGGCGAATTTGTATCCCGTGACCGCAAGCATGGGGCTGATCGGATACCGTAGCTATGATGCGGCCGTCCATTGGAATCCGTTGCTTTGTATGCTCAGTTTGCTGGCCGCTCTGCTGATTGCCGCCGCTTTTGTGGCGACAGCGAAAAAAGGTGCGGCTCCAAAGACAGCAAAAAAGCCCAAACGGGTCATCACTAAAAAAGGTTGGTAAGGGGTGTCAAACAATATGAAGAAAAAATTGAAAATCATAATAGGCGTCGTTGCTGTCTTTCTCATTGGTCTGGTCGGCTTTTGCGCATGGTTTCTCTCCGGCTCCGGCAGCGCCGAGTATTACGCCCAGATCGACAACACCAAGGTGGAACAGGTGGATTCTAACGGAGGCGTCATTAACTTCAAAGGCAACCTGCCCTATTCCTACACGCTGCTGTCCTATGACGAAAATGGGAGCGAGAAAGAGATCACCTTTGGAACTTCCAGAGAACTGCGGGAAGGGGCCTTTATTCGTCTGACCGTCATGCCAGTCCGGGGTGTCCTGGATTGGAGCGAGGTACAGTATGACGAGCTTCCGGCAGCAGTGCAGAATCACTATTCTGCTCCATCGGATGATGTAGGGTAATTTCAGCGAATAACAGAAGTTCTATCCATTTAGGGCTTATTTTCTGCGGCGGTTTATTAAAGCCGCCGCCTTTACATTTGCTTTCTCGACATATAGGAGAATGCCGCTATGCAATTACAGATAGATAGGAGCTTGTCAAAAAAAGCCTGACCCCCGCAGCGGCGCACTCCACCCAAGATTGCGAAAATAGTCATTTTCTGACGACTCATAATGTCGTCCCCGGCGCCCGAACAGTCTTGCACTGTCCGGGCGCTTTTCTATACCCAGGCCAGCAACACCGGCCCCGTTGCCGCTCCCCGCCCCCTTCGTTCAGACCCCAAAAATCTGAACGGAGGAAAGGATGATGGAAATTACCATCAACTACTATGGGCAGGCCGTGTCCGTTTCGGTAGAGGTCTACGAATATCTCACCCAGGCCGACCACAAGGCGGAGAACCTTGCCCATGAACAGCGGCGGCATTGGGATGGCCGCGAATTTGACGAGTACATAATCGCTACGGAGGGCCGCTTGCCCTACTGCGCCACCCCGGAGGAACTGATCTGCCAGAGGGAAACGCTGGATGAAATCCTGTCGGTGCTGGCTCTCTGCACTCCCACCCAGCGGAAGCGGTTCTTGCTCTATGCCCTGTATGATTTCAGCTATGCGGAGATTGCCGAGATGTGCGGTTGTACCAAAGGTTCGGTACAGACTTCCATCAACGCTGTCAGAAAAACTTTTCAAAAATTTTGGAAATAGGCCCATACGACCGACCCCCTAAGTGGGCTATAATGTGAGGGGCGTTCGCTCCATCACCGGGAGGGACAAGCAGTTTCGGCTGCTTGTCCCTCCTGCCATTTAGGAGGCTATATGAAAATCATCAATCTGCGGCTCTACTATCCCCATTATCAGCAGGACAAGCTGGTGGAGGTCAGTGAGGAAGTCTTTGACGTGCTGTGCCAGTCCGTCAGGGAAATGCGGAACTATGAGCGCCGCAAGCGGTATCACCGGGCCTATTACTCCCTGGACGCTTTCGAGTGGACGGAGAACTACGCCTTGGAACACAGCCTGTCCCCGGAGCAGCTTGTCATGCTGGCGGAGGAACGGGCCGAGCGTGACCGGCTGATGGCTACTTTGCGGGAGGCTTTGGTCTACGCCACCCCCACCCTCGTCGGGACAAACTCCATATCTTTCGCTTCCGCCTGCGTCGAAAGCTCACTCATTCCGTTGTCCCTCCTCTCCCCGCGGTCACCGCTTCGCCGGGTGACCGCGGGGACCCCATATGCGTCCGTTTGTGGCCTGTGCAATCTGCGCCGCTACTACGCAGACCATCCCCAGGGAAAGTGAGGGCGGTATGGCGATTGTCAATTTGCGAAAGCACTATTACCCGCTCTACACAAAGGACACGTTTATTGAAGTGCCGGATGAGGTAGCCGCCGTCATGGAGGAATGTCGGCTTTATGAGAACCGGCAGGAGGGCAGGAAAAGTTACTATCACGTTTACTCCATGGATTGCAGCCCCGGCATTGAAAACCATGCCATGTTCCTTGTGCAGTCCCCGGAGGATTTGATTATTCGGGAGATTGACGAGGCCGCTGAAGAACTGTTGCTGGAACGTCTGGCGGAGGCCATCTCACAGCTATCCCCCACCCAGGCGCGGCGGCTCCATGCCCGGTATGTTTTGAAAAAGAAATTCCGGGAGATTGCGGCGGATGAGGGCATTAGCGGAAGTTGTGCCAGCGATAGCGTGACCGGCGCACTAAAAAAATTGCTGAAGATTTTCGCCAAAAATGGCTGGCTGGAAAAGGAGGATTGATAGCCATGGACAAGCCCCAGGAGGTTGAGAAGAAAATCGCCCAATATCAGAACCGTCAGAAGATTTTGCTGAACCGAAAGCGAAGCGAGGAACACCGGGCCAGGACGCACCGGCTGATTGGCCGAGGGGCCATTTTGGAGGCTGTTTTCCCTGCCGTTGTCGGCATGGAGGGCGAGGAAGTCAAGGCATTCCTGATTGCCCTCTCCCGCCTGCCAGGGGCGGCGGAGCTGGCGGAAAAAGCACCCAAAAACGAGGTTGCGGAGTAATCCCCAGTCCGAATGGCGCACTTATACACCGTGGCCGGTGTCGTGCGCCCTGCCGGGGGCTGTTGCGCTCTCCGAGCGCAATGGGGGTTGACACCCCCAAACCCCCGCATCTCCGCCAGAAAGTGACACCCGCTGCGCGTCTGTCACTTTCCGGCGGGGCCAATATCCAGCACTGAAAGGAGGTGCATTTTTACGGCAATTTTTCATTGTCCCATCCAAATCATTCAGCGGAGCCAGGGCAAGTCCGCTGTGGCCGCTGCCGCCTATCGGAGCGGTGAAAAGCTGGTGAACGAGTGGGACGGAATGACCCATGACTACACCCGCAAGGGCGGCGTTGTCCACACAGAAATCATGCTGCCCTCTCACGCCCCGCCGGAGTTTCAAGACCGCTCCACCCTCTGGAACTCGGTGGAGCAGATAGAGAAATCCAGCGATGCCCAACTTGCCAGGGAGATTGAAGTGGCCTTGCCGATTGAGTTATCCAGGGCGGAGCAGCTTGCCCTTGTCCGTTCTTTCGTCAAAGACAATTTTGTGGATGCTGGAATGTGCGCCGACTTCGCTATCCACGACAAGGGAACCGGCAAAGCATTACAAACACAGTGAACATCAAACCTTCCAGACAATCTCAATGCTGTCCTCAGTGACCTTGACCATCATAATCAGCAGATTCACGACATTGCGCCTG
>CAMTMC010000005.1 GCA_947073515.1 uncultured bacterium | reverse complement strand
CTGGAGACAGGCGGACCACTACAAGGTCCCCCGCATGATCTACGTCAACAAGATGGACATCATGGGCGCGGACTTCTTCAACGTGCTGCGCATGATCGATGAGCGGCTCAAGTGCAACGCGGTGCCCATTCAGCTCCCCATCGGCAAGGAGGCCGACTTCCAGGGGATCATCGACCTGGTGGAGATGAAGGCCTTTATCTACCACGACGACCTGGGCAAGGACATCAGCGAGGAGGAGATCCCCGCAGATATGGCCGGGCTGGCCGACGAGTACCGCGAGAAGCTGCTGGACGCCGTGTCCATGTTCGATGATGAAATTATGGAGATGTACCTGGAGGGCCAGGAGGTCCCCACCGACCGCATCCGCAAGGCCATCCGGCAGGCGACCTGCGCGGTGGAGATGGTTCCTGTCACCTGCGGGACCTCCTACCGCAACCGGGGCATCCAGCGCCTGCTGGACGCCATCGTGGATTATATGCCCTCCCCGCTGGACGTGCCGGCCATCAAGGGCGTCAACCCCAAGACCGACGCGGAGGAGGAGCGCCCCTCCGACGACAGCGCCCCCTTCTCCGCCCTGGCCTTCAAGATCATGACCGACCCCTATGTGGGCCGCCTGAGCTTCGTGCGGGTGTATTCCGGCACCTTGAGCACCGGTACCTCTGTGCTCAACTGCACCAAGGGAAAGAAGGAGCGGATCGGCCGCATTCTCCAGATGCACGCCAACCACCGGGAGGACATCGAGACCATCTACTCCGGCGACATCGCCGGCGTCATCGGTCTGAAGAATACCACCACCGGCGACACCCTCTGCGATGAGAAGGCCCCCGTTATTCTGGAGTCCATGGAGTTCCCCGAGCCCGTCATCCGCGTGGCCATCGAGCCCAAGACCAAGGCCGGCCAGGAGAAGATGGGCGTCGCCCTGATGAAGCTGGCGGAGGAGGACCCCACCTTCAAGACCTACACCGACGAGGAGACCGGGCAGACCATCATCGCCGGTATGGGCGAGCTCCATCTGGAGATTATCGTGGACCGCCTGCTCCGGGAGTACAAGGTGGAGGCCAACGTGGGCGCACCCCAGGTCGCCTATAAGGAGACCATCAAGAAGAGCGTCCAGCAGGATACCAAGTACGCCCGCCAGTCCGGCGGTAAGGGCCAGTACGGCCACGTCAAGATCCGCGTGGAGCCCAACGAGTCCGGCAAGGGCTACGAGTTCGTCAACGAGGTTGTGGGCGGCGTGGTGCCCAAGGAGTATATCCCCGCCGTGGACGCCGGCATCCAGGGAGCCATGCTCTCCGGCGTGCTGGCCGGATATCCGGTGGTGGATGTGAAGGTCACCCTGTACGACGGCTCCTACCACGAGGTGGACTCCTCCGAGATGGCCTTCAAGATCGCCGGCTCCATGGCCTTCAAGGAGGCCTGCCAGAAGGCGGATCCCACCCTCATGGAGCCCATTATGAAGGTCAGCGTCATTGTGCCCGATGAGTACCTGGGCAACGTTATCGGCGATCTGAACAGCCGCCGCGGACAGATCCAGGGCCAGGAGAACCGCCCCGGCGCCGTCCAGGTGGACGCGCTGGTGCCCCTGGGGGAGATGTTCGGCTACGCCACCGACCTGCGCTCCCGCACCCAGGGCCGCGGCCAGTACACCATGGAGCCCCACAGCTACCTGGAGATTCCCAAGAGCATCCGGGAAAAGATCATCGACCAGCGCATGGGCGGCCGGGCGATGCGGTAAGGGGCAATACCCAAAATATTCCCTGTGAAGTCCGTTTTTAGGATTGCTTTTTCGTCGGACTTGTTGTAAAATATCAGCATATTGAGTTTTCATGCTGATCCCATCCAATTCTTTAACCGTTTAAGGAGGATTTTCCAAATGGCCAAGCAGAAATTTGAAAGAAGCAAGCCCCACGTCAACATCGGCACCATCGGCCACGTTGACCACGGCAAGACCACTCTGACCGCCGCCATCACCAAGTACCTGTCCTTCCAGGGCAAGGCGGATTACACCGATTACTCCAGCATCGATAAGGCTCCCGAGGAGCGCGAGCGCGGCATTACCATCAACACCGCCCACGTGGAGTATGAGACCGACGCCCGGCACTATGCCCACGTGGACTGCCCGGGCCACGCCGACTATATCAAGAACATGATCACCGGCGCCGCTCAGATGGATGGCGCCATCCTGGTCATCGCCGCCACCGACGGCCCCATGGCCCAGACCAAGGAGCACATCCTGCTGGCCCGCCAGGTGGGCGTGCCCGCCATGGTCGTGTTCCTGAACAAGTGCGACCAGGTGGACGACGAGGAGCTGCTGGAGCTGGTGGAGATGGAGGTCCGTGAGACCCTGTCCGAGCGTGAGTTCCCCGGCGACGAGATCCCCATCATCAAGGGTTCCGCCCTGAACGCCCTGACCAACGAGTCCGGCAATGTGGACGACCCCGACTTCGCCTGCATCAAGGAGCTGATGGACGCTGTTGACAGCTATATCCCCACTCCTGACCGCAAGGCCGACATGCCCTTCCTGATGCCCGTCGAGGACGTGTTCACCATCTCCGGCCGTGGCACCGTGGCCACCGGCCGTGTGGAGCGTGGCCAGCTGAAGGCCGGCGAGACCGTTGAGATCGTTGGTCTGACCGAGGAGAAGAAGAGCACCGTCGTCACCTCCATGGAGATGTTCCGCAAGACCCTGGACTTCATCGAGGCTGGTGACAACGCCGGTTGCCTGCTGCGTGGCGTGGCCAAGACCGACATCGAGCGTGGCCAGGTCCTGTGCAAGCCCGGCTCCATCCACCCCCACACCAAGTTCAAGGGCCAGGTTTACGTCCTGAACAAGGATGAGGGCGGCCGTCACACCCCCTTCTTCAACAACTACCGTCCCCAGTTCTACTTCCGTACCACCGACGTGACCGGCATCATCACCCTGCCCGAGGGCACCGAGATGTGCATGCCCGGCGACAACGTGGACATGGACGTGGAGCTGATCACCCCCATCGCCATTGAGAACGGCCTGCGTTTCGCCATCCGTGAGGGCGGCCGCACCGTGGGTTCCGGCGTGGTTATCGACATCAACGAGTAATTTTCTCATCCAAAAGGACGGGCCCCGGCCCGTCCTTTTTTTACAAACACAGAGGAGGAAATTGTGATGGGCGATCCGAAAAGAGTCAGTAAAGGCCTGGACCTGATCTATAAGGCCAACGTTGTTGTCATTGCCTCTTCAATTTGCCTGGTGCTGTCTGTTTTTCTTCTACCGATCTTAGGACCTCTGGCTGTCGTGGTGACGGTTGGGCTGGCGATTGCGGTGCTGATAGGGGGTCTTATGTCCCTGGTAGGTCTGGTGGACATGCGCAACGAGCATAGCCACTTCATGAAGGCCCTGATCCTGTGTGCCATCGGGATTGTACTTAGCCTGCTGGCCCGGGGCGACTCCATCTTCGCTACCGTGATGGGGCTGGCGCAGACGGGCTGTTCCCTGGCCCAGACTTACTTCCTCATTGAGGGCACCCAGTTCTTCTTGAGTGAGCGCAAGTGTTTTGAGGAGCAGGAGAAGGGCGGCAAGGCCTGGCAGTGGGCGCTGGGTACCGCTGTGGCCGGTGTGGTATTTACGTTCTGTTCCGCCGCCATCTTTGTTCTGGCGGGTGTGCTGGCCATTGTCAATCTGGTAGTGGCGATTGTGGCCTTTGTCCATATGCAGTCTTATCTGAAAGCCAGCTCCGCGGCCCTGAGCCAGGACTGATCCAACGGGGGCGTGAAAAGCACGCCTCCCATTTTTTCTTTACCCAATTAAAAAATAGGGGTTGACAAACGGGGGAGGGGCCGCTATAATAACCACAACAATCAAACAGAGCAAACCTTTGAGAAAGAGTAGTAGCCGGTTTAGCAATCCCTCAGAGAGTCCCGGGTGGTGAGATCGGGGCGGGGCGTGGCCAGGTGAATGGACTTTCGAGGGCGGCTTGAACGGCTCCGGCCCAGTAGATGCCGACGGGGACCCACCCGTTATCCATCGGGCACGCGTGATGGCGCGTGAGGCGAGCGGATGTGTGTTCACATCAATTTGGGTGGTATCGCAGGAGTGCAGCTCTTGTCCCATGTGGGACAGGGGGCTGTTTTTTTATTCCCGGAAGAAACTCCAAATCAAGGCCGCCGGCACCGGCCCCTCCATCACCCACCCAAGAAAATATTGGCCCAAACCGGGCAAAATGGAGGTAAATCCTATGAAAAACAACATGAAAAAGTTCCTGGCCGCCGCCCTGTCCCTGACCGTGCTCCTGTCCCTGGCCGCCTGCGGCGAGAAGACCGGCGGCGGAAGTGGAAGCTCCGGCCAGCCGGCCCCCGCCGGTTCCGGTTCCGCCACCGAGGATACGGGATTCAAGGTGGCCATCGTCAAGCAGATGGACCACCCCTCCCTGGACGAGATCGCCGCCGCTGTGGCCGCCCGCCTGGACGAGATCGCCGCCGGCGGGGAGGCCATTGAGTACGAGATCTATTCCGGCCAGGGGGACGAGAGCGTGCTGACCCAGATCGGCGCCCAGGTGGTCGCTGATGAGGTGAGCGTCATCATCCCCATCGCCTCCACCGCCGCCCAGCTGATGGCGGTGGCCGCCGAGGGGACCGGGATCCCCGTGGTCTACGCCGCAGTCAGTGACCCGGAGCAGGCCGACCTGCTGGGCATCGACTACGTCACCGGCACCTGCGACGCCCTGAACACCCCCTTCATCCTGGACATGATGCTGGCCCAGAACCCGGACATTGAGCGGGTGGGCCTGCTGTACTCCCTGTCCGAGCCCAACTCCTACAAGCCCATCGCCGACGCCAAGGCCTATCTGGAGGAGAAGGGGATACGCTATGAGGAGGCCACCGCTAACACCCCCGACGAGGTTATCTCCGCCGCCCGCTCCCTGAACACCATGGGGGTGGAGGCCATCTTTACCCCCACCGACAATATCATCATGTCCGCTGAGCTGGCCATCTACGAGGATCTGATGATCTCCGGCATCCCCCACTACACCGGGGCCGACTCCTTCGTCCGCAACGGCGCCTTCGCCACCTGCGGCGTGAACTACACCCAGCTGGGCACCGAGACCGCCGACCTGGCCTATGACGTGCTACTGAACGGCATCGCCGGTAAGGAGGACTACTACCTGTCCGACGGCGGCATCATCACCGTGAACACCGAGACCGCCGCCGGCCTGGGCATCGACTACGCCCTGTTCCAGGACATGGGCCAGGTGGTGGAGGTCATTACCACCGTGGACTGATCCCAGCCAGGGAGCCCCCGGGAAGGCCGGGGGTCTCCCCCTGAAAGGAAGATAGGAATGTTCTATATTGTTCAGACCGCCTTGGAGCTGGGCTTCCTCTACGCCCCCGTGGCCCTGGCCCTGTTCCTCAGCTACCGGATTTTGGATATCGCCGACCTGACGACCGACGGGGCCTTTACCCTGGGGGCCGCCGTCTCAGTGGTGGTATGCGGGGCGGGGCACCCGGTTCTGGCCATCCCCGCCGCTATGATCGCCTGCGCCGCCGCCGGCTTTGTCACCGCCTTCCTCCAGACCCGGCTGGGTGTGCCCGCCATTCTGGCCGGTATTGTCACCAACACCGGCCTGTACACCGTCAACCTGATGGTCATGGGCTGGAAGTCCAACGTCAGCCTCCTGCGGCAGGCCACTATTTTCCAGTTTTTCCGGGATTATATCCTGGGGGGCGGCTGGGGAGAGGTGTTTCTGGCCGCCGTCCTGACGGTGGGAGCGGCCCTGCTGTTGGTGGCCTTCCTGGGCACCCGGCTGGGCCTGTCCATCCGGGCCACCGGCGACAACCGGGACATGGTCCGGGCCTCCTCCATCAACCCCACCTTCACCATCACCGTGGGCCTGTGTGTGGCCAACGCCCTCACCGGCCTGTCCGGGGCCCTGGTGGGCCAGTCCCAGCGCAGCGCCAACGTGAACATCGGCACCGGCATGGTGGTCATCGGCCTGGCCTGCCTTATCATCGGGGAGACTGTGCTGGGCAAGGGCTCCGTGCTCCGGGGCGCCCTGTCAGTGTTCGCTGGGAGCGTGATCTACCGGCTGATCTACGCCCTGGCCCTCAGTTCCAAGGTGTTCCCCATGGAGGCCATGAAGCTGGTCACCGCCGTGGTGGTGGGCCTGGCCATCGCCGCCCCGTCCATCAAGGACTGGCTGGCCTTCCAGCGGCGGAAATCCTCCGCCAGAGCGGGAAAGGGGGCGTAATTGATGCTGAGACTGAATGGAATCTCCAAGACCTTCAACCCCGGCACCGCCAATAAGAAGAAAGCCCTGGACGGGCTGTCCCTCCATCTGGCCCCCGGGGATTTTCTCACCATCGTGGGCTCCAACGGGGCGGGCAAGTCCACCCTGTTCAACGCCATCACCGGGACGTTTTACGTGGACCAGGGCTCCATCTCCCTGGCCGGGGAGGACATCACCTTCCGGCCGGAGTACCGCCGCAGCCGGGAGATGGGCCGGCTGTTCCAGGATCCCATGCGGGGCACCGCCCCCCATATGACCATTGAGGAGAACCTGGCCCTAGCCTATCTCCGCACTACCACCCGGAAGCACGCCTTTTTCAGCCGGATCACCAAGTCAGACCGGGCGTTCTTCCGGGCCCAGCTGGCCAAGCTGGACATGGGGCTGGAGGATCGGATGGGCCAGCCGGTGGGGCTGCTGTCCGGCGGGCAGCGCCAGGCCCTCACCCTTCTGATGGCGACCATGGTGCCCCCAAAACTGCTTCTGCTGGACGAGCACACCGCCGCCTTAGACCCGGGGACGGCGGACAAGGTGCTGAGGATCACCCGGGAGGTGGTAGCGGAGCACGGTATCACCACCCTGATGGTCACCCACAATATGCGGCAGGCCCTGAGCCTGGGCAGCCGCACCCTGATGATGGACGGCGGCCGGATCATCCTGGATGTCCAGGGGGAGGAGCGGGCCAATATGACCGTCTCTGACCTGTTGGCCCGTTTCAAGGCCGGGGTGGGGAAGGATCTGGACAACGACCGGATGCTGCTGTCCTGACAGGCGGTTTCTGGTGACAAGACACGAAATTTGTGTTACACTGGGATTACCATAAAACTGGAGGGATACAGGATGAAACTTGCGATTGGCAACGACCACGCCGCCCTGGAGATGAAGAAGGAGATCGCCGCCCATCTGGAATCGAAAGGGATCGAGCTGGTGGACGTGGGCACCAACAGCCCGGACAGCTTCCACTACCCCATCAGCGGCTACAAGGCGGCCAAGCTGGTGGCGTCCGGGGAGGTGGACGGCGGGATCATCATCTGCGGCACCGGGGTGGGCATCTCCCTGGCGGCCAACAAGGTGGACGGCATCCGGTGCTGTGTATGCAGCGAGCCCTACTCCGCCAAGCTGTCCAAGCAGCACAATAACACCAATATGCTGGCCTTCGGCGCCCGGGTAGTGGGCATCGAGACCGCCAAGATGATCGTGGACGAGTGGTTAAACGCCGCCTTCGAGGGGGGCCGCCACCAGACCCGGGTGGACATGATTATGGAGATCCAGGACACTGGCAAGCTGGCCGTGGCGGAGGAGTAGTCCTCCGGAGTAATCACAAGGGCCGGGCGCGGAAAAAATCCGCGCCCGGCCCCGCTTTTTTGGGGGGAGATAACCGCCTGACAAACTGGAAGTTATTTTTGGCAGTATAAACGCATCCATTTAGAAATACGATAGTAAATTTCACCCAAAACCAGACAGACTATTATGAAAACAGGCCATCTTAGCGGATCAAAAACAGACGAAATTATATATCCCATCCACAAAAAAATTATAGCAATAGAAAATAGCAAAAATGCACCGATATATTTCATATTCCGCACCTTCTCAAATTCGTGTTTAACATTAACTATAACACAGGTTTGTTGCTATAGCAAGCTGCTGTGGTGAAAGGGAGTGTCCAAACCGAAGAGCTTTTATCTGATTTCCCCCGCCGGAGGCGGGGGAAACCCCGGAATAAATCTTCATTAGCGGACACTCCCTGGTGAAAAATATCGAGCGGCGCTTTTTAAAGCTTAGCCCCCGGAACCTCCATTGACGAAGTCCCCTGAAAAGGATATAATAAAATGAAATCTTCTATTTTGGAGTATGAACTATGAGCGAACTGTTTGAAAAATCCATGGCCACTCTGGAGCTGCCCCGGGTGCTGGAGCTGCTGGCCGCTTGCGCCGCCACCGACGAGGGGCGGGAGCGGGCCCTGGCCCTGCGGCCCATGTCCGACTTGGACGACGTCCAGCGGGCCCAGGAGGAGACCACCGCCGCCGTGAATCTGATTGTCCTCCGGGGCTCCCCGGCCTTCGGTGGGATCCGGCCGGTGGGGCCCAGCCTCCAGCGGGCGGACATGGGTGGCTCCCTGAACACCCGGGAACTGCTGGAGGTGGCCGCCGTCCTCCGGTGCGCCCGCACCACCGGGGAGTATGGGGCGGGGGAGGAGAAGAGCCCCATCTCCCACCTGTTCCACGCCCTCACCCCCAACCGCTTTCTGGAGGACACCATCATCAACTCCATTGTGGGGGAGGATGAGCTGGCTGACTCCGCCAGCCCGGAGCTGGCCTCCATCCGTCGGCATATGCGGGCCACCGAGTCCAAGGTCCGGGATATTTTGCAGAAATTAATCTCCTCCAACCAGTCCAAGTACCTCCAGGAGTCCATCATCACCATCCGCTCCGACCGGTACGTGGTGCCGGTGAAGAGCGAGCACAAGAACGCCATCCCCGGCCTGGTCCACGACGTGTCCTCCTCCGGCTCCACCTTCTTCATCGAGCCCATGGGGGTGGTGAAGGCCAACAACGAGCTGCGGGAGCTGCTGGCCAAGGAGAAGAAGGAGATCGAGCGCATCCTGGCCGAGCTGTCCGCCCAGTGCGCCGCCCACAAGGAGGACATTCTGGAGGACTACCAGCTGCTGGTCTGGCTGGACTCCATCTTCGCCCGGGCCAAGCTGTCGTTGAAGCTGGAGTGTACCCAGCCCAGGCTGTCCCAGAAGTATCTGCGGCTCCGGGGGGCCAGGCACCCCCTCCTGGATCCCAAAAAGGCGGTGTCTAACGATCTGGAGCTGGGGGAGCGGTTTGACACCCTGGTCATCACCGGGCCCAACACCGGCGGCAAAACGGTGACCTTAAAGACCATCGGCCTGATTACCCTCATGGCCCAGTGCGGCCTCCACATCCCCGCCAAGGACGACTCCACCGTCCGGGTGTACGAGCGGGTGCTGGCCGACATCGGCGACGAGCAGTCCATCGCCCAGTCCCTGTCCACCTTCTCCTCCCACATGGTGAACATCGTGGGCATTTTGGAGGAGGCCGACCGGGACACCCTCATCCTCTTTGACGAGCTGGGTGCGGGCACCGACCCGGTGGAGGGGGCCGCCCTGGCCGCCGCCGTGATCGAGTCCGCCCGGGGCCTGGGGGCCCAGGTGGCCGCCACCACCCACTACGCCGAGCTGAAGGTGTACGCCATGACCACCGCCGGGGTGGAGAACGCCTCCTGTGAGTTCAACGTGGACACTCTGGCCCCCACCTACCGGCTGATTTTGGGCATCCCGGGAAAATCCAACGCCTTCGCCATCTCCCGCCGGCTGGGATTGCCCGAGTATATCATCGAAAAGGCCGCCGCCCGGCTGGACGCGGAGAACGTCCGCTTTGAGGACGTGCTCACCAAGCTGGACCAGCAGCGCCAGGAGATGGAGAAGGAGCGGGCGGAGGCCCGCCGCCTGAAGCTGGATATGGAGCAGTCGGCGGAGAAGGCCCGGGAGTACCGGGAAAAGCTGGAGGCCGAGCGGGCCAAAGTGGTGGAAAAGGCCAACGCCGAGGCCCGGGCCATCATCGAGGAGGCCCGGGCGGCCAGCGACCTGGCTATCCAGGAGCTGAAGGAGATGAAAAAGCGCCAGGATCAGCTGGACTGGCAGCAGGTGAACGACAGCCGGGCGGAGGCCCGGCGGCTGCTCAACGAGGCGGAGCGGAACATCGGCGGCTCTATCCAGGAGGTGGAGGCCCCGCCCCCCATCCGGCCCGCCGCCCCGGGGGACACGGTGGAGCTGGTGTCCATGGGCACCAAGGCCACTGTCCTGTCTGTGAACAAGGACGGCTCCCTCCAGCTCCAGGCGGGGATCCTGAAAATTTCCGCCAAGCAGGAGGAGGTCCGGGTGGTGGAGGGGGAGACCCGGGCCCAGAAGGAGGCCCGGAAGATCATCACCCGGGCGGAGAGAACCCTCCGCGCCGCCGCCGTCCCCAGCCAGATCGACCTGCGGGGGATGATGACCGACGAGGCCATCGCCGCCCTGGAGGGGTTTCTTGACACCGCCATGATGGGCAAGCTGGAGACGGTGACCATCATCCATGGCAAGGGCACCGGCGCCGTGCGCAGCGCCGTGCGGGCCTACTGCAAGCGCAGCCGCTATGTCAAGTCCTTCCGCCCCGGCCGCTACGGCGAGGGTGAGGACGGCGTCACGGTGGCGGAGTTGAAATGATTGCCAGCGTGCGCCCCTAAACCCCCGACCCCAGGAAACGTAAAAACCCGCGTACGCGTTTTCTAGCGCGTACGCGGGCCTTTTATATTTATGTAAGGTGGTGGAGAAGATACTGCCGGGCCGCCTCCCCAGTGGGAAAGTAGAGGGGTTTTCGTAGCAGATAGCCTACCGCCCCGTTCCACTCACCCAAAGGAAAATCCCCGGGCTGAACCCCCTCCAGCAGGGTCAGAAGCCGGGGCAGGATGCCGGGGAGACGCAGATCAGACAGATTGAGGCACTGGGCTTGACAGGCAAGAACCTCCAATAGGCATTGAGACTCGGCGTCCATAAAATCCCCCCTCTTTCACAATACGGCACAAAATTTTGCCGTCGGCAGGCTGTGTGTTGTCTTGTACAATATTATAGTAAACTTATTTACTAAAGTCAATAGTAAATATCTGGCCTATGATAACGTGGTGACACCAACCGTCAAACGGGGTGAACAGCGTGAGACCGGCCTATATCAAACGGATGCGTGACCTGAGAGAGGACGCGGACTTGACCCAGAAGGAGGTGGCGAGTTATCTCGGAACCTCCCAGACCATGTACGCCCGTTATGAGCGGGGCGCCAACGAGCTGCCCCTGCGCCATCTGGTGGCGTTGTGCCGGCTGTACCGGGTGTCAGCGGACTACTTTCTGGGGGAGAGCGCCTGGCCCTCCTGGGAGGGGGAGGCCCAGGCCGCAAAGCGGGGAAAACTCCCGAAATAGCGGTTTTGCCCTGACTTTTAGATAAAGTAGCAGGCCAGGAAAAATATCGCCTGCAAAGTTTGGTCAAAAGACCTGTAATATTTGTGAAATTTAACATTGACGGGAGAGGGATAAATCTGGTATGCTAATATCAAATCCTAATGACGAGGGCGGAGGTATGCGATATGTATAGTCAGGAAGCAGTCGTCAATAACCAGGTTGGTCTGCACGCCAGGCCGGCTACTTTCTTCATCCAGAAGGCCAACGAGTTTAAAAGCGCCATCTGGGTTGAGAAGGAGGAGCGCAAGGTAAACGCCAAGAGCCTTCTTGGTGTTCTTTCCCTGGGTATTGTGAAAGGCACCCCCATTAAGCTGATCGCTGACGGACCCGACGAGAAAGAGGCCGTTGAGGCCCTGGCCAAGATGATCTCGTCTGACTTTTCCGAGTAATCTCCCCAAGCTGATAAAAAGGCGCCGCTTTGCGGCGTCTTTTTTGCCATCCGCAAAGACAGGAGGCGGTGTGCCGTGACCTTCGATGAATTGAAAGAAAAGGCCCATAATCTGCCGCTGAAGCCCGGTGTCTACATCATGCAGGATGAGAAGAACACCGTCATCTATGTGGGCAAGGCCAAGGCCCTGAAAAACCGGGTGAGCCAATACTTCGCCAACCTGGCCTCCCATACGGAGAAGACCCGGAACATGGTGGCTCAGATCCATCACTTCGACGTGATCATCGCCGACAGCGAGTTTGAGGCCCTGGTGCTGGAGTGCTCCCTCATCAAGCGCCATCAGCCCCGGTACAACATCCTTCTGAAGGACAGCAAGGGCTACCCCTATATCAGGCTGTCCAACGAGGCCTACCCCAAGTTCTCCCTGGCTACCAAGGCGGCGGAGGACGGCGCCCGGTATTTCGGCCCCTACGCCAGCCGCCACAACACCCAGGGGATCATTGAGGCCCTGCGCTCCGCCCTGCGGCTGCCCTCCTGCGGCAAGAAGTTCCCCCGGGATATCGGCAAGGAGCGGCCCTGCCTCAACTTCCACATGGGCAAGTGCGACGGCTACTGCCGGGGGGACGAGCTCCAGGAACAGCACGCCCAGGCCATCAGCCAGGCGGTGTCCCTGCTGGAGGGCCGTTTCCAGGAGGTGCGGGGCGACCTCACCCGGGAGATGGAACAGGCCGCGGAGGAGCTTCGCTTCGAACGGGCGGCGGAGCTGCGGGACCGGCTGCGGGCCATTGAGCTGCTGGGCAAGCGGCAGAAGGTCATCGCCGGCTCCCTGGCGGACACCGATGTCACCGGTTTTTTCCGGGGGACGGCCAAGAGCTGCTTTGTGGTACTCCACTACATGGACGGCGAGCTGGCCGCCAAAGACTTCGATTTGCTGGACACCCCCATGGAGGAGGACGAGGAGAGCGTGTTTTCCTCCCTCATCCGGGAATACTATGTGGGCCGGACCCGCCTGCCCAAGCATATTTTGCTCCCCTGCGAGCTGGCTGACCAGGTGCCCCTCACCCGCCTGCTGTCAGAGCAGGTGGGCTACCGGGTGGAGCTTCTCACCCCCCAGCGGGGGGCCAAGATGGATCTGATCCGCCTGGCCAACCAGAACGCCCAGGAGGAGGTCATCCGGGCCACCACCCGGGAGGAGCGGCAGAACAAGCTGCTGGAGGCCCTGGGCAGGATGCTGGCCCTGGACGCCCCGCCCAGGCGGATGGAGTCCTACGACATCTCCAACCAGGGGGCCAGCGATATCGTGGCCTCCATGGTGGTCTACGTGGACGGGAAACCCCTGAAGCGGGACTACCGCCGCTTTAAGCTGAAGGACATGGACGGCCCGGATGACTACGCCTCCATGGAGCAGGTGCTCACCCGGCGGTTCCGGCGGTATCTGGACGGGGACGAGAAGTTCTCCGACAGGCCCGACCTGCTGCTGATTGACGGCGGCCACGAGCATGTGAAGGTGGCCAGGCGGGTGCTGGAGACCCTGAACCTGGACATCCCCGCCTACGGCATGGTGAAGGACGACCGGCACCGCACCCGGGCCCTGGTCCATCCCGACGGCCGGGAGATCGGCATCCAGGCCATCCCGGCGGTGTTTGCCCTCATCGGGCAGATCCAGGAGGAGACCCACCGCTTCGCCATCGATTACCACCGGCAGCTCCAGGCGGGGCACGTGAAAACCTCTACCCTGGACAAAATCCCCGGTGTGGGGGAGGTTCGCCGTACCCAGCTGCTGAAACAGTTCAAGACCGTCAAGGCCATCAAGGCCGCTTCCCTGGAGCAGCTCCAGGAGGTGGTACCCAAAAATACGGCCCAAGCGGTGTATGATTACTTTCATGGGGGAGAGTGAGCGAAAAATGACAGAAAAGAGAGAACAGATCATTCGGCTTTGGTTTGATATGTGGCTGAAAGCAGCCGATTTGGGCATTTTAGATATTTTTTCCGCTGATGCCGTCTACACGGAGAGCTGGGGCCCGGAGTACCGTGGCGCAAAGGCCATCCAGCACTGGTTCGCGGAGTGGAACACCCGAGGAAGGGTGCTTCAATGGGATATTAAGCAGTTTTTCCACACGGACAGCCAGACGGTGGTAGAGTGGTATTTTAAAAACACCGTGAATGGCGGAACGGTGGAGGCCTTTGAAGGCATGTCGCTGGTCCAATGGGATCAGGAGGGAAGGATTTGTGCTTTGAAGGAGTTTGGATGCAATGAGGACCGCTATGACCCATACCGAAACGGGCCGGTCCCGCAATTTCGGGATGGGGCGGCAATGTGGTTTTAATCCGTTCCACAGGAAAGGAAGGTCAATATGCGCATTATCTCAGGTTCTGCACGGGGCCGCAAGCTGAAGGAGCCCCAGGGCATGGACACCCGCCCTACCACCGACAAGGTGAAGGAATCCCTGTTCAACATCGTCCAGTTTGAGCTGGAGGGCCGCCGGGTGCTGGACCTGTTCGCCGGCACCGGCCAGCTGGGGATCGAGGCCCTGTCCCGGGGGAGCGCCCACTGTGTCTTTGTGGACCAGCGGCGGGAGGCCGCCGCCCTGGTGCGGGAGAACCTGAAGCTGTGCGGCTTCTCTGAGCTGTCCCAGGTGGTACAGGGGGACGCCCTGTCCTTCCTGGCCTCCTGCCGGGAGAAGTTCGACGTGGTCTTTTTAGACCCCCCCTACGCCAGCGGCCTGCTGGAAAAAAGTGTGGAGGCCCTGGCACGGTTTGACATTCTCCGGGAACATGGTATAATAGTCTGTGAAAGTGGGCCGGACTGGGTCCTGTCCCCGCTGACGCCCCCCTATGAGGCGGGGAGAGAGTATCGGTACGGGCAGGTCAAGCTGACCGTCTGCCGCCGGGCTGGGAGCGTGTAAAAATGAGCGTGGCCATCTACCCGGGCAGCTTTGACCCGGTGACCCTGGGACATCTGAATATCATTAAGCGGGCCGCCCGGTGCTTTGACAAGCTGATCGTGTGCGTCATGGTCAACTCCAACAAGACCGGGATGTTCACCCCGCCGGAGCGGGTGGAGCTGCTGCGCCGGTCGGTGAAGCGGTTTCCCAATGTGGAGGTGGACTTCTCCAGCGGCCTGCTGGCGGCCTACGCCAAGGAGCGGGGGGCCAACGTGGTGGTGAAGGGCCTGCGGGCGGTGTCCGACTATGAGCAGGAGGTCCAGATGGCGGTGATCAACCGCAAGCTGAACCCGGAGCTGGAGACCATGTTCCTGGCCTCCAGCGAGAAGTATACTTATCTCAGCTCCACCATCGTCAAGGAGATGGCCCGGTACGGCGCCTGCCTGGGGGAGTTTGTCCCCCGGGAGATCATCGCCGACGTGGAGCGGCGGATGAGAGAACTGGAAAGAAAGGATGGGTGAATATGGCGACTGGTGTAGAAGAACTGCTGGATATGCTCTTTGAGATGATCGACGAGGCGAAAAATGTCCCGCTGTCCAGCGACAAGTGTATGCTGGATCGGGACCGGGCGCTGGATCTGATTGACGACATCAAGAGCCAGTTTCCCATGGAGCTGACTGAGGCCCGGAAGATGATGGCCCGCCGGGCGGAGCTGGAGGCCGAGTCCAAGCGGAAGGCGGAGTCCATCCTCAAATCCGCTGAGGAGCGGGCCCGCCAGCTGCTGGCGGAGGAGTCCATCTCCCTCCAGGCCCGCCAGCGGGCCAACGAGATGGTCCAGCAGGCGGAGGAGCGCAGCCGGGAGCTGAAGCGCTCGGCCAACAGCTACTGTGAGGACGCCCTGCGCCGCACCGAAGAGGCCGTGGCGGAGGCGTACGACGAGATTAAGAAGTCCCGGGCCCGGTTCCGGGCCGCCGCCGGCGTGGCCGGCCAGGCCCCCAGCGGGGGCGGCCGCCCCATGTACAACGCGGCGGCGGACGAGGACTGACGCCTGATCTTCAAAAGGGCGGTACATCAGAAGCACCCCTGGAGCGGAGCTCCAGGGGTGTTTTTTGGGTTACCAGGGCAGCCAGCCGCTCTCCCTGGCGGACATCACCTCCAGGGCGCCGTCCAGCATCTGGGCGGCCTCCGCCAGCGTGAGCTGGCCGGACAGCTCCGCTGCCCCGCCTCGTCCGGTCTGGATAACCCCGGAGGCGGCCAGGTTGGCGGCGGCCTGGGCGGCCCAGTGGCCCTGGCCGGCGGAGAAGACCTCTACCGGCACGTCGGAGACGCCCAGCAGGTTGTTGAGCATCACTGTGGCCTCCGCCCGGGTGATGTGCTGCTCCGCCCCGAAGACAGGGGCGCCGCTCTCATCCCGGCCCCCCTGGATAGCCCCCGCCTTCAAAGCGGCGGACACGGGGCCCTTGGCCCAGGTGGGGATGGCGCTGTCGTCAGAGAAGCCGGTGAGGGTGATCCCCTCCAGCTCCTCCAGGCCGGTGACCGACATGGCCATGGTGAGGAACTGGGCCCGGCTGACGCTCTGGTCCGGGTCAAAGAAATACCGGCCGTCCAGATACCGGCCCACGTACACCCCCTCCTCCGCCAGGCGGATGGCGGACTTGTGGGCGGGGTGGCCCTCCAGGTCGGCGTAGGTGACTTTGGTGTCAGGCTTGTCGATCCGCAGGGTCACCCGGGCCTCCGGGGAGGTATTGCCCGCCGGGTCAATGGCCACATAAGTGAAGGAGTCGGAGCCGGTCTTGTTCTCATAGGGGGTATAGACGAACTGGCTGGAGCCGTCCTCCGCCACCTCCACAGCCCCCCGGGCGGGGGTGGAGGTGAGCTGGAAGGTGAGCAGGTCCCCCTCGCCGTCCACGGCGTCGAAGTAGCCGGTGATGGCCACGTTTTTATAGGTGCTCAGTTCCATGTTCCGGGCCACCGGGGGCTGGTTCTCCTGGGTGAGGAGATAGAGGGTCACAGTGGACGCCTCCCCGGTTTTCCCGCTGGAGAAGGCGGGGGTGAACTGGAACACGGCGGTGGTCACCGTGGGGGCCTGGGCGATCTGGAAAGACAGGCCGGACAGGGCGGTGGCGTCCACCGACGCCCCGGCCTCCAGCGGCTGGCCGCCCATCAGCAGGGTGCCCGCCCCGGGGGCGGGCAGGGAGTTGATGGTGATGCCCGCCAGATCCTCCTGCTTCCCGCCGGTGACGGTGAAGTCCTCGGGAGAGAAGGGGATGGCGGCCCCGATTAGGCCATTTTTGGAGAAGGGGGCTACCTGGGGATTGCTGTCCTTCTTCTCCCAGAAGAAGGCGGAGGCGGGGACTGCCAGGGAGCAGAGTACCGCCAGCGCCAGAACCGGGGCCAGGGCCCGGCGGAAGGAAAATTCACGGTTCATGGGATACCTCCTTATTGATGGATGTACCCCTATTTTTTTCTGTTCCAGCCAAAATATGCGGGGAGAAAAATTCCATTATTCGATGTATGCCCCGTCATCCGCCAGCGACATGATGGATACCTCAAAGGCGGTGCGCTCCTGGAGCTGGCCGTCCAGCTCCTTGGTGTACAGCCGGCTCTGGAGCCGGCCCTCCAGGGCGATGGAGTCCCCCACCGACATCCCCCCGCACCGGTGGGCCAGGCTGCCCCAGGCGATGCAGGGCAGGTAATCCGCCCGGCCGTACCGGCGGTTGACGGCCAAAATCATGTCGCAGATGGTGCGGCCCAGAGGGGTGGCCCGGAGGGAGGGGGGCTTGCACAGGGTGCCGGACAGCTCCAGGCGGTTTTCGTCCTCCCCCTCCTCCTGGTAAAGATCCCGGGCGAAGACGCTGATGATCAGGCGGCTGCCCACGCCGCTGCGGTTGTTGAAGGTCCGCACTTCCCCCCGGACGGTGAGCGGGTCGCCGGGGGAGAGGGACAGCCCCTCCAGCTGGTCCTCCGACGCCACCACATTGAGCCGGTCCTCCACCCCGGACAGCCGGCGTACGGTCAGGGGAAGGAGGAGGTAGGATACCCCGTGGTTGCTGTGGGAGGGAGCGGGGGAGGCGGCCAGCCGCCCCCGGAGAACAATTCTGTTTTCACTGCGGTCGATTTGCATGGAAACAACACCCCTATCGTTTGTTGTTCCATCCTATGCGGGGCCGGGGGGAGGTATGTCCAAATTTACCCGGGGAGAAAAAGAAGCGCCTGGGGATGACCCAGGCGCTTGTGATTTTCGGTTACCGGCGTCCAAAGCCTCCGCCCCGGGAGCCTCCTCCAAAGCCGCCCCCCCGAGAGCCGCCGGAGAAGCCTCCGCCCCGGCCGCTGCCGCCGAAGCCTCCAAAGCCGCCCCCTCTAGGGCCGGAGGAGAAGCCGCCGCCTCTCCCGCTGGAGAAGCCACCGCCCCGGGGGCCGGAGGAGAAAGAGCCGCCGCCACGGGGGCCGCCCGAGGGACCGGAGAAGCCGCTGAACCCTCCGCCAGGCCCCGGGCCTCTGGGCCCTCTTGGGGGAGGGGGAGGCGGCGGGGGAGGCCGGCGCCAGTTCCGGCGGTACCACCGGGAGCCCGGCCCGTGCCAGAACAGGATGGGCCGGAAGATCACCGGGGGATTGACCACCCCGTAGTACCGGGTTCGATAGGTCTGGTACCGCATGCTGTCGATGAGGGAGAAAACCAGGATCAGGATGACCAGGAATACCACCAGCCCGACCAGAGGGGAGGCGGCCCGGTAGCCGCTGTGGGAGCTGGCGCTGTCCAGGTAGCCCAGGCCGTAGTTGTCCACATAGAACTGGTTGATGTCCTCAAACAGCTCCAGGATGCCGTCGCCGTATTTACCGGCCTTCACGGCGTCGTACAGGCTGCTAGAGAGGTAGCCGCTCACCTGGCTGTCGCTCATGGGGTAGTCGGGGCCCACAGCCAGAAAGGCGTCCCGGGCGGCGGTGTCGATGACCAGGATGCCGTCGGCGCCGCCCAGCTCGATCTCAGTGCCCAGGCTGTAGGCGTAGTCCTGGATATCGCCGCCGGCGCTCTTGACAACCGCTACGGCGATGATGCTCTCATACCGCCGGTCCCAGTTAGCGTTATACAGGCAGATACGCTCCTCCACCGAGGAGGACAGCGTCCCCGCCTCGTCCCAGACCCACCGCTCGTAGCCGCCAGTGGACAGGTTGCCGTCCAGCCCCAGGTCCTTGGGGGCGGCGGAGGCGGGGCCGGGCTCCCGGTTCAGGCCGATGAGGACTGCCCCCGCAATCATAGTGGCGGTGATGAGCCAGGCGACCCAGGTTTTTTGAAAAAATTTCATGATATTCTCCTTGCGCGGGGCCCGCCGGAACGGTAGGCGGCCCTGTCAGAGGCTGGGCCGTCCTGCCCGCATTATTGGCCGACGGGCTGTGGAATGGTGTAGGAGGGAGAGGGATCAGCCCCGCAGCTCCAGCAGCTTCTGCTTCAGCTCGCCCTCAATGCGGCCCAGCTCGGCCTCCGCCTCCCTGCGCTTCTGGCTGCCCTCCTGCTGGATACGCATGACCTCGTCCAGGGTAGAGATGAGCTGCTGGTTGGTGTGCTGGAGGGTCTGGATGTCCACCACGCTGCGCTCCGCCTCCTTGGCTGTCTCGATGGTGCCCATCTTCAGCAGGTCGGCGTTCTTCTGGAGCAGCTGGTTGGTCATGTCGGTGACGGCGGACTGGGCCTGGGTGGCCTGGCGGCCGTGCTCCAGCCCCAGGGCCAGCACCATCTGGCTCTTCCACAGGGGGATGGTGTTCACCAGAGAGGACTGGATCTTTTCCAGCATCAGGGCGTCGTTGTTCTGGAGCAGGCGGGTCTGGGGGCCCATCTGGATGGAGATCATCCGGGTGAGCTCCAGGTCGTGGAGCTTCTTTTCAAAGCGGCCGCACAGGTTGGACAGGTCGTTGTAGGCCTGGGCGTCCTCCTGGGCGCCGGTGGCCTCCGCCTTCTTCTTCAGGTCGGCCAGGTCGTGGGTACGCAGATACTCCAGCCGCTTCTTGCCGGCCAGGATATACATGGTCAGTTCCTTGTAGTACTTGGTATTCAGGTCATACATCTGGTCGAACATGGCGATGTCCTTCATCAGCACAACCTGGTGGTTCTCCAGCACCTTGACGATCTTGTCCACGTTGGTCTCCGCCTTGGCGTATTGGGCCTTCATGGACTCCAGCTTATTGCCCGCCTTTTTGAACATGCCGAAGAGCCCCTTTTTCTCCTCTTCCTCGCCAAAGCCCTTGAGCTCGACAACCAAATTGCCCAGGGCCTCGCCCACCTGGCCCAGGTCCTTGGTCTTCACGTTGGACAGGGCGCTCTCAGAGAAGGCGGCCACGTTCTTCTGGGCGGCGGCGCCGTAGTTCAGCACCAGGCTGGAGTCGGTGACGTCGATCTTTTCCGAAAACTCCGCCACCATCTTCCGCTCCGCCTCGGACAGCATGGACTCGTCCAGCTTGACGGCGTTGGCGTCCCGGGCGGCCTGGACGGACTCGTCCACCGCCGGGGTGGCGGGGGCGGAGGGCTCCAGGGTCAGGGCCGGGGCCTCCACCGCCTGCGCGGCGGCGGTGTCCAGGGTCAGCTCCGGGGTAAAATTCTGTTCGTCACTCATGTTCAGTTTCCTCCAGTCGTTTGTTTTTCATAAATTTGATCCAGCCGTACCCAGCGATAACCACGAGAGCGGCCAGCGTAATCCCCCACAGTACCTGCGCGTTGCCCTGGACAGAGATGAGCAGGGGCAGACAGGCCCAGAAGAGGAGCAGCACAGTGGAGAAGACGCTGTCACCAAGGCTGTGCCCGAGGACGCGGTTTTGGTTCCGGGTCAAGGTGAAAAAGAGGTAGAGCAGGCAGGCGGTTAGAAGGGCCTGGATCGCCCAGTGGAAGTGAAGGCTGTTTAGGATCTCCTCCCACTCCCCGGCGCTGAACAGGCTGAGGGATTGGTAGTGCTGGTACTGCCGGAAATCCATCCAGGACGCGAAGGGGAAGAAAACAGTCATAGCTAGATAGACCCAGCGCAGCCATGGAGGGGCGTTCTTTTTCCTCATCATGGTCCTCCGTTCTTACAGTTCCAGGTTGATGCCGTCCTCCCCGCTGGTGGGGGCGGAGGGGCCGGACAGCCCCTCCTGGGCCAGCAGGTTCTCCATGACAGTGATGTCGGTGGAGATATCCAGGGCCTCGTCCCCAAAGAGGGCGTCCAGCTGCTTGTCAAAGGCGGCGCACAGGGTATCCAGCATCTTCTCCACCTTTTGCTTGGTGGCGTCGATATTGCTGCCAGAGATACCAGCGGAGTCCATCCGGTCGTAAGCGTTGAGCAGTTTGATGGTGGTGGGCAGGAAGTAGTCCAGGAACCGGGAGATCTGGGGCTTTTTCTCCGGGTTGAGCATCACATGGTAGATAATTTTCCCGGTGACCTCCTCCAGGTGGTCGATCTGGGCGGAGATCTTCTCGTCGGGGATGGCGTCGTTCAGGCGGCGCAGCTCGGAGATGGCCCGGTCCCGCTCCTTCCTCAGAGCGGCCACCTGGGGGTTTTCCTCCTCCTTGGGCTTGGCCGCCTCCTGTTTAGCCTCCTTGGCCTTCTCCTCCGGGGTGGCGGGGGTCTGGTAGACCTTGTCGGGGAAGATGGCCTTGCCTGTCACAAAGACCACCAGGGACAAAACAGCGCACAGGACGTAGTGGGGGATGGATCTCAAGGGGAACAGCAGGGCGTACACCAGCCAGCACAGCCCCACCAGGTAGATGGGCAGGACGGAAACCTTTTTGTGGACAGCCATATTGGGAACCTCCAGATTATACTTTAGCTTATTGTACCCCCAGGGGCGGGGAGTGTCAAGAAAATTGCCGGTCCCGCCCCACCTGGATTTGCAAAAATCCGGGAGAGGGGGTATAATAAGAAAAACAGACGCGCCGCCGGGGCGGTGGGAGGTACTATGAAAACAGGATTGGTGCTGGAGGGCGGGGCCCTCAGGGCGATTTTTTCCAGCGGGGTGTGTGACGGCCTGCTGAAGGGGGATATTATGGCCGACTATGTGGCCGGCGTGTCGGCGGGCATCGCCTACGGGGTGAGCTACGTGTCCCGGCAGCCAGGGAGGAACCTGGAGGTGGTCACCCGCTACGCCAACGACAGGCGCTATATGGGGATGGGCAACCTGGCGGACAAGAAAAACCGAAGCTACTTCGGCCTGCGGTTTGTGTACGATACCATCCCCAATGAGCTGGTACCCTTTGATTATGATACCTTCGCCGCCTTCCCCGGTCAGGTGGAGGCGGTGGTGACCAACCTGAACACCGGCCGGGCGGACTACCTGCCTGTCCCCCGGAGGGACCGCCGCTCCAAAGTGATCCAGGCCAGCTGCGCCATGCCCCTGCTGTTCCCCATCTATGAGATCGACGGCCAGCCCTATTTGGACGGGGGCATGGCCGACGCCATCCCCTGGCGGCGGGCGCTGGACCAGGGGTGTGACCGGGTGGTGGTGGTCCTCACCCGGCCCAGGGGCTATGTGCGAAAGCCGGATAAGCCCAAGGGGCTGCTCCGGAGGAAATACCGGGACTACCCGGCCTTTCTCCAGCTGGTGGAGCGCCGGGCGGAGGTGTATAACCGGGAGCGTGACGAGCTGCTCCGGCTGGAGCGGGAGGGGAAGGTTTTTGTCTTCGCCCCGGACTCCACCCTTGGGGTATCCCGGACGGAGCGGGACGTGGAGAAGCTGCGCCTGCTCTGGGGGGCCGGCTACCAGATGGCGGCGGACCGGATGGAGGAGCTGCGGGACTATCTGTCCCGCTGAGGGACGGAGAACAACAGCCCCGGCCAGGTTCGGAAGGCCGGGGCGGAAGGATGGATTGGGATGAAAATTGTGGTAATCGACGGCCAGGGGGGCCGCCTGGGCAAGCTGCTGGTGGAGGGGGTCAAGGCCCGGCTCCCCCAGGCCCGGGTGTACGCCCTGGGCACCAACGCCACCGCCACAGCCACCATGCTGAAGGCCGGGGCCGACTTCGGGGCCACGGGGGAAAACCCGGTGGTCCGGGGGGTGGCGGATGCCGACGGGGTGCTGGGCCCGGTGGGGATCGTGGTGGCTGACGCCATCCTGGGAGAGGTGACCCCGGCCATGGCCCAGGCGGTGGGCGGCTGCCGGGGGAAGAAGTTCCTGGTGCCCATGAACAGCTGCGGGGTCATGGTGGCCGGGGTGGAGGAGCTGCCGCTGGCGGGCTATGTGGCCCGGGCGGTGGAGGCCCTGGCCCAGAGCATGGAGGGATAAGGGATAGAAGCCTTCCCAAGCGGAGATGGGACTGTGGGTTTTGCCGCAACAGCACCAAAACAATCAATCAAAATTCTATAAGGAGTTGCGGATGGACAGAGCGTACGAAATATTAAATCTGTGCTATCAGTCTGGAGATATGGAGCAAACTCTTTTTCCGGTGGTACTGTTCGGGAAAAAGGAGACTGTCCTGGTGGATTGCGGGTATCCTGGCTCGCTGGATATGCTGGTAGAACAGCTTTATGCGCATAATATCCAGCCAAGTGCTTTAACAAGATTGGTCTTGACCCATCAGGATGATGACCATATGGGGGCTGCCGCTGAACTGAAGGAGGCATATCCAGCCATCAAAATCAGCGCTTCCGATATCGAAGCCCCGTACATTTCTGGAGAACTTAAAAATCTCCGGCTTCAACAGGGTGAAGCCCTTCAGGACAAGCTGCCAGATGACCAAAAGGCGTTTGGAGAGCAGTTTTGCGGCCGGTACAGGCGTCTGAGATCTGTACGGATTGATGAGCCGCTTTTCCCTCAAACGCAGTTTGATTGGGGTGGAGGCTGTGAGGTCATCAGCTCGCCTGGACATACGCCGGGACATATATCCATTCGGGCGCTGGATCATTCGTATATGATCACTGGTGACGCGGCGGTGATTGAGGGGAAGAAACTGGTGGTCGCAAACCCAGAATATTGTCTTGATCCAGCGCAAGCGCGGCGGTCTTTGGAAATGATTGTCCTGTATCAATGCCGCCGATATATCTGCTATCACGGCGGGAGCTTCAGAAAATAGGGGATGGGACCGGGCAGGGCGTTTTTATCCCTGGTTTTCTTACGGCTAACGGGTGAAACAGGAAAATGAATCTTTCAGCGCCTCCCCCGGTTGACTTTTGGCCCGTGATTGTGTATGATGGCAGAGTGATACGCGGGCATGATGGAATTGGTAGACATGTGAGATTTAGGTTCTCATGCAGCGATGCGTTGGGGTTCAAGTCCCCATGCCCGTACCAGTAAAGAAATTCCCATCACCGTCCCGTTTCCGGCTTTGCCGAAAGCTGTACTCTGGTGGGAATTTTTTCGCCTTCGGCCCCGATTCGCTTCGCTGGACTCGGGGCTGAGAGGAGATGGGGGATGTGGGGTGAAAGGCTGCATTGCTCCGATCATTTTTTATGAAAACCGCCATCTACTCCTTTGTTCCGCCTCTCCAAATCAGATCTGACGCACAGCCGCCGGTGGCTCTGCCGCCTTACGGATTGGCGTACCCCTTGTGGGTGCCGAATTGGGCTTCGATTTGGTTTTGAGCGCAAACCCGGTCAAAATCGCCAGATGTCAAATTGAGCTTTGACTTGGTCGTGGCCGCAAGCTGGAAGATAAATTGTTTTCACCGCTTACTACGAATCAGGGAGGACACGCTGTCGTGTCCTCCCTGATTGCTCCTCACGGCTCCGCCGGGGCGGAGGGGAGGTCGGCGGTGGCTGAATCGGCCACGGCCTTGGGGGCGGAAACAGAGATCTCGGAATTTTCCGCGATCTCCCGGGCATCCGGGGTTTCACCGGCGTTCTCCTCCTCGTCCTCCCATAAGGAGTCGTATTCCTTGTCGTTCCGCTGGGCCAGTATGGCGGCGGCCTTGGCGGCCATATACATCTCGTGGTTGTACTCCATCAGCTTCCGCTCGTCCTCGGGCGGAACCTTTGCGCCGGAGGAGATCCGCCGGAAAACCTCCATCATTTTGATGGTCTCTTCCGCGGCCTCGGCCAGGGCTTCGTTCTGCTGCTTGGCCACCTCGCTGTTGTGGATGGTTTGTTCCCGGGCCAGAATCCCCTCCATCACGCCCCGGGTGGACTCATATTGGGCGTTGACCTGGGATAGTTCTTTGGAGAGCTCCACCCGGTCAAAGGCCGGGGCCCCAGGAGCGCCGGTTTCCTGTTCTTTCAACAACTTGGACAGGGTCCGCTTTCTTTCCTGCAAAGCGTCCAGCTGTGCCCCATAGATCTGCTTGGCGTCTCGAATTTTCATGGGCTGGTTCTCCTTTCTGTATTTGTTTTATCGTCATTTAGCGGGAGAAAGTTAAGATGCCCAGGGAAAATATGGAAAATTCCAGGCCGGCGGAGTGAGGGGGCGGTCTGGAAATAACGAAGCCACTGGCCTGGCCAGTGGCTTCGCTGTGTCTGATACAGGTTCCAGCCCTCAGCGGCCGGTAATGGTGAGGGTGTAGCCGTCCAGGATGGAGCTGGCGCTGCCCTCGGCGGGGATGGCGTGGTCGATGGTGACCCGGTCGCCCGGGTTGAGGGTGACCACATCCCGGTTCTGGGCGGCGGAGAGGGAGTAGAAGACCTGTTCGCCCTCCAGCCGGAGGAAGAAGTAGGTGTTGCCCTCCAGCACGGCGGAGCGGATCTCCGCCACCCGGCCGCTGGCCTGGGTCTGGGGCAGCTCCTCGGTCTGGGCGATACCCCGTTCGGTGAGCTCCCGGGTGTAGGCCTGTTCGCACTGGGAGACGGTGCTGGCCACCGCCACAATGTCATACCGGGCCACGTTGACCATGGCGTAGCTCTTGACCAGGTTGGCGGCGTCTTTCAGGGGGATGAAGTAGGTGGGCTCCCCGGCGGTGTTCAGCAGCAGGGGGAAGGTGGCCAGATAGCCCAGGTCCTGGACCTCGCCCATGGCGGAGGCCTGGGCCACCGCCTCGGTGGCGCCGGGGGCCTCGTAGTACTTGGTCTCCTTGGTGCGCTGGTTGGACAGCAGGAAGCCCAGGTTGGACTGGTCGGCGTTGGCGGAGGTGACGCCGGTGTAGACATACACGTCGTCGTTCAGGGCGATATAGTTGTAACCGCTGGTGACCTGGGTTACGTCCTTCTGGCCCAGGATGGAGTTGATGAAGCCGTTGACCAGAGTGCCGTAGTAGTTGTACTGCTCCATAATGAGCTGGGGGGTGTACACGTTGTCCACCCAGTTGGGCACGTCGGCAATGTCGTAATAGGCGCTCTCCCCGGTGATGGCGTCGCACAGCACGGCGCCCCGGATGTCGGTGCCGCCGAACAGGCCGATGGTCTTGACTACCCGGGGGGCCACCCACCAGGGCTGGCCCTGCTCGTCGATCTCGAACTGGGGGGTGTCGAACATATAGGTGGGGTACTGGAAGCGCAGGTGGCGGATGATGTTTCGGTTCAGGGGCTCGGAGAAGGAGTACTTCATCCCCTCGGACAGGCGGGTGACGGTGGCCTCCTGGGTGACCATGTCCACCACCACGTAGGCGGGCAGGCCGTTGCCCCGGTTGGTGAACCACTTGAACAGGTCGGCGTAGGCGATGGGGGCCACCCGGACGGGCCGGCCCTGGTAATTGATCTGGGTGGAGTCGTTGGAGTACTCAAACTGGCTGACCATGTCGCTGAGGGTGCCCATCTGCCGGTCGCCCAGATACTCGGCGGAGTCCCGGTCCAGGGTGGGGATCTTGTCAAAGGAGATCTGGCTGATGTCCTGGGCGAACTCCCCGGGCTCCACCGCCAGCAGCTCCCGGTAGGCGGCGGCCCGGAAGACGGGCATGGAGATGATCTGGCCCACAATGGCCACCAGCACCACGGCGGCGAAGAGGACCCCCACCGGCAGGCAGCTCCGCCTGATGAATTTCAGCCACTCCGCCACCTTCTCCTTGGGGGTGCGGACCACATTGTCCGCAGGTTGGGCGGACAGCAGGAAGACGGACACAATGTATACCACGCACAACAGCCCCAGGAAGCTGTAGAAGTCGCTGGACTGGAAGTTAAGGGCGGGGAGGGAGACGTAGAAGTACAGAAAGCCCACTGTGGCCGTGATGGCCAGGCTGATGAGCAGCCGGCTGAACCGGCCAGCAGGCCCGCGGGCCTTGGGTGTTTGTTTGTTCAAATATATACGCTCCTTTAATTGTGAAATTTGATGGGGGATACATTTATCATAAACCGATTTGTGTAAAAAAGCAATGAACAGAACGTAAATTTTGCGGCCGCCGCCTCTGAGGAAATAATTCTCTTGCCAAAATCCTAAAAATCCCATATAATAGCCCACAACACAACTTTGAGCCTGTATGTTTCATCCGGTGTTCGCCGGCTGTGAATACGGCCCTGAAACGGGAGGAAATGACAATGTCTTTGGATATGAAGTATTTCGAGGAGATGGAGGCCAAAATCCCAAAAGGGAAGGTCCGTACCCGCTTTGCCCCCAGCCCCACCGGCTATATGCACGTGGGCAATCTGCGCACCGCCCTGTACACCTGGCTCATCGCCCGGAACGCCGGGGGGACGTTTATCCTGCGCATCGAGGACACCGACCAGGGCCGCCTGGTGGAGGGGGCCACCGATGTGATCTACAAGACCCTGGCCGAGTGTAAGCTGGATCACGACGAGGGCCCCGATGTAGGCGGCCCCGTGGCCCCCTATATCCAGTCGGAGCGCCGGGACACGTACGGTAAGTATGCCCGCCTGCTGGTGGAGCGGGGCCACGCCTACTACTGCTTCTGCGAGAAGGCGGAGGGGGAGGAGGAGGGCGCCTTCCAAAAGGCCGCCGACCCCTGCCGGGAGCTGTCCCCGGCCCAGGCCCAGGCCCGGGTAGACGCCGGGGAGCCCTATGTGATCCGCCAAAAAATCCCCCGGGAGGGGACTACCACCTTCCACGACGCCATTTTCGGAGACATCACTGTGGAGAACAAGACCCTGGACGACCAGGTGCTCATCAAGCGGGACGGCATGCCTACCTACAACTTCGCTAATGTCATCGACGACCACCTGATGGGGATCACCCACGTGGTCCGGGGCAGCGAGTACCTGTCCTCCGCCCCCAAGTATAACCTGTTGTACCAGGGCTTTGGCTGGGAGATCCCCACCTATGTCCACTGTTCCCCCGTGATGCGGGACGGGCAGAATAAGATGTCCAAGCGCCACGGCGACCCCTCCTACGAGGATTTGAAGGACCAGGGCTTCCTCACGGAGGCCATCCTCAACTACGTGGCGCTGCTGGGCTGGTCCCCCCGGGGGGACATCGCCGAGCGGGAGGTCTTCTCCCTGGAGGAGCTGGCCCGGGCCTTTGACCTGGAGGGCATGTCCAAGTCTCCCGCCATCTTTGACCTGGACAAGCTGACCCACTTCAACGCCCTGTACCTGCGCTCCATGTCCCCGGAGGACTTCGCCCGGGCGGCGGAGCCCTATATCCGCCAGACTGTGCGGAACGGGGAGCTCCCGGTGGAGAAGATCGCCGAGCTGCTCCAGGCCCGGTGCGAGAAGCTCACCGAGATCCCGGAGAAGGTGGATTTCTTTGACGCCCTGCCTGAGTACAGCGCCGAGCTGTTCACAAACAAGAAGTCCAAGTGCACCCCCGAGGTGGCCAAAGAGATGCTTTCCGCCGCCGTTGTGGTGCTGGGGGCGGTCCACACCTGGAGCCAGGAGAACATCCATGAGACCCTGACCGGCCTGGCCGAGGGGATGCAGGTGAAAAACGCCACCCTCATGTGGCCGGTGCGGATCGCCGCCGCCGGCAAGGCGGTCACCCCCGGCGGGGCGGTGGAGATCTGCTGGATTCTGGGCAAGGACGAGACCCTGCGCCGGCTGAGGCTGGGGCTGGAGAAACTGAATTAAAGAAGTAGGAGGCAGTGGGGGGACACTGCCTCCTGTTTTGTTGTGCTGGATTGTGATTGTCGATTGTGCCGGAAAATTTTTGGAACAGGCTATTATTTTTGGTAATATGTTGGGATCAATCCGACGGGCTGGCCGATCAGGAAAAAAACAGTTTACTTTTTGTGACAAAGGATCTATAATAAGAATTATAATTATTAAATACACTGTACTACAGTGACTAAGAGAGGGATACCATGCCAAATATTTTTTTTGATGAGGCCTTTGACACCGGGGCTGGCCTCCACCATAGTTTCTCCTGGGACCGGCTGGGAGACATCAAGGAGGGCCGGGGCGACCTGGGGGAGGAGGTGCCGGTGCTGGTGTACCGGCTGCTCCAGTACTCCATGAACCACGTGCTGGCGGAGGAGTACGGCCCGGAGCGGGCCAACGAGCTCTACCGTAAGGCGGGGCATCTGGCGGGCGGCGAGCTGGCCAGGAATGTCCTGGACCTGTCCCTGCCGCTGGACGCCTTTGTGGCCCAGCTCCAGGAGAAGCTGCGGGAACTGAAGGTAGGCGTGCTGCGGGTGGAGAGCATCGACGAGGACGCCGGGAGTATCGTGCTCACTGTGGCCCAGGACTTGGACTGCAGCGGCCTGCCCCCCACCAACGAGGTGGTGTGCAGCTACGACGAGGGCTTCCTGGCCGGCGTGTTAGAGGCCTACACGGATAAGAAGTTCCAGGTGCGTGAGATCGACTGCTGGGCCTCCGGCGACCGGGTGTGCCGGTTCCAGTGCAGCGCGGGGGACAGCGCCCATACCTGAGGAGGGGAGCGAAGGTGGATCAGACGGCTCAGAAGCTGTTCGCCTATTTGCGAGATATTTTATATTATCCCGACCGGGCCGAGCTGGATCTGGACGCTCTGCCCGCTGACTTTCAAAAGCTGGGCCAGGGGATGCGGCTGCTGGCCGGCTGGATCCAGGAGAACCGGGACTTCGCCCGGGGGCTGGCCCGGGGGGATCTGGCCAGCACGCCCCCTAGCGTGGACAACATGATCGCAGCCCCGGTAAAGGAGCTCCAGGGCTCCCTGCGCCATCTGGCCTGGCAGACCCAGCAGGTGGCCAAGGGGGATTACAGCCAGAAGGTGGACTTTATGGGGGATTTCTCCCAAGCCTTTAACACCATGACCCGGCAGCTGAAGGAGCGCCAGGAGGGCCTCATTGCGGAGAAAGAGAAGGTGGAGCACAAAAATATGGAGCTGGCCCAGAACCTGGAGCTGGTTACTGCCCTGACCAAATACACCCACAACATGATCTTTGTCCTGTCCCAGCGGACGGGCAAGCCGGTCTTCCTCAACCAGTCCGCCCAGTGGTATCTGCGGGCGGACCCCCACGCAGGACAGGACCTGCAAAGGCTGTTTGTGGAACGGATGGGGCAGGCCAGCGGAAAGGCGGAGGACTGGGAGGCATCCCTGACCCGTGCCGACGGCAGTACGGAATTCTACGGGGTGGAGTCTTTCCCTATCTCCTGGTGGAAGGGGGATGACGCCCAGTCCATGGACAGCTGGTGGGAGGAGCAGGCGGCGGTCCATATCGTGGTAGACGAGACAGAGCGCCGGCGGAAAGAGAATATGATGTACAAGATGGCCTACATCGACCCCCTCACCGGCCTAAACAACCGGCGGTACGGCATGGATCTGATGGAGGAGTGGCTGGCGGCGGGAAAGAGCTTTGTCCTCTCCTTTGTGGATGTGGACTACTTAAAATACTGCAACGACACCTTCGGCCACGAGATGGGCGACCAGTATCTGAATCAGGTAGCGAGCGCGCTGAAAAGCCTGCGCTGCCAGGTCTGCCGGGTGGGCGGGGACGAGTTTTTCCTGCTCCAGGCGGAGACCTCCCCGGAGGAGCAGGACAGCCGCCTGGCCCAGCTGCGGGAGATGCTCCGGGAGGACCGGAGCGCCCCGTACCCCATGGGCTTCAGTTACTCCTCTGTATTGGTGCCCGGGGACGGCGGCGGGGAGCTGGAGGACTACATCAAGCAGGCCGACCGGGGCATGTACACGTTTAAGAGCCGGTATAAAGAGAAGCTCAGCGACACGCTGTACCAGGACGACCGGACGGGCTAAAAAAACGAAAGAGCGGGCGTGCCGCCGCTCTTTCGTTTCATAGAGATGGGAGTGTCCGTATCGAAGATTTTTTCACGGGATAAAACCCTCTGTTTGGGACACTCCCTATCAAATTGATACAGGATACAAATAGGGCTGCCAATCCCTATTTTTCGATGGTTTTGGTGCTCTTGTCACGGATGTCATGGAAAGGGATCACATTGCGGGACGGCTGAGCTCCGGCCGGGGGATGGGAGGCGGCGGGGGACTGCTGGGAGTCGGGAGGCGGGACGTGCATCCACATATCCTCCTTGCCGGAGTAATAGGTGCCGCGGCGTTCAATGAGCTTCTCAGCGATCTGACGCTGATTTTCCAGTTCCAGACGGTGATTCCGGTGGGACAAGATGAGCTTTGTTATCTTATATAGATAGTGCCCTGTGACAATAGTCAGGATAATAATGGTTGCTGGGACTGCCCCCAGCGATGTCAATGAACTGATCCCACTTGGCATTGTGCCGACCCCCTTTACTAGGGAGAGGCAGCGGATGTATCCTGCTGGGGATATGCTGCGATGGCGGATTCTCGCTACTGCTATTCAACTGGGGCACCCCTTTCATACACAACAGGGCAGCTGCCCTGCCATTTTCTCAAGGCTCAAGGAATTTAATTCTATCACGCCGTACTGGAGAATACAATGGTTTTTCTGCATGAAATTCTGTGGAAAAAATACGCGTTTTTTGCGGTATACAAAACGTTATATGATCGTGAACACAGCGGACAGCTGCTGTAGCGCCGGAGGCAATCCAAATGAAGGAGATATACCCATGAAAAAGAGAGTAAAAAAATCCGCCGCCCAGGTGGACGGGATCATTCAGGAGCTGAAGGTCCTCTATCCGGACAGCCTGTGCTCCCTGGAGTATGAGAAGGACTACGAGCTGCTGTTCTCCGTCCGCCTGGCCGCCCAGTGTACTGACGAGCGGGTGAACAAGGTGACCCCCGCCCTCTTCGCCCGGTTTCCCACCCTGGAGTCCCTGGCCCGGGCCGACGTATCCGAGGTAGAGGGGTACATCCACTCCACCGGCTTCTTCCGGGCCAAGGCGAAGGACATTGTGCTGGCCTCCCAGACGCTGCTGGAGGAGTACGGCGGCCGGGTGCCCGACACCATGGAGGACCTGCTGAGGCTCCCCGGCGTGGGCCGCAAGACCGCCAACCTGATCCTGGGGGACGTGTACCGGACCCCGGGCGTGGTGGTGGCGGACACCCACTGTATCCGGATCACCGGGCTGCTGGGCCTCACCGACGGCACCAAGGATCCGGCCAAGGTGGAGGCCCAGCTGCGGGAGATCCTCCCCCCGGAGGAGTCCAACGACTTCTGCCACCGGATGGTCCTCCATGGCCGGGCGGTGTGCGTCGCCCGCCGCCCCCAGTGCCAGAGATGCGCGCTGCGGCCCTTCTGCGACTATTTCGCCAAGAACGGCTGAACGGGCCGGGCCCGGCGAAGAAAGACTCAAGTTTCACCTCTCCCTGTCATACAGATAGGGGAGAGGTGATTTTTATGGAGCGGAAACCCCGGCGCCCCGGCCTGTTGGAGCGGGCCGCCCAGGTCCTGGATCTGCCCGCCGACGCCCTGGCCGGCCTGCCCAAGCTGGAGCTTGTGGGGGACGGCGAGCTGCGCATGGAGAACCACAAGGGCATCCTGGCCTATGGCAGCGAGGAGATCCACGTGAGCGGCGGGGTCTTTCTGGTGAAAATTTCCGGCGAGGACCTGGAGCTGCGGACCATGACCGGCCTGGAGCTGCTGATTACCGGGAAGATCCACCAGATCACCCTGGCTTAGGAGGGGAACATGAAGCGGCTGATGAATTTGCTCCGGGGGATGGTGATCCTGTGTATCACGGGGCCCTTTCCCGAGCGGCTGATGAACCTGTGCGCCCAGGAGAACATCGACTTCTGGGCCCTGGAGTGGCTGGACAGCCACACCGTCCGCATGACCACCCGGCGGCGTACCCTGGCCCGGCTGGAAGAGCTGGCCGCCCGGATCGGCTGTGAGGTGAGCCGGGAGGCCAGCCGGGGCCTGCCTGATTTCCTGGGGCGCTTCCGCACCCGGTACGCTTTTCTGGCGGGGCTGGCCCTGGCCCTGTGCGCCGTGGGCCTGCTGTCCCGGTTTGTGCTGGTGATCGAGGTAACCGGCAACGAGCGGGTCCCCGACGGGGTGATCCTCAGCCAGCTGCGGCGGCTGGGAGCGAGGCCGGGGGTGTACGGCCCCAGCCTGGACCGGAAGCAGCTGGCCCAGGAGGCCCTGCTGGAGCTGGAGGAGCTGTCCTGGATGGCTATTAACCTCCATGGCACCCGGCTGGAGGTCATCGTCCGGGAGGCGATCCAGACCCCGGAGCGGCTGGACGAGAGCGGCTTTTATGACATCGTGTCCGAGGCGGACGGCGTGGTCACCCATGTGGAGGCGGAGCGGGGGGAGGCCGCCGTGGAGGAGGGGGACGTGGTGGCGGCGGGGGACGTGGTGATCTCCGGCACCGTGACCATGGAGCCCCCCCTGTACAGCGATCTGCCTACCCGGTACTACCAGACCCACGCCCGGGGCCGGGTGTGGGCCCAGACCTGGCGCGCGCTTGATGCCGCCATCCCCCTGGAGGCCGGGGTGAAGGACTACACCGGGGAGGAGAAGACCGCCTGGTCCCTGACATTTTTTGGCCAGCGGATGGAAATTTTCGGAACCCCTAGCATTTCCTGGCCCTTTTATGATAAAATAACCACAGTGCGGCAGCTGTCCCTGCCCGGCGGCGGCGCCCTGCCCCTGTCCCTGGGGCGGGAGACCTTCCGGGCCTACGCCCCCCGGGCGGTCCAGGTGGACCTGGAGGCCGCCCAGGACCTGCTGGAGGCCAGCCTGCTGGAGCGTCTGCGGCAGCTGGTGGGGGAGGACGGCGTGGTGGAGTCCACCCAGTTCTCCGCCCAGGTGGCGGACGGCCTGCTGAGGGTGACCCTCACCGCCCAGTGCCGGGAGGAGATCGGCCGGGAACAGCCGGGGACGGAGAAGCCGTAGGCCCGCCATGGCCGCTCACGGCGGACAATCTAAGAACCAAGGAGATTTACCCATGACAGAACAGACCATCAGCCTGGAGCGGCTGGAGGAGACCATCAATGTCTTCGGCTCCTTTGACGAGAATATCCGTATCATTGAGCATGAGATGGGGGTCACGGTGGTAAGCCGGGACTCCCAGCTGAAGGTGGCCGGCGAGAACCCGGAGGGGGTCATGTTCGCGGTCAAGGCCATTGAGAACCTGATGACCCTGGCCTCCAAGGGGGAGGCCATCAACGAGCAGAACGTGCGCTATATCATCCAGCTGGTCCGGGAGGGCCGGGAGGAGCAGGCCGCCCAGCTGGCGGGGGACGTGATCTGCGTCACCGCCAAGGGCAAGCCCATCAAGGCCAAGACCCTGGGGCAGAAGAAGTATGTCCAGGCCATCCGGGACAACGTGGTCACCGTGGGGGTGGGCCCCGCCGGCACCGGCAAGACCTATCTGGCGGTGGCCGCCGCCGTGGCCGCCTTCCGGGCCAAGGAGATCAACCGGATTATCCTCACCCGCCCGGCGGTGGAGGCGGGGGAGCGGCTGGGGTTCCTCCCCGGCGACCTCCAGTCCAAGGTTGACCCCTACCTGCGGCCCCTGTACGACGCCCTGTTTGAGATGCTGGGCCCGGAGACGTATCAGAAATACCTGGAGCGGGGCAATATCGAGGTGGCCCCCCTGGCCTATATGCGGGGCCGCACCCTGGACGACTCCTTCATTATCCTGGACGAGGCCCAGAATACCTCCCGGGAGCAGATGAAGATGTTCCTCACCCGCCTGGGCTTCGGCTCTAAAATTGTCATCACCGGCGACATCACCCAGATCGACCTGCCCGCCGACAAGATCTCCGGACTGCGGGAGGCCATGCGGGTGCTGAAGGGGGTGGAGGACATCGCCATCCTCCGGCTCAACGAGTCCGACGTGGTGCGCCACGCCCTGGTGCAGAAGATCATCAAGGCCTATGAGGTGGACGAGGAGAAGCGGGGCCCCAAGAAGGACGAGGACAGACGTCCCGCCAAAAAAGACAAGCGCTGGGGGTGATGAAAATGGGCGGATGGGATCTGCATATCCACACCACGTTCTGCGACGGGGACAGTACCCCGGAGGAGATGGTACAGGCGGCCATGGAGCGGGGGCTGGAGGGCATCGGCTTCTCCGGCCACGCCCCCATGCCCTTCGACGCCCCCTGGGCCATGACCCAGGCCGGCGCGGCGGAATACTGGCGGGAGGTATCCCGCCTGAAAGAGAAATACCGGGGCCGGATCAAGATTTTGCTGGGGGTGGAGCAGGACTACTGGTGCGGCCGGCCGGAGGCAGGGCTGTACGACTACGTGATCGGTTCGGTCCACCTGGTGAAAAAGGGGGAGGCATTCCTCCCGGTGGACGACAGCCCGGAGATTTTGCGCCAGGGGGTGGACGGGCTGTACGGCGGCGACTGGTACGCCCTGGCGGAGGACTACTTCACCCTGACGGGCCAGGTGGTGGAGGCCACCGGGGCGGATGTGATCGGCCACTTTGACCTGCTCACCAAGTTCCACGAGGCCGACCCCCACCTGGATTTAAGCCACCCCCGGTACACGGCGGCCTGGCGGGAGGCGGCGGACAAGCTGCTGGAGACCGGAAAGCCCTTTGAGATCAACACCGGGGCCATCTCCCGGGGCTGGCGCTCCGCCCCGTACCCCCACGGGGATATCATCCGCTATCTCCAGGCCAGGGGGGGCCGCTTGATCTTGAACAGCGACAGCCACAGCGCCGGGACAGTGGCCTTCCAGTTTGACCAGTGGCGGCCCCTGCTGGAGAGGGCGGAGGCCCAAGACACGGAACAGAAGGAGATCCTGTGATGGTACAAGAGACAACTCGTTTTTTATCCTACATCTGTCCCCACTGCATGCAGTCGGTGATTGTGGAGCGGGACCTGTTCTCTCTGGCCGCCGCCCCCGCCCGCATCAAATGCCCCTGCGGCAAGTCGGAGCTGCTGGTGGAGTTTCTGCCCAACCGGGTACAGCTGCGGGTACCCTGCCTGTTCTGCGGCAGGGAGCACACGGTGTCCTGCTCCTCCCGGAGCTTTGTGCGGGAGCGGGCCCTGGCCTTCTCCTGCGCCGCCTCCGGCCTGGACTGCTGTTATGTGGGGGAGGAGGGCCCGGTCTACGCCGCCACCGCCCGGCTGGAACAGGCGGTGGACAAGCTGGGGGCGGACGCCGCCGCCCAGGGGGCCTTCCTGGACGAGATCCTGATGGAGGAGATTCTCTCCGAGCTGCGGGACATCGCCGCCCGGGAGGGCGTCTCCTGCTCCTGCGGCTCTAAATCCTGGACGTTCCAGGTGAATTTCTCCTCGGTAGATCTGATCTGCCAGGACTGCGGGGGGCGGCTGCGGCTGCCCGCCGCCACCGCTGGGGATTTAGACGACCTGTGCTGTCAGACAACCCTTCAGATTCATGGAAAGGACGAAGTATGAGCAGTTATTTTGAGTATGAGACCCGCCTGTCCGGACTGGATGTGGACGGTGCCGGGCACTGCAAGGCGTCCGCCCTGCTGAACCATCTGCAAAACGCCGCCGCCCTGGCGGCGGAGGAGGGGGGCTTCTCCCGGGAGAGGCTGATTGAGCGGTACGGCGCCTTCTGGATGCTGGCCCGGTCCTGGTACCGGCTGGCCCGGCCCCTGGCCTTTGAGGACCTGGTCACCGTCCGCACCTGGCACCGGGGCGGGAAGGGGGCCATTATGTACCGGGACTATGACATCCTGGCCAACGGCCAGCCGGTGGGGGAGTCGGTGTCCGCCTGGGTGCTGGCCAGCCTGGACAGCCACAAGCTGATGAGGCTGGGGGCCATCCCCGAGCTGGAGGGTACCGGCGGCGGGGCGCTGTGCAAAACCATGACCCTGGCCAAGCTCCACCAGCCCGGCGATCTGGCGGAGGTGGAGCGCCGCCTCACGCGGTACAGCGACAGCGACTTGAACGGCCACGTGAACAACACCCGGTACGCCGACTTTGCCTGCGACGCCCTGGAGATGGAGAAGCTGCCCGGGGACAGGTTCCTGGCGGAGCTGCAAATCGGCTATCTGGCCGAGTGCCGCCCCGGGGAGGTGCTGTCTATCCAGGCCGGCGGCCAGGGGGACAGCCGGTTTGTCCGGGGGGTGGATTTGGAGGGGAAGCCTCGGTTTGAGTCCGCCCTGTTCTTCGGGGAGACGCCGTTTTAAGATAGGATGTTGGATTAGAATCGGGGGATGAGCGGCTTGGAATGTGGGAAATGGATATGGAAAATTTTATTTTTTTAGGATGTTCCCCGTTTTTAGCCGCTATTGGCTTCTGCTTTGTTACCCGCCTAACGGGCAGTTGGTCATTTTGGGACTATCTCATTATGTATAGTTTTTTATATTGGCCGACATATGTGATTGGAATTGTTTTGATCGCGCTGTCGGTTGCAAAGATCAGAGCGTTAGCTAGCTGATTCCCGCCTTGACAAGGACAAGCGGACAGAGTAGAATAGATCAAATATACAAAAGGAGATGTGGACTTATGGTAAATCAAGACGCCGCCCAGAAGTTTGTGAAGCAGGGTCTCACCTTTGACGATGTGCTGCTCATCCCCGCGGCCAGCGACGTGCTGCCCGCCGACATCGACCTGCGTACCCGTCTGACCCGGAAAATCAAGCTGAACATCCCCCTGATCGCCGCCGCCATGGACACCGTCACCGAGTACCGCATGGCCATCGCCATCGCCCGGGAGGGCGGGATCGGCGTCATCCATAAAAATATGTCCATCAGCCAGCAGGCCGAGCAGGTGGATATGGTGAAGCGCAGCGAGAACGGCGTCATCACCAACCCCTTCTGGCTGGCCCCCGGCCACACCCTCCAGGAGGCCGACGAGCTGATGGCCAAGTTCCGCATCTCCGGCGTGCCCATCTGCGACAACGGCAGGCTGATCGGCATCATCACCAACCGGGACATGAAGTTTGAGACTGACATGTCCCAGCTCATCGACAACGTGATGACCAAGGAGAACCTGGTCACCGCCCCGGAGGGCACCACCCTGGCCCAGGCCAAGGAGATCCTCCGCCAGCATAAGATTGAGAAGCTGCCCATCGTGGACAGCGAGTTCCGCCTGAAGGGCCTGATTACCATCAAGGACATCGAGAAGGCCGAGGTCTACCCCAACTCCGCCCGGGACGAGAAGGGCCGGCTGATGGTGGGCGCCGCCATCGGCGCCACCGCCGACGTGCTGGACCGGGTGGCCGCCCTCACGGAGGCGGGGGTGGATGTGCTCACCCTGGACTCCGCCCACGGCCACACCCAGAACGTGCTGGAGACTGTGAAGCGCATCAAGGCCGTCTACCCCGACGTGCAGCTCATCGCTGGCAACGTGGCCACCGCCGAGGGCACCAAGGCCCTCATCGAGGCGGGCGCCGACTGCGTGAAGATCGGCATCGGCCCCGGCTCCATCTGTACCACCCGTGTGGTGGCGGGCATCGGCGTGCCCCAGATCACCGCCATCTATGACGCCGCCCGGGTGGCCGCCCAGTACGACATCCCCATCATCGCCGACGGCGGCGTGAAGTTCTCCGGCGACATCGCCAAGGCCCTGGCCGCCGGGGCCAGCGTGGTCATGCTGGGCTCCCTGCTGGCCGGGTGTGAGGAGTCCCCCGGCGAGACCGAGATCTTCCAGGGCCGCCAGTTCAAGGTCTACCGGGGCATGGGCTCCCTGGCCGCCATGAACAAGGGCTCCAAGGACCGCTATTTCCAGGAGTCCAACAAGAAGCTGGTCCCCGAGGGCGTGGAGGGCCGTGTGCCCTACAAGGGACCCGCCGGCGACACCATCTACCAGCTCATGGGCGGCCTGCGGGCGGGCATGGGCTACACCGGCTGCCATAACATCGAGGAGCTGCACTCTAAGGCCCAGTTTATGCAGATTACCGCCGCCGGCCTTCGGGAGTCCCACCCCCACGATATCTATATCACCAAAGAGGCCCCCAACTACACCATCAGCCCCAACTGATTTCGTTGGATGCCCCCTGGTTTTCACCGGGGGGTGTTTTTATTTCTGGGGCGGATTACCGGCGCTCTTTCCTTTCCCGGCCCGGTGTGCTATAATCGAATGTAAATTTTGAAGCGGGAGGTACCGTGTATGGAAATCTTGACTCTGATGAGACCCGATCCCTCCTTCCGGGAGGAGATCATCTCCTACCGGGCAGAGAGCCTGGAGGCCGAGGGATACATCAACGGCGCCGGAGGGATGGACCGGTTCCCGGACCCGGCGGACTGGCTGGAATTCGGCCAGCGCCAGACCCGGCGGGAGACCCTCTCCCCGGGCTGGGTGCCGTCCACCCAGTTTATCTACGTCCGGGACTCAGACCGGAGGATTGTGGGCCTGATCCACGTGCGCCACGAGTTCAACCAGGATTTAGAGCGCTACGGCGGGAATATTGGCTACTCGGTGCGGCCCTCTGAGCGGAAAAAGGGGTACGCCAAGCGGATGCTGGCCGACTGCCTGGCCTTCTGTAAGGAGAGCGGCCAGGAGCGGGTGCTCATCACCTGCCGGACGGACAACGAGGGCAGCCGGAGGACCATCCTGGCCAACGGCGGGGTGTACCAGTCCACGGTGTATAAGCCGGAGGCTGGGGCGATGTTACAGCGGTATTGGATAGAACTTACCTGAAATTTGAGATTGAGAGGGCACTATGAGAGAGCTTGACCGCAAAAAACTGATGTTTGCCGCCGGGGCCCTGGTGATGGCGCTGCTGTCTATGTTTGTGCTGTCTAAATTCGCCTCCTCGGCCCGGTTCCACGCCGCCACCCTGGCCGCCCTGGAGGAGAAGCAGGCCACCGTCCTGGAGCTGACCGCCGCCTCCACCGCCGCCTCGGCGGCCATCACCCTCATCCCCGGGGACACCGCCACCCCCATCGCGGAGAAGCTGGCCGATTTGAGTACCGGTTTTCTGGTGGTGCTGTGCGCCATCTATCTGGAGAAGTATTTGCTCACCATCACCGGGTTCGCCGCCTTTCACGTGCTGATCCCCATCGCCTGCCTGCTCTTTGCCCTCAGCCTCTTTGTGGACTGGGAGACGCCGCGGCTCCTGGCCCGGAAGCTGCTGGTGTTCGGCATCGCTATTGTGCTGGTCATCCCGGCCAGCGTCAAGGTGTCCGACCTCATTGACCAGACCTACCAGGACAGCATCCAGGCCACCATCCAGGCGGCCAAGGACACCGCCGGGGAGGCGGAGGACAGCCAGGCGGAGCTGGAGGAGGACGGGGGCTTTTGGGACGGCCTCATTGGCAAGGTGACCAGCGGCATCACCGGCGCGGCCAACCAGATTACCGAGAAGGTGGGAGGAATGGTCAACGATTTTATCGAGGCCCTGGCCGTCATGCTTGTGACCGCCTGCCTGATCCCCATTCTAGTGCTGCTGTTTTTCGTGTGGTTGGTGAAGATCACCTTCTCCATTGAACTCCCCGCCGGGGGCCGGGGCGGGTTCCGGGCCGCCCGGAAAGGACGGGGCGGCCCGACCGGGCCGGAGGAGTAAAAGAACGATGCCATAGGGAGGAGGAGAAGGGTGCTCAAGCTGATTTTAGGCCGTGCGGGGTCGGGCAAGACCACCACGGTGCTGAACCGGCTGTGCCGGGCGGGCCAGGAGCGGCCCCAGGTGCTGCTGGTGCCGGAACAGATGTCCCATGAGAGCGAGCGGGCGCTGTGCCGGGTGGGAGGCCCCCAGGCCTGCCTGTTCGCGGAGATCCTGTCCTTCTCCCGCCTGGCCAACCGGGTATTTCAGACCGCCGGCGGCCTGGGGGAGGAGGAGCTGGACAACGGCGGCCGTCTCCTGCTCATGTACCGGGCGGTTCAGGAGTCCGCCCCGGAGCTGAAGGTGTACGCCCGGCCCTCCCGCCGGCCCGCCTTCCTCCAGTCCCTGCTGGCCACGGTGGACGAGCTGAAAAGCTCCTGCGCCCCGCCGGAGGTGCTGGTTCGGGCGGGCCGGGAGACCGGCGGCCCGGAGGGGGAAAAGCTCCAGGATTTGGGGCTGATCTGCGGGCAGTACCAGGCCCTCGCCGCCCAGGTGGCCTTGGATCCCCGGGATCGCCTGACAAGGGCGGCGGAAAAATTGACCCTCTGCCCCTGGGCCAAGGGGAAAGACCTCTGGCTGGACGGCTTTACCGACTTCACCCCCCAGCAGCGGATGGTGCTGGAGCGCCTGATGATCCAGGCCAACAGCGTGACCGTAGCCCTCACCTGTGACCACCTGGAGGAGGACGAGGGGGGGACGGGGATCTTTTCCCCCGCCCGCCGCACCGCCCGTCAGCTGCTGGCGATGGCGGAGCGGCTGTATATCCCCTGTGAGGTGGAGCGTCTGGTGTCCAACAGCCCCGGCAAGGCCGAACCGCTGAAGGCGCTGGAGCGGGAGCTGTTCTCCCACAGCGCCCCCCGGCCCGTCCCCGCCGGCGGGGCGGTGGAGATCTTCCAGGCCAACACCCCCCGGTCAGAGGTGGAGTGGGCCGCCGCCCGTATCCTCCGCCTGGTTCGGGAGGAGGGGCTGCGGTTCCGGGACATCGGCATCGCCGCCCGGGACTATGGGGCCTACCGGGATCTGGTGGAATCGGTCTTTGGCCGGTACGGGGTGCCGGTGTTCTCCTCCGCCATGACGGAAATATTGGAGAAGCCCGTCCTGGCCCTGGTCACCGCCGCCCTGGAGACCACAGCCAACGGCTACCGCTATGAGGACGTGTTCCGCTACCTCAAAACCGGCCTGACCAATTTGCCGGAGGAAGACCGGGATCTGTTGGAGAACTACGTCCTGAAATGGGACATCAAGGGGAGCCGCTGGACCCAGGGGAAGGACTGGCCATGGCATCCCCGGGGCTACGGCCTGCACTGGACCCAGGAGGACCGGGATCTGCTGGCCCGGGTGGACCGGGCCCGGCGGCAGGTGTTTGTCCCGTTGGAGGTGCTGCGGAAAAATCCTGTCCACACCGGCGGGGGCCAGGCCGTGGCCCTCTACACATTTTTAGAGGAGATCGGCCTTCCGGACCGCCTGGAGGAGCGGGTGGAGGAACTGGATCGCCGGGGCCAGCCCGCCCTGGCGGAGGAGTACCGCCAGCTGTGGGACATCCTGTGCGGAGGTCTGGAGCAGTGCGCCCGCCTGCTGGGGGAGGCCCCCATGGAGCTGGAGGAGTTCGCCCCCCTGTTCCGGCTGGTGCTGTCCCAGTACGATGTGGGCACCATCCCCGTCTCCCTGGACCGGGTGACCGCCGGGGAGACCACTCGCCAGACCGGCCACCGGGTGAAAGCCCTGTTCTTCCTGGGGGCGGACGACGCCTCCCTGCCCCAGGTGGGGACGACACCCGGCCTGCTGTCCGACGACGACCGCTCTCTCCTGGCCGCCTACGGCCTGGAGCTGGACCAAACCCAGCGGGACCTGCTCTACCGGGAGATGACTACCATCTATCAGATCTGCGCCCGGCCAAGCCAGAAGCTGGTGGTCTCCTGGCCCGGCCAGGGGGCGGGCGGGGAGGAGCGCCGCCCCAGTTTCTTGATTGGACGAATCCGTCTAATTTTTGAAAACCTGCCCATTTCCAGGGAGGATCGTCTGAAAGGCGCTTTCCGCCTAGAGGCCCCCCTCCCGGCCCTGGAGCAGGCGGGGCGGGACCGGACGGCCCGCCGGGCCCTGGAGGAGCTTCCGGACTTCCGGGAAGCGGTGGCCCGGCTGGACCGGGCCGCGGCCTGGGAGCGGGGCCGCCTGTCCCGGGAGGCGGTGGACCGGCTCTACGGCCAGCGGGTGGCCATGTCCGCCTCCCGGATGGACAAATATAAATCCTGTCATTTCTCCTATTTCATGCGGTACGGCCTGAAGGCCGAGCCCAGAAAGCCCGCTGGCTTTGACGCCCCGGAGTACGGCACCTTCGTCCACTATGTGCTGGAACACGTCTTACAGGACGAGATGTTCTCCCAGACCACCATCCCAGGATTGGACTTGGGTGAAGATAGACGAAACCGTCTAAAAGATTTGGTCCGCCAGGCGGTGGAGCGCTACGTGGCCCAGGAGCTGGGCGGCCTGGAGGGCCAGAGCCAGCGCTTCCAGTACCTGTTCCGCCGCCTCCAGGGCACGGTCCAGGCGGTGGTGGACAATGTGGCCGACGAGCTGCTCCACTCCAAATTCCGCCCCATCTCCTTTGAGCTGGGCTTCGGAAAGGGCCAGGAGCTGCCCCCGGTGGAGCTGACCGCCAGCGGGGTGACCATCAGCGTCACCGGCTTTGTAGACCGGGTGGACGGCTATGTGAAGGACGGCAAGCTCCACCTCCGGGTGGTGGACTACAAGACGGGCCGGAAGACCTTCGACCTCACCGAGGTCTGGAACGGCCTGGGCCTTCAGATGCTTTTGTACCTCTTTACCCTGGAGGACCGGGGCCGGGCCCTGTACGGCCTGCCGGTGGAGGGGGCGGGGGTGCTGTACCTGCCCGCCCGGGAGGCGGTGATCCGGGGCAGCCGGGCCATAAGTGACGCCGACCTGCGCAAGCGGGTGGACAAGGAGCTCACCCGCAGCGGCCTGATCGTGGACGACCCGGAGATCCTCGCCGCCATGGAGGAGCCGGGGGCGGAGGGCTACCGCTTTTTGCCCCTGAAAGTCTCCAAAACCACCGGGCAGATCACCGGCGAAGCTCTGGCCACGGCGGAGCAGCTGGGCAAGCTGGGCCGGCACATCCAGCGGACCCTGGAGGACATCTGTCAGGAGCTGGCGGGGGGGAATATCTCCGCCGACCCCTTCTGGCGGGGGCCGGAGAAAAACGCCTGCCGCTACTGTGACTACGCCGCCGCCTGCCACTTCGAGCCGGGCCGGGGGGAGGACTGCCGCCGGTGGATGCCGGGGGTCAGCGCCCAGGAGTTCTGGGCGGGGCTGGAACAGCCGGAATGAGGGAACCCATCCCATGAAGCCAGAAAAGGAGCGAAAAAATGGACGCCAACAAGAATATTTTGATGATCGGAGACATGCCCGGCTGCGGCAAAATGGGTCTGGCGGGGATGCTGCCCATTCTGTCCAGCATGGGGCACAGCATTTACAACCTGCCCACCGCCCTGGTATCAAACAACTTTGACTACGGGAAATTCGCTGTTTTGGACACCACCCGGTACATGGCCCAGACCATCCAGGTGTGGGGGGAGATGGGCTTCCGGTTTGACTGCATCACCACGGGGTTTTTGGCCTCGGCGGACCAGGTGGACATCATCCGGGATTTCATCGCCAGCCAGAAGAAGGAGGGCCTGCTGGTGGTGACCGACCCCATCATGGGGGACGGGGGCAAGCTGTACAACGGTTCCACCCAGGATACGGTGGACAATATGCGCCGCTTTGTGGGGGCGGCGGACGTGATTGTGCCCAATTTGACAGAGGCGGGGTTTCTTACGAAACTGTACGCCGGCCGGGAGGCCTTGACCCAGGACGAGGCCCGCCGGATGCTGGACGGCCTTGTGGCCCTGGGGCCCCGGTCGGCGGTGATCACCAGCGGCCGGGAGGAGGAGACAGGCCGGCATGTGGTCTGGGGCTTTGACGGGGGGACGGGGGAGTATTTTACGGTGCCCTACCGGTTCATCAAGGCCCATTTCCCGGGAACCGGGGATATTTTCACCTCCCTGCTCACCGGGCAGCTGCTGAAGGGCCGCGATCTTCCCCAGAGCGTGGGGCGGGCGGTGGATCTGCTGGAGCGGCTGATCTTTTTGGAGCAGGACGTGGCGGAGCGGAACAACGGCATCCGGGTTGAGAAATATCTGAGTATTTTAACAGAGTAAGGGCCTCTCCAAAGGAGGCCCTGGAGGAGGCGTTTGGATGCCCTTTCCATTGACAGAGGAACAACGGAATATCGTGGACGACCGGGGCGGGGAACTGCTGGTGTCCGCCGCGGCCGGGTCGGGGAAGACCCGGGTGCTGGTGGAGCGGCTGCTGGACCGGGTGACAGGGGAGGGGCTGGACATCGACCGCTTCCTGGTCATCACCTACACCAAGGCCGCCGCCGCCGAGCTCCGGGGGCGGATCGCCCAGGAGCTGTCTGACCGGCTGGCCCTGGACCCCAACAACCGCCACCTGCGCCGGCAGTCCACCCTGGTCTACCGGGCCCAGATCTCCACCATCCATGCTTTCTGCGCCGCCCTCCTCCGGGAGAGCGGCCACCTGCTGGATCTGGACCCGGACTTCCGCCTGTGCGATGAGGGGGAGGCCCATGTCCTCATGGCCCAGGTGCTGGAGGAGGTGCTGGACAGGCGGTATGAGGACCTGAGCCCGGACAGCCCCTTCGCCCAGCTGGTGGACACTTTGGCCGCCGGCCGGGACGACAGCCGCCTGGCCCAGATTGTGGTGGACGTCTTTGCCCGGGTGCAGAGCCATCCCCATCCCGCCGCCTGGCTGGAGGGACAGAAGGCCCTGTGGGCGCTGGAAGGGGTCAACGACCTGGGGGAGACCCCCTGGGGGGCCCTGCTGCTGTCCGACGCCCGCCGCCAGGCCCTGTTCTGCCAGGACCGGCTGACCCAGGCGCTGGCCCTGGCCGGCACCGACGAGCTGCTGGAAGTGAACTACGCCCCCTCCCTCACCACCGCCCTGGAGGGCCTGGAGGAATTTTTGGGGGAGTCCACCTGGGACGGGGCGGTGGCCCGCCTGCCCGTCCCCTTCCCCGCCGCCGGGCGGAAGAAGAAGCGGACAGTGGAAATCAGCCCCATGGAGGAGGAGCGGGCCGCCCGGGACGGCCAGCGGATGAAATCCATCCGCCTGCGCTGCAAAAAGATCCTGGACAAGCTGGCCGAGGATTTACAGGGGGATTCCGCCGCCGGGTTGGAGGAGTTATCTCTGTCCCGTCCGGCGGTCCAGGCCCTGATGGACCTGGTGCTGGACTTCCAGAGGGCCTACGATCAGGAGAAGGGCCGCCGGGGGGTGCTGGACTTCTCCGATTTGGAGCACTTCGCCGTAAAACTTCTGACGGACGGCCAGGGCCGGCCCTCCGAGCTGGCCCGGTACTGGGGGGACCGCTTTGACGAGGTGCTGGTAGACGAGTATCAGGACACCAACCAGGTGCAGAACGAGATTTTCTCCGCCATCTCCCAGGGGGGGCGGAAGCTGTTCCAGGTGGGGGACGTGAAGCAGTCCATCTACCGCTTCCGCCTGGCTGACCCCACCATTTTCCTGGATAAATACCGCCGCTTCCCGGACGGGGGGGAGGCGGAAGCTGGAAAACCCCGGAAGCGGGCGCTGTCCCGGAACTTCCGCTCCCGTCCCCAGGTGCTGGAGGGGTGCAACGACCTGTTCCGGGATATCATGTCCACGGAATTTGGTGAGCTGGACTACACCCCCGACCAGGCCCTGGTGCCGGGGAGATCCTTCCCGGCGGCGGAGGCGGGGGACCCCTACGCCCTGGAGCTGGACCTGCTGGACCTGTCCTTCCTGGGGGATCGGGAGGGGGAGAAGGACAGCAAGGACCTGCTGGAGGCCCGCTTTGCCGCCCGGCGGATCAAGGAGCTCCTGCGAGAGCCGCTGATGGTGGAGGAGGGGGGCGCTTTCCGGCCTCTACGGCCCTCTGACGTGATGATTCTCCTGCGCAGCCCCGGCCCGGTGCTCCACCACTACATCCGGGCCCTGGGGGAGGCGGGCATCCCCTGGTCGGCGGAGGGGGCCGGGGACTTCTTCCACACCACCCAGGTGAGCGTGGCCCTGGCCATCCTCCAGATTGTGGACAACCCCCGCCAGGACGTGCCCCTGCTGGCCGCCCTGCGCTCGCCGGTGTACAACTTCAGCGGGGACAAGCTGGCTCTCCTCCGGGCGGACAGCGGCGGGGACTTCTACACCGCCCTGACCCGGGCCGGGGAACAGGGCGACCAGGAGTGTGTCAATTTCCTGGCAGAGCTGGAGGAACTGCGCTTCGGGGCGGGGGACCGCACCTGCCGCCAGCTCATCTGGCATATCTACGAAAAGACCAACATTTTAGGGGTGTTCGGCGCCATGGAGGGGGGGGCGGACCGACAGGGAGACTTGCTGGCCCTGTACGCCCTGGCGGGGCAGCTGGAGGACAGCGGATGCCGCACCCTGTTCCAGTTCCTTCTCCGGCTGGAACGGCTGCGCTCCGCCGGGGGGAAGCTCTCCAGCCCCTCCGCCGCCCAGGGGGACGGGGTGTCCATCCTGTCCATCCACCGGTCCAAGGGGCTGGAGAAGCCGGTGGTGCTGGTGTGCGGCCTGAACCGGCGGCTGAACCGGGATGACCTGATGAGGCCCGTCCTCTTCCACCCGGAGCTGGGGGTGGGCCCACGGGGGCTGGACCGGAGCCGGATGGTGGAGTACCCCACCCTGGCCCGGCGGGCGGTGGCCCGCCAGCTGGAGCGGGAGCTGATGGCGGAGGAGCTGCGGCTGCTCTATGTGGCCATGACCCGGGCCCAGGAGAAATTGATTCTCACCGTCGCCTTCCCCGAGGGGATTTCCTCCCTGGAGCGGCTGGAGGACAGCCTGTCCGTCCCCCCGGCGCCCATGGAGCTGGAGCAGCGGCAGAGCGTGGGGGGGTGGGTGCTCCTCCACGCCCTCACCCGGCGGGGAGCCGCCCCCCTGCGGGAGCTGGCGGGGCTGTCTGACTTGGGCCCCCGGGATCTGGGCCCGGAGTGGGATATCCGCTGGGTGGAGGGCGCCGGCCTGTCCCGGGCGGAGGAACCGGAAGGGGTTCTGGAAGACCTGCCCCCGGAGGAGGACGCCGGGGTGGAGGGGCTGTCCGCCCGGCTGAGCTGGAAGTACCCCCACCTGGCCGGGGCCAACCTGCCCTCCAAGCTCACCGCCACCCAGATCAAGGGCAGAACCCTGGACCGGGAGGCGGCGGAGGAGGCCCAGCCCCCCTCCCGGCGGGGCCAGCCCATCACCCGGCCCAACTTTATCGCCGAGGAGCGGGGATTGACCTCCGCCCAGCGGGGAACCGCCCTCCACCTGGCCATGGAGTACATCGCCCTGGGCCCGGGCCGCGCCCCGGAGGAGCTGGGGGCGGAGCTGGACGGGCTGGAGGAGCAGGGGTTCTTGACCGCCCTCCAGCGCCAAGCCGTCCAGCCGGAGCGGCTGCGGGCCTTTCTGGACAGCCCCCTGGGGCGGGCCATGGCCGCCGCCCCCCGGTGCCAGCGGGAGTTTAAATTTTCCATTTTGGACTCAGCCCTGAACTATTTTCCCGATGGGGCGGGGGAGGAGGTGCTGCTCCAGGGGGTGATCGACGCCTGGTTTGAGGAGGGGGAGACCATCACCGTGGTAGACTTCAAGTCCGACCGGGTAGCCCCCGGCCAGGAGCGGGCCAAGGCGGAGGAGTACCGCCCCCAGCTGGCGGCCTACAGCCTGGCCCTGTCCGCCATCCTGGGGAAGCCGGTGGGCCGCCAGGCGCTGTGGTTTTTTGCCACCGATACCGCTGTAGAGCTGTAGAGACAGCCGCCCATCGGGCGGCTGTCTCCTATTCCAGATATCCCCGGCGGGGGGAGCGCCGGGGGCGGTGATCCTCCACCAGGATGATGTCCTCCCCGAACCGGCGGACGGCGTCCCAGGGGATATAATGATCCTCCTCCCGGCCCAGCAGGCCGAAAAACCGCCGCCGCCCGGGGACCACCAGGGCCCGAACCTGGCCGCTGTCCAGGTCGATCTCCATATCCCCCACGTAGCCGTACCGGCTGCCGTCCTCCACGCTGATGACCTCTTTGTACCGCAGATCCGCAATCCGAGTTTCCATGACCATTCCCCCTGCATTTTGTTTTCTACAGAGTATGTGAGGGGGGGATTGTCCTATGCGAAAGCGGGAGGATCGTGAGATCCTCCCGCTTTTTAGCGCGCTCCGGTCATCAGTCCGCCGGCTCGAAGTGACTCTTGTCCACGCCGCACAGGGGGCAGACGTAGTCGTCGGGCATAGGGCCCTGCTCGGCCTCGTCATAGACAAAGCCGCACAGATCGCAGATATACTTCATCAAAAATCCTCCTTTCTAAAGATGTACAGGTATCCAGAAAATCGGATCTATCAGCAAGTCCCTTACTCCAAAGGAGCGAAGTCGCTGGCGGGGCGGTGGCAGATGGGGCAGATATAGTCTTCGGGGAGGGTGTCGCTCTCATAGATAAAGCCGCAGATTTTGCAGACGAACCCCTTGGGCTTCTTCGCCGCCTGCTCCCGGGCGGCGGGGGCGGCCGACCCCTTCACTGAGGCGGCGATGGCCTGGGCCAGCTCCTCCAGCTCCTTCTCCTGGCCGGGGCTCAGGGTGGACTTCAGAGTAAAGACGGGGGCCAGCAGCTCAATATCCTTCATCTGCTCCAGCAGCCCGGCCATGATCTTGCCGCTGGCGGGGGCCCAGGAGCCGTTCTGGATCAGGGCCGCCTTCCGGTTTTGCAGGTTGTGGTGGACCAGATCCCGGAGCAGGTGCTCCATGGGGTCAAACAGCCCGTTGTTGTAGGTGGGGGCGGCGAAGACGATGTGGCTGTATTTGAAGCAGTCGGCCAGCGCGTAGGAGTAGTGGGTGACGGACACGTCGTGCATCTGGACGGGGACCCCCAGCTCCGCCAGGCGGCAGGCCAGGATGTTGGCCGCCGTCTCGGTGCCGCCGTAGATGGAGGCGAAGGGGATGACCACACCCTGTACCTCGGGCTCATAAGCGGCCCACTTGGCGTACCGCGCGACGATTTTGGAGAAGTCTTTGCGCCACACCGGGCCGTGGAGGGGGCACACCGTCTGGATGTCCAGGCCGGCGGCCTTGCCCAGCAGGGCGGACACCTGGGGGCCGTACTTGCCCACAATGTTGGTGTAGTACCGCCGGTACTCGTCCAGCCAGTCCCGCTCCCAGTCCACCTCGTCGGCGAAGAGGATGCCGTTGAGGGCGCCGAAGGTGCCGAAGGCGTCGGCGGAAAACAGGATTTTATCGGTGGAGTCGTAGCTCACCACCACTTCGGGCCAGTGAACCATGGGTGCGCTGACAAAGGTGAAGTTGTGCCGGCCGGTGGACAGGGTGTCCCCGTCCCCCACCAGGATGGCGTTCTTGGGGTCGGCGGCGTGGAACTGGCGGATCATGTTGATGGCCTTGCCGTTGCAGACAACGCGGGCCTCCGGGTGCCGGAGCATCAGGTCGCCCAGGGTGGCGGCGTGGTCGGGCTCCATGTGGTGGACAAAGATGTAGTCCAGCTTCCGGCCGTCCAGGGCGTGGTCCAGATTTTCAAAGAACTGGGTCTGGATGGCCCGGTCCACCGTATCGAACAGGACGGTTTTCTCGTCCAGCAGCAGGTAGGAGTTGTAGCTCACGCCCCGGGGGACGGGGTGGGCGGCCTCGAAGATGGGGTGCTGGCGGTCGTTGCCGCCGATCCAGATCAGATCGTCGGTGACATTTCTCACACAGTACATAACAATAACCTCGCTTTCAGTGGGAAGATTTACCGCCGGTATCATACCACACAACAGGGAAAAAAGATAGTAGAAATTATTAATAATGTCTCAATTCTTTTTCGTGAGCCCGCCCCGCCGGGGGCGGGAAGCGTAGGGATATTTTAGAACCTGTATTCACAAGCTCAAACGGCCGTCTAAGCGGGAATTTTGCCGCCCCGCTTCGTTGGGAAATCTTGAAATCCACCCAGGATTCCTGCGATTTCCCGCCTTGCGGGCCAGACAAACTTCCTCGCTCATCCGGCATTTTCCCTTATGAATACCGGTTCTTAGCCCTGAGAAACCCATAAGCGGATTGAAAAAGCCGGTGATTTCCCGTATAATACCGTATAACACCTGGAAGACAGAATTTTGGACGGTGAGAACATGTATCAAATTGACATTATGACATTATTCCCCGATGTGGTGGGAGATATGCTGTGTGAGTCGGTTTTGGGCCGGGGCCAGGAGCGGGGCTATATCCGGGTGGAGTGCCACCAGATCCGGGATTACACAGTGAACAAGCAGAAGCAGGTGGACGACTACCCCTACGGCGGGGGCCGGGGGGCGGTGATGCAGGCCGACCCCCTCTACCGGTGCTGGGAGCACATCTGCCAGGAGGCAGGGGAGCGGGTGCGAACCATCTACATGTCCCCGGCGGGGAAAACCTTCACCCAGGCCGACGCCCGGCGGCTGAAGGACGGCTACAGCCGGCTCATCCTGGTGTGCGGCCACTACGAGGGGGTTGACCAGCGGTTCATCGACGAGTGCGTGGACGAGGAGATCTCCATCGGCGACTTTGTGATGACCGGCGGGGAGATCCCGGCCATGGCGGTGGCCGACGCGGTGTGCCGCCTGGTGCCCGGGGTGCTGTCCGACCCCTCCTGCTACGAGAACGAGAGCCACTGGAACGGCATGCTGGAGGCCCCCCAGTACTCCCGGCCCGAGGTGTGGCACGGCCGGGCGGTGCCATCCATCCTGCTGTCGGGCAACCACGCCAAGGTGGACCAGTGGCGGCGGAAGATGTCCATTCGCCGGACCAGAGAGCGGCGGCCCGACCTGTATGAAAAGCTGGACCTGTCCTCCAAGGGGGATCAGAAGCTGCTGAAAGAGCTGGAAGAGGAGCTTGGCCAGGACTAATATTGGATTATTCTACCCCCAGCTCCTCCAGGGTTTGCTTCAGCGCCCGCCACTGGGACAGGAGGGCGGCGCGGCGGTCACTGCCGGCCTGGGTGAGGCGGTAGTATTTCCGGGCCGGGCCGCTGGAGGTCTCCCCCTGGTAGTCCTGGGTGCAGCCGGCCTTGCACAGGCCCCGGAGCAGGGCGTAGATGGCGCTCTCCTGGGTGTCGGGAAAGCCGCTGTGGAGACGGCGGAGGAGTTCATAGCCGTACTGGTCCTCCCCAGCCAGCAGTTGGAGGAGACACAGCTCCAGCAGGTCTTTTTTCAGCATAGGGACACCCCCGTCCCCATGAGCCCCACCGCCCCCATGGGCAGAAGGCGGGCGAACAGGTAGCGCTGGATCTCCGGACAGCCTCTGGAAGAGATGTCCATGCTTATCATATGAAACTCCACAAAGCCCAGCATGGCCGCCACAGTGACGCACAGAATGTACAGCGCCAACCACCGGCGGTCATAGCATTTGGCCAACGCCAGCCCCACCAGAGCGGCCAGGGCGCAGGCGATGCCGCCCTCAATCAGCAGCTCCCGCTGGGCGATGATCTGCCACGGGGTGGGGTTTCCGGCGGCGGCCTCCGCCAGACGGGCCATCATCTCCGGATCGAAAAGATAGTAGGTCCACGCCAGCGTGACGATCCCAAACAGGAACACTGCCGCCAGGGCCAGAAGCAGTCGTTTCGGCAGGGGGCCGCTTTTCCACCCGTGCCGCCGGAACCAGTACAGGGACAGTGCCAGCCCCGCCACCATCGTCCATACGGGATACCACCAGGGCCCAAGCCCGTTGATATGCAATGGAGTCATGCCCATCCAGGCCCATTTGCCCAGCAGGAAGAGGCCATAGGTCAGAATGGCGAACACCGCCAGCCACCGGCGGTAGGTTTTCACGTCGGTGAGCAGGTGGGCCGCCTGGACAGGCTCGCCCAGCTCCGCCACCAGCTTGTTTTTGTCCCGCCCCGGCTGGAAGAGCAGCTCCCGGTAGTCGGCGATGGCCTCCTCTGACTCCTGGGGAGGCAGGCGCCACCGGGCCGCCCAGCTGAATTTTTTCAGATACGCCTCTTGGGTCATGGGTGTTTTCCGTGCCATAAATATCCCTCCTGGTACTGTTAAATAATCTATTGATAAAATGATAATAGATATCCTAACCAATATACCACTTGGGCAGGGGGACGTCAATACCATATGCTTTTTTCTAAGAAACCCTGGTTTTCCCTTTACAGTGGGGCAAAAATATGGTACACTAATTGGCGGAATATAATTTTAAAAACTATATCTGGAGTTGAAGCATATGAGTTTTAAAATTGTAGTGGACAGCTGCTGCGATCTGAGCCCCGCCATGCTGAAGGACCCAGTATTCTTGAAAGTGCCGCTGACCATCCGCTCCAACGGAAGCACCTTTGTGGACGACGAGACCTTCGACCAGGGGGATCTGCTGTGGTCCATGCGCCAGAGCGAGGACGCCCCCTCCACGGCCTGCCCCTCCCCCCAGGCATATCTGGACGCCTACCAGGGGGTGGACGACGTGTATGTGGTCACCCTGTCCGCCCTGCTCAGCGGCTCCCACAACAGCGCCGAACAGGCCCGGATGCTCATGGAGGAGGACGCCCCGGAGGTCAACGTCCACGTGTTCAACTCCTGCTCCGCCGCCTCCGGCGAGGTGCTGGTGGCCCTGAAAATCCGGGAGCTGGCCGCCTCCGGCCTGCCCTTTAAGCGGGTGTGCCGGGAGGTGGAGCAGTTCATCGCCAAGATGGAGACCTCCTTTGTGCTGGAATCCCTGGAGAACCTGCGGAAAAATGGCCGTCTGACCAAGCTCCAGGCGGTGGTCACCGGGGCGCTGAAAATCAAGCTGGTGATGGCCGCCACCCCCGAGGGGGAGATCTGCAAGCTGGGCCAGGCCCTCACCATGAAGCAGGCACTCCAGAAAATGGTGGACAAAATCGCCTCCGACCCGGAGCACAAGGGCCGGGTGCTGGCCATCAGCCACTGTAACTGCCAGGAGCGGGCCCGCCAGGTGAAGGCCATGCTGGAGGCCAAATGCCAGTTCGCCGACATTTTAATTGTGGAGGCGGGGGGGATCACCACCGTGTACGCCAACGACGGCGGCATCGTTATGGCCTACTGATGGCTGGGATTATCTGAGAAATAGGAGAGAGATACCATGACAAGAGATCAGGCCTGGGACCTGCTGGCCCAGTACAACAAGGGGGAGTTCCTCCTCCGCCACGCTATCACCCTGGAGCATGTGATGGGATATTTCGCCCAGGAGCTGGGCCACGACCGGGAGCACTGGTCCATTGTGGGCCTGCTCCACGACATCGACTTTGAGATGTGGCCCGACGAGCACTGTACCAAGTGCCGGGAGCTGCTCCGGGAGGCGGGGGTGGACGAGGGCACCATCCGGTCCATCGCCTGCCACGGCTGGGGCATCTGCTCCGAGCTGGAGCCGGAGCACCAGATGGAGAAGGTGCTGTACGCCTGCGACGAGCTCACCGGCTTGATCGGGGCGGCGGCCCTCATGCGGCCCTCCAAGAGCTGCAAGGACATGGAGCTGAAGTCCCTGAAGAAAAAATTCAAGGACAAGCGGTTCGCCGCCGGCTGTTCCCGGGAGGTCATTGAGAACGGCGCCAAGCTGCTGGGCTGGGAGCTGGACGAGCTGATGGGCCGGACCCTCGCGGCCATGCAGGCTGAGGAGGACGCCATCGAGGCGGCGGCAGCGGCACTGGGCTGAGGGGCTGTCCCCAGTGTCTCAACCGGTCAAAATGGAGAATAGGCTTGCCAACAAGGAGAAATAGTGATATAATACCTCCGCCTATTACACAAGAAGGGGAAGATATTCATGTCCGGACATTCCAAGTGGCATAACATACAGAAGACCAAGGGGGCGGCGGACGCCAAGCGCTCCCAGATCTTTACCAAGATCGCTCGGGAAATGATTGTGGCCGTCAAGACCGGCGGCAGCGGCGACCCGGCCAATAACTCCCGCCTGGCCACCGTTATCGCCAAGGCCAAGGCGGCCAATATGCCCAACGACAACATCAAGCGCACCATTGACAAGGCCCTGGGCTCGGGCAACACCGACAGCTTCGAGAACGTGGTCTACGAGGGCTACGGCCCCAACGGCGTAGCTGTGATCGTGGAGGCCCTCACCGACAACCGCAACCGCACCGCCCCGGAGGTCCGCCACCTGCTGGACAAGTACGGCAAGGGCCTGGGCGCCACCGGCTGCGTGTCCTGGTCCTTCGACCGGAAGGGCGTCATTGTCATCGAGGCCGAGGACCTGGACGAGGACACTGTCATGATGGACGCCCTGGACGCCGGCGCCGACGATATGCAGGCCTCTGATGAGGTCTTTGAGGTCTACACCGACCCCGATGCCTTCGCTTCCGTCACCGAGGCCCTGGAGGGCAAGGGCTACACCTTCCTGGAGGCCGGGGTGCAGATGGTCCCCCAGAACTATGTTAAGCTCACCGATGAGGGGGACATCAAGAACATGGAAAAGCTCATCGACCTCCTGGAGGAGAACGACGATGTGCAGAACGTGTACCACAACTGGGAGCAGGAGTAAGAATTTGTATTTATAAGCCCAAACGGCCGTTTAAGCGGATGTTTTGCCGCCCGCATGGTTGGGAAATCTGGAAAACTACCCAGGATTCCGGCGATTTCCCGCTTCGCTGGCCGGACAGAATCTCTCGCTGATCCGCCACTGTTCCTTATGAATACCGGTTCTAAGAAAAAACCAGGGCTGACGGTGTCAGCCCTGGTTTTTTGTCTCCAGCAGGCGGATGACCTCGGAGATCCCCAGAAGTATAGCACGCCATCAGGGAAATACCCCAGATGGGGAGGGTGACGGGCCAGAAAAGGCTGATCTCTGTGTAGGGGAGCCTGCCCTCCCAGTTGGAGATAGTCTGGCGGGTGACGTTCAGACGGGCGGCCAGATCTTCCTGGGACAGGCCGGCCTCCTTCCGGGCAACGGAGTTGGATTTCATAGGCTTCCCTTCCTTTTTGGGATCTATGATACCACAGCCGGGCCTTTGCAGCGGGGAAAAAGAGGCGCCCCGGCCTGGGCCGGGGCGGGAAAGCGTGTGTTTAATCCAGATCCTGGGACCACTGGAGGAACTCGCCGGTGACGGCGTCGATCTCAAATTCGTACTCGGTGCGGCCCTGCCGGAGCTCCCCCTCGTAGATGGCCCGGCCATCGTCTATGTCGAACTCCAGCTTCACCAGGACGGCGCCGGGGGCCCGGTTCTGGGCCAGCTGGGCGGCCTGGTCCCGGCTGATATAACTGCCGGTGGAGGGCTGGGTGGGGGCGGGGGGGATAGTGTAGTTCTCGATATCCTGGTCGAAGGAGACCACATCGCCGGTAGCGGCGTCGATCTCATAGTCGTATTCCGTGGTGCCGGACCAGAACTCCACATCGTAGACCTGGCGGCCGTTCTCCCAGTCCAGCCGGACCTGGGAGAAGGTGGCGGCGCTGGAGGCCACCCCGGCGTGGTTCAGGGCGATCTCTTTGGCTTTCTCCTCACCGATGAAGTTGCCGGCGGGGGGGATCGTGTAGTTCTCAATGTCCTGGTCAAAGGAGACCACATCGCCGGTAATGGCGTCGATCTCATAATCGTATTCCGTGGTGCCGGACCAGAACTCCACATCGTAGACCTGGCGGCCATTCTCCCAGTCCAGGTGGAGCTGGAGGAAGGTGGCGGCGCTGGAGGCCACCCCGGCGTGGCTTAGGGCGATCTCTTTGGCCTTCGCCTCACCAATGAAGGTGCTACCGGAAGGCTGGTTGCCGCCGCTGGCAGGCTGGTTTCCGATGATTACCGTCTGGGTAGCTCCATCCCAAGACACCTGGACGCCCAACATCTGGCCCAGGGAGGACAGGGGCAGATAAGTGGTTCCGTTGTATACCAGGGGGGAGACTACATCCCCGTTGGTATCCCGGATGGTATAGGGGGTGCCGTTGAACTGGAGGGTCATGTCGGGCCGGAAGGTAGCTGTGACATTGTGGGGCTGGCTGTTCATGTTCGCGGCGGCCGCGCCGATGACCAGGCAGCTGGTGAGGGCCAGCGCGGCGGCGATTTGGGATTTTTTCATGCGTGGTACTCCTTTCATTTCATTCGGCGGGGGCAGCGGATTTTGCCCCTGTGGCCGCCCAGACAGCGTCTGGACGGAGGCAAGTAGGCCTGTAAGCCGGGTTCTGTCGTTTAAGACAGCCATCTATCTCGACGCGCTGTCGCCAGCGCGCTCAAGCCGCCTCCCCGGGACGGCCGGGCCGGCCTGTATGTCCCTCCACGGCGTTGCTCCGGATAGAGTTTACAGCGATGGGCGCTTTCACACGCCATCGGGTGAGCTCTTACCTCACCTTTCCACCTTTACCTGGCTGGCCAAGACCAGCCGGGCAGTCTATTTCTGTTGCACTTTTCCTGGGGTCGCCCCCGGCGGGTGTTACCCGTTATCCTTGCCCTGCGGAGCCCGGACTTTCCTCACAGCCGGGCCTTTCGCCCCGGCCGCGCGGCTGTCCAGCCTGCTTGCCGGATTTTATGATACAAGAAAAGGGCGGCGCTGTCAAATTAAAATAGCGTGAAAACTTTTCCCCCACCGGTTGAGTATTCTGGATAGATGTGCTAAAATACCCTATTAGTGTATATAATGTGGTATCCTGTGCCGCTGTATGCCTGTTCCGGTTGAAATACTGGCTTTCCCCGCGCCCATCCACGGATGATTGAGGTGTTGTTTTATGAAAATACTGGTGCTGGCCGGGGGACTGAGCCCGGAGCGCAATGTGTCCCTGTCCTCCGGGGCCCTGGTGTGCCAGGCCCTGCGGGACAAGGGCCATCAGGCCGCCCTGGTGGACCTGTTCTTTGGCCTGGACGGTCATGAGGAGGGGGCGGATCTGTACGCCGCCCCCATTCCCGAGGAGTTTAAGCGGGTGGACCGCCAGGCCCCGGATCTGGGGGCCCTGTGGGCCCGGCGGCGGTCCGGCGGCAGGTCGGCCATCGGCCCCGGGGTGCTGGAGCTGTGCCAGGGGGCGGACATCGTCTATCTAGCCCTCCACGGCACCTGCGGGGAGGACGGCCGTATCCAAGCCACCCTGGATCTGCTGGGCGTGCCCTACACCGGGTCGGGCTGCCTGGCCTCCGCAATTGCCATGGATAAGGATCTGACCAAGCGGCTGGTGGCCGGCCAGGTGAAGACCCCCCGGTGGGAGACCGTCACCGTGACGGAGGAGAGGATCCCGGAACTGGTGGCGCGCGCCGCCCTTCCGGCGGTGGTGAAGCCCATTGCCAGCGGCTCCTCTGTGGGGGTGTACATCGTCAACACCCGGGCGGAGCTGGAGAACGCCCTGGCGGAGAGCGTGAAGCTGGGGGGGCGCACCGTGATCGAGGAGTATATCTCTGGCCGGGAGCTGTCTGTGGCCGTGCTGGAGGGCCGGGCCCTGCCCTCCATTGAGATCATCCCCAAGGTGGGGTTTTATGACTACGCCAATAAGTACCAGCCCGGCGCCACCCAGGAGGTCTGTCCCGCCCAGATTCCCGCTCAGTGGGAGGAGCGGGCCGGCCAGGCCGCCGTGGCGGTGTTCCAGGCCCTGGGCCTGTCGGTGTACGCCCGGGCGGATTTTATGGTCACCGGGGACGGAACCTTGTACTTTCTGGAGATCAATACCCTGCCCGGCATGACCCCCACCAGCCTGGTGCCCCAGGAGGCGGCGGCGGCGGGCATTGACTACCCGACCCTGTGCGAGACCATCATCCGGGCCTCTCTGGAGGCGAGGAAGGGGGGGCTTTAAACGATGGATACCATCACACTGGCCCAGCTGCTGGAGGCGGTGGACGGCGCCCTGCTGGGGGACTTCCCCGATCTGAGCGCCCCGGTGTCCCAGGTGGACACCGACAGCCGGAACATCCATGACGGGGCCCTGTTCATCCCCCTGGTGGGGGAGCGGTTCGACGGCCACGCCTATATCGACCAGGCCCTCCGGGGCGGGGCGGCGGGCTGTCTCACCGCCCTGGAGCCCCCCCGGTTTCTTCCCGGGAAATACTACGTGAAGGTGGCCTCCACCCAGCGGGCCCTCCGGGATCTGGCGGCCTGGTACAAGGCCCGGTTCCCCATCCCCTTTGTGGCGGTGACGGGCAGCGTGGGCAAGACCACCGCCAAAGACATGCTGGCCGCCGTGCTGGGGGCCAAGTATAAGGTCCTGAAGACCGAGGGCAACTTCAACAACGACGTGGGCCTGCCCCTCACTCTGCTGAATCTGGACCACACCCACCAGGTCTGCGTGCTGGAGATGGGGATGGACAAGTTCGGGGAGATCGACTACCTGGGGGAGATTGTCAAGCCCCAAGTGGGGGTCATCACCAACATCGGTGACGCCCACATTGAGAGCCTGGGCAGCCGGGAGAATATTTTTAAGGCCAAGTGTGAGCTGCTGCCCCACATCCAGAAGGACGGCCTGCTGGTCCTCAACGGGGACGACGCCCTGCTGTCCACCCTCCGGGGGAGGGCCCCTGTCCCCGCCGTCTTCTGCGGCCAGGGGGAGGGGATGGACTACCGGGCCCAGGTCACCGGGGGGGACGGGATGAGCCACATCCACTGCCGGATCACCACCCCGGCCATGGACCGGGAGGCCCGGATCCCCGCCCTGGGGGAGCACATGGTCTACCCCACCCTCATCGCCGTGGCGGTGGGGGAGCGGTTCGGCCTCACCCCCGACCAGATTCAGGAGGGGATCAGCCATTTTGTCCCCACCCGGATGCGGATGAACATCCTGCGCCGGGGCGACCGGATCACCATTTTGGACGACACCTATAACGCTAACCCCCAGTCCATGCGGGCGGCCATCAGTGTGCTGGCGGACAGCCAGGGCGGCTGTAAGATGGCCATCCTGGGGGATATGCTGGCGCTGGGCCCCTTTGCCCCCGCTCTCCACACCGGTGTGGGGGAGTGCCTGGGCAGGCTGAAGATTGACTGTCTGGTGGCGGTGGGGCCCCTGTCGGAGCACATCGCCCAGGGGGCCCGGGAGTCCGGGGTGCCGGAAGTCCATCACTGTCCCACCCAAGCCCGGGCCATGGAGCTCCTGCCCCGGATCGTCCGTCCGGACAGCACCATTCTGCTGAAGGCCTCCCGGGGCATGAAGCTGGAGGAGCTGACCGCCCGGCTGCTGGAGCTGACGGCGGAGGCATGAGAAAAGGAGCGGCGAGACGCCGCTCCCTCCTCTAAGAACCGGTATTTATAAGGGAAAATGCCGGATGAGCGAGGAAGTTTGTCTGGCCCGCAAGACGGGAAATCGCCGGAATCCCGGGCGGATTTCAAAATTTCCCAACGGGGCGGCAAAACTCCCGCTTGGACGGCCGTTTGCGCCTGTGAATACAGGTTTTAAGTCAGAAATTTGGACAGGCCTTGCGCGAAGGGGGGGCGCAGGACGCCCCGCTCCGTGATTACCGCCGTAAGCAGCTGGTGAGGGGTCACGTCGAAGGCGGGGTTCCAGGTGGGGACGCCGCCGGGGCCGGTCCGGGCGCCGGCGAAGGAGGAGATTTCCTCCCCGGCCCGCTCCTCCACCGGGATCTGTCCCCCGTCGGGGAGGGACAGGTCAATGGTGGAGGAGGGCAGGGCGGTGTAGAAGGGGATGCCGTGGTGTTTCGCCAGCACCGCCAGGGAGTAGGTGCCGATTTTGTTGGCGAAGTCCCCGTTGGCGGCCATGCGGTCGCAGCCCACCACCACCAAATCTACCTTCCCCTGGGCCATAAGCGCCCCCGCCATATTGTCACAGATCAGGGTGACCGGGATCTGATCCCGCGCCAGCTCATAGGCGGTGAGCCTGGCCCCCTGGAGGAGGGGGCGGGTCTCGTCGGCGTACACCATGGACACCTTGCCCTGGCTGTGGGCGGCCCGGATGACCCCCAGGGCGGTGCCGTAGCCCCCGGTGGCCAGGGCGCCGGCGTTGCAGTGGGTGAGGATGCGGGCCCCCTGGGGGACCAGCTCCGCCCCCGCCCGGCCCATATCCTGGTTCATCCGGATGTCCTCCTGGTGGATGGCCCGGGCCTCCGCCTCCAGCCGGGGCAGGCCGGCCCCATGGGTTCGCCAGCACCGCTCCATCCGCTCCAGCGCCCAGAACAGGTTCACCGCCGTTGGGCGGGTGGCGGCCAGGAGCTCCTTGGCCTTTACCATGGCGTCCAGGAAATCCGGGTGGTCCCCGATCTCCCGGGCGGCCAGCGCCATGGCGTAGCCCGCCGTGACGCCGATGGCCGGCGCGCCCCGGACCACCATCGTCTCAATGGCCCGGGCCACCTGGCGGTAGTCGGTGTACTTCAGCCAGCGCTCCTCAGCGGGCAGGCGGGTCTGGTCTAAGAGATAGAGGGCGTTGTCCCTCCAGCGAATGGCCTCCATAAGGCGGGCCTCCTTTATTGAAAAAGTTGGGAACCGGTTTCCCCTATCATACCACATAAGAGAACTTGGAGACAAGCGATGATCGACATTTCCGTATCCGGCCTGGTGAAAGAATTTGAGGTCGGCAAAAAAATATTGGACGGCCTCACCTTCCAGGTGGACACCGGGGAGCGGGTGGGCCTGCTGGGCCCCAACGGCTGCGGCAAGACCACCCTCCTGCGGATTCTCACCGGGGTGGTCCATCCCGACGAGGGGGAGGTGGCCATCGCCCCCAACAAGCGGGTGGGGCTCATCTCCCAGATCCCGGTGTACCCGGCGGGCTACACCGTGGAGGACGTGCTGGACACCGCCTTCCAGTCCCTGCGGGACATGGAGGAGGAGATGGCCGCCCTCACGAAGCGGATGTCCGCCGGGGAGAGCGGCGCCGCCCTGCTGGCCCGGTACGACAAGCTGTCCGCCGCCTTTCAGGCCGGGGGCGGCTATGAGACAGACACCGGGAAAAACAAGGTGTGCGGTGGCCTGTCCATCCCCCAGGATATGCGGGAGCGGGACTTTGACCAGCTCTCCGGCGGGGAGAAGACCCGGGTCAACCTGGCCCGGCTGATTTTGGAGGACACGGACATCCTCCTGCTGGACGAGCCCACCAACCATCTGGACCTGCGGGCCACCGAGTGGCTGGAGGAGTACCTGGAGAAATTCAAGGGCACCGTTCTGGCCGTCTCCCACGACCGGTACTTCCTGGACACGGTGGTGGACCGGGTGGTGGAGATCAAGGAGGGCAAGGCGGAGTTTTACGCCGGCAACTATTCCTTCTACGCTGTGGAGAAAGAGCGGCGGTATGAGGAGCAGCTGCGCCAGTATGAGAAGGAGCAGGCCAAAATTGAGCAGCTGGAGAAGGCGGCTGCCCAACTGCGGATCTGGGCCTACTCGGGCAATGACAAGATTTTCAAGCGGGCCCAGTCTATGGAGAAGCGCATCAAGCGGATGCGGGTGACCGACCGGCCCCGGAAGGACCGAAAGATGTCTGTCCGCTTCGGGGAGCGGGAGTTCCGGGGGGACGAGGTGCTCACCATCAAAAACCTGGAAAAGTCCTTCGGGGAGCGCGCCCTGTTTTCTGGCGTGAACCTGGAGGTGGCCGGCGGGGAGCGCATCGCCCTGCTGGGGGACAACGGGACGGGCAAATCCACCCTCATCAAGATTCTGATGGGGGAGGAGGAGCCGGACGGCGGGAAAATCCGCCAGGGCCCCACCGTGAGGGTGGGATACCTGCCCCAGATCATCCACTTCGACCACCCGGAGCGCTCGCTGGTGGACACCATGCTGTATGACCTGGACTGCACCGCCCAGACCGCCCGGAACCGGCTCGCCTCCTTCAAATTCCGGGGGGAGGACGTGTTCAAGCCGGTGTCCGCCCTGTCCGGCGGGGAGCAGTCCCGGCTGCGGCTGTGTATGCTCATGGACGCAAAAATCAACCTGTTGATTTTGGACGAGCCCACCAACCACTTGGACATCCAGAGCCGGGAGTGGATCGAGGAGGCAGTGGAGGAGTACGAGGGCAATCTGCTTTTCGTCTCCCACGACCGGTACTTCATTGACCGCTTCGCCACCCGGATCTGGATGCTGGAGGGCGGGAAAATCACCGATTTCCGGGGGACTTACAGCCAGTTCCAGGCCATGAAGGCCCGGAAACAGGTGTCCCCCGCCGCCCCCGTCCGGGAGGAGAAGAAGGAGAAGCCCAAGCGCCCCGGCGGCACCAAGAATCTGGAGAAGGAGGTGGCCGCCGCCGAGCGGGCGGTGGCCAAGGCGGAGGAAGAGATGTACGACCTCACCCAGAGGATGGAGGAGGCCGCCGCCGACTATCTGAAGCTCCAGGAGCTGTATGAACAGCGGGAGGCCCTGGAGGAGGAAATTTTAAGGCTCTATGGCCGCTGGGAGGAGCTGTCCGCCCAGCTGGAGGAGGCCCGGGGATGAGGGAGAGACGGACAAAGATCAAGACGGGTTCCCGGCCCAAAATTGAGGTGGCCAGCTACAAGGGAAAGCGGTTCACCGGGTGGCTGGGGGCCCTGTGCGCCCTGCTGCTGGCGGGGGCGCTGGTTTTCGGCGGGTTGGAGGCCGCCGTGCTGGCCGGCGCCCACGACGAAATCAACGGCGAGCCGGAGGTCATGGTGATCCTGGGATGCCAGGTCTACGACTGGGGGCCGTCTATCCTCCTAAAAGACCGGTTGGACGAGGCCCTGGACTATCTGGAGGATCACCCGGACATGGCGGTGGTGGTCTCCGGAGGCCAGGGGCCGGACGAGCCCACCACCGAGGCCCAGGCCATGGCCAGCTACCTGATGGACAACGGGGTGGCGGAGGAGCGGATTATCCTGGAGACCCAGTCCCACAACACCCACCAGAACATGACCTACACCGCCGGGCATCTTCGGTCGGCGGGGTACGACAGCAAGGACGGGGTGCTGATCGTCTCCAACGGCTTTCACCTCACCCGGGCCCGGATGCTGGCCCAGCGGGCGGGGTTTGAGGAGGTCTCTACCTTGGCGGCCCCCTCCAGCCACCTGCCCTCCCGCCTGCATATGTACGTCCGGGAGCCCCTGGCCCTGGTGAAGTCCTTCCTCTTTGACCGGTGATTACAGCCGGCCCAGCTCCAGCCCCATGGACAGCCCGGCCCCGAAAGCGGCCCGCCGGTCTAGGAGCGTCAGGGTGGACAGGCAGTCCTCCAGGCGGCCGGCGGCGTTGTCCATGCCCCGGGCGATGAGCTCCTCTTTGGCCCGGCGGGCCATCTTCTCGTTCTCCTGCCGCTCGTCGGCGTCCCGGAGGGCGTAGAAGTCAAAGCGGTTTTCCAGGGCGAAGGAGTAGAGGGCGTCAAATAGGGATTCCATAAAATTACCTCCCAAAAAAGTATTGTTGCGATATATTTGACGTAGTAATATATTATACGATAAATATACCGTTGTCAAGAGGGTGTGGAATAATTGTCAATTTTTTCTGAACGACTTGTGCAACTCCGAAAGAGCAGGGGAGTGTCTCAGATTGTGGTTGCGGAAAAAGTGGGAGTGTCTCCCCGGGTTTACCAGGGGTACGAATATGGGAAAAACGAACCGGGACTGAGCAGGCTGGTTCATATCGCTGACTATTTTGATGTGAGTCTGGACTACCTGGCCGGCCGGACGGACACGCCGTAGAGGGGCCCCCGGGATACCGGATCATTTCGTCATGTAGGGCAAGGGCGGAGGCCATCGGCGAGGCCGGGTAAAGCCCCCGTAGGGGGATCAGAGAGAATATAAGGAGGGCTGTCCATGCTGGACAAGCTGACCGCCATTGAGGCGAAATACAGTCAAATCGAGGCCCGGCTGGCCGCCCCGGAGACCTACGGTGACCCGGAACAGGTGGCCAAATTGAACAAGGAGCAGGCGGAATTGCAGCCCCTGGTGGACGCCTTCCGCCAGTACCAGCGCACCCTGTCCGCCCGGGACCAGGCCAAGGAGCTGATGTCCGACCCGGAGATGAGGGAGCTGGCTCAGGAGGAGTACCAGCAGGCCCTGGACGACCTGCCCCGCCTGGAGCGGGAGCTGCAAATCCTCCTGCTGCCCCGGGATCCCAACGACCGGAAAAACGTCATTGTGGAGATCCGGGCCGGGGTGGGCGGCGAGGAGGCCGCCCTGTTCGCCCACTCCCTGTACCGGATGTACTCCATGTACGCCGAGAGCCAGCGGTGGAAAACCGAGGTGGATTCCGTCAGCGAGACGGAGCTGGGCGGCGTCAAGGAAATTTCCTTTACCATCGAGGGGGACGGGGCCTATTCCCGGCTGAAATTTGAAAGCGGCGTCCACCGGGTCCAGCGGGTGCCGGAGACCGAGTCCGGCGGCCGGGTCCACACCTCCACTGTCACCGTGGCGGTGCTGCCCGAGATGGAGGAGGCGGATGTCCAGCTCAACCCGGCGGACATCGAGATGCAGGTCTTCCGCTCCTCCGGCGCCGGGGGACAGCACGTAAACAAAACCTCCTCCGCCGTGCGGCTGATCCATAAGCCCACCGGCACGGTGGTGGAGTGCCAGCAGGAGCGCAGCCAGTTCCAGAACCGGGACAAGGCCATGCGGATCCTGGCCTCCCGGCTGTACGAGGCGGAGCAGGAGAAAATTTCTAGCGAGTACACCGCCCAGCGCCGCAGCCAGGTGGGCTCCGGGATGCGCAACGAGCGCATCCGCACCTATAACTTCCCCCAGGGCCGGGTCACCGACCACCGGATCGGCCTGACCCTGTATAAAATCGACCGGGTGATGGACGGCGACCTCACCGAGGTGATCGACGCCCTTGCCGCCGCCGACCAGGCGGAAAAGCTGAAAGAACAAGCATAGGAGATTGTTGTTATGATGGAACTTTATATTCACTATACCGCCCTGCCCGAGGGCAAGGACCTCCCCGATGTGGTGGAGGAGCTGAACGAGGCGCTGGAGGACGGCGGGGCCGTCTCCGGCGGCGAGGCGGGCCGCATCGACCTGGAATTGGAGGACGAGCGGGCCAACCCCAAGTACGCCCAGATGGCGGTGAAGGCCTATCTCCAGCGGGTGGCCTTCCCTAAGGACACCACCGTGGAGATCGGCGGCATGGAGATCGGGGTCTACGAGTGAGCCATGTACCAGAATGTGATTTTTGACCTGGACGGCACCCTGCTGGATACCCTCCAGGACCTGGCCGACGCCTGTAACTGGGTGTGCCAGCGCCACGGCTGGCCCACCCACCCGGTGGAGGACTACAAGCGTTTCGTGGGCAACGGGGCCTATAAGCTGCTGGAGCGGGTGGCCCCGCCAGACGTGGAGCCCGCGCCGGAGCTCATCAGCCAGACCATGGAGGAGTTCACCCAGCGGTACAGCGCCCACAAGTCCGACCACACCACCGTCTATGACGGGATGCCTGAGACGCTGGCCCGGCTGAAGGGGGCGGGCGTCCGGCTGGCGGTGCTGTCCAACAAGCCCCACCAGGCGGCAGGGCCGGTGGTGGAGCGGCATTACCCCGGGGTGTTCCAATTCGTCCAAGGGGCTCTGCCCGATGTCCCCACCAAGCCCGACCCCACCCTCCTCCACAGGCTGATGGAGGAGATGGGGGCTTCCCCGGAGGACACCCTCTTTGTGGGGGACAGCGATGTGGATATCCGTACCGCCAAAAATGGCGGGCTGGACAGCTGCGGGGTGTTGTGGGGCTTCCGTACCAGGGCCGAGCTGGAGCGGGAGGGGGCCGGTTTCCTGGCCGCCCACCCGGCGGAGCTGGGAGACCTCATCCTGCCCCCCGGGCGGAAGATTCTGGAGACGGAGCGGCTGACCCTCCGGGAGATGACCGATGAGGATTTCCCCGGCCTGTGCCGGATGCTCCAGGACCCGGAGGTCATGTACGCCTACGAGCACGCCTTCCCCGACGATGAGGCCTGGGAGTGGCTGCGCCGCCAGCGGGAGCGGTACCGCCGGGACGGGATCGGCCTTTGGGCGGTGCTGGAGAAGTCCTCCGGCCAGATGGTGGGCCAGTGCGGCCTGACCTGGCAGGATTGCGGCGGGGGCGAGCCGGTGATGGAGGTGGGCTACCTCCTGGAGAAGGCCGCCTGGCACAAGGGGTTCGCCACCGAGGCCGCCCGGGCCTGCCGGGACTACGCCTTCCAGCGCCTGGGGGCGGAGGAGGTCTACTCCATCATCCGGGACAGCAACCTGTCCTCCCAGAAGGTGGCCCGGCGCAACAGCATGGCCCTTCGGGGACAGTTCGTGAAGCATTACCACGGGGTGGATATGCCCCATCTGATCTTTTCGGTTCGCCGGGAAAAATAGGAGTTTTGCCATTGGACACCAAGGTTTTTTTGGAGCGGGACATTGAGCGGGCGGCGGCCATCCTCCGAGGGGGCGGGCTGGTGGGTATCCCCACTGAGACGGTGTACGGTCTTGGGGCGGACGGGCTGAATCCCGTGGCGGTGCGGGCTATCTTCCAGGCCAAGGGCCGGCCCCAGGACAACCCGCTGATTTTGCATATCCCAGAGGCCTCCTGGCTGGAGCGGTACTGTGAGGATGTCCCCGACACGGCCTGCCGGCTGGCGGAGCGGTTCTGGCCCGGCCCGCTGACCATGGTCCTCAAGTGTAAAAGGCGTACCCCGGAGGAGCTGGAAACCCTGTGGGGCGGCCCGGTCTGCTCTTACACCCATTTCGGCCCCCGGGTGATTCCGGATGTGGTCACCGCCGGGCTGGACACAGTGGGGATGCGCTGTCCCGCCCATCCCCTGTGCCGTGAGATCATCCGGCTGGCCGGCGTACCGGTGGCGGCCCCCTCGGGGAATACCTCCGGAAAGCCCAGCCCCACCACCGCCCGCCACATGCTGGAGGACATGGCGGGGAAGATTGACGCCATTCTGGACGGCGGCCCCTGCTGTGTGGGGGTTGAGTCCACCATCATCGACCTGACCTGTACGCCGCCCCGGCTGCTCCGCCCTGGCGGCATCACGCTGGAACAGCTGAAGGGGGTGTTGGGGGAGGTAGCGGTGGACCCGGCCATCACCCGTCTCATGGGGGAGGGGGAGCAGCCCCGGGCCCCGGGGATGAAATACCGCCATTACGCCCCCAGGGCCCCGGTCACGGTGGTAAAAGGGGCCCCGGAGCGGGGGGCCGCCTATATCCGGGAACATCTGTCCCACACCAGATGGGACGGCGTGATCTGCTTTGAGGAGTATGTCCCCCTGTTTATGGGGGGAGATGAAACACGGCCTGTGTTCAGCCTGGGCCCCGCCGGAGACAAGGGGGAACACGCCCGCCGCCTCTTTGACGCCCTGCGGGCGATGGACAACACCGATGTGAAGCGGGTCTGGGCCCAGTGCCCCGACGAGGGGGGCATTGGCCTGGCGGTGGCCAACCGGCTGAACAAGGCGGCGGGATTTCATATTATTGAGATTTAAGGAGTATTTTTTTCCATGACATACCAAGTGATTCAAAATATCCCGGTGGTGCGGGGACTGGAGGCCCCCATCGCCAGCGGCTCAAACGCCGTGGAATTGATCGCCTCCCTGCACCATGAGACCGGGTGCGAGGCCCTGGTTCTGGCCAAGGAGTGCCTGGCCGAGGAGTTTTTTAAGCTCTCTACCGGCTTGGCGGGGGAGGTGCTGCAAAAGTTTGTCAACTACCAGATGAGGCTGGCCATTGTGGGGGACTTTTCCCGATACACTAGCAAGCCGCTGAAGGATTTTATTTACGAGAGCAACCAGGGCAGCCAGGTGGGCTTCTGGCCCGACCAGGACAGCGCCCTGGCCTGGCTGGGGAAGTGAGAGCATGACCGTCATCGGCATCACCGGCCCCACCGGGGCGGGGAAGACCACCCTCCTCCGGGAGATTGAGCGCCTGGGGGGAGAGGTCATCGACTGTGACGCCGTGTACCACCAGCTACTGGAGGAGGACGCCGGGTTACAGGAGGAGCTGGAACGGGCCTTCGGCCCTCTCCGGGAGGAGGACGGCTCCATCGACCGGAAAAAGCTGGGGGCCATCGTCTTTGGCGACCCGGCCAAGCTGGAGCGGCTCAATGGCATCACCCAGCGGGCCACGGCGGCCCGGGTACGGGCGCTGTTGGAGGACTTGCGGGGCCAGGGGAGTACCCTGGCGGCGGTGGACGCCATCGCCCTGCTGGAGAGCGGCCTGGGGGAGCTGTGCGACACCACTGTGGCGGTGGTGGCCCCGCCGGAGGCCCGGGTGGCCCGGATCATGGCCCGGGAGGGTATCCCGGAGGACTACGCCTGGTCGAGGGTACGGGCCCAGCGTCCGGCGGAGTATTTTGTCCGGGGCTGTGACCACGCCCTGGTGAACGACCACAACCGGGCGGAGGAGTTCGGTGAGGCGGCCCGGAAATTTTTGCGGGAGATTTTATAAAACACGTGCCTTTTGCGCCGGAAGATGCTATACTATGCTGTGAGCGAAAACAGGGGGCGCCTGGGGCGTCCTTCTGTAAAATTGAGGAGGTAATCAACTATGAGCGATGAGAAGAAGGAGCTGACCCGGGGGGAGCAGCTGCGCAAGTCCCTGGTCTATGAGCGGAAGAACGGCTATGACCTGCTGGCCCCCGGCGAGCTGGAGGCCATTGACAGCTACTGCGCCGGCTACAAGGACTTCCTGGACGGCGGCAAGACCGAGCGGGAGTGCGTGGAGCGGGCCGTGGCCCTGGCGGAGCAGGCGGGCTTCCGGCCCTTCAACCGGGGGGACGCCCTGAAGGCCGGGGACAAGGTCTACCGGGTGAACCGGGACAAGGCCGTGATCCTGGCTGTCATCGGCAAGAAGAGCCTGGCCGAGGGGGCCAACATCGGCGCCGCCCACATCGACTCCCCCCGCCTGGACCTGAAGCCCAACCCCCTGTATGAGACCGACGACCTGGCTTTCCTGAAGACCCACTACTTCGGCGGCGTGCGGAAGTACCAGTGGGTGACTATCCCCCTGGAGCTCCACGGCGTGGTGGCCCTGAAGTCCGGCCAGGTGGTCCGGGTGTCCGTGGGCAACGGGGAGGGCGACCCCCTGTTCACCATCGACGACCTGCTCCCCCACCTGGGCGCCGAGCAGAACAAGAAGCCCCTGGGCGAGGCCATCACCGGCGAGAACCTGAACATCCTGGTGGGCAGCCGCCCCCTGGCTGATGACGAGGGCAAGGACCGGGTGAAGGTGGCTGTTCTGGAGCTGCTCAACCGCAAGTACGGCATCGTGGAGGCCGACTTCCTGTCCGCCGAGCTGTGCGCTGTCCCCGCCTTTAAGGCCAGCGACATCGGCTTTGACCGCTCCATGATCGGCGCCTACGGCCATGACGACCGGGTGTGCGGCTACGCCGCCCTGGCCGCCCTGCTCCAGCTGTCCGCCCCGGAGCGTACCGCTGTGTGTATGCTGGCCGACAAGGAGGAGACCGGCTCCAACGGCGTCACCGGCATGAAGTCCGCCCACTTCGACACCTTTATGGAGGATCTGTGCGAGGCCCAGGGCGTGGCGCTCCGGGCCTGCTTCGAGAAGTCCTTCTGCCTGTCCGCCGACGTGACAGCGGCTTTCGATCCCAACTTCCCCGACGTGTTTGAGAAGCGCAACAGCTCTTTTGTGAACTACGGCATGGGCGTGTGCAAGTACACCGGTTCCCGGGGCAAGTCCGGGGCCTCCGACGCCGCCGCCGAGCTGGTGGGCCAGGTCCGCCGGGTGCTGGACGGCGCTGGCGTGGTGTGGCAGATGGCCGAGCTGGGCAAGGTGGACGCCGGCGGCGGCGGCACTGTGGCCGCCTTTATGGCCGAGCGGAATATTGACACCCTGGACGCCGGCGTGCCTGTGCTGTCCATGCACGCCCCCTTTGAGACGGTGGGCAAGCTGGACTGCTACATGACCTTCAAGGGCATGAAGGCGGTTTTCGAGAATATGTAATCCACCCGGAACCGGGTCTGGAGCGGTTTTTTTGAGAACATGGATCGGGCAGGGGGCGCAAAAGCGCCCCCTGCCCGCCATTTGGAGAGGAGATTAATATGGAATTTGAATTGCGGCCCTGGCTGGAGGAGTTTATCCGGCGGGTGACGGCGGCCTTCCCCGGCCGGGTGGTGTGTATCGGCCTCCAGGGCAGCCGGGGCCGGGGGGAGGCCGGGCCGGACAGCGACATTGACATGGCGGTGGTGCTGGACCGGCTGGACATGGCCGACGTGGAGCGGTACCGCCAGACGGTAGAGGCCCTGCCCCGGCGGGAGCTGCTGTGCGGCTTTCTCTCTGGCCGGGGGGAGCTGGAGCGGTGGGAGCCCGGGGACCTGTTCCAGTTTTACTATGATACCGCCCCCGTCCTGGGGGATTTGGAGTTTTTGCGGGGGAAGTTCTCGCCGGGGGATGTGGAGCGGGCGGTGCGTAAAGGGGTCTGCGACCTGTACCACGGGTGCGTCCATAACCAGATCTATGAGCGGGACGGCGCCCTGCTGGCCGGGCTGTACAAGGGGGCGGTGTTTACCCTCCAGGCTAAGCTTTGGCTGGAGACTGGGGAGTTTGTCAAAAAACACCGGGATCTGCTGGAACGGCTGGCGGGAGAGGATCGGGCGGTCCTGACCCGGGCATTGGCCCTGAAAGAAGGGGAGATGCCCGACCTGGAGCAAGATTCCGATCTGCTGTTTCACTGGGCGGGGGAATCCATCCGGGGATAAAAGACAAAAGGGAAAGGCCTCGCCGTTCTTGGCGGGGCCCATTTTTTCTCCACAGTTTCTACTATGAGGGGTTCACCTGTCCTGCTGTTCCTCCTGATCCTTTCTCTTCTTTTTGTTTTTAGACCAGCATGTACCTGCCGTTACAGGAAATATTTTTACTCTATGAGGAGCATATCACACAGGATAGATGTGATAGACCGGATCCAATTCGCACAAATCAAAAAACCGTCTGGGAGGAACTCGTTCCTCCCAGACGGTCTGCCTTATGATGAAGAAAATCGCTGGAATTTGCCGGATCAGCCCTTGACGCCGCCGGACGCCAGGCCGCTGACCAGGTTTTTCTCAATACACATGAACAGGATTACCACCGGGATGATAGCGAAGATCGAGGCGGCGAAGAGATACTGCCACTCGATGATGTTGTAGCCGTTGAAGGTGTTGATGCCCACGGTGAGGGGCTTGAGGGTGTCGGTCTGGATCAGGCACAGGGCCACGGTATACTCGTTCCAGGCGTTGATGAAGATGAAGATCAGGGTGGTGACAATGCCGGGGGCGGCCACGGGGAGGAGGACCTTCATCATGGCCTGGATCCGGTTGCAGCCGTCAATGGTGGCCGCCTGTTCCATCTCCGCGGAGATGCCCATGAAGGTGCCCCGCAGCAGCCAGATGGTGAAAGCCTGGTTGAACGCGGCGTTGATGAATACCAGGCCCAGGATGCTGTCCGTCAGGTGGAGGACCTGCATGACCTGGTAGATGCCGATGAGCAGCACCACAGGGGCGAACATCTGGGAGACGATGACAAAGCCCAGGAAAGCGGTCTGCCCCTTGAACTTCATCCGGGCCAAGGCGTAGGCGGCGGGGATGCCGCACAGCATGGCGATGAGGGTGGAGCCGCCGGCGATGAGGACGGAGTTGAGCATGTACCTGGCCATGGGGGCCCGGCTCCAGATGTCGATGAAGTTGGACCACAGGGCGGTGACCGGCAGGATGGTGCCGGCGGCGGAGAAGATCTCCTCCCGGCTCTTCAAGGCGGTGCACAGCATGGAGAAGTAGGGGTACAGGGTGATGACGCATACATCCAGCACCACAAAATACAGCAGCAGGCGCAGGATGGCCTTCTTCATGGAGACCGGCTTTTTCGGGATGGCGTTGGCGGGCTGGCTCACAGGGTGTCATCTCCTTTCCGCAGGGTGTAGATCATGTAGATGCTGGCGCACGTCAGAAGGATGAGGAAGCCGATGACCGACACGGCGGAGGCCTCGCCCTGCTTGCCGTTGTAGAAAGCCAGCTTATACAGATAGGTGACCAGGGTGTCAGTGTGGTTAGCGGGGTCGCCCTTGGTCATGGTCCAGATGATGGGGAAGGAGTTGAACACATAGATGATGTTCAGCACGGTGGACACCGTCAGGGAGGACTTGACCAGAGGCAGGGTGATCTGGAACAGTTTCTGGAAATAGCCCGCCCCGTCCACCGTGGCGGCCTCATAGTAGGAATTGTCGATGCTCTGCAGGCCGGACAGCACGCAGAAGCAGACAAAGGGGACGGTAACAAAGATGCCGCAGGCGATCTCCCAGGCGAACCAGGCGGTGGGCGTGGGCGTCCAGTTCACCGAGGCGCTGATAATCCCCAGCTTTTTCAGCAGGGTGTTCAGGGTGCCGTAGTCGGTGTTGACGATGAACTTCCAGGCGCTGGCCTGGATGACCAGGGTGGTGGCCCAGGGGAAGACCACGATGGCCCGGGCGATCTTCCGGCCCTTGAACTCATTGTTCAGGAAGAGGGCCAGCAGGAAGCCCAGCACGGTGGAGAGCACCACCACGGCGATGGTCCACACGATGGTATTTTTCAGTACCAGGGCGAATGAGGGGTCCTTGATGACGGTGGCGAAGTTCTCGAAACCATTGAAGCCTTTCAGCTGGCCCGTCCGGGTCACCTTGTTCATAGACAGCTGGAATACCTTGAAGATGGGTGTCACGATGAAAATGGCCATCAGGATGATGCTGGGGGCGATCCAGATATAGGGCTCAACGGCACGGAAGCGCTTCTTGCTTCCGGTATTGGGGAGACGGGACTCCTGGGCCCGCTGTTTCGCGGGGGCAGCCGGGGTTTTTGTACTCACGGAGACACCTCCTGCTCTTTTTAGGCGGCTTCCGGCCGCTTTCCAAGGCCAGAGGGATGTTCCGCCCTTGGAAAACGGCTGGAAGGGCTGGGGGCCGGGCCGTTCCGGCCCGGCCCCCGCGGTCATTGCTGTATGATGCCGGGGAATTAGCCGGCGATCTGGCTCTGGAGGGAGTCCAGCAGATCCTTGACGTTGCCGCCCAGGAGGGCCTGCTGCTCCACGTCGATGACGCCCTGCTTCACGTCGGCCCACTTGGCCTGGGCGGTGGGGTAGAACTTGGCGGAGCCCACGATCTCGATCCAGCTGGCGGCGTCGGGATTGGCGGCGGCCATGATCTCACCGCCGGTCTTGGTGGCGGGCAGGAAGTCCTCCATGATGACCCAGTCGGAGTACCGGGTATCCTCATAGAAGAAGTCGAAGAACTCCTTGATGGCGTCGATCTTGGCATCGGTGTCCTTGTTCTCGAAGACCATGAACCGGTCCATAACGCCCACGGAGGAGGTGCTCTTGCCCTCGTTGGCGGGGATAGAGGCGATGCCGAAGTTGATGGGGGTATCAGAGCTGGCCACGTAGGAGGAGATCTGGTTGGGGCCGATCATCATGGCCAGCTTGCCGGCGGCGAACAGCTCCTGCAGGTCATAACGGGTCTGGGTGGCGGGGTCGGTGTTGGTCAGGCCGTCCTTGACCAGGCCGACGATGTACTCAACAGCTTCCACGTTCTCATCGCTGTTCAGGGTCCAGCTGCCGGAGGCGTCGGTGAAGTCGCCGCCGTTGGTCCAGGAGTAGTAGGCGAAGCAGGCCTGGCCCTCGTCAGTGGTCATATCCACGCCCCAGGGGTACACATCGGGGTTGGAGGCCTTGATGGCCTCGCAGGCGGACTTCAGCTCGGCCCAGGTGGTGGGCACTTCCACGCCGGCGGCGTCCAGGATGTCCTTGTTGTAGTACATAGCCCGGGCGGAAGCCAGGTCGGGGATGGCCCAGATGGTGCCGTCGATGTTGGACTGCTCCAGGAAGGCGTCGTAGAACTTGGCGTAAGTCTCGTCAGAGACGCACTCCTTGATGGGGCGGAGCAGGTCGTCAGCCTGATAGTCGGCGAACACGTCGATGTTCAGGATGTCGGGGGCGGCGTTGTTGGACAGGCGGGTGTTGACCACGGTGTAGATGTCGTTCCAGGAGACAACCTCCACGTTCAGGTCGATGTTGTCATGGCTGCTGTTGAACTCATTCTGGAAGCTGGCCCACCAGTCCTTGGTCTGCTTGCCGTACTCGGCGGCGATGACGCTGATGGCTACTTTGTCCCCGCTGGGAGCGGGAGGGTTGGAGGCGGCGCCGGAGCCAGAGCCGGAATTGTCGGGCTGCTTGGCGGAGCTGCCGCCGCCGCCACCGCCGCAGGCGGCCAGGGACGCCGTCATAGCCAGAGCCAGCGCCAGAGCAAGAAACTTCTTCATGATCATTCTCCTCTTCATCTAAAATTTGGGAACTGTTGGAACCGCAATGGGGAATATCCACAAATGCGATTTCAATATTGACATTATACTTGTTCATTCTGCGTCATTATAGGGATAAAGATTCGCAACTTAGTAAAATCGTACGAATCGTGAAAATTTGTTCCATATAACGCCGGGAAGGACAGGGTGATTTTACAGAAAACGGAAATAAACCGGGGCCCGGGCGTAAAAAAAGCGGGGGCGCCCCGGATTTGGGGAGGCCCCCGCCAGACGGCGGTTGGGAAGACGGGAGACAGGCGCTAAGGGCCTGCCTCCCCCGGGGCCCGGCCATCTGGGCTCTGGCTGGCCCGGCTGAGCTTGCGGTAGCCGCTGGGGGTGATGCCGGTGAAGGACCGGAACACCTTGGAGAAGTAGTTGTAGTCGCTGATGCCCACGGCGTCGGCCACGGCGGAGATGGGGAGGCTGCTCTGGATCAGCAGCCTCTGGGCGGCTTCCATCCGTTTCTGGGTGATCAGATGGGAGAGGGTGCGGCCTCCGGACAGATCCTTGGCCAGGGAGCACAGCTTGGTTCTGCCAATGTGGAGGGCCTGGGACAGGGAGGACAGGGAGAGCTTTTCCATATAGTGCTCGTCCAGATAGAGGGCCAGCCTCTGGCTGTCGGTCTGCTCGGTGGCCAGAATCATGCCCTTTAGCTGGATGTAGGCGGACAGGGCCTCCAGCGTCTCGGCGTAGGCCTGGATCTCCTGCTGGGAGTATTGACGGAACTGGAAGAACGCCTCCTTCAGGCTGTCGGGCCCGCCGGGCCACCAGTCCAGCAGGGCACGGGTGCGCTCCCACTGATCCTCCATGGGGGAGTCGTCCAGATAGCAGCCCACAGCCAGGTAGGCCAGGGGATTTTTCCGGTCGTAGAGGGGCATGACGGCCTCGCAGATGCCCAGGTGGCAGCGGTAGAACTGAAAGCCCTGTTCGGCGGTGTAGTGGCGGATCTTGCACTGGTCGCAGGCGACGCAGCGCTCATGGCCCTCGGGCAGGTCGTTGATGGCCCGGCAGAAGGGGGGGTGGCCCCGGAAGAGGTTGATATCCCGGCCCTCCGGGTCCAGGATGTTGGCGGGGACCCCGGTGAGGATCTTCAGGTTGGCGATCAGCCTGCGCAGCCGCTCCTGGTCAAAGATGATATTCAGAGGGATCGCCTCCTGTCCGCGTCTGTTCCCGGGGGCGCCCCGCCTGAAATGTTCCCGGCGGAAAACGCGCGCTCTGCCCCCCTGGCAGAGCGCGCGTGGGGCGCGCCCCACGATGGTGTTCTTATTTCCGGTACTGGTCTACAATCCCCTGAAGCTCCTCCCAGCGGGATTCCATATCCTGGACCAGCTTGAACTGGGTGCGGCAGCGGTCCAGGTTCTGGCCCTCCCGGCTGGTGTGGAAGTAGTGGTCGCCGTCGATGTAATCGGTGAGGAACCGGATGCCGCACTCCAGGGTCATCAGCTTGGCACCCCAGGGCAGGTACTGGATCTCCCCGTCGGTGAGGGAGCCGCCCGCCCCCTCCAGGAAGGCGGCGGTGTAGGCGGCGAACAGGTCCACGTCCAGGTTCACCTTGGTGAGATCCCGCTCGTCCTCGGCGCTGTGGTTGGCCCCGAAGCGGATGGAATCGCCGAAGTCATAGATGACCAGGCCCGGCATCACGGTGTCCAGGTCGATGATACACATGCCCTCGCAGGTTTCCTCGTCCATCAGGACGTTGTTCAGCTTGGTGTCGTTGTGGGTGACCCGGAGGGGGAGCTTCCCCGCCCGCATGGCGTCCAGGGCCACGGAGCAGTCTTTCTCCCGGGCCAGGACGAAGTCGATCTCCTGCTGGCAGTCCTTGGCCCGGCCCAGGGGGTCGGCGGCCAGGGCGGCCTTGAACTTCGCCAGGCGGTCCTCGGTGTTGTGGAAGTTGGGGATGGTCTCGTGAAGGGTTTTGGCCGGATAGCCCCCCAGCAGCCGCTGGAAACGGCCGAAAGCCCGGCCGGAGGCGGCGAACAGCTCCGCCGACTCCGCCGACTGGTAGCAGATGGTGCGCTCCACAAAGGGGTAGACCCGCCAGGCGCCGCCGAGGCTGTCGGTATAGAAGGGCTCGCCGCTCCGGGGGCGCAGCACCCGCATGGCCTCCCGGTCCCGGTCGCCGTTGTGCTTCTCGATCTCCCGGCCCAGGTACTCGGTGACGCCGATGATGTTCTCCATCAGCTCGTCCGGCCTTTTGAAGGCGGCGGCGCTCATGCGCTGGAGGATGAACCGGCGGCAGCAGGCGTCCTCCGGCTGGGTGTGGACCACAAAGGTGTCGTTGATGTGTCCGCACCCGTAGCGGATGGCGCCCACCACCGGGGCGCCGAAGTCAAAGGCCCCCAGGACCTCTTGCAGAGTCTTTTCCGCTTCCGCCATCACTTATACCTCCCAGAGGCGGTCGGGATACAGCCCCGCCGCCGTTTTTTCCTGGATAGCCGCCACCACGGCGGGCTTGTCCTCCCGGTAGGTGACGCCGTACCACTTGTCCTCGCTGCGCAGGACCTTCACCCGGGCCTTGCCCTCGTCAATGAGCTGGCTGACCACGGAGGGCAGGAAGTACTCCCCCTTCTCCGGGTTGGTGGCCAGGGCCTGGTCCAGGAAGGCGGGGAAACGGTTCCAGGCCTCGTCCAGGAAGCCACGGGTAAAGCCCCACATGTTCATGGAGACGATGGTGTCAGCCGCCAGCTCCGTCCAGGTCTTGCCGTCGTCCTCGGTATAGCGGGGGGGCTCGCCCTTCTCAATCTTAGTCCGCTCGGTGACCCGGGTGAGGAAGTGGCCCGCCGTCTCCTCGCACACCCCCCGGGCCACGGTGCCGTTCTCGGTGACAGTGTTTTTCAGCAGGTAGCCCACCATAACGTACTCGTAGAGTTCCCCGTCCTCATGGGCGGAGAGGTAGTCGTAGATTTTCTGGAAGGCCTCGGGGCCATAGTAGTCGTCGGCGTTGATGATGGCGAAGGGGCCGTCCACCGCGTTCCGGGCCGCCAGGGCGGCGTGGGCGGTGCCCCAGGGCTTGGTCCGGCCGGCGGGGACGGCGTAGCCCTCCGGCAGGTCCTCCCCCAGCTGGTGGACGTACTTCACGTCCATAACCTTGGCCACCCGGTCACCGATGGTGGACTTGAAGTCCGCCTCGATCTCGGGCTTGATGATGAATACCACCGTCTCAAAGCCCGCCCGGCGGGCGTCGTAGATGGAGTAGTCGATGATGAGCTGGCCGTGGCCGCCCACCGGGTCCAGCTGCTTCAGGCCGCCGTACCGGCTGCCCATGCCGGCGGCCATGATAACCAGAACAGGTTTGTTCATCGTGTATGCCCTCCCTTAATTTTTATATCCGTTGGGGTTCATGGACTGCCACTTCCAGGAGGAGGCGCACATCTCCTCGATGCCCAACCGGGCGGTCCAGCCCAGCTCCTCCCGGGCCTTCCGGGGGTCGGCGTAGCACGAGGCGATGTCGCCGGGGCGGCGGGGGTCGATGACGTAGGGCAGCTCCCGGCCGCAGGCCTTCTCATAGGCGTGGACCACATCCAGCACGCTGTAGCCGTTGCCGGTGCCCAGGTTGCAGACAAAGAGGCCGCAGTTTGTCTCCAGCTTGTCCAGGGCCGCCACGTGGCCCTTGGCCAGGTCCACCACGTGGATGTAGTCCCGGACGCCGGTGCCGTCGGGGGTGGGGTAGTCGTTGCCGTAGACGTGGACCTTTTCCAGCTGGCCCACGGCCACCTTGGCGATGTAGGGCACCAGGTTGTTGGGGATGCCGTTGGGGTCCTCCCCGATCAGGCCGGACTCGTGGGCGCCGATGGGGTTGAAGTACCGCAGGAGGGCCACGTTCAGGCCGGGGTCGGCGGCGCAGATGTCCATGAGCATCTTCTCCTGGAACAGCTTGGAGGTGCCGTAGGGGTTGGTGGTGCCGCCGGTGGGGAAGTCCTCCCGGATGGGCACGGTGGCCGGGTCGCCGTACACGGTGGCGGAGGAGGAGAAGACGAAGTTCCTCACGTTGTGCCGCCGCATGGCCTGGAGGAGGTACAGGGTGCTCATCAGGTTGTTGGAGTAGTACTCCAGGGGCTTGGCGACGCTCTCGCCCACGGCCTTCAGGCCGGCGAAGTGGATGACAGCGTCGATATCCGGGTGTTGGGTGAAAAGGGCCTCCACCTCATGGGGGTTGCACAGCTCCGCCTTGACGAAGGGGACCTTTTTCCCTGTGATCCGCTCCACCCGGCGCAGGGACTCCTCGCTGGAGTTGCTGAGGTTGTCGGTGACGATGAGCTCCCGGCCCGCCTGGAGCAGCTCCACGCAGGTGTGGCTGCCGATGTATCCGGCGCCGCCAGAGACGAGAATAGACATACTGATTGGCTCCTTTCAAAGTTCCGTACATAATCGCCCGGCTGGAAATGTGGTATCCCAAATGGCATCGCTTATTCTTCATTTATTGTAAGCGGGGCGGGCCGGAAAGGGAATGGACGATCCGCTATAGGATTAGCACAATCGTCCGAGGCACCCGGGGATTCCGAGAGCATCTTGACGCTGCGGGCGTATTCGCTGGGGGACATGCCGGTGGACAGGTGGAAGCGCCGGGAGAAGTAATTGACGGACTGGAAGCCCAAAGCGGCGGAGATCTGGGTAAAATTCATCCGGCCCTCCCGGATCATCCGCCGGGCGGCCTGGATCTTCAGCTGGGTGAAGTAGGTCATGACGCCGCCTCCGGTGTGGGCGTGGAACAGCTTTTGCAGCTGGCTCCGGCTGACCAGGTTGTCCCGGCAGATCTGCTCCAGGGTCAGGGGCTGGCCCAGCCGCTGGTCCAGATAGGCCATCACCTGCTCCAGGGCGCTGTCATCCCCGTCCCGCCTGATGGCCGGGAGCGGGGGCTCCGCCCGCCGGCGGATCAGACGGATCAGCAGCTCCTCCAGGGCGGCGCACAGCAGCTGCTCCGAGCCGAAGGGCTGCCGGTCCCGCCGGCGCAGCTCCAGGGTGCGGGGGTCGTTGAGAGGGGTGGAGAAGGACTCGACACTTTCCATCACGATCCGGGCCATCAGGGCCCGCTCCTGGGGCAGGAGGACGGTGACCCGCCGGCGGAAGAGATCCATGGCGGGGCTGCCGCAGGCGAAGCTGGCCACCACCAGGTCCGGCGGGGTCCCGGCGGCGGAGAGGGCGTGGAACTCCCCCGGCTGGTGGAAGATCATCTGCCCCTGGGTCAGGTGGTGGGAGCGGTCCCCGGCGGTGACATCCACAGCGCCCCTGTCCACATAGAGCAGCTCCCAAAAGTCGTGGGATTCCCCAGGGAATACATAGCTGCCATCGTACTCAAAATAATGGACGGAATACAGCTGGCGGATCTCCAGCGGGCGCAGGGCGGCCAGGGGACGGTAGTTTGGCTTGGCCATATGGTGGAACGGCACCCCCTATTTTTTAACGTAGCCACAGGCAGGTTTAGCCGGGAAGATTTTGCTGAGGCTCATGGCGCGGCTTCTGAATCGGGGAAGCCCCGGCCTGTGCCTGGCGGCCGCCGGGGCCTGACGCTTTTCTTATTGTACCAAGGGCGGCGGCTTCCGTCAATTGGATTCCCGTACGGATTTGGGCCCGGAGGGGTGTTTTCGGCGGCCGGAGATAGACAGGCCAAAAATTTTGTGATACAATATTCCGCTATGGGAAGAACCAGTTTTTAAAGAGAGGAATTTTTATGATGTCAAATGAGAACCGGCACCGAAACGGGGGATTTACCTCCTCCGTTGGCTTTATCATCGCCTGTGTGGGCTCCGCCGTAGGGCTGGGCAACATCTGGCTGTTCCCCTACCGCCTGGGGCAGTACGGGGGCGCCGCCTTTTTGATCCCCTACCTGCTGTTTGTGCTGCTGTTCGGCTGGGTGGGCCTGTCCGCGGAGTTCGGCGCGGGCCGCCTGGCGGGGACGGGCACCATCGGGACCTACGAGCTGTGCTTCCGATCCCGGGACCCCAAGTGGAAGGCCCTGGGCACCGCCGTCAGCTGGATCCCCCTGCTGGGCTCCCTGGGTATCGCCATCGGCTACGCGGTGATTCTGGGCTGGGTGCTCAACAGCCTGGCCGGGTCCCTGTCCGGGGCGCTGATGACCGCTGACCCCGCCCAGTTTTTCTCCGCCGCCGCCTCTGAGCTGGGCAACCCCCTGTGGCACAGCGTGGTGGTGCTGATCGTCTGCCTGGTGCTGATGCTGGGGGTCACCGCCGGGATTGAGAAGGCCAGCCGGGTGCTCATGCCCCTGTTCTTTGTGCTGTTCATCGCCCTGGCCGTGTGGGTGGCCACCCTGTCCGGGGCGGGGGAGGGCTACCGCTTCCTGCTGGTGCCTGACTGGTCCAAGCTGCTGGAGCCCTACACCTGGGTGATGGCCATGGGCCAGGCCTTCTTCTCCCTGTCCATCACCGGGTCGGGGATGATCGTCTACGGGGCCTACCTGGGCAAGGGGGAGGACATCCCCAAGGCCTCGGTCCGCACCGCCGTGTTCGACACCCTGGCCGCCCTGCTGTCCGCCCTGGCCATTGTGCCCGCCGTGTTCGCCTACGGCCTGGATGTGCGCTCCGGCCCGCCGCTGATGTTCATCACCCTGCCCACCGTGTTCCAGCGCATGCCCATGGGCCGGCTGTTCGCGGCGCTGTTTTTCCTGTCCGTCCTCTTCGCCGGGCTCACCTCCCTGATCAACATGTTTGAGGCGGTGTCCGAGAGCTGGCAGACCAAGTTTAAGCTGCCCCGGAAGGCGGCGGTGCTGATCTGCTCCGCCCTGACCCTGGGGGCGGGCCTGTTTATGGAGGCCGAGGCCAACCTGGGGGCCTGGATGGACTTCATCACCATCCAGGTGGTGCCCATCGGCGCGGTGCTGGGGGCCGTCTCCATCTACCACGTGCTGGGCTGGCCCAAGCTGCGCCAGGAGCTGGAGCTGGGCCGGAAGAAGCCCCTGAGCCCCCTGTTCGGAACGGTGGGCAAGTGGGTGTACGTGCCCCTCACGGTGCTGGTGGTCATCCTGGGCCTGTACTACGGGGGCATCGGATGAGCGGATTGGGAAAAAGCTGTCCCAGGGACAGACAGGAGGCGGCTTTGTGAAAAAGCGGTATGAGATTGACATGTGCGGCGGCTCGCTGGCGGACAAGATCTTGCTGTTCGCCCTGCCGCTGATGGCCTCCAGCCTGCTGCAGCTGCTGTTTAACGCGGCGGACGTGGTGGTGGTGGGCCGGTACGCCGGGAAGGAGGCCCTGGCGGCCGTGGGCTCCAACGCCTCCATCATCAACCTGATGATCAACGTCTTTTTGGGCCTGGCCACCGGCACCAACGTGGTGGTGGCCAGGGACCTGGGCCGGGGCAGGGAGGACCAGGTGAGCAAAAGCGTCCACACCTCCATGACCATGGCCCTGATCAGCGGGGTGTTTATGGCGGTGGTGGGGGTGGTGGTCATCCGCCAGATCCTGGAGTGGATGTCCTCCCCCACCGACATCATTGACCTGGCCACCCTGTATCTGCGGATCTACTTCCTGGGGATGCCCGCCCTGCTGGCCTATAACTTCGGGGCGGCCATCCTCCGGGCCCAAGGGGATACCCAGCGGCCCCTGTATTACCTCACCTTCGCCGGTGTAGTGAACGTGGTCCTCAACCTGGTGCTGGTGGTTCAGTTCCACCTGGACGTGGCCGGGGTGGCCCTGGCCACCATCGCCTCCCAGTACATCTCCGCCGCCCTGGTGCTGCGGTGCCTGCTGCGGGAGCAGGGGCCCCTCCGCCTGGACCTGAAAAAGCTGGGGCTGGAGCGGGAAGTGGTGGTCCGGATTTTAAAGGTGGGCCTGCCCGCCGGGTTCCAGGGGGTACTGTTCTCCCTGTCCAACGTGGCCATCCAGTCCTCCCTGAACTCCTTCAACGACCCGGTGATTGTGGCCGGGTCCTCCACCGCCAGCAACCTGGAGGGCTTTGTCTACGCCGGCATGAACGCCTTCCAGCAGACGGGTATCACCTTTGTCAGCCAGAACTATGGCGCCGGCCAGTGCAGGCGGGTGGACCGGGTGATCGTCCAGTGCCTGATCTTTGTCACCGGGGTGGGCCTGGTGCTGGGCAACCTGCTGTATTTCTTCGGCGTGCCCCTGGCCAGCGCCTACGTCCAGCCCGGGGAGACCGAGGTGGTGGAGCAGGCGGTGGTCCGGATGGCGATTATCGCCTGCCCCTACTTCCTGTGCGGCATTATGGACGTGCTGGCGGGCGTCCAGCGGGGGCTGGGCTACTCCATTATCCCCATGTTCATCTCCCTGGTGGGGGTGTGCGCCCTGCGGCTGCTGTGGGTGGCCTTTGTCTTCCCCCTGTCCCCCACCCCTGTCTGCCTGTACATCTCTTACCCGGTGACCTGGATTGTCACCCTGCTGGCCCACACCGGGTTCCTGATTTTTGTGGTGCGGAAGCGGGCCTACGCCAAGGCGGCCCGGTACGCCGCCCGGGAGGCTTGACATGGGACAGATAGAAATCCGCCCTCTGGCGGCGGGGGAGCTGGACCTGGGCCTGTTCGCCCGCTTCCAGCGCCGGCAGGAGGTCAACCTTTGCTGGCGGCGGGCCGGCGAGGGGTGGGAGATCCGCCCGGACCCCTTTATTGACGACTGGTCGCCGGAGGACTACCAATTCCTGGTCCGGTGCCTTCAAAACACCCTGGCCGCCGGCGGGCTGGTGGCGGGGGCCTTCCTGGCGGGGGAGCTGAAGGGGTTCCTTTCGGTGGAGGGCCCGCCCCTGGGCAGCCGGGGGCAGTACGCCGACCTGTCCAGTCTCCATGTATCCCGGGAGTGCCGGGGGACAGGGGTGGGCCGGGCGCTGTTCCGGCTGGCCTGTGACTTCGCCCGGGAACGGGGGGCGGAGGCCCTGTACATCTCCGCCCACTCGGCGGTGGAGACCCAGGAATTTTACCGGGCCATGGGCTGTGTGGAGGCCCGGGAGTACAACCAGGAGCACGTGGAGCGGGAGCCCTTCGACCGGCAGCTGGAGTGCCCGCTGGGTTGAGGAACGGAGGTTAGGAGGTAATATGGACCGGCCTGTTACAACGCTGTTTATGCTGATGTCCGCAGACGGGAAAATTAGCCCGGGGGCGTCGGACGCTTTGGATGTGGACAAAGATTTCCCTAAAATCCCGGGGCTTCGGGAGGGGCTTCACCAATATTATGAGATAGAAGGAACCACCGATCTGTGGTCGCTCAACTCCGGCAGGGTGCAGGAGAAGATGGGCGTCAACAGGAAGAGGCTTCCGGACAAGTCCCCGGTTTCCTTTGTGCTGATTGACAACAGCCACTTGACCGAGCACGGCGTCCGTTATTTTTGCGCCCTGTCAAAAGAATTTGTGCTGGTTACGTCCAATCCAGGACATCCGGCCTTCCAGGTGGAGGAGGATAACCTCCATATCATCCATCAGAGCGGTTTGTCTTTGCCGGACGCCCTTGGGAAACTCAAGTCGGAATATGGCTGCCAGAGGCTGACCATACAGAGCGGCGGCACATTAAACGGGCTGTTTCTGCGGGAAAAATTATTGGATTATGTGGATCTTGTGGTTGCCCCTGTCCTAATTGGCGGGAAAGACACATCGACCTTAATTGACGGGGAATCCCTGCGGTCAGAAGGGGAATTATCCCGGTTGGGTGTGTTGAAGCTGCGGGAGTGCGTGGTTTTGGAGGACTCATATCTGAGGCTGCGCTATCAGGTGATCCACTAACAGAGCGTTTAACGGTTTTGCCCCCAAATAAAAGAGCCAGGCGGGCCCAAGCCCGCCTGGTTGTTTATGGGAGACGCAGGATCATCAGATCGGCGCTGACCTCCTCGCCGCCGATGTTCAGAAAGCCGGGGAAAACGCCCGCCGTCTGAAAGCCGAACCTTTGGTACAGGCTGATGGCCCGGTGGTTGTCGCTCCTCACCTCCAGGGAAATGAGCTTTACCCCGGCGGTGTCCCGCGCGAAGCGGATGAGCTTCTCCAGCAGCCGGGTGCCGGCGCCCCGGCCCCATACGGACCGCCTCACGGACAGGCCGATCTCACCCCGGTGGGCCAGGCGGGGTTTCGGGGAGCTGGAGAAGTGGGCGATACCCACGATCTCGCCGTTTTCCTCGGCCACCAGGAAGATTTGTCTGTCCGAACCCAGGAAATCCTCTATAAATTTCCGCTCCTCCTCCACCGTTATGGAAAGGCCCTCCGCCCCGAAGGTGAGGTTGTCCGTCTCACCGCCCACGGTTTTGCAGTAGCCCAGAATTTGTTCCGCGTCGTTGGGGGAGACGGTCCGGATGTCGATCATGGGATCACACGCCCTTTCAAAGTGAGATGCCCCATTATAGGGCGGCCCCCGCCAAAAAGCAAGTATCAAGTAAACCCCGCTGAGAAATGGCTTCTCAGCGGGGCTGTTTGATATGTTAAGAGATTACACGAGGCGCCGGCCGCCCACAAAGCCGGTGGTGTAGTAGGCCTCGTCCATGCCGCTGACGATGACACCCACCCGGGAGGTGGAGGCGTGGACAAACTGGTTGTTGCCGATGTACAGGCCCACATGGGAGGCGGGCTTGCTGGAGCCGCCCTTCTTGAAGATCACCAGGTCGCCGGGCTGGAGTTCGCCCATGGAGACGGCATAGCCGTTGTCCAGCTGGCCGGAGGCGGTGCGCTGCAGGGAGTAGCCGAACTGCTTATACACATAGCTGGTGAAGCCGGAGCAGTCGAAGCCCTTGGGGGAGCTGCCGCCGTACACGTAGGGGTAGCCCACGAACTGGAGGGCGTAGTCGGCGATCTCCTGGCCCTTGCCGGACTGGGCGGCTGCGGCGGCGTCCACCACCACGGTATACTCGGCGCTGATGTAGCCGGACTCGATCTCATACCAGCCGTCCAGCTGGGAGATCACCTCCACCACCCGGCCGGTGGCCAGCTTGCCCACCTTGTCCTCATCAGTGCTGGGGCCGGAACGGACGTTCAGGGGGCCCTCAGTGATCCGGACGTAGATGGGCTCCGCCTCCACGGGGAGGGCGGCGGCCTCCGCCTCGGCCACGGAGAGGAACTCGCCGGACACGTAGCCGGTGAGGCCCTCGTGGGAGATCTGGTACCAGCCGTTGTCCACGGCGGTGAGCACCTCTACCTGGGTGCCGTGGGCGAGCTTGGTAATGACCTCGCTGCTGGTGTTGGCCTCGGCCCGGACCCGCAGGGTGGAGTCCCCGGAGTTGACGGTGCCGGTGGCGGCGAAGGCGGGGACCATCATGGTCCCGGCCAGGAGCAGGCTCAGGCCGATACGGGCGGCGGAACGACGCAGGTGCATATAGGTTGTCCTCCTTAATAATCTCTCTTTACAGAAAAGGCGGTGAATCGTTGGTACGGATGGGATTACTTGCCGCTCAGGGCCCGGTCCAGCCAGACAGACGCCACGTCCATAGCGGCGTACAGGCTGGCCTTCTCACTCTTTTTCACCACCCGGTCCCGGCTTTTCAGGTCGGGGTCGGTGAGCTGGAGCTGGACGGATACCTTGTCCGCCATGGGCAGCCCGCCCTGGTTCTTGGTGGAGAGGATCTGAAGCATAATGATATACTTTTCGGCCATGGTGCCGTAGTAAATGAGGCTGTCTTTCCGGCGCAGGGGATGGCCCTTGTAGGAAAGGGGAAGATTTTCAGCTGCCATAGGTACCTCCTAAATCGTGACTTTGAACTTGTAACCGAATTGTAACACATTTGTTACCACTTGTCAAATCCTTTCCGGGAATTTTCCCGTAAAAAATTCCCGGCCCGCCGTTACTATCTATAAAGGTATCGGAAGGGCGGGGAGCGGGTTTAGGCCGGGAGCATTAGTGGGAAAATATGGGAGATGGCCTGGGGATGGAAAAAAAGGGCAAAAAAACAGGATGGGCCTTGACAGCCAATCCCAACCAATGGTATAATAAAACGATTTCGTATCCTCCGAAGAAGCGGATATCCCCCCCAGCATCCACGCTTGCCAGTGTAGCACACCCGGGAGAAAAAGGCAAGACAAGGCGGAGGGAAAAGGCCCACACGCCCGTGTGTTCAGAACGGGCGATTCCGAGGGAATTGTGCATAGTGACGGGAAAAAAGCGGATTCTCCCTGAAACCGACAGAAAAAAGTGAAGACCAACCGTGAAATGAGAAGAAAGCGAGTTGATTTTTTAGCATGGTCAATGAGAGCATGGATACCCTGCGCCAACGCCTGGAGCGGCGGGCTCCCGAGGTCAGCTACGGCAAGACCACCCGCAGGAGCTTCGCCAGCTATCAGGAGATCCTGGAGATGCCCAACCTGCTGGAGGTGCAGAAGACCTCCTACCAGTGGTTTTTGGACACCGGCCTGAGAGAGGTGTTCAAGGACGTGGGCTCCATCGTGGACTACGCGGGCAACCTGGAGCTGTCCTTTGTGGATTTCTCCATGGACGAGCGGCCCAAGTACGACGTGGAGGAGTGCAAGGCCCGGGACGCCACCTACGCCGCCCCCATCAAGGTGCGGGTCCAGCTGCGAAACACCCAGAACAACCAGATCAACGAGCAGGAGATCTTCATGGGGGATTTCCCCATCATGACCAACTCGGGCACCTTTGTCATCAACGGGGCCGAGCGGGTGATTGTGTCCCAGATCGTCCGGTCCCCCGGCATGTACTACACCCGGACGGCGGACAAGGCGGACAACCTGACCTTCTCCACCACGGTCATCCCCTACCGGGGCGCCTGGCTGGAGTATGAGACCGACCTGTCCGACATCTTTTACGTGCGCATCGACAAAAACCGCAAGCTGCCCGTCACCTGCCTGATCCGGGCCCTGGGCCCCCGCACCGACGGGGAGATGCTGGAGCTCTTCGGCGAGGACGAGCGGATCCTGGCCACCCTGGAGAAGGACGCCTGCAAGAGCTATGAAGAGGCCCTGCTGGAGATCTACCGGAAGCTCCGCCCCGGCGAGCCCCCCACGGTGGACTCCGCCGAGAGCCTGATCAACTCCACCTTCTTCGACGCCCGGCGGTATGACCTGTCCGCCGTGGGCCGGTATAAGTTCAACAAGAAGATGGCCCTGTGGACCCGGCTGTCCGGCCACAAGCTGGCCCAGCCCCTGGCCGACCCCCGTACCGGCGAGATCATCGCCGAGGCCGGCGAGGTCCTCACCCGGGAGCGGGCCCAGGAGGTGGACGCCAAGGGCGTCAACGAGGCCATCCTGGACATGGACGGCAAGCGGGTGAAGGTGTTCTCCAACAACATGGTGGACCTGAAGGACTTTGTGGACTTCGACCCCGCCGAGTGCGGGGTGGACGCGATGGTGTCCTTCCCCGCCCTGTGCCAGCTGCTGGACCAGTACTCCGGCGAGGAGCTGAAGGAGGCTGTCCGGGACCACCTGGACGACCTGATCCCCAAGCACATCACCGTGGCCGACATCATGGCCTCCATCAACTACCTCAACTGCCTGGCCCACGGCGTGGGCACCCCTGACGACATCGACCACCTGGGCAACCGCCGCCTGCGCTGCGTGGGCGAGCTGATCCAGAACCAGTTCCGCATCGGCTTCAGCCGGATGGAGCGGGTCATCCGGGAGCGGATGACCACCCAGGACCTGGATGTGGTCACCCCCCAGTCCCTCATCAACATCCGGCCGGTTACCGCCGCCATCAAGGAGTTCTTCGGCTCCAGCCCCCTGTCCCAGTTTATGGACCAAACAAATCCCCTGGCCGAGCTGACCCACAAGCGCCGCCTGTCCGCCCTGGGCCCCGGCGGCCTGAGCCGGGACCGGGCCTCCTTCGACGTGCGAGACGTCCACTACTCCCACTACGGCCGCCTGTGCCCCATTGAGACGCCGGAAGGCCCCAACATCGGCCTGATCTCCTACCTGGCCTCCTACGCCCGGATCAACAAGTACGGCTTTATTGAGGCCCCCTACCGCAAGGTGGACAAGGAGACCGGCCGCCTCACCGACGAGATCCACTATATGACCGCCGATGTGGAGGACGAGTTTGTCATCGGCCAGGCCACCGAGCCGGTGGACGAGCAGGGCCAGTTTGTCAACGAGCGGGTCACCAGCCGCCACCGCAACGAGACCATCTCCGTGGACCGCCGCCGGGTGGACTATGTGGACGTGTCCCCCAAGATGATGGTGTCCGTGGCCACCGCCATGATCCCCTTCCTCCAGAACGACGACGCCAACCGGGCCCTGATGGGCGCCAACATGCAGCGCCAGGCCGTGCCCCTGCTCCGGCCCGAGGCCCCCGTGGTGGCCACCGGCCAGGAGCACAAGAACTGCATCGACTCCGAGATCGCCATCCTGGCCGAGGGGCCGGGCACCGTCACTAAGGTGTCCGCCCGGTATATCACCGTGGCCTACGACAACGGCCAGACCAAGGAGTACCGCCTGACCAAGTACCTGCGCTCCAACCACACCACCTGCATCAACCAGCGGCCCATCGTGGACGTGGGCGACCGGGTCCACGGCCCCCTTACCGGGCCGGACGGCAAGCACATCGCCCCCACCGTCCTGGCCGACGGACCCTCCACCGACCAGGGGGAGATCGCCCTGGGCCGGAACATCCTCATGGGCTTCATGACCTGGGAGGGCTACAACTACGAGGACGCCATCCTCCTCAACGAGCGCATCGTCCGGGACGACGTGTTCACCTCCATCCACATCGAGGAGTACGAGACTGAGGCCCGGGACACCAAGCTGGGCCCCGAGACCATCACCCGGGACATCCCCAACGTGGGTGAGGACGCCCTGAAGGACCTGGACGAGCACGGCGTGATCCGGGTGGGCGCCGAGATCCGGGCCGGGGACTACCTGGTGGGCAAGGTCACCCCCAAGGGCGAGGCCGAGGCCACCGCCGAGGAGAAGCTGCTGCGGGCCATTTTTGGCGAGAAGGCCCGGGAGGTCCGGGACACCTCCCTGAAGGTGCCCCACGGCGAGGCCGGTATTGTGGTGGACGTGAAGGTCTTTACCCGGGAGAACGGCGACGAGCTGGGCCCCGGCGTCAACCAGGTGGTCCGGGTCTATATCGCCCAGAAGCGGAAGATCTCCGTGGGCGACAAGATGGCCGGCCGCCACGGCAATAAGGGCGTGGTCTCCCGCATTATGCCCCAGGAGGATATGCCCTTCCTCCCCGACGGCACCCCCCTGGACATCGTGCTGAACCCCCTGGGCGTGCCCTCCCGTATGAACATCGGCCAGGTGCTGGAGGTCCACCTGGGCTACGCCGCCAGGACCTTGGGCTGGAAGGTGGCCACCCCCATCTTCAACGGCGCCTCCGAGCAGGATATCCATGACTGCCTCCGGCTGGCCGGCCTGGCCCGGGAGGTGGGCGTGGACGAGCCCCTCATCGGCAAGCAGCTCTACCTGGCCGGCGAGGGGGAGGAGGAGACCCGCCCCCTGTCCCCGGAGGAGATGGCCGACAGCGACCAGGTCGCCGCCTGGCAGAAGGCCGGCCAGCTGCGCCTGGTGGACGGCAAGAACTGGCTGTACGACGGCCGCACTGGCCGCCGGTTCGACAACCCGGTCACCGTGGGCTACGTCTACTTCTTAAAGCTGCACCACCTGGTGGACGACAAGATCCACGCCCGGGCCACCGGCCCCTACTCCCTGGTCACCCAGCAGCCCCTGGGCGGCAAGGCCCAGTTTGGCGGCCAGCGCTTCGGCGAGATGGAGGTGTGGGCCCTGGAGGCCTACGGCGCCGCCTACACCCTGCAAGAGATTTTGACGGTCAAATCGGACGATGTGACGGGGCGTGTCAAAACTTACGAGGCCATTGTCAAGGGCCTGAACGTGCCCAAGCCCGGCGTGCCCGAATCCTTTAAGGTGCTCATCAAGGAGCTGCAGTCCCTGTGCCTGGACATGAAGGTGCTGGACGCCCAGGGCCAGGAGATCGAGCTGAAGGACGAGGACGAGGACAACTACCAGCCCGTCCGGGAGGACTACTACGAGCGGGAGGATGACTTCGGCAGCTATCAGGCCGACAGCGACTTCGCCTCCGCCGGCGGCTTCACCTTCAAGGGTGAGAGCGACGACGACGACCTGGCGGTGGGCGGGACGGACGAGGAGTCCGATGCCGCTTTCGCCGGGGAAGACGACTATAATTGAGGCAGGGAGGAGAGCAGACTATGAGTTACGCTGAATTTGACGCGATCCGCATCGGCATCGCCTCCCCGGAGCAGATCCGCGAATGGTCCTTCGGCGAGGTCAAGCGCCCTGAGACCATCAACTACCGCACCCTCAAGCCTGAGAAGGACGGCCTGTTCTGCGAAAAAATCTTTGGCCCCACCAAGGACTGGGAGTGCAACTGCGGCAAATATAAGAAGATCCGCTACAAGGGCAAGGTGTGCGACCGCTGCGGCGTGGAGATCACCAAGGCCAAGGTCCGCCGGGAGCGGATGGGCCACATCGAGCTGGCCGCCCCCGTGTCCCACATCTGGTATTTCAAGGGCATCCCCTCCCGGATGGGCCTGCTGCTGGACATCAGCCCCCGTATCCTGGAGAAGGTGCTGTACTTCGCCGCCTATATTGTCATTGACCCGGGCTTCTCCCCCCTGAGCAAGAACCAGATCCTGTCGGAGAAGGAATACCGGGACATGCGGGAGAAGTACGAGGACGACTTCGACGCCGGCATGGGCGCCGAGGCCGTGAAGAAGCTGCTCCAGCAGATCGACCTGAGCGAGCTGTCCGACCAGCTGCGCAAGGAGCTGAAGGACGCCTCCGGCCAGAAGAAGGCCCGCATCGTCAAGCGGCTGGAGGTGGTGGACGCGTTCCGCCTGTCCGGCAACAAGCCCGAGTGGATGATCATCGACGTGCTGCCCGTCATCCCCCCGGAGATCCGGCCCATGGTCCCCCTGGACGGCGGCCGGTACGCCTCCTCCGACCTGAACGACCTGTACCGCCGGGTCATCAACCGGAACAACCGGCTGAAACGGCTGATCCAGCTCAGCGCCCCGGACATCATCGTCCGCAACGAGAAGCGGATGCTCCAGGAGGCGGTGGACGCCCTCATCGACAACGGGAGAAGGGGCCGGCCTGTCACCGGCGCCAACAACCGGGCGCTCAAGTCCCTGTCTGACATGCTCAAGGGCAAGCAGGGCCGCTTCCGCCAGAACCTGCTGGGCAAGCGGGTGGACTACTCCGGCCGTTCCGT
>CAMTMC010000004.1 GCA_947073515.1 uncultured bacterium | reverse complement strand
TGCAAATACCTCCTTGTCTCGATTTTGGCCGCATACCCTGGCGGCCAGGGTTCAGGGGTTTTCCGCCGCATACAAAAACACCGCCTATTGTCCCGTTAGGCGGTGTTTTGTGTAAGGCTGGTAGCATTTTTTGCTTCTTTTCCCTGTATGCCCTTGTCAAGTGATGTTTTCATCAGCCGTTACATTTGTGCCGCAAATGAGCTGGCTGTATGTTGGATTTGATTCATTTGAAATACATCGCTTACAGCATACATCGTCCTATGTGCTATCTCACCAATTGAGTCTAGCGGGATCTGTACGAGCTGTGTATGGAACATGGATTGCTCAGGGAAATGTCATGGCAGGAATTTGCCTGGGACATGTGACACTGGAAGAAGTTCAGAGATGCAACGGTCCTTGTGCCTCAGGAAACACTGAAGGATCTTCGGAATAAGCGGAATACTAATTTTAACGCACAGAATATAGAAAGCTTCTTGAGTTGTGTAGAGAGACGGTTTTTCCAGTTTTTCATTCGTGTCAGGTCAGCATCCCGAAAGATAAGCGAACGCCCATTGTCCACTGGAGTGTTTACCTCTAGGACAGTCTCAAGGCGGTCCATGATATGCTCTATTGTTTATAATTTCATCGGGATTCTTTCCGTTTTCCAGACAAAGGACGCAGTGTCGTAGCCTCTTGACTACAACACTGCGTCAAAATAAAAATACTTCCTTGTGAGCCCACTTGAGCCGGGGGCCGCTTGATATTGCGGGTCACCTCTCCGAGAGGACAACACGCACCGTGTCGCCCTCTGATTTGCCCAGCCGGGCCCGGATGGATTTCAGGACACCAATCACGTAGCGGATCTCCCCGTCCGGGTCTTTCAGCCCCATGTTCACAACGCTTCCGTCGTAGGGGATGCCGTCAAATTCAGCGTGTACCTTGACCCGCCCTTTCCCGAACTCCTTCCGGAGATCCCAGGGGAAAACCACGTACGCGCCCCCGTTCTCGGGGGTCTCGTGAATCACAGCATCAAATGAATATTCCTGTGCCATACTGCCTCCTGTTGAGATTAAAAATTTAATTTTACCATAGCCACAGGGAAAGCGCAAGTAACAGGGGATGGGGGAGTGTCCCAAGCGGAGCGTTTGATCCCCGTCGCCCCGTCTCTGGTGGGGAAATTCGGATATAAATTTTCCTGGTGGACACGCCCGCCAGGGAGATGACAGTGTCTTTTCGGGCATAGGGACGGGCAGAGAGAGAATAGGGTAAGGCGGAGGTGTTGAACACATGCTGTCGCCTATGATCTACCTGATGATGAACGGACTGTTCTTTACCCTGCGCCTGTCCGGGGGAGGAGGTTCCTTCCCCCGGCCGCTGAAGGCGGCGGAGGAGAAAGAGTATCTGGAGCGGTGCGCCCAGGGGGATCTGGAGGCGCGCAACCTGCTGGTGGAGCACAACCTGCGCCTGGTGGCCCATATTGTGAAGAAGTATTACGCGCAGACCGGGGACCAGGACGATCTGATCTCCATTGGCACCATTGGGCTGATTAAGGGGATCTCCACATTTAAGGCGGATAAAAATGTCCGGCTGGCCACCTACGCCAGCCGGTGTATCGAAAATGAGATTTTGATGCACTTCCGGGCCCAGCGGAAGCTCCAGGGGGAGGTCTCCCTGGCGGACACCCTGGAGGCGGCGGGGGAGGGGGGTTCGCTGTCCCTGATGGACGTCATCGCGGTGGACGACAACATGCTGGAGGAGCTGGACACCCGGGACGCCTGCGTGAAGGTCCGCCAGTGTGTCCAGACCTGCCTCGGCCCCCGGGAGCGGATGGTGATTACCATGCGGTATGGTCTGGATGACCGGCCGCCCCGCACCCAGCGGGAGATCGCCGCCCAATGTGGAATCAGCCGCTCTTACGTATCCCGCATTGAGAAAAAAGCCCTGGAGAAACTCCAGGAGGGGATGGGCGGCTGGACGCCGTAAAAATCCGCCGGTTTTCCGGGAAAAAAGTCTTGCAATTCGGGGATCCCTGTGATATGATACCAAAGTCTGAATAACGGGCGGTCCTCTGCGGCGCCCTCTCCGTCTGACATGGGAGGGGGCATGGGGCCGGAATGAACGCCTATACAACAGGAGGAAAACAAAATGGATCTCATGAAGGCTTTTACTGAGAAGTATATCAAGGCTGAGCCCCCCGTTATGGCCATCGGCGACACCGTCCGGGTGCACCTGAAGGTCAAGGAGGGCAACCGGGAGCGTATCCAGGTCTTTGAGGGCACCGTCATCGCCAAGAAGCACGGCGGCATCGAGGAGACCTTTACCGTCCGCCGCATCTCTTACGGCATCGGTGTGGAGAAGGTGTTCCCCCTCCACGCCCCTTCCATCGAGAAGGTGGAGGTGGTGCGCCACGGCAAGGTGCGCCGCGCCAAGCTGTACTATCTCCGCGGCCGGGTAGGCAAGGCCGCCAAGGTCAAAGAGGCCCTGTAATCCACCAAAAAAGGAGCGGCTGTGCCGCTCCTTTTTCCTATGCCCCCAACAGCGCCTTCTGTGCCAGCCCCAGCACAAGGAGATGGGCGGGGTAAAAGATGTACCACAGGTATTTCTCCCCCGGAAAGGCGGGCCCTTTTTTGCCGTTGTAGAGGAAGGTAAACGCCACGCCCAGCAGGGGGCCCAGGGCGTTGATACACAGCATATGGAGCCACCGGCCGGTAAGCTGTTCCGAGAAGAGCATCCCGATCAGCTTGTACCGGGACAGGGGCATGAGGAACAGCCAAAGCAGGGCTTTTTTGGGGACAGGCCAGCGCTCCGTCCAATAAAAGACCAGGATAAACAAGATATAGCGCCCGCCGCCCTCGGTGAGGCTGAGGTACTGAGCGGCAACCACCACCCCGGCGCACAGCAGATACCCCAGCCCGGCCCGCTTCTCGTTGCCCCAGTCCATGAGCCGCAAGGTGAGCAGGCCCAGCAGCAGGGTAAACATAATGTTGCCATGGAAGCCGAACAGGAGATAATAGGGGTACTCCGCCAGGCAGGCGAAGGCCAGCAGCCGCAGGGTGTACTGGTTAAAATTCCGGGTGTGCCGGTAGCCGTTGGCAATGGAGAACAGGAAGATGGGGGCGGCGATACGCCCCAGATAGTCGGTGGCCCGCTGAAGCGCCAGCAGCGCCGGGACGCTGTCTGCGGCGTCGGGAGAGAAGATCATTTCCAGCGTGAGGGACACAGGCCAGACATAGGTCAGGTGGTCCCACAGCATGGAGAGCAGCGCAATGGTTTTCAGAGCGAAAAAACTCAAAATAATTCCCCCTTTGAGAGATTTTGTAGGGAAAGAATACCAGATATTTCTTAAAAAAAGAGGTTGAATTTCTTAGGAATATCTTACGAACATCTTAAATTTCAGGAGGTGTCCTTATGAACATCCAGTGGTATCCCGGACACATGACCAAGACCCGCCGGCAGATGGAGGCCGACCTGAAGCTGGTGGACATTGTGGTGGAGATCATCGACGCCCGGATCCCCGTCTCCAGCCGCAATCCGGACATTGACGCCATCTGCGGGGGAAAACCCCGGCTCATCGTCCTCAACCGGGTGGACCAGGCCGACCCGGCCATGAGCCGGGAGTGGACAGCCTGGTTCAAGGGCCAGGGGTTTTCTGTGCTGGAGACCGATTCCAAAAGCGGCGGCGGGGTGGGGCAGTTCTCCGCTGTGGTCCAGGGCGTCCTGAGGGACCAGATCGCCAAGTGGCGGGAGAAGGGCCAGGTGGGCCGCCCTGTCCGGGCCATGGTGGTGGGCATCCCAAATGTGGGCAAGTCCACCTTTATCAATAAAACGGCCAAGAAAAAGTCCGCCAAGGCCGGGGACCGGCCCGGGGTCACCCGGGGGAAGCAGTGGGTGAACGTGGACGCCACCCTGGACCTGCTGGACACGCCGGGCATCCTGTGGCCCAAGTTTGAGGACGAGACCACCGGCCTCCACCTGGCCTTCACCGGGGCGGTGAAGGACGAGATCATGGATGTGGAGACCCTGGGCTGCCACCTGATGGCCCTGCTGGGGGAGCGGTATCCCCAGGCCCTGGGGGCCTATAAGCTCACAGAGGTCCCTGCCCGGGAGGCGGGGGAGAACGATGTGGCCTGGGGCTACCGCCTCCTCCAGGCCTGTGCCGGGAAGCGGGGGATGAAGATCTCCGGCGGGGAGCTGGACACCGAGCGGATGGCCCGGGTGCTTTTAGACGAGTACAGGGGTGGCAAGTTAGGACGCTTTACACTGGAAACGCCAAAGGCATGAGCGGGCGAGCAGAGCGGGGAGGGGCGTATGTCGGATTTTTACCAATATGAAAGGGAGGCCCTGGCCGCCGGGTACTCGGTGGTCTGCGGCTGTGACGAGGCGGGGGCGGGCCCGCTGGCGGGGCCGGTGTACGGGGCGGCGGCAGTGCTGCCCCTGGGGGAGGAGATCCCCGGCCTGGACGACTCCAAGAAGCTGACGGAAAAACGCCGTGAAGTACTTTTCCCTGTCATCCAGGAGCGGGCGCTGGCCTGGTCGGTGGCCTGGGTGGAAGCGGCGGAGATCGACGCCACCGACATCCTCTCCGCCAGAATAAAGGCCATGCGGCTGGCCATCGAGGGGCTGGGGCGGAGGCCGGATTTCGCCCTCATCGACGGCAACCGGGACCGGGGGCGGTCTGACGCCATTGTGACGGACCACCGGTGCATTGTAAAGGGAGATTCCTTGTCGGATTCTATCGCGGCGGCGTCTGTTTTGGCGAAGGTGAGTCGGGATCATTTCATGCTCCAAATGGCGGAAGAGTACCCCCAGTACGCCTTTGAGCGCCACAAGGGCTACGGTACAAAGCTCCACTACGAGCGGCTCCGGCGGTATGGCCCCTGTCCCATCCACCGCCGGACTTTTCTGAAAAACCTGTGAGCGGGCAGGGGAGCAGGCTGCTGGGCCGGTGGGGGGAGGCCCTGGCCGCCGGTTATCTGCGGGAGAAGGGCCACCAGGTCATCGCCGCCGGCTGGCGCTGCCGGTTCGGGGAGATCGACCTCATTACCCGGGCGGGGGAATACCTGTGCTTTGTGGAGGTCAAGCTGCGTAAGAGCGCCGATTATGGCCGGGCGGGGGAGTTTGTGGACCGGCGTAAGCAGGAGAAGCTGCGGGTCACGGCGGAGCTCTACCTGGCGGGGCGCCCTACGGAGCTCCAGCCCCGTTTCGACGTGATTGAGATCTACGCCCCCCAGGGGGAGAGGACGGAGCGGCCCCGGATTTTTCACTGGGAGAACGCTTTTTAAGGAAATCCTGCCGGTTTTCTCCAAATCCCTTGACCTGGAGGGAAAAAGCTGGCATAATAATAGACCGGGCGGCCCCAGGGCGGCCTGATTTTAAAGAGGGAGAGGGAACGCTATGCAGTACATCAGTACGCGGAACCTGGGCGTCCACTGCTCGGCCTCCCGGGCCATTGCCCAGGGGCTGGCGGGTGACGGGGGATTGCTCACCCCCTTTTTTATCCCCAAACTGCCGGGGAAGGCCCTGGGAGACATGACGGCCATGGCTTATCAGCAGCGGGCGGTATACATTATGAAGCAGTTTTTGGAGGAGTTTTCTGTCAAGGAGCTCACCGACTTCACCGCGGCCGCCTACGGGCCGGACAAGTTCGACACCCCCGCCGTGGCCCCGGTGCGGGCGGTGGAGCCGGGCACGTACTGTCTGGAGCTTTGGCACGGCCCCACCTGCGCCTTCAAGGACATGGCCCTGCAGATGCTGCCCCACCTGCTGTCCGCGTCCCTGGCCAAGATTGAGGAGCCCAGGACCGCCTGTATCCTGGCGGCTACCTCCGGAGATACAGGGAAGGGGGCGCTGGAGGGCTTTAAAGACGTGCCCCGCACCCGGATTTTGGTGTTCTACCCCAAGGACGGGGTGTCCCGGGTCCAGGAGTTTCAGATGGTCACCCAGGAGGGGGCCAACGTAGGGGTGTGCGCCGTCCGGGGTAATTTTGACGACGCCCAGACCGGGGTGAAAAAACTCTTCGCTGACGAGGCCCTCCGGGAGGAGCTGGCGGGCAAGGGGTATTTCTTCTCCTCCGCCAACTCCATCAACTGGGGCCGGGTGCTGCCCCAGATCGTCTATTACATCTCCGCATACTGTGACCTCCTCCGGGATGAGAAAATCACCCCCGGCCAGGCGGTCAACGTGTGCGTGCCCACCGGCAACTTCGGCAACATCCTGGCGGCCTGGTACGCCCGGGAGATGGGGGTGCCCATCCAGAAGCTGATCTGCGCCTCCAACGCCAACGACGCGCTCACCGACTTTTTGTCCACCGGGGTGTACGACCGAAACCGGGACTTCCACCAGACCATCTCCCCGTCCATGGACATCCTGGTCTCCTCCAATCTGGAGCGGCTCCTCTTTTTCCTCACCCAGGACGCCGCCCAGGTGAAGGGATATATGGAGGAGCTGTCCGCCACCGGCCGGTACCAGGTGAGTGACCGGGTGACGGAAAAGCTCAACCGCCACTTCAAAGGCTACCGCTGCGACGACCAGCGGACGAAGGAGACCATCCGGGCGGTGTATCACCGGGCGGGCTACCTGATCGACCCCCACACCGCCGTGGCCTTCTCCGCGCTGGAGCGGTACCGGGAGGAGACCGGGGACGCCACCCCGGCCATTGTGGTGTCCACGGCCAGCCCCTTCAAGTTCTGCGGCAGCGTGCTGGAGGCCCTGGGGGAGCGGGAAACCGCCCAGGGGCTGGACGCCATGGATCAGCTCTCCGCCAAGACGGGCATCCCCGTCCCGGCCCCGCTGGCCGGGCTGCGGGGGAAGCGGGTGCGCTTCGACCAGGTGGTGGACAAGGACCGCATGGCGGAAGCGGTGCTGTCCCTGCTGGGGTGAGTTATGGCCCTGTACGCCATCGGAGACCCCCACCTGTCCCTGTCCTCCGGCAAGCCCATGGACGTGTTCGGAGGGGGATGGACGGGGTATGTGGACAAGCTGCGGGCCGGCTTTGAGGGAGTGGGGCCGGAGGACACGGTGGTCCTGTGCGGCGACCTGTCCTGGGGCATGAGCCTGGAGGAGGCCCGGGAGGACTTCGCCTTTCTGGACGCCCTGCCCGGCGGGCGGAAGCTGCTGCTCAAGGGCAACCACGACTACTGGTGGACCACCGCCGCCAAGATGGGGCATTTCTTTCAGGAGAACGGCTTCACCACCCTGGATATCCTCCACAACAACTGCCACCTCTACGGGGAAGCCGCCCTGTGCGGCACCCGGGGCTGGTTCTATGAGGAGGAGCGGGGGAAGCACTCCGCCAAAATCTTCAACCGGGAGCTGATTCGCCTGGAGGCGTCCCTGCGGGCGGCGGGGGAGCGGGAGAAGCTGTGCTTCCTCCACTACCCGCCCCTGTTCCAGAGTTGGCGGTGCCAGGAGATCATTGACCTGCTGGAGCGGTTTGGGGTCACCCTGTGCTGCTACGGGCACCTCCACGGGGGGAGCAACCGGCTGGCCGTCACCGGCCGGCAGGGGGCTGTGGACTACCGGCTGGTGGCCGCGGACTATATCGGGTTCCGCCCCGTGAGAATTTTATAGGAAGAAAATCAAAAAATTTCAAAAATAGACTGTTCAAACCGCCGCGCATCTGATAAAATATCGTGACGAAAGTAAAAGGCCCCGTCCGCGCCCCCGGGGCGGCCGGGCCGACAGGAGGAAATCAACAAATGAAAGTCACCAGTGTTGAGAAGAAAGAGAAAAGCACCGTCGAGCTCACCATCCAGGTGGAGGCCGCCCAGTTTGAGGCCGCTGTCCAGCGGGCCTACCTGAAGAACCGGAACTCCATCGCTGTCCCCGGCTTCCGCAAGGGCAAGGCCCCCCGGAAGATCATTGAGGGCATGTACGGCTCCGGCGTGTTCTATGAGGACGCCATCAACGACGTCTACCCCGGCGCCTACGAGGAGGCCGTCAAGGAGCAGGGCCTGGATGACGTGGGCTACCCCAAGATGGAGATCGTCGAGGCGGGCAAGGACGGCTTGACCTTCAAGGCGCTGGTCTCTGTCCGGCCCGAGGTCAAGCTGGGCGAGTATAAGGGCCTGTCCGCCGTCAAGGAGGAGCCCAAGGTGACCGAGAAGGACATCGACGAGGAGCTCAAGCCTTACATTGAGCGGGCCACCCGCCTGGTCAGCGTCAAGCGCAAGGCTAAGAAGGGGGACACCGCCGTCATCGACTTTGAGGGCTTTGACAACGGCACCCCCTTTGAGGGCGGCAAGGGCGAGAACTACGACCTGAAGCTGGGCGCCGGCATGTTCGTCCCCGGCTTTGAGGAGCAGGTCATCGGCATGAAAGCCGGCGAGGAGAAGGACCTGGACATCACCTTCCCCGAGGACTACCACGCCGAGCTGGCCGGAAAGGCCGTCGTCTTCCATGTGAAGGTCAACGAGGTGAAGGAGTCCCAGGCCCCCGCCGTGGACGATGAGTTCGCCAAGGACGTGTCCGAGTTTGAGACCCTGGCCGACTTCCGGAAGGATCTGGGCGAGAAGCTGCTGGAGCGCCGCCAGGAGCAGGCCAAGCGGGACTTTGAGAGCGGCGTCATCGAGCAGCTGGTGGAGGGGATGGAGTGCGAGATCCCCGACGGCATGGTGGAGGTCCAGGTGGACCGGCTGATGGACGACTTCGCCATGCGGATCCAGAGCCAGGGCATGCGGGTGGAGGACTACCTGTCCATGATGGGCATGACCCCCGAGATGATGCGTAATTCCGCCCGGCCCTCCGCCCTGAACCAGGTGCGCTCTGAGCTGGCCCTCACCGCCGTGGCCAAGGCCGAGGGCCTGGAGGCCACCGATCAGGACTATGAGGACGAGGTGGCCAGGCTGGCCGGGCAGTACAATATGCCCGCGGACCAGGTGAGGGCCGTGGTCCCCGAGGCCGACCTGAAGCGGGACCTGGCGCTGCGCAAGGCCAGCGAGTTTGTGGTGGCCAACGCCAAGGCCAAGAAGGCCCCCGCCAAGAAGGCCAAGAAGGACGAGGACGAGAAGGCGGAGAAGAAGACCGCCGAGAAGAAGACCCAAAAAGCGGAGGAGGGCGCCGCTGAGGAGAAGCCCAAGCGCGCCCCCCGGAAGAAGAAGGCTGAGGAGCCCGCGGAGTAATGAACATACGTCCCGGGGCGGTTTTGCCGCCCCGGGCGCATATGTATTTGGCGCGGAAGGAATCATTTTTCCGCCGGGTGGGTATAATTGGGTATCACACCAAAAGAAGGAGTATGAATATGAGTTTAGTTCCCTATGTAGTAGAGCAGACCAACCGGGGCGAGCGGTCCTATGACATCTTCTCCCGCCTGCTCAACGACCGTATTATCATGCTGTCTGAGGAGGTCAACTCCACCACCGCCTCCCTGATCGTGGCCCAGCTGCTGTATCTGGAGGCCCAGGACCCGGACAAGGACATCCAGTTTTATATCAACAGCCCCGGCGGCTCTATCACCGACGGTATGGCGATTTACGACACCATGCAGTATATCAAGTGCGACGTGTCCACCATCTGCATCGGCATGGGGGCCAGCATGGCCGCCTTCCTGCTGGCCGCCGGCGCCAAGGGCAAGCGTCTGGCCCTGCCCAACGCGGAGATTATGATCCACCAGCCCTCCGCCGGTACCCAGGGCCAGATCACCGACATGGCCATCCACCTGCGCCGGCTGGAGATTATCAAAAAGCGGATGAACCGGATCCTCTCCGCCAATACCGGCAAGTCCATTGAGCAGGTCACCGCCGACTGCGAGCGGGACAACTTTATGACCGCCCAGGAGGCCATGGAGTATGGCCTCATTGACAAGGTGATCGAGAGGCGGTAACCGGAATATCCAAACCCGCCCGGCCCGGCCGGGCAGAAACTGACCCCATGAATGAGGTGATTCCATGGCTCGAAATGAGGAGAAAACAATCCGCTGCTCCTTCTGCGGCAAGCACCAGGACCAGGTGCGGCGGATGATCGCCGGTCCCGGCGTGTATATCTGTGACGAGTGCGTCAACCTGTGTATGGAGGCGATGGGGGACGAGGGCATGCTGCTGGAGGACAGCGGCATGGAGGCCAGCGCCATCCCGGACGCCATCCCCACCCCCAAGGAGATCCACGCCGTTCTGGACCAGTATATTATTGGCCAGGAGAAGGCCAAAATGGCCCTGTCCGTGGCGGTCTATAACCACTATAAGCGCATCTATTTCGGCGGGGCGGAGGATGTGGAGCTCCAGAAGAGCAACATCCTCCTTATGGGCCCCACCGGCTGCGGCAAGACCCTGTTTGCCCAGACCCTGGCCCGGGTGCTGAAGGTCCCCTTCGCCATCGCCGACGCCACCACCCTCACAGAGGCGGGCTACGTGGGCGACGACGTGGAGAACATCCTGCTCCGGCTGGTCCAGGCCGCCGACTACGACATTGAGCTGGCGGAGCGGGGCATCATCTATATCGACGAGATGGATAAGATCGCCCGGAAGAGCGAGAATACCTCCATCACCCGGGACGTGTCCGGCGAGGGCGTCCAGCAGGCCCTGCTGAAGATCCTGGAGGGCACCGTGGCCAACGTCCCTCCCCAGGGCGGGCGGAAGCACCCCCACCAGGAGTTTATCCAGATCGACACCCGGAACATCCTGTTTATCTGCGGCGGGGCCTTCGATGGCATCGACAAGATCATCGAGCACCGGCTGGACAAGCGGTCCCTGGGCTTTGGCGCTGAGATCCAGAGCAAGAAGGAGCGGGATGTGGGCCAGCTCATGGCCGAGATCCAGCCCCAGGACCTGCTGAAGTTCGGTATCATCCCCGAACTGGTGGGCCGGCTGCCGGTGGTGACCACCCTGGAGTCCCTGGACCGGGCGCAGATGGTAAAAATCCTCACCGAGCCCAAGAACGCCCTGGTGAAGCAGTATCAGAAGCTGATGGGCTACGACGAGGTGGAGCTGGACTTCACCCAGGAGGCGCTGGAGGCGGTGGCCGGCCTGGCGGTGGACCGGGAGATCGGCGCCCGGGGCCTCCGGGCCGTACTGGAGGAAGTTATGACCAAGGTTATGTACGACGTGCCCTCCGACCCCACCATTGTGAAGGTGTCTATCACCGGCCAGTGTGTCAAAGACGGGGAGGAGCCGGAGCTCACCCGGGATCAATCCCGCACCCAGCGTCCCCGCCTGGGCCGGGCCACCGTTCAGGTAGAGCGGCAGGGCCGGGCTGGCTGAGGGTGAGCCACGGGTATTTCAGACGCCTCCAGCGCCCCGATGGGGCCGGGGGCGTTCTGTCCATCCCTGAAAAGGAAGTGAAGTTCTGTGAAGAAAGAGTGGGAGACCCTTCACACAGCCACGATGCCCGTCATCGCTCTGCGGGGCCTGACGGTGTTCCCCAATGTACTGATCCACTTTGAGGTCGCCCGGGAGGCCTCGGTCAAGGCGCTGGAGAGCGCTATGAGCGCCGGCTGCCCGGTGTTCCTGGTGGGACAGAAGGACATCTCCGTGGAGGCCCCCGAGGGGGAAGACCTGTACCAGACCGGCACCGTGGCCAACATCCGCCAGATCCTGCGGATGCCCGGGGACAACGTGCGGGTGATGGTGGAGGGCCAGGCCCGGGGCCGGCTGGTCCAGCTGACCCGCTCCGACCCCTATCTGGAGGGGGAGGTGGCACAGCTACCCTCCGTCCAGCCCCGGGGGAGCGCCAAGGTGGAGGCCCTGACCCGGGCCACCTATGAGCTGTTCCAGCGGTACGCCGAGCTGGCGCCCAAGCTGTCCCCCGACCTGCTGGTCCACGTGCTGGCCAGCCAGGACCCTGGATACATCGCCGATTATATCGCCCAGAATATCCCCATGCGGAACCAGGATAAACAGATGATCCTGGAGGAAACCCGCCCGGGCCAGCGGCTGGAGAAGCTGTACCGCCTGCTGGAGCGGGAGGTGGAGATCCTGGCCCTGGATCAGGAGATCCAGGAGAAGGCCCGGGAGCAGATGGCCGACAACCAGCGGGACTACTACCTGCGGGAGCAGATGAAGGCCATCCAGAGCGAGCTGGGGGAGGACGGGGACGACATTGAGGAGTACCGGGAGAAGATCGCCCAGGCCGCCCTGCCCGACGCCGTCCGGGAGAAGCTGGACAAGGAGCTGGCCCGGCTGGCCAAGCAGTCCTACAGCTCCTCGGAGGCCACTGTTCTGCGCAACTATCTGGACACCTGCCTGGAGCTGCCCTGGGGCAAGACCACCAAGGAAAAGGTCAGCGTGGCCGCCGTCCGCAAGGCGCTGGATCAGGACCACTTCGGCCTGGAGAAGGTGAAGGAGCGGATTTTGGAGTTCGTGGCCGTGAAGCAGCTGGCGCCGGGATTAAAGGGGCAAGTAATTTGCCTTGTCGGCCCTCCCGGGGTGGGCAAGACCTCGGTGGCCATGTCTATGGCCCGGGCCATGAACCGGAAGCTGGCCCGGGTGTCCCTGGGTGGCGTCAGCGATGAGGCGGAGATCCGGGGCCACCGGAAGACCTATGTGGGGGCCATGCCCGGCCGGCTGATCTCCGCCATCAGCCAGGCGGGGAGCATGAACCCCCTGATCCTCCTGGACGAGATCGACAAGCTGGGCCGGGATCACCGGGGCGACCCGGCCTCCGCCCTGCTGGAGGTGCTGGACGGGGAGCAGAACAGCGCCTTCCGGGACAATTTTTTGGAAATCCCCTTCGACTTGTCCGAAATTATGTTCATCACCACCGCCAATACCGTTGATACGATTCCCAAGCCCCTGCTGGACCGGATGGAGGTCATCCAGCTGTCCAGCTACACCGACGAGGAGAAGGTGCAGATCGCCAAGCGTCATCTTTTGCCCAAGGAGCTGGAGCGCCACGGCCTGACCAGGCAGCAGCTGAGGGTGTCCGACGGGGCCTTCCGGGAGATCATCTCCGCCTACACCAGGGAATCGGGGGTCCGGGTGCTGGAGCGCCAGCTGGCCGCCCTGTGCCGGAAGGCCGCTATGCGGGTAGTGTCAGATGATATAAAGTCAATCCGCATTACAGAAAAACAGCTGGAGGAATTTTTGGGGATCCCCCGCTACCACCCGGAACGGGGCGCGCTGGACGAGCGGGTGGGGGTGGTGAACGGCCTGGCCTGGACCTCTGTGGGCGGCGAGCTGCTGGAGGTGGAGGTCAACGTGGTTCCCGGCACTGGCAAGGTGGAGCTCACCGGCAATCTGGGGGACGTGATGAAGGAGTCCGCCCACGCCGCCCTCAGCTTCATCCGCAGCCAGGCCGACCGGCTGAAAATCCCCGGTGATTTTTACAAGGAGAAGGACATCCACGTCCATTTCCCCGAGGGCGCCGTGCCCAAGGACGGCCCCTCCGCCGGCATCGCCATCACCACCGCCATGGTGTCCGCCCTCACGGGCTGCTCCGTGCGCCGGGGGATCGCCATGACCGGGGAGGTCAGCCTGCGGGGCCGGGTGCTGCCCATCGGCGGCCTGAAGGAGAAGACCATGGCCGCCTTCCGAAACGGTGTCAAGACGGTGATTATCCCCGCGGACAACGCCAAGGACCTGGAGGAGATCGACCAGACCGTGCGGAAGGCCCTCCAGTTTGTGCTGGTGGAGCGGGCGGACCAGGTGCTGTCCGCCGCCCTGAACCCGCCGGTGGAGGTGGTGGAGGAACTGAAGGGCAAGGAGAGCCGGGGGGAGAAGACTCTGAACAATCTCCCGGCCTCGCCCTCCCGGTACCCCAACCCCCGCCCCCGGCAGTAGGAGGGGTGGATATGGCGGTCAATCTGCAAAACGCCCAGTTCATCCTGTCCGCTGTCTCCCCCAAGAATTTCTTGGAGGACGGCCTGCCCCAGGTGGCCTTCGCCGGCCGGTCCAACGTGGGGAAATCCTCGGTGATCAACCGCCTGCTCAACCGGAAAAACTTCGCCCGGGTGGGGGCCGCCCCAGGCAAGACGGTCCACATCAACTACTTTGAGATTGACAGGACCTTCTATCTGGTGGATCTGCCGGGGTACGGGTACGCCAAGGTCTCCAAGGCGGAGCGGGACCGGTGGGGCCGGCTGATGGAGGACTATTTCGCCCGGCCCGGCCTGCTGACCCTGGGGGTGATGATCGTGGACGCCCGGCACAAGCCCACCGCCGACGACCGCACCATGGCCCGGTGGTTCCGGGACACGGGCTGTCCCCTGGTTGTGGTGGCCAACAAGCTGGATAAGCTGAAAAAAAGCGAGATCGAACCCAACCTCCAGACCATCCGGGATACCCTGGAGCTGGAGGAGGGGGCCGTGCTGATCCCCTTCTCCGCAGAGAAGGGGACGGGGCGGGAGGAGTTGCTCCGGGCCATTTTGGACGGCATCGGAAAAAAATAGCGCTCGGCCCCGGCTGAAAGGCCGGGGCTGGGTTTTTTACTTGTTTTTTCCTGAAAAGATTGGTATAATGGCCTCGTTCATTTTGTAGCGCTGGGAGGTGGGCCTTTGGAGGCACCCATTTACCACCTGGAAGGGGTGGTGAAAGCGAAAGAGGAGAATATGGAGGACTTTGTGGGCCCCCTGGATCTGATTCTCCATCTGCTGAGTAAAAATAAAATGGAGATCAAAGACCTCCAGATTTCCCTGATTCTGGACCAGTATCTGGAGTGGATGAACCAGCGGAGGGAGCTGGACCTGGAAGTGGCCAGCGATTTTATTTCCATGGCCTCCCACCTGGTGTACATCAAGACGAGGATGCTCCTGTCCATCCATGACGAGGAGGCCCTGAGCGAGATGGAGCAGCTGGTGGCCACCCTGGAGGCCCACCAGCGCAACGAGAATTATTTAAAGATCAAAGCGGTGATCCCTCTGCTGGACAGCCGCCATCAGGTGGGCCGGGACTATCTGACCAAGGTGCCGGAGGTATTCCAGCCTGATAAGGTGTACCGCTACGTCCATAAGAAAGAGGACCTTTTGCGGGCTATAACCGCTGTGCTGAACCGGGCGGACAATAAACTGCCCCCGCCGGTGTCGGCCTTTCAGGGGATCGTGGGCCGGGAGCCCTACCCGGTGGCGGATAAGGCCGGGGAGATCGTCAAGCGGCTGGTTACCTTTGGCGTCACCCGGTTCCAGGCCCTGTTCAAGGGCAGCCGGAGCCGGTCGGAGGTGGTGGCCACCTTCCTGGCGGTGCTGGAGCTGTGCAAAGCCCGCCGCCTGCGCCTGGCCGGGACGGAGGAGGACTGTACTGTCACCTGTACCCAAGAGGAGGCCGGCGAGGCGGTGGAGTTTACAGCGGAAAATTATTAGAAAGGTGACCCCCAAAATGGAGATCAAAGAATTAGAATCCGCCCTGGAGGGGGTTTTATTTGCCGCCGGGGAGCCGGTAGCGGTGGAGCGGCTGTGCCTGGGGCTGGAGGTGGACCGCCCCACCCTGGACGCGGTGGCCCAGCGGTTGATGGACAAGTACAGCTACGACCGCCGGGGCATCCGCCTGCTCCGGCTGGACACCAGCTATCAGCTGTGCTCCGCGCCGGAGTTCGCCCCCTACATCCGCAGGACGCTGGAGGGCAGGAAGCCCGGCCGGCTGTCCCAGCCGGCGCTGGAGGTGCTGTCCGTCATCGCCTACTACCAGCCGGTCACCCGGGCCTACGTGGACCAGGTGCGGGGGGTGGACAGCTCCTACACCATGGGCCTGCTGCTGGAGCGGGAGCTGATTGAGGAGGCGGGGCGGCTGGCCGTCCCCGGGCGGCCCATGCAGTTCCGCACCACCAAAAACTTTCTGCGCTCCTTCGGGCTGTCCAGCCTGGACGAGCTGCCGGAGCTGCCAAACCAGTCCCAGGAGGGCAGTCAGCTGACCCTGGAGCTGGAGGCCAGCCTGGCCCGGCTCCGGGAGGCCGAGGCGGGGGAGGAGGCCACGCCCGAGCCGCCGCCGCCCCTGGAGGAGGAGCCGTGAGGGCCCTCCAGATCCTGGCCGCTGTGGCGCTGGTCCTGTTCCTTATCGGGCAGGTCCGGGTAGGCGGCCGGGCGGAGTTCAACGGGTCGGGCTTTTTTCTCTGGATCCGGCTGGGGAAGCTCTCCATTCAAATCCTCCCCGCAAAGCCCAAAAAGGAGAAGGAGCCCAAAAAGCCCAAAAAGCCCAGGAAAAAGAGGGAACCGAAGCCGCCCAAGGAGGAGAAGCCCCCCGTGCCCCTGCCGGAGAAGATCGGCGGCGCCCTGGAGTACGCCCAGGCCCTGCTGCCCGTGGGCCTGGAGGCGGCGAAAGGCATGTGGCGGGGCCTGCGGGTGGATCTCCTCCGCCTGGAGCTGACGGCGGGGGGGACGGACCCGGCGGACGTAGCCATGCTCTACGGCCAGGCCAACGCTGCCTTGGGGGCCCTGTGGATTCCCTTGACCAAGGCGTTCCATGTGAAGGACGGCACGGCGAGGGTGAAGCTGGACTTTGACGCCCCGGGCATGACGGTATACGGCACGGCGGCCCTGTCCATCAAGATTGGCACGGCGGTATGGGTCGGCCTGCGGGCGGGCTGGAAGACCCTGTTTGGAGCGCTCGCCGCGAGAAAGCGGCTGAAACTAAAACGGAGAAAGGCGGCATGACAGATGGAACAGGAGAAGAAAAACTCCCTCGGCGAGATGATGAAGATCACCATGGAGCATATCAAGGCGATGGCCGACGCCAACACCATCATCGGAACACCGATCCAGGCGGAGGGGGTCACCCTGATCCCAGTGTCCCGGATGTCTTTCGGGATGGGGGGCGGCGGCACGGAGTTCTCCGTCAAGGCCGGAGCCCCCAAGGAGGGCTTTGGCGGTGGTTCCGCCGCCAGCGCCAAGCTGGAGCCGGTGGCCTTCCTGGTCGTCCGGGAGGACGGCAGTGTGAAGCTGCTCCCTGTAGCCCCGCCCCCGCTTACCACGGTGGACCGGGTGATCGACACCGTCCCCGAGGTGGTGGACAAGGTGACCGGGTTTATTGAGAAGCAGCAGGAGAAGAAAGCCCAGGCGGAGGCCCAGGCGGATTTCGCCGAGTAAGAACCGGTATTCATAAGGGAAAATTCCCGCTTAGACGGCCGTTTGAGCTTGTGAATACAGGTTCTAAAACCTGGTTGATACACAAAATTTCCCTGGGAACAAAGGAAACAGGCCGGCCCATACTATGACCACTGAATTTTGAATTCCGGCGCCGCTCCCTCCGCCCGGGCGGGAGGCGGGCGGGGCCGGGATGTGGTAAGGGGTTTGGTCTTATGTGGAAGCGACTGTGTTCCGGGGCGCTGGCCTGCGCCCTCCTGAGCTGCCCGGCCGCCGCCGGGGCGGTGGAGGCCGGGCCGCCGGTGTCAGCGGCCAGCGCCATTCTGGTGGACGGAAGCAGCGGGCGGGTGCTCTATGAGAAGGACGCCCATCAGAAGCGGCTGATCGCCAGCACCACCAAGCTGATGACCGCCCTGGTAGCCCTGGAGTCGGGACACCGGCTGGACGAGGTGGTCACAATCGCCCCGGAGTGGACGGGGGCGGAGGGTTCCTCCCTGTACCTGCGGCCGGGGGAGGAGGTCACCCTGGAGGCCCTGCTGTACGGGCTGCTTCTGCGCTCAGGCAACGACGCCGCTCTGGCGGTGGCGGGCCATTGCGGCGGGACGGTGGAGGATTTTGTAACTCTGATGAACCGAAAGGCAAGGGAGCTGGGGATGGAGCAAAGCGCCTTTGCCAATCCCAACGGCCTCAACGCCGAAGGCCACTACTCCACCGCCTATGACATGGCTCTGCTGGCCCGGGCCTGCCTGAGAAACCAGGCCCTGGTGGAGATCGCTTCCACAAAATCCATCACCTTCGGCACCCGCTCCTTCACGAACCACAACAAGCTGCTGTGGCAGTACGAGGGCTGTATCGGCCTGAAGACGGGCTACACGGAGAAAGCGGGGCGGACCCTGGTCTCGGCGGCGGAGCGGGACGGGCTGACCCTGATCTGCGTTACCCTCAATGCCCCCAATGACTGGGCGGATCACGCCAAGCTCTTTGATTACGGTTTCTCCCGGTTCGCCCCGGAGGTTGTTTCGGAGGCGGGGGAGCTGCTGGGCCGCCTGCCGGTGGTGGGCAGTCTGCTGCCCGCCTGTCCCGTGGCGGCGGGGGAGGGGCTCACGGTGGCCCTGGCCCCGGGGGAGGAGCTGGAGATCTCCTGTGTCCTGGATGAGGGGCCCCTCCCGGCGCCGGTGGAGCGGTGCATGCGGGTGGGGGAGCTGGTGTGTTCCCTCCAGGGGTGCGAGCTGGCGAGGGTCCCCCTGGTGACAGCGGTAAAGATACCGGAGAACAAAGACACGCAAGGGAATTTCCTTGACAGGATATGGCGGGGGCTGACGGGGTAGCCGCACCATGCCTGTGCCGTGATACAGGATCAATGAGAGAGAAAGGGGGCCATCTTATGGAGGAGCGCCTGCAAAAATTGATCTCCGCCTGCGGGCTGGCCTCCCGCCGGACGGCAGAGGAGTGGATCACCGCTGGCCGGGTGAGCGTCAACGGGCAGAAAGCCCGCCTGGGGGACAGGGCCGACCTGGACCGGGACGCCGTTCTGGTGGATGGAAAACCCCTTACGCCCGCCGGGGAGCGGACTTACCTGATGCTGAACAAGCCCCGGGGATATGTCACCACCCTCTCCGATGAGAAGGGCCGGAAAAACGTGGCCCAGCTGGTATCAGGCTGCGGGGTCCGGGTGTGGCCGGTGGGACGGCTGGACCTGGACTCGGAGGGGCTGCTGCTGCTGACCGACGACGGGGCGCTGACCCACCGTCTCCTCCACCCCAGCCATGAGGTGGAGAAGGAGTATCTGGTGTGGGTCAACGGCAATGTGGAGCGGGCGATCCCTCTCCTGTCCGCCCCCATGGAGCTGGACGGGGAGCCCATAGCCGCCGCCCGGGTGCGCCGGGGGCGGGACAGCGGCGGGGTCCACCAGCTGTCTATCACCATCCATCAGGGGAAGAACCGCCAGGTCCGCCGGATGTGCGCCCAGGCGGGTCTGGAGGTGCTCCGGCTCAAGCGGGTCCGGGAGGGGGGGCTGTCCCTGGACCGGGCCTTGAAGCCGGGTCAGTGGCGTCCTCTCAGCCCGGCGGAGATTTGCGGCCTGGAGGGCCTCGAAGGCCACGAGTGTTAGGGGTTTTTGCGGGGAAGATGAATTTCCCGCGAAAATCCCTTGCGTTTTTTTAAGAAACCGGGTATGATGAACCATATGGCCCGTCCGCCGGGGGTGATCTGGACTCCGGAGGGGTGGGGGCACGCTGATTTGTGACGCCAGGGGTGAGATGGGAATGAACCGTGATATCCTGACCGTAATCCAGGATAATATGCACACGTTTTCCAAGGGGCAGAGGAAAATTGCGGATTTTATTTTAGAGTCTTATGACAAGGCGGCTTTCATGACGGCCAGCCGCCTGGGGAAAAAGGTGGGGGTAAGCGAGTCCACTGTGGTCCGCTTCGCCGCCGAGCTGGGCTATGAGGGCTACCCGGATATGCAGCGTTCCCTGCAAAAAATGATCCGGAACCGGCTGACCTCCGTCCAGCGTATTGAGGTGACCAAGGACCGGCTGGGGGATCAGGACCTGCTGTCCATGGTGCTCCAGTCGGATATGGAGAAGATCCGGGGCACCCTGGAGGAGCTGGACCGGGTCAGCTTTGAGCGGGCGGTGGACGCCATCGTGAGCGCCCGAAAGATTTACATCACCGGCGTGCGGTCCTCCGCCGCCATCGCCAGCTTCCTCCACTTTTATTTCAACCTGATTTTTGATAATGTGGTGATGGTAAGCGCCAACACCTCCAGCGAGGTCTTTGAGAGCCTGCTCCGGGTGGGGAAGGGGGACGTGGTCATCGGGGTCAGCTTCCCCCGGTACTCCAGCCGGACGGTGCAGGCCATCAGTTTCGCCCGGGACCGGGGCGCCACCACAGTGGCCATCACCGACAGCGAGGCCTCGCCTCTGGCCCCGATCTCCCAGTACACGCTGAGGGCCCGCAGCGACATGGCTTCCTTTGTGGACTCCCTGGTGGCGCCGCTGTCCCTGGTCAACGCCCTGCTGGTGGCGGTGAGCCAGAGGAAAAATGAGGACCTGGCCAACACCTTCCAGACCCTGGAGAAGATCTGGGAGGAGTACGGCGTATATGAGAAGGTGCCCGAATGAGCTGGCCTGATGTTGTTGTAGTGGGCGGCGGAGCCGCCGGCATGATGGCGGCCATCGCCGCCGCCCGGCAGGGGGCGGCTGTCACCCTGGTTGAGCGCAACCCTAAGCTGGGCCGCAAGCTGTATATCACGGGAAAGGGCCGGTGCAATGTCACAAACCACTGTGCCCCGGAGGAGATCCTGGCCGCTGTGCCCCGGAATGGAAAATTCCTTTACAGCGCTGTCAACAGAACAACTCCTGGCGACGTGGAGCGGTTTTTTACCGACTTGGGCGTCCCGCTGAAGGTGGAACGGGGGAACCGGGTATTCCCGGTCTCCGACAGGGCCGCTGATATCATCGACGCCCTGTTTGGGGAGCTGAAACGGTTGAAGGTGCCCGTCCTCCAGCGGCGGGTGTTGTCCCTGAGCCAGGAGGGGGACGGGTGGGCTGCGGAGACGGAGACGGGGGGGCTGTCTTGTAAGGCGGTAATCCTTGCCACCGGCGGGCTGTCCTATCCCGCCACCGGTTCCACTGGCGACGGCCACCGGATGGCGGAGGAGCTGGGCCACACTGTGGTTGACATAAAACCATCCCTGGTGCCCCTGGAGTCCCCCGACCCCTTCTGCGGGCAGATGCAGGGGTTATCACTGAAAAACGTGGTACTGACTGTGAAAACAGGCAAAAAAAAGGTGGTCTACCAGGAGCAGGGGGAGCTGCTGTTCACCCACTTCGGGCTGTCCGGCCCGCTGGTGCTGTCCGCCAGCGCCCACATGAGGAATTTCGACAAGGAACAGTACATCTGCGCCATCGACCTGAAGCCCGCCCTGGACGAGCCGACCCTGGATGCCCGCCTGGTGCGGGAGCTGACCCAGGGGGCCAACCGAGACATGGCCAATGTGCTGCGGGCCCTGGCCCCCCAGTCCCTGGTGCCCGTCCTGCTGGACCGGGCGGGGATCCCTGGGGAACGGAAGGCCCATGACCTGACGAAACAGGAGCGCCGCCGCCTGCTGGAGCTGTTCAAAGGCTTTCCGGTGGCGGTGTCCGGCCCCCGGCCCATCGCCGAGGCGATCGTCACCTCCGGCGGGGTGAAGGTGGGGGAGGTGGACCCCAAAACCATGATGTCCAAGAAAATTCCCGGCCTGTTTTTTGCCGGGGAGCTGCTGGACGTGGACGCCTACACCGGCGGCTTTAACCTCCAGATCGCCTGGTCCACCGGCCGGGCGGCGGGGGAGGGGGCGGCGGGGTATGTCCTCGCCGGGCGGGCGTCCTTCCCATAAAAGAAAAGGACCCAAAGAACTTTGGTGAGAAGTACAACGAGATTCCCTGCGATTGTTTCTTTTTTCGGTTCTTTTTCCTGCGAGAAAAAGAATAAGGGAGGAAAATTGTGATGAGAAGTATTGCCATCGACGGCCCCGCCGGGGCGGGGAAAAGCACCCTGGCCCGGTCGCTGGCCCAAAAGCTGGGGTTCCTCTATGTGGATACCGGGGCCATCTACCGGACGGTGGCCCTGGCTGTCCTCAGGGCCGGGGCCGACCCCAAGGAGCCGGGACAGGTCATCCCTCTGCTGGACGGCCTGGACATCCAAATGGACTACGGCCCCGACGGCGTTCAGCGGATGTTTTTGGCCGGGGAGGACGTGTCCCGGGAGATCCGGGAGCACCAGGTGTCCGGCCTGGCCTCGGCGGTGTCCGCCATCCCGGAGGTGCGGGAGTTCCTGCTGGAGCTCCAGCGGAAGCTGGCCCGGGAGAACAACGTGGTCATGGACGGCCGGGACATCGGCACGGTGGTGCTGCCCGGGGCTGACGTGAAGATTTTCCTCACCGCTGCCCCGGAGGCCCGGGCGGAGCGCCGGCTGTTGGAGCTGAGGGAGCGGGGCCAGGAGGCCGACTTTGAGACCATCCTCCGGGACATCAAGGACCGGGACTACCAGGACGAGCACCGGCCCATCGCCCCCCTGCGGCGGGGGCCGGACGCCGCCCTGCTGGACACGACGGATCTGAATTTGGAGCGGAGCCTGGAGGGGCTGCTGTCCCTGGTAAAGGAGAAGATCAGCCTGTGAGTGAAGAAGTGATTTCCCGAGATACCCAGCCCAAGGAGGCCCCCAAAGCCCGCAAAAAACGGATGGACGCCTGGTTCCACCTGCTGTATGCTGTCATCTGGCCCTTTTTCAACCTGTTCCGCCCGGTGGCGGCGGTGGGCCGGGAGCATATCCCCCAGGGGCCCTGTGTCATCTGCCCCAACCACACCACCGCCGGCGACCCCTTTTACGTGGTGTTCGCCTTCGGCTGGAGGTTTCCCATGCGGGCCATTGCGAAAATCCAAATTATGCGAGTGCCCTTCATCGGCTGGATCCTGTCCAAGGCCGGGGTTTTCGGGGTGGACCGGGACACCGCCGACCTGAAGGCGGTAAAAACCGCTCTGAAATTTTTGAAGGAGGGTGACAAGCTCCTGATCTTCCCCGAGGGGACCCGGGTCCATGAAGGGGAGAGCGTGGGGGCCAAGACCGGCGCCGCCCTCTTCGCCACCCGGGTGGGCGTCCCCCTGCTGCCGGTGTACATACCCAGCAAAAAGAAGCTTTTCCGGCGTAATACAGTGGTGATCGGGGAACCCTATTTACCGAAGTACGAGGGCAGAAAGCCCACCAACGAGGAGCTCCAGCAAATCGCCCGGGACGTGATGGACCGGGTGCGGGCCCTGGGGGAGGGCGGGAGATGAAGGTGATCCTGGCCCGGTCCGCGGGCTTCTGCTACGGGGTGCGCCGGGCGGTGGAACTGGCGGAGGAGACCGCCTTCTCGGGGAAGCCCTGCGTGATGCTGGGTTCCATCATCCACAACCGGAACGTGGTGGACCGGCTGGCTGAAAAAGGTTTGTTCGCTGTGGAACGGCCGGAACAGGTGCCGGACGGCTCCCGGGTGATTATCCGCTCCCACGGGGAGAGCCGGGCGGTCCATGACAGCCTGCGGGAGCGGGGCGTGGAGATCCTGGACGCCACCTGTCCCAACGTCACCCGCATCCATCAGATCGTCCAGGGGGCGGAGGAGCGGGGGAGAACCCCGGTCATCGTGGGCGCGCCGGACCATCCGGAGGTGTTGGCCATCGCCGGATGGTGTAAAGGCCCAGTGGTAGTTTCAGGGGAAAAAGATTTGGAAAATTGGCTGTTTCAGCGGCCTGAACGCACAAATCTGCCCCTTACCTTTGTATCACAGACCACCTCCACCAAGAAAATTTGGGAAGGGTGCGTGAAAAAAGCAAAAAAAGAGTGTACAAACGCGGAATTTTTTGATACAATATGTGGAGCGACATCCAAACGTCAGGAGGAGGCCCGCCAACTAGCCGGAAAATGCGGTCTGATGGTAGTGGTGGGCGACAGGCACAGTTCTAACACCAAGCGGCTTGCAGAGATCTGCGCGGAGACCTGCTCCCACGTCCTGCTCATTGAGCGGGCGGAGGATCTGGACCTGAGTCAGATCCCCCCGGCGGATATGGTCGGCATCACGGCAGGCGCATCGACGCCGGCGTGGATAATAAAGGAGGTCTATGACAAAATGAGCGATGAAATCATGGAGATCGAAAAATCCTTCGCGGAGCTGCTGGAGGAGTCGATCAAAACTTTGAATAATGGAGATAAGGTTACCGGCACCGTTGTGGCGATCACCCCCACCGAAGTGCAAGTTGAGCTGGGCATCAAGTACCCCGGCTACATTGCCCTGAGCGAGCTGAGCGACGACCCCACCGCTAAGGTGGAGGACTTGGTGAAGGTGGGCGATGAGATCGAGACCATCGTCATGCAGGTAAGTGACCGCGACTGCCTGGTGAAGCTGTCCAAGCGCCGCCTGGACATCAACAAGGGCTGGGAGGAGATCGAGGCCGCCCGGGAGAGCGAGGCCGTCGTGGAGGGCTTTGTCACCGAGGACAACAAGGGCGGCGTGGTCGTGGCCGTCAAGGGCGTGCGGGTGTTCGTGCCCGCCTCCCAGACCGGCCTGCCCCGGGAGACTCCCATGAGCGAGCTGCTCAAGCAGAAGGTCCGCCTAGTCATCACCGAGGTCAACCGGGCCCGCCGCCGCGTGGTGGGCTCCATCAGCAAGGTCACCCGGGCCGAGCGGGCCGCCGCCGCCGAGAAGGTCTGGGCCGAGATTGAGGACGGCAAGCGCTATACCGGCACCGTGAAGTCCCTGACTTCTTACGGCGCTTTTGTGGACATCGGCGGCGTGGACGGCATGGTCCACATCTCCGAGCTGTCCTGGAGCCGCATCAAGCACCCCTCCGAGGTGGTGAAGGTGGGCGACACCGTGGAGGTGTATGTCATCTCCGCCGACAAGGAGAAGAAGAAGATCTCCCTGGGTATGAAGGACCACAGCCAGGATCCCTGGACTGTGTTTACCTCCACCTACCAGGTGGGCGACACCGCCAACGTGCGGATCGTCAAGCTGATGACCTTCGGCGCTTTCGCTGAGGTTGTCCCTGGCGTGGACGGCCTGATCCACATCTCCCAGCTGGCTGATCACCGGGTGGAGAAGCCCGGCGACGTGGTGGCCGAGGGCGACAAGGTGGATGTGAAGATCACCGACGTGGATATGGAGAACAAGAAGATCTCCCTGTCTATCCGTGCCCTGCTGGAACCCGCCTATGAGGAGGAGGCCGAGGAGGCCCCCGATGCTGAGACCCAGGAGTAAGCTGTTTTTAAGCCCGGCTGTCGTTGTGACGGCCGGGCTTTTTATTTTCCAATGTTTGGACTTGAGGCCGGCCAGGCTCCGGGGAGGCCGCCAGGGAAACACCGGTGGAAATGGAGATTTTTTGAATGTAAAAGCGCTGTCTGAAAAGGTTTTGCCGCAAAAATAGCCTATCAGAGCACGGAAAGTTTTTTTCGGTTTGTGAGAATCATTCCCCAGCCCCCTTTAGAACGCCCTTTTTTTGTAAAAAAACACCATTTGATGGAAAAAATTTTGAATTTCTTGGTTTTTGCTTGCGGGAATAGGATAAAATTGCTATAATTAATCCTGGTAAGATATACGTGAGATGAGAAAGCGAGGTGTAAAGTGTATCAGGTTGGGGATAAGGTCGTCCACCCTATGCATGGGGCGGGTGTCGTGGACAGTATTGTCCAGAAGAAAGTAGATGGTTTGTTGCGGGATTATTACATCCTCAAACTGCCAAACCGCTCAATGGTCGTGATGATCCCCACAGATAGCAGCGACGAGATTGGCGTGCGCCCGGTGATTGACGGGGATCAGGCTGATCTCATCCTGGCCGCGATCCCCTCTATCCAAGTGGAGATGACCGCCAACTGGAATCACCGCTACCGGGAGAATATGGAGCGGATGAAGAGCGGCGACCTGTACGAGGTGGCCCGGGTCATTAAGGGGCTGACTGTCCGGGACACGGACCGGGGCCTGTCCACCGGGGAGCGGAAGATGCTCCACTCCGCCAAGCAGATCCTGATCTCCGAGATTGTGCTGTCCAAAAGCCTGTCCTATGAGGACGTTGAGGAGCGGCTCAATACAGCCCTGGCATAAAAATGTCCTATTCTCAAATATGATGATTCAGAAGGGGCCCTTCGGCCCCTTTTTGAATGGAAAAGGAGGTCTTACCCATGGCCGGTTTACTTTCTCGCCTGCGTGAGAAGCGGCCTGAGCCCATTTCCTGCTCCGCTGTGGTAGTGGCGGCGGGCTCCGCGCGGCGGATGGAGGGGATTGATAAGATGTTCGCCCCGCTGGGGGAGCTGCCCGTGCTGGTCCACACCCTATACGCGTTCCAGGACTGCCCGCTGGTGGATGAGATCGTGCTGGTGACCCGGGAGGAACTGCTGGTGGAGGCGGGGCGGCTGTGTAAAGACTTTTCCCTTAATAAGGTCACCAAGGTTATTGTGGGCGGGGCGGAGCGGATCCACTCCGTCCAGGCCGGCCTGGGGGAGGTGAACAGCGGGGCCGCCCTCATCGCCATCCACGATGGGGCCAGGCCCCTGGTCTCCCAGCGGGTGCTGGAGGAGGCCATCACCCGGGCGTCTGTCACCGGGGCGGCCGCTCCGGCGGTCCCCGTCACCGATACCATCAAGCGGGGGGAGGACGGCCTGGCGGTGGAGACAGTGGACCGGAGCCAGCTGTGGGCGGTCCAGACCCCGCAGGTGTTCGAGAGCGGACTGATCCGGGCGGCCATTCACAAGGCGATTGAGGACGGCGAGGCCCTGACTGACGACTGCGGCGCGGTGGAGCGGCTGGGGATGAAGGTTTCCCTCACCGCCGGCAGCCGGGAGAACCTTAAAATTACCACCCCCCTGGATCTGGTGCTGGGCGAGGCCATCTTACAGGCCAGGGTGGAGGGCACGCTATGAGCGACATACGGGTAGGCCACGGCTACGACGTACACAGGCTGACAGAGGGCCGGAAGCTGATTTTAGGCGGGGTGGAGATCCCCTTCGAGAAGGGGCTGCTGGGCCACTCGGACGCCGACGTGCTGGCCCACGGGGTGATGGACGCCCTGCTGGGGGCGGCGAGCCTGGGGGACATTGGACGGCATTTTCCGGATACAGACCCGGCTTACAGTGGGGCCGACTCCCTGGAGCTGCTGGCCCGGGTGGCTGGCCTGCTGGGGGAGCGGGGCTGGTCGGTTGGTAATGTGGACGCCACCATCCTGGCCCAGCGGCCCAAGCTGGCCCCCCACATCCCCCAGATGGCGGAAAACCTGGCCAAAGCCATGGGCGTCCCCCCTGACCGGGTGAACGTGAAGGCCACCACGGAGGAGGGCCTGGGCTTCACCGGCTCCGGGGAGGGCATGGCCGCCCACGCGGTGGCCCTGATTACAAGAGGCTGATCTGCGCCCGTTGGCTGATGGCGCGGCCGCTGAGAGACTGATCCGGTGTCATCCGCCGGTGTAGGGGCATAGAATGGTGACGAGAGGGGGGCGGAAAAAGTCCCCCTCCCGGCCATTTCTGTGGGGTTGTCCCCTGGACAGCCCCGGGAGAGGAAGCATGCCATGCTCTATTATCTCATTGTATGCCGGTCCCTGACCTACGCCCAGCGCACCGCCTCCGCCCTGGAGCGGGCGGGCATCACCGCCCGGGTCATCCGCTCCCCTAAGAGCATCTCAGGGGAGGGGTGCAGCCACTCGGTAAAAATTTCCCAGCGCTATCTGCCGGATGCCCTGCGGATTCTCCAGCGGGCGGGGCTGAGCCCGAAGCGGGTCTATATCACGGCGGGGAACGGCAGCTATCAGGAGGTGGCACTGTGATCTATCTGGACAGCGCCGCCACCACCCTGCAAAAACCCCCCGCTGTGGCCCGGGCCACCGCCGGGGCCATCAACCGGCTGGCCAGCCCGGGCCGGGGGGGCCACCGGCCCGCCATGGAGGCGGCGGACATCGCCTTCGCCTGCCGGGAGGAGGCCGCCGCCCTCCTCCGTGTGGACGACCCAGGACGGGTGGTCTTTACCTTCAACGCCACCCACGGGCTGAACATCGCCATCAAGACCCTGGCCAGGCCGGGCGCCCGGGTGGTGATCTCCGGCTATGAGCACAACGCCGTCACCCGGCCCCTCCACGCCATCCCCGGGCTGGACCTGCGGGTGGCCCGGGCCCCGCTCTTTGACCGGGCGGGAGCGCTGGAGGCCTTCCGCCAGGCGCTGGACCAGGGCGCCGAACTGGCGGTGTGCAACCATGTATCCAATGTCTTTGGATTTATCCAGCCCCTGGAGGAGATCGCCGCCCTGTGCCGGGAGCGGGGCGTGCCCCTGATTGTGGACGCCTCCCAGTCCGCGGGCGTGCTGCCGCTGGACTTTGAGGGGCTGGGCGCGGCCTTCATGGCGATGCCGGGGCACAAGGGGCTGTACGGCCCCCAGGGCACCGGGCTGCTCTTATGCGGAACGGATCCGGAACCCCTCCTGGAGGGGGGCACGGGCAGCGAGTCCATTCGGCAGTCCATGCCGGACATCCTGCCCGACCGGCTGGAGGCGGGCACCCACAACATCGCCGGCATCGCCGGCCTGCTGGAGGGCCTGCGTTTTCTCCGCCGCCGGGGGGTGGGGGAGATCGCCGCCCACGAGAGCCGCCTGATCCGCCAGATGGGGGAGGGGCTGGGGCGGGTCCCCGGCGTGGAGGTGTTCCGGGCCGGCGACCCGTCGCTCCAGGCGGGGGTGCTCTCCTTCCGGCTGGCGGGGATGGACTGCGAGGAGGCGGGGGAGACCCTGGGGAACCGTGGCTTTGCCCTGCGGGCGGGCCTGCACTGCGCGCCCCTGGCCCACGAGAGTGGAGGCACGTTGGAGACCGGCACCATCCGGGCCAGTGTCTCAGCGTTCAATACCCGGGGGGAGATCGAACAGTTCGTCCAGGCGGTACGGGCCTTGGCCGTCTGTGGGTAACAGGAGCCCCGGGGGGGATGGCGCTGTCCGTCCTCTCCGGGGTTTTTGTGCCATGCGGGCGGGAAAGAAGGCAGGGGACAAAAAATTCATTAAAAATTTATGTCTTATCATCCCTTTTCTGTTGCCAACCGGTCGGTAATATCGTATAATACCTTGATGAGGTATTTTCTGCCGCGCCGGTACGGCGGGCGGGAAGAGAGGTGAGCTCCATGTTGGATACGGTCCAGATATTTTTACAATCTACGTTCCCCTTACTCCGCGTCCAGCTGGCGGATGTGCTGGACATCGCGATTTTGTCCTTCGTGATCTACAAGCTGCTGTGGATGCTGCGGAAAAGCAGCTCTGGCCGGGTGCTCCGGGGGATTTTGGTCCTGGTTATGGCCATGCTGCTGTCCACCGCCCTCAGCCTCACCGCCACCAGCTACCTGCTGAACCAGGTGGTGGAGCTGGGTATTCTGGTGCTGGTCATCCTGTTTCAGCCGGAGCTGCGCCGCTTTTTGGAGCGGATGGGCAGTTCCCGGCTTGGGGGCCTGGTCTTTACGGCGCCCAAGGAGGCGGCGGCTGATGTGGAGACCGCCATCCTTCAGACCACCGAGGCCTATACCGACCTGTCCCGGGACAAGGTGGGCGCCCTGATGGTCTTTGAGCGGCAGAATCTGCTGGATGACGTGATTAAGACGGGCACCCCCCTGGACTGCGGGGTGTCCAGCGAGCTGCTGAAGAATATTTTTTGGAACAAGGCGCCCCTCCACGACGGGGCGGTGATTGTCCGGGACGGCCGCATTGTGGGGGCTGGCTGCATGCTCCCCCTGTCGGGCAACGTGAACCTGAGCCGGGACCTGGGGATGCGCCACAGGGCGGGCATTGGCATGAGCGAGCACTCCGACGCGGTGGTGGTCATCGTCTCAGAGGAGACAGGCTCCATCTCCGCCGCCGTGGGGGGGATGCTCAAGCGCCACCTGGCCCCTGAGACCTTGGAGCGCCTGCTGCGCAACGAGCTGCTCAGCGGCGAGGCCGAGGACAAAAAGGGCGGCCAGATTCCCATTCTGGGCTGGATCACGGGCGGCCGGAAGGAGGGTGATCCGTCATGATGGGACGGCTGAAAGAGAGCCGGTGGGTCTATATCCTGCTGTCAATCCTGCTGGCCACTGTATTCTGGATGTATGTCCGGCTGGAGATGGACCCGGAGGACTCCACCGTCCTGCGGAACGTGCGGGTGGAGCTGACAGGGACCAACGTGCTGGCCGGCCAGGGGCTGACTGTGGCGGATATGTCCCACGAGACGGTAAACCTGTCGGTGCGGGCGCCGGTGAGCGTTATCACCAATTTGATCCAGTACCGGTCCAGCATCTACGTGCCCCTGGATGTCTCCCGGTGCGCCGAGGGGGAGAATGTCCTGTCCTACGTCCCCCGGTGGCCCAGCAACTTCAACGTGTCTGAGGTGGTGCTGGAGGAACAGAGCCCGGCCACCATCACCGTGACGGTGGAGAAGCTGTATACCAAGACCGCCCCGGTGGAGTTCCGCCTGGACGGCCAGGTGGCCCAGGGCTATCAGATGGGCACGCCGGCCATCGAGCCGGTCTCTGTGGTGGTCAGCGGCCCGGTGGAGCAGGTGAACCAAGTCCACACGGTAGCGGCTATTTTGAAGCAGGAAAAACTGGACGAGCGCTTTGCCGGCGACCTGCCCCTGATCCCCCTGGACGAGAAGGGCGAGCCCTTGGACGACTTGGAGATCACCCTGAGCTCCGACACCGCCTATGTGGTGGTGCCGGTGGTAGTGGAGCGGCAGGTGGACCTGGCGGTGGAGATCCTGCCCGGCGGGGGCGCCGTGGAGGCGGACGCCGTGGTGACCATCGAGCCTGAGTCCATTGCGGTCTCCGGCGCGGAGGAAGATATGGAGGGGCTGACGGAGATTTTCCTGGGGTCCATCGACCTGTCCGACGTGGTGGGGTCCAGAACCTTCACCTTCCCCATCTCCCAGGATCCCCGGCTGGAGAATGTGAGCGGCATCACCACCGCCCAGGTCACCGTGACGGTGGACGGGCTGGCCACGGCCGCTTTCCCGGTGAGCAATATCATCAATACCCAGCCCCCGGAGGGCTATGTGGCCGACATTGTCACCCATACCGTCCCAGTGACGGTCCGGGGCCCCCAGGAGGCGCTGGATACCATTGACGCCAGCCAGTTCCGGATTGTAGCCGACCTGTCCCGGGTGAGGACTCTGGGCAGCAGCCGGATCCCTGTCCGGGTCTATCTGGACGGCAACAGCTCGGTGGGAGTTATCGGGGACTATTCCATTGTAGTCAATATCAGCAGATAAGTGCCGGGAGGCGGAGCGTCATGGTTCAAAATGCCATTGTAAAGAAAATTGTAAGAGAAGGCGTGGCGGAGGTCTCCCTCCTGCGCCAGCTGGAGTGCGGCCTGCACTGCGACGGGGCCTGCGCCGGCTGTACCGCCAAGCCCGCCCAGGAGATCCTGGCCCTGGCTTCCAACCCGATTGGGGCCAAACCCGGGGATTTTGTGGAGGTCCAGCCCGCGGACGGGCACAACATCGCCGTTTCGGTGGTGGTGTTCCTCCTGCCCTGCGCGGGCCTGGCCGTTGGGTACGCCCTGGGACAGTCCGTGCTGAACCTGGGGGCCGGGGCGGCCTTTGGCCCGGCCCTGGCGGGCCTGGCCGCCGGATGTGTCCCCGCTTTCCTGTGGAACCGGGCCATCACCAGGAGCGAGGCCCCTCAATTTGACATTCTCAAACGCCTGCGCTGAGGGCGGGAGATGTTCGGCTATGTGCGGCCCATGCGGCCGGAGCTGAAATGCAAAGACCTCGACCTGTACCAGGCCACCTACTGTGGCCTGTGCCGCTGCCTGCGCCGCCGGTACGGGCTGATCGCCCCCATGCTGCTCAACTTTGATTTCACCTTCTTGGCCCTGCTGCTGTGGGAGCCGGAGGAGCGCTTTACCCCGTGCCCGGGCAGGTGCCACGGGAACCCCCTGCGGAAGCGGCCGATGTGCCCGGACAGCCCGGCGCTGGAGCTGGCGGCGGACGAGAGCGTGGTGCTGGCCTGGTGGAAGCTGCGGGACTCGGTCCAGGACAGCGGACTTTGGAGGGGCCTGCCCGCCCGGGCGCTGGGCTGGCTGTTAAAGCCCGCTTACCAAAAAGCCGCCCGCCGCTGTCCCGGGTTTGACGGGACGGCCCGGGATTCCCTGGCGGAGCTGGCCGCTTTGGAGCGGGAGGGATGCGCCTGCCTGGACCGGGCGGCGGACCCTTTCGCCCGGCTGCTGCAAGCCGCCGCCCCGGCGGACGGGGAGCGGGGACGGGTTCTGGGACAGCTGCTGTACCACCTGGGCCGGTGGATCTACCTGGCTGACGGCCAGGACGACCTGGAGGAGGACCGGCTGGCGGGCCGGTATAACCCGGTATCCGCCCGGTACGGCCCCGATGGGGACAAGGCCGCCCTGGCCCTGACCATGGACCACTCCCTGGCCCAGATGGGCGCGGCCCTCCAGCTGGGGGAGTTCGGCTGCCGGGGGCCTCTTTTAGAGAATATTGTCTATCTGGGCCTGCCTATGGTGCAGGGCGCCGTCTTGGACGGCAGCTGGTCCCGGATGAAAAAACAGAAGATTTGGGGTAAAAAACAATGAGAGATCCGTACAGTGTCCTTGGGGTGAGCCAGAACGCCAGTGATGAGGAGGTCAAAAAGGCCTACCGGGAGCTGGCCCGGAAATACCATCCGGACAACTACCAGAACAACCCCCTCTCCGACCTGGCGGAGGAGAAGATGAAGGAGATCAACGAGGCCTACGACACCATCACCAAACAGCGCTCCGGCGGATATTCCCGCTCCTCGGGCGGCTATGGCGGCGGCTATCAGGGAAACTACTCCTCCGGGCCGTCCAACCCGATCTACGCCCGGGCGCGGGCCATGATCAACGCCGGCGATTTGCAGGGGGCCGAGCGCCTGCTGTACGAGGCGGGGCAGAAGGACGGGGAGTGGTATTTCCTGTCTGGCAGCATCGCCTACCGGAAGGGCTGGATGGATGAGGCCATGCGGAACTACTCGATTGCGGTCCAGATGGATCCCGGCAATATGGAGTACCAACAGGCTTTGGCCGTGATGCGGCAGGGGCGTATGGGGGGCTACCAGCCCGCCGGCTATGGCAGCTCCGCCCAGTGTGACCCGTGTACCACCTACCTGTGCTGCAGCTGCCTGACCCCCTGGGGCGGACCCTGCTGCTGAGAAACGATCTGAGCGAATAAGGAGCGTGAGCTGTTTTGGTCAAAAGCATGACCGGCTATGGCCGGGCGGAGAAAACAATCAGCGGCCGCACCATCACCGCGGAGGTGCGGTCGGTGAATAACCGCTATTTGGACTGCAATATCCGGATGCCCCGGCTGTACCTCTTTGCGGAGGAGGGGATGAAATCCCTGGTCCAGGGGACCATCTCCCGGGGCAAGGTGGACGTGTTCCTCACTGTGGTCAACAATGAGGGGGAAGCCCTGTCCGTCAAGGTGAACGAGGCCCTGGCCAAGTCCTACCTGGCCGCCCTGCGGCGGCTGCGGGAGCTGGACGGCGGCGGTCAGGTGGAGTGGATTGTCCCCGTCACCCAGCTGGCCCGGTTCCAGGACGTGCTCACCGTGGAGAAGCAGGAGGAGGACACGGAGCGGGCCGCCCAGGAGATCTCCGCCGTGCTGGCCGAGGCCCTGGCCGACTTTGACCAGATGCGCGCCCGGGAGGGGGAGAAGCTGAAGGAGGACATCCTGTCCCGGGCCGCCGTCATTGAGGAGAAGGTGGCCCTGGTGGAGGAGCGCTCCCCCCAGACGGTGTCCGAGTACCGGGCCAAGCTGGAGGCCCGGATGAACGAGGTGCTGTCCAACACCCAGCTGGACCCCGCCCGCATCCTTACGGAGGCGGCGATCTTCGCCGACAAGGTGGCGGTGGACGAGGAGACCGTCCGGCTGCGCAGCCACATCGGCCAGCTCCGGGAGATGCTGGACAAGGGGGGCGCCATCGGCCGGAAGCTGGATTTCCTCATCCAGGAGTTCAACCGGGAGGCCAACACCATCGGCTCCAAATGCGGTGATATTGACATCGCCCGCCAGGTGCTGGACATCAAGGCGGAGATCGAGAAGATCCGGGAGCAGGTGCAGAACATTGAGTAGGAGGGCGGATTGTGAGGCTCATTAACATTGGGTTTGGCAACCTGATCTCCTCCCAGAGGCTGATCGCCGTGGTCAGCCCCGACTCCGCCCCCATCAAGCGGATGGTGCAGGAGGCCCGGGACCGGGGTGTTTTGATTGACGCCACCTATGGCCGGCGCACCCTGGCGGTCCTCATCATGGATAACGACCACGTGGTGCTGTCCGCCCTTCAGCCGGAGGAGATCCAGGCCCGGCTGGACGGGGAGCGGGCGGCGGGAGAGGAGGAAAAACCGTGCAGCTGAAAAAAGATAAGGGCCAGCTGATTGTGCTGTCCGGCCCCTCTGGGGTGGGCAAGAGCACCGTCATCGCCGAGCTGTTAAGCCAGCGGGACAACATCTATTTCTCCGTGTCCTATACCACCCGGCAGCCCAGGGTGGGGGAGCAGGACGGGGTGAACTACAATTTTGTCTCCAGGGCCGAGTTTGAGCGGATGATTGCCGCCGACGAGCTGCTGGAGTACGCCGAGTATGTGAGCAACTACTACGGCACCTCCCTGAAGGCCATCCAGCAGCGGCTGGACACGGGCGTTGATGTCCTGCTGGACATCGAGGTCCAGGGGGCGGCCAAGGTGAAGGCCCGGTGCCCCGACGCCCTGTTTATCTTCATCATCCCCCCCTCCTTCGAGGAGCTGTCCCGGCGCCTCCATGGCCGGAATACCGACAGCGAGGAGATCATCTCCGGACGGCTGGAGAAGGCCAGGGTGGAATTCTGTGAGATTCCCAATTACGACTATCTGGTCATCAACGACAAGGTGACCCATGCAGTGGAGGAGATTGAGGCCATTTTGAGGGCCGCCGAGTGCCGTGTAAGCAGCCGCCAGAGGATTTTGGCCCAGTTCCAGTAAATACTTCAAAAGTGAGGAGTTTTTTGTTATGATGCTCTATCCTGCGATGAAAGACCTGTTGACCAAGGTGCCCAGCCGCTATGAGCTGGTGAATGTGGTGGCCTGCCGGGCCCGGCGCATTGCCCGGGAGGCGGAGCTGGAAGGGGAGCCCCTGGCGGAGAAGCCGGTGAGCATCGCCATCCAGGAGGTGGCCGAGGGCAAGCTGGAGGAGCCGGAGGAGCCGGTTGAGGAATCAGAAGCTTTTTAACAGCTTCTAAGTGGGGGGCGGCGCTGGCTGGCCCGCTTTGGCTGGGAGACGGCGAGGCGGGCAGCGGGAGCGGCGGCCCCCGCCTATGGAGGGGGGCCGGACCGTGGGACGAACCATTGCGAAAGTGGCTGTGGCCAAGGCGGTCTACGCCATCGACCGGCCATACGACTATCTGGTTCCCCAGGAGCTGGAGGGGCGGCTCAGACCCGGCATGCGGGTACTGGTCCCTTTTGGGCCGGGGAACCGGGGCTCTGACGGTATTGTGCTGTCCTTGAGTGCGGAGGGCTCCTCCGGCCAGTCCCTGAAGGGGATCCAGGCCCTGCTGGACGGGGAGGCGGTGCTGGATCATAGGGCCATTCAGCTGGCCCTATGGATGAGGGAGCGGTATTTCTGCACGGTGTATGACTGTGTCAAGGCCATGCTCCCCGCCGGGCTGTACTTCTCCTTAAAAGACTGTGTGGCCCTCCAGGCCGGCATGGACCGGGAACGGGCCTACGGGGCCGCCGGGGGCTCTCCCGCTGCGGTCCAGCTGTTGGATCTGCTGTGGTCCTGGGGGGGCAGGGGGGAGATGGAACAGATCCGCCTGGCGTTTGGCGCCCGGGACCCCAATCCCGCAATCCGGCAGCTCACTGAGGCCGGGGTGGCCTGTTTGGAAACCAGCACCCAGCGGGGCGTTGGAGACAAGACGGAGCGGATCGCCGTGCTGGCCCTCCCGGCGGAGGACGCCATGTCTATGGTGGCCCCCAAGCGGAAGTCCGCCCCTCTGCGGTATGCTGTCACTGAGCTGCTGTGTACCTTAGGGGCGGCCTCGGCCAAGGAGCTATGTTATTTTACCGGGGCTGCTGTGCCCACGCTGAAATCCCTGGAAAAAAGCGGAATTCTCACCCTGGAGAAGCGGGAGGTGTTCCGCCGTGTCCCCCTGGAGGATGTGGAGCAGGCCCCGCCCCCGGCGCTCAACCGGGAGCAGCAGGAGGCCTTTGAGGGCCTGGATCGGCTGGCCCGCCAAGAGGGGCCCGCCGTAGCCCTGCTGTACGGGGTGACGGGGAGCGGCAAGACCCAGGTGTATGTCCGCCTGATCCAGGAGGCCCTCTCCCAGGGGAGAACCGCCCTGGTGCTGGTGCCTGAAATCATTCTCACACCCCAGCTGTTAAGGATTTTCGCCTCCCACTTTGGGAAACGGATCGCCGTCCTCCACAGTTCCCTCCGGGCGGGGGAGCGGTACGATGAATGGAAGCGGATCCGCCGGGGGGAGGCCCAGGTGGTCATCGGTACCCGGTCGGCGATCTTTGCGCCGCTGGAAAATCTGGGCCTCATCATCCTGGATGAGGAGCAGGAAGTCAGCTATAAGTCAGAAAATGTCCCCCGATACCACGCCCGGGAAGTGGCGAAGTACCGGTGTTTTCAAAATAACGCCCTGCTTGTGCTGGGCTCGGCCACGCCGTCGGTGGAATCCATGTACCTGGCCCGGGCGGGCAAGTACGCCCTCTTTGAGCTGCGGGGCCGGTACAACCAAAGGGCCCTGCCCCAGGTGCTGGTGGCCGACATGAAGGACGAGCTCCGCCAGGGCAACGATTCCAGCATCAGCTCGGCGCTCCGCCAGGAGCTGGAGAAGAACCTGGAACGGGGGGAGCAGTCCATCCTGTTCCTCAACCGCCGGGGCGCCAGCCGGATGGTGTCCTGCGGCGAGTGCGGCGAGGTACCCGAGTGCCCCCGGTGCTCCGTAAAGCTCACCTACCACTCGGCCAACAACCGGCTTATGTGCCACCGCTGCGGCCACTCCCAGGCATTACCCTCGGCCTGTCCCGCCTGCGGGGGGCTGTTGAACTTCATCGGCACCGGCACCCAGCGGGTGCAGGAGGAGCTCCAGGAGCTATTCCCCTGGGTGGAGGTGCTGCGAATGGATACAGACACCGTCTCCGCCGCCCACCCCCACGAGGAGCTGCTGGACCGTTTCCAGCGGGAGAAGATCCCCATTCTGGTGGGAACCCAGATGGTGGCGAAGGGGCTAGATTTTGAAAATGTCACCTTAGTAGGGGTGGTGGCCCCCGACCTGTCCCTGTATGTGGACGACTTCCGGGCGGGGGAGCGGACATTCTCCCTGCTCACCCAGGTGGTAGGCCGGGCGGGCCGGGGTGAGAAGCTGGGCCGGGCGGTGATCCAGACCTATACTCCAGACAACGACGTGATCCGCCGCGCCGCCCAGCAGGATTATGACAGATTCTATGAGCAGGAGATCCAGCTGCGCCGTCTCCGGGGGGACCCGCCCTTTGGGGATCTGATTCTCCTTACCGCCTCCGGGCTGGAGGAGGGGGCCGTCCTCCGGTGTTGTGTCCGCCTGCGCCAGGCTTTGGAGCCCGCCCTGGCCCGGATGGGAGGGGAGTGGCGGCTGCTGGGCCCCGCCCCGGCGGCGGTAGCGAAGGTCAATAACCGCTACCGCTACCGGCTGACCATCGCGGGCCGGAACGGCAAGGAGCTGCGGGCCCTGTTGGCCCATCTCCTCCGGGCGGCCCACAGAGACAAGGATAATAAAGGGGTTTCCGTTTACGCAGATGTTGACCCTTATCATAGCTAGAACACAAATGAAGGAGACGATACCATGGCCATCCGCACCATTTTGATTGAGGGAGACCCGGTACTAAACAAAAAATGCCACCCGGTCACTCGGTTTGATGAAAAACTGTCCGACCTGCTGGACGATTTGAAGGAGACCTTGGCCGACGCCAACGGCATGGGTCTGGCCGCCCCCCAGGTGGGCATCCTCCGCAGGGCGGTGGTGGTGCTCGTCGATCCGGAGACCGGCGGGATGCTGGAGCTGGTCAACCCGGAGATCGTCGATCAGAGGGGGGAGCAGGACGGCCTTGAGGGCTGCCTCTCCCTGCCGGGCAAGTGGGCCTACATCAAGCGGCCTGACTGGGTGAAGGTCAGGGCTCAGGACCGGACAGGCCAGTGGTTTGAGGCGGAGGGCGCGGGAATTACCGCCCGGTGCTTCTGCCATGAGCTGGCCCACCTGGACGGCCACCTGTATACGGAGCTGGCCGACCGGGTCTATACCACGGAGGAGATTGACGCCATGCTGGCGGAAGAGGAGGACGAGGGTTGAGAATCGTCTTTATGGGCACGCCCGAGTTTGCCGTCCCCTCCCTGGAGGCGCTGGCATGCGCCGGACATTTGGTGGCAGGGGTTTTCAGCCAGCCGGATAAGCCGGTGGGACGGCACCAGAACCGGCTCCAGCCTACGCCGGTGAAGGAGCGGGCCCAGGCCCGTGGCATCCCTGTGTATCAGCCGGAAAAGTTACGGGACGGGGCCGCCCTGGCCATTTTGCGGGAACTTGCCCCGGAGCTGATTGTAGTGGCGGCGTATGGCCGTATCCTGCCCGATGACATTCTCGCCCTGCCTCCCAAGGGGTGTATCAATGTCCACTCCTCCCTTCTGCCCAAGTACCGGGGGGCGGCCCCCATCAACCGGGCCATCCTCAACGGGGAACAGGAGACGGGGGTGACCATTATGCACATGGCCTCTGAGCTGGACGGGGGGGATATCATCCTCCAGCGCTCCACCTTGATTGATCCGGATGAGCAGGCGGATACCCTTTACAGCCGTCTGGCTGAGATGGGCGGGGAGCTAGTGGTGGAGGCGGCAGCCCGGATCGAGGCCGGGACCGCCGGACGGGTTCCACAGGACCAGGAAAAAGCCACCTTCGCGCCTATGCTGTCCAAGGAGCTGTCCCCCATCGACTGGACCCGGCCCGCCCGGGAGATCCACAACCAGATCCGGGGACTGATGCCCTGGCCTGTGGCGTCCACCGGTGTGATCTCCGGCGAGACGATGAAAATTTACCGCTCCGCCCTCCCGGGCCAGTCCACGGGCGCCGCCCCGGGCAAAATAGTTGCCGCCGGGAAGCAGGGGATTGATGTGGCCTGTGGGGACGGGCAAGTCCTGCGTATCCTGGAGCTCCAGCCCCCCGGAAAAAAAAGGATGGCCGCCGCCGCCTATTTGTCGGGAAACCCGATTCAGGTGTAGGAGGAAAAGCATGGGCGCGATTGTCTATCATGGGATTGTCCAATGGATCGGAAAACTGGCTCTGTTTTTTATGGTTATCCCAGCTGCTGTGATAGCGGTTGCTTACCTGATCGGAATTCTTATTTTAACCTGCAAAGAATTGCTCAAAAAGTGAGGAAAAACGAAGTTTTTCCAAAGTTCTTTTTGCTTCTTTTTCTTTCAAGAAAAAGAAGAAGAAAGGCCGGTGAAGAAGCGTGGACGCTAGAGAAGTCGCTTTGCTGACCCTGAATGACTGCCAGCGGCAGGGAGGATGGTCGGACGCCATCATGAAAAAACGGTTATCTTCCGCCAATCTGGACAGCAGGGACGGGGCGCTGGCCACCCAGCTGTGCTTCGGCGTGCTGCAAAACCGGCTGCTGTTGGACTTCTACCTGTCCCGCTTCTCCAACCTGCCCCTGAAACGGATGGAGAGCAGGGTGGTGGAAGCCTTGCGGCTGGGGGCCTATCAACTGGTTTTCCTTGACAGGATCCCCCACAGCGCGGCGGTGAACAGCGCCGTGGAACTGACCCGGAAGCACTGCAAAAATCCTCGGGCGGCGGGGATGGTCAACGGTATCCTCCGCAGTTTGGAACGGGCCCTGGACCAGCTGCCTACCATCCCCCAGTCAGATCTGGTGAGCTATCTGTCCACCCTGTACTCCCACCCGGAATGGCTGGTTCAGGAGTTCCTGTCCACCATCGGGATGGAGGAGACAGCGGGGCTGCTGGCGGCCAACAACAGCCGTCCGGCCATCACCGCCATGGTGAACACCACGAAGACCACCGCCCAGGGGCTGACAGACGCCCTGGAAGAGGAGGGGGTCTCTGTCTCGCCACACCCTTGGCTGAAGGACTGTCTGATTTTAGAGAAAACTGGCGACCTGGAGGGTCGAAGGGCCTTTCAGGAAGGGCTGTTTTACATCCAGGACCCGGCCTCCCGCCTGGCGGTCCAGGCATTGGACCCACAGCCCGGGATGCGGGTGCTGGACGTGTGCGCCGCGCCGGGGGGCAAGTCCTTCGGAACGGCCATCCGGATGGAGAGCAGGGGAGAGGTCATTTCCTGCGACCTCCACCCCCACAAAAGAAAGCTGATCCAGTCCGGTGCCGCCCGGCTGGGGTTGGAGATAATTACCCCTATGACCGCCGATGGCAAGGCGTTTCGCCCGGAGTGGGAGGGCGCCTTTGACCGGGTGCTGGTGGACGCCCCCTGTTCTGGGCTGGGTGTCATCCGTAAGAAGCCGGACATCCGCTTCAAGGATCCTGAGCCCTTGAAGGAGCTGCCCGGCGTGCAGAGGGAGATCCTGAGCAACGCCGCCCGGTATGTGAAGCCCGGCGGGGTGCTGGTCTATTCCACCTGCACCATCCTGCGCAGGGAGAATGAGGAAGTGGTCATGGACTTTCTGGCGGCTCGCAAAGATTACAAGGCGGAAGCCTTTACACTTCCTGGCCCGGTTGGAGAAATCCAAGCCGGGATGGGTACCCTCTGGCCTCACCGCCACGGGACGGACGGATTTTTCATCTGCAAGCTGAGAAGAGAGGGGTGAGCCCTATGGTTGACATAAAGTCTATGAATCTGGAGGAGCTCACCGCCTGGCTCAAGGAGCGGGGGGAGCCCGCTTTCCGGGGCAAGCAGATCTTCAAATGGCTCCACCAGCGGGGGGCCACCTCCTTCGACGAGATGAGCGACCTGTCCAAGGCCCTGCGGGAGAAACTGTCCGCCCAGTGCTCCATCGGCAGGCTGGAGGTGGCCCGGAAGCAGATGTCCCAGCAGGACGGTACCATCAAATACCTGTGGCGGCTGGCTGATGGCAACTGCGTTGAGACAGTGCTGATGCGCTACCAACATGGGAATACGGTGTGCGTCTCCTGCCAGGTGGGCTGCCGGATGGGGTGCGCCTTCTGCGCCTCCACCGTTGCGGGCAAGGTCCGGGACCTTACCCCCGGGGAGATGGTGGATCAGGTGCTGTTTACCCAGCTGGACAGCGGGGAGGTGATCTCCAACATTGTGCTGATGGGGATCGGCGAACCTCTGGATAACATGGACACAGTGCTGCGCTTCCTGGAGCTGGTCAACTGCTCCGAGGGATTGAACATCGGCATGCGGCATATCTCCCTGTCCACCTGCGGCCTGGTGGATCAAATTGACAAACTGGCCCAATATGGGTTACAATTAACACTATCTGTCTCCCTCCACGCGCCGGATGACGAGACCCGTTCCCAGATTATGCCAGTGAACCGGGGCGTGGGGGTGGAGAAGCTGATGGATACCTGCCTCCGGTATTTCAAGACCACCGGCCGGCGGATCTCATACGAATACGCAATGATCGACGGGGTGAACGATGCGGACTGGCAGGCGGATCTGCTGGCCAGACGGCTGAGGGGCGCCCCCGCCCATGTGAACCTCATCCCCCTGAACGAGGTGGAGGAGAGCCCGCTGAAACCCAGCCGGCGGGTGGCCGCATTCCAGAGGCGGCTGGAGGAGCGGGGGGTCACGGTCACTGTCCGGCGGAAGCTGGGGGGAGACATTGACGCCTCCTGCGGACAGCTCAGGCGGAAGGCCATGAGACAGGATTAGAACGTGCCGGGGTGCCGGCGGAAACGAGGACAGCTTATGCAGGTTTGGGGCATCACCCACCGCGGCGCGGTGCGGCAGCAGAATCAGGATACCTTCGCCGCCCAGTTCCTGGAGGACGGGAAAGTTATCGCCCTGGTATGCGACGGCATGGGGGGCGCCCGGGCGGGCAATGTGGCCAGCACCATGGCGGTGGAGCTCTTTATGCAGCGTTTCATCCAGGAGGCGGGCCGCTGCCCTGTGGAGGAGCGGATGCGGCACGCCGCCGCCAAGGCCAACCAGGAGATTTTCCAGCGCTCCATCTACGAGGAAGATTGCGCCGGCATGGGCACTACCATGGTGGCCGCCCTGGCGGGCGAGGAGGGGGCGGTGATCCTCAACGAGGGGGACAGCCGGGCCTACCACATCAACAGCGCCGGTATTGTACTGATTACCCGGGACCACTCCCTTGTGGAGGATCTGGTGGAACGGGGGGAGCTCACCCGGGAGGAAGCCCGCACCCACCCCCACAAGAACCTCATCACCCGGGCGCTGGGGGCCGACCCGGACCTGCTGGCCGACTGCTTCCGCCAGCCGCTGGAGCCCGGGGACTACCTGTTGCTGTGCAGCGACGGGCTGAGCAACGTGGTCAACGAGCAGGAGATGCTCTATGAGGTGATCCACGGAGGGCCGCCTGCGGCTTGCCCGCAGCGGCTGCTGGACATCGCCCTGAGCCGGGGGGCCCCGGACAATGTGACGGCGGTACTCATCAGCCGCTGAGTGTTCTGACAGCCTGTCAACGGCTGATGATGAAATCCCTGAAACAAGGAGGATTTACCCAATGGATCAATATATCGGTAAATTGCTCGACAATCGGTATGAGATACTGGAGGTAGTGGGCACTGGAGGTATGGCCAAGGTATACAAGGCCCGGTGCCACCGGCTCAACCGCCTTGTGGCCATTAAGATTCTACGGGAGGATTTGTCCCAGGACGCCGAGTTCCGCCGGCGGTTCCACGATGAGTCCCAGGCTGTCGCCATGCTGTCCCACCCCAATATTATGGCGGTATACGACGTGAGCCGCTCCTCCGAGCTGGAATATATTGTTATGGAGCTGATTGATGGCATTACTCTGAAGCAGTACATGCAGAAAAAGGGGAACAAGCTCAACTGGCGGGAGGCCCTCCACTTCATTACCCAGATTGTCAAAGCCCTGGGTCACGCCCACAGCCGGGGGATTATCCACCGGGATATCAAGCCCCACAACATCATGGTCCTCCGGGACGGCAGCGTGAAGGTGGCCGACTTCGGCATCGCCCGGCTGGCCTCCGGCGGCCACAGCACCCTCACCCAGGAGGCGCTGGGCTCCGTCCACTATATCTCCCCGGAGCAGGCCCGGGGCAGCCACATCGACGCCCGGTCCGACCTGTACTCCACCGGCGTGGTTCTCTATGAGATGATTGCCGGCCGCCTGCCCTTTGAGGGGGACACCCCCGTGGCAGTGGCCATCCAGCATATCAACTCCATCCCCCTGTCCCCCCGGGAGCTGGATCCCTCGATCCCGGAGGCCCTGGAGGAGATCACCATGAAGGCCATGGCCCCCAACCCGGCCAACCGTTACCGGTCTGCGGACGAGATGCTGGCTGATCTGGAGGAGTTCCGGAAAAATCCCAACATTAATTTTGACTACAAGCTGTCCGACTTCTCCCCGGAGCAGGAGCCCGACCAGGACCGGACCCAGATCCGGGCCGCCGTCCCCAGCCACGGCCACAGCCGGCCCAGCCGGGAGCCCAGCCGGCGGGAGAGCTACGACCCGCCGCCCCGGAGCCGGCGCTCCTATGAGGAGAACGAGGACGACCGGCCCCGCCGGGGGCCCATCTGGCCGGTGCTGCTGGCTGTGGCGGGCGTGCTCCTCTTTGTGGTGCTGGTCTTCAATTTCCTGTGGAAGACGGTCTTTGCCGACCTGCTCAAGCCGGCGGACACCTATCAGGTGCCCTCCTTAGTGGGCCAGATGCTGGAGGATGTGAAGGGGAATCAGGAGCTGTTGGGCCGGTTCACCCTGGTGGAGGGCGGCACAGTCACCAACGACGCCGAGCAGGGCACCATCCTGGAGCAGGTGCCCAAGGCCGGGGATCAGGTGGGGGAGAACGTCACCGATATCACCGTCACCGTCAGCGGCGGGCCGGAGATCATTGAGATGATCGACATCACCAACTGGGACTACCAGGACGCCTACCGGGAGCTGCTGAACATGGGGCTGAAGCCCACCGTGCCCACCTATGAGAACGACGAGGAGGTGGAGGCCAACCACATCATCTCCTTTACCCCGTATGAGAAAACACCCCTTTCCCCGGGGACAGAGATCCACATGGTGGTGAGCAAGGGGCCGGAAAAGAAACCATTCCCCATGCCGGATCTCCGGGAGATGCCCAAGGAGCAGGCCCTGAGCACCATCCAGATGCACAATCTGGTGCCCGGCCGGGTGGAGGGCGCCGAGGTGGAGGTCTACCACGACACCATCCCGGCGGGACACGTGGTGTCCCAGTATCCCGCCCCGGAAACCGAGGTAACCGAGGGGACGGAGGTCAACCTCCAGATCAGCCAGGGCCCCGACCCGGCCACCCAGCCCCCCGAGCCGTCCGGGCCGGTGACAAAGACCATCTATATTGACCTGCCCCCCTCCGACGGGATAGTGCGGGTCCAGGTGGTGATGGATGAGGTGCTGGTCTACGACCGGGAAGTCAACGCCGCCATGGAGGCCCAGGCGGAGGTGACGGTGTCCGGCACCGGGGTAAAGACCCTGATGATCTTCTTTAACGGGGAACAGGGAGGCACGGAGACGGTGGACTTCGGCCAGCCGGAGACGCCATGAGCGAGGGGATTATCCGGAAGGCCCTCAGCGGCTTCTACTATGTAGACAGTGGCGGGGAGCTCTATACCTGCCGGGCCCGGGGAAAGCACCGCCACGCCGGGCAGACTCCGCTGGTGGGGGACCGGGTGCGCTTCACGCCGCTGGGGGATGGGCGCGGGGCCTTAGACGAAATTTTACCCCGCAAAAATGAGTTCTACCGCCCGGCGGTGGCCAACATCGACCTGCTGGTGGTGGTGGCCGCCCAGGCGGTGCCCGCCACTGACCCGTTCCTGATCGACCGGGTGGCGGCCATCACCGAGAGCCGGGGGTGCGATGTGCTGGTGTGTATCAACAAGTGCGACCTGGAGCCGGGGGAGGAGCTGGCGGAGATCTACAGCCGGGCCGGCTTCCAGACCCTGAGGGTGAGCGCCGGAACCGGCGAGGGCATCCAGAGCCTGCGGGCGGCAATTGCCGGCAAGGTATGTGCCTTTACGGGAAACTCCGGCGTGGGGAAGTCCAGCATCCTCAATGCCCTGGAGCCGGGGATGGGGCTGTCCACCGGCCAGGTGAGCGATAAGCTGGGCCGGGGACGGCACACCACCCGGCACGTGGAGCTGTTCCGCCTGTCCTGCGGGGCGCTGGCGGCGGATACCCCGGGCTTCTCCTCCTTCGACGTGGACCGGATGGAGCTGTCCCGAAAGGAGGAGTTGCAGCACGCCTTTCGGGAGTTCGCCCCCTACCTGGGCAAGTGCCGGTTCCTGGACTGCGCCCATGTAAAGGAAAAAGGCTGTGCGGTCCTTGGGGCGGTAAGGGCGGGGGAGATCCCGGCCACCCGGCACCAGAGCTATGTTCGGCTGTATGAGCAGGCCAAGGAGATCCCCGATTGGGAGCGTAAAGAGGAGAAAAACAGGTGACCGGCTGGGCCGGCCACCTGTTTTTTGTCCCCTGACTGTCACGCCGGTCCAGGAAAATCATAGAATGGAACAGCCGGTATAGCCAGACATTGGAACAGCGCGCGCCGCGCGGTTTCCTCTATAGCGGTCAGTTTCAAAGGGAGGGGAGGCGTTTTCATGGGTATCGTGGTGGTACGTTCCCCCAGGTGCCTGCGGGGGCTGCTGCGCAGACTTTTCGGCCTGAAGTGAGAAACACGGTCATACATAAGCGCGCCCGGACATATAGTGTCACAAAGGCGGGGCCCGGATCGTCCGGCCTGACACCATAAGGAAAGGGAGAGAACACCATGGAACTGGAATTTGAGCGGGATACCATCGTCAGCTATGACACGGTGGCGGACTTGACGGTATGCCAGGAGGAGACGCTGGAGAGCATCGTGCCCGATGCCTGTCCGGATATCCTCCGGATTGTGGACGTGTATGGCCAGGCTATTCTCAGCGGGAAACAGGCCAAGGAGGGACTGGCTGTGGTGAATGGTATGGTCCGGGCCTCCATCCTGTATCAGCCGGAGGGGGGCGGCGGCGCGCGCCGGATGGAGGTGAGCGTGCCGTTCACCTGCCAGGCGGAGGCCCCCGGCCTCACGGAACGGGGGACAGTGCTGGCCTCCCCCCGGCTGCGGCGAGCCGAGGCCAGGGCCCTGAACCCCCGTAAAGTCCTGCTGCGGGTGGATCTGGCGGTGGATCTCACCGCCTGCCAGCCGGTGGAGCGGCCTGTGTGCCTTGGGGTGAATAACCCAGAGGAGCACGGTGTCTGCCAGCGGCAATTTCAGGGGGAGCACTACCTGCTTACATCTGTAGAGGAAAAACCCTTTACATTTACAGACCAGGTGCATCTCCAGACCGGCTCCGGTGAGACACCGATCCTGCTGGCCAGCCGGGCGCAGCCGGTGTGCTCCGAGTGCAAGCTGATCGGCACCAAGCTGATCTTCAAGGGTGTGGTGGAGCTGTATCTCCTGCTCCAGGAGCCCGGAGGCACCCTCGCCACCAGCCACGAGTCCCTGCCCTTCTCCCAGATCATCGAGGTGGCGGGGGCTGGTGAGGAGGGTGACTGCCAGGTCCAGGTGGAAGTGGCCGCCTTCCAGTGCGAGCCCACCCCGGGGGACGGCCGGGAACTGGAGGTCACCCTGGAGCTGCTGGCCCAGGCCCAGGTCCGATCCCACCGGAGCGTGACCATCCTACAGGATCTGTACAGCACCGTCTGCCAGATGGAGACGGACAGCGAGACCCAGGAGCTGTGCGCCCTCCATGAGCAGTCTGTCCGGCCCCAGGCCGTCCGGGAGCTGCTGGAGACCGGGGAGATGGTCCGCTCGGTGGTGGACGGGCGGCTCTCCCTGGGGCAGATCCGCCAGAGCCGGGAGGGGAACGAGCTGGTGCTGACAGCGGACGCCTGGCTGTCCGTCCTCTACCTGGATGAGAATGAGCTGGTTCAATGCGTCCAGCGCTCCGTCCCCGTGACCTGCCGCCTGAACTGCCCGGAGGGGGCGCTGTGTTCCTGCCGGTGCCAGTGTCAAGGGGAGGTGTTCGCCGCTCCGGCGGCCGGCGGGGTGGAAGCACGCTTTACCTTGGAGTTCCAGTGCCTGACCACCCAGAACCGGTCGATCCCGGCGGTGTCCTCCGCCCGGCTGGGAGAGCCCCGGTGCGGCCGGGAGGGGGAGCGCCCCTCGGTGGTGCTGCGGCTGGCCTCTCCGGGGGAGGGGCTGTGGGAGATCGCCAAGGCCTACGGAACCACCATGGAACGGATTCTTCAGGCCAACGAGCTGGAGGAGGACGCCCTGCCTGCGGGCAGGATGCTGCTGATCCCCAGCACCCGGTAAAAAACAGAGGCGGGCCCCGCTGGGCCTGCCTCTGCTTTTTCTAAGGGCAACTGGGGTTAGTGCATTGCGTAATTGATCTTGACCATGTGGATATGGTCCTCCCAAACGCCGTTGATCTGGAGATAATATTTAGAAAGTCCCTCGTTAACAAAGTGATTCTTTTCCAAAACACGCAGGGACGCCTTGTTTTTTGGCATGACATTGGCCTCAATCCGGTGCAGGCCCAACTCTTCAAAGGCGTATTGGGTCAGCATTTTGACCGCGGTGGACATATATCCTTTGTTGACATAATCTTTGTCCAGCTTATATCCCAGAAAAGCGGAACAAAAAGCCCCCCACACCACATTATTCAGTCCAATCATCCCGATGATCTGGGAGGGCCACTCCGTTGACGTTATATAAAACCGAAAGGCCGTCCGTGCCTCAAAGGCGGCCATTTCCTTCTCCAATACCGCCTTCTGATGGTCCAGGGAGAAAAACGCCTCATCACGCGCGGGTTCAAAGGCCGCTAAAAAATCCCTGTTCCTCTGGTAGTAATCCACGACTCGTTCCACGAGGGACGTGTCTGCCGGCACAAGCTGTATCCATTGATTTTTCATGATAGATCCTCCAATTTTAATTCAGGTGTGATTGATACAGATTATAGCATCGGTGATCTGAAAAATCAAATTGAGTATAGGAACACCACCCCGCTGGTTTCCTGTCATATTCCCCGGCCTGTCTCATACACTGTAAGGAATCAATACCGGCTCACACAGCCGAAGGAGGAATTGCAGTGGAAGATCGCAAAATCTATGAGGATATTGCGCTCCGTACCGAGGGCGATATCTACATCGGCGTGGTAGGGCCGGTCCGCACAGGAAAGTCCACCTTTATCAAGCGGTTCATGGAGACCTTGGTGATCCCCAATATCGAGAACGTCTACCGCCGGGAGCGGGCCAGGGATGAGCTGCCCCAGAGCGGCTCCGGCCGGACCATCATGACGGCGGAGCCCAAGTTTGTCCCCGAGGAGGCGGTGGCCGTCACGGTGGACGGGGGGGCGGCCTTTCAGATGCGGATGATCGACTGCGTGGGCTACATGGTCAACGGGGCCATCGGCCAGCAGGAGGGGGAGCTGGAGCGGATGGTCACCACCCCCTGGTTCGACCATGAGATCCCCATGGCGGAGGCCGCTGAGATTGGTACCCGGAAGGTGATCTCCGAGCACTCCACCATCGGTATCGTGGTGACCACCGACGGCACTATCGCCGACATCCCCCGGGAGGACTACCTGGAGGCGGAGGAGCGGGTAATCTCAGAGCTGAAGGAGCTGGGGAAACCCTTTGTCGTCCTGCTCAACTCCGCCTACCCCAACTCCGACCGGGCCAAGGCCATCCGAGCGGACATCGCCCAGCGGCACGACGTGGCCTGTGAGGTGATGAACTGCCTGGAGCTGGATCAGGAGGCGATCAACGTTATTCTGAAGCATGTGCTCTTTGAGTTCCCGGTGAAGGAGCTGGACCTGTTCCTGCCACCCTGGGTGGACGCCCTGCCTCAGGAGCACCCCATCAAGTCCGCCCTCTACGCCGCCATCCGGGAGGGGACAGAGGACTTGCGGCGGGTTCGGGACGTGGAACGGGCCGTCCAGTCCTTCCAGGACTGCCAGGTGGTCAGCGGGGCCCGGATCTCCTCCATCGACCTGGGCACCGGGGTGTCCGCCGCCACCCTGGAGCTGCCCCGCTCCCTGTTCTACGACACCCTGTCCCAGCAGTCCGGCTTCCAGGTGGGAGACGACGGCGACCTGATGGCCCTGCTCACCCAGCTGGCCGGGGTGAAGAAGTCCTACGACAAGGTGGCCGACGCCCTCCAGCAGGTGGAGGAGACGGGATACGGGATTGTGGTGCCCTCCATCGACTCCCTGGTGTTGGAGGAGCCGGAAATCATGAAGCAGGGGGGGCGGTACGGCGTCCGGCTGAAGGCCAGTGCCCCGTCCATCCATATGATCCGGGCGGACATTGAGACGGAGGTCTCGCCCATCGTAGGGGGGGAGAAGCAGAGCGAGGATATGATCCACTATCTGCTCCAGGAGTATGAGGGGGACTCGGCCAAGATCTGGGAGGCCAACATCTTCGGCAAATCCCTCCATGAGCTGGTGAACGAGGACTTGAACGCCAAGATCAAGCGGATGCCTGACGACGCCCGGGCCAAGCTGAGGGACACCCTCCAGCGGATCATCAACGAGGGCTCCGGCGGGCTGATCTGCATTATCCTGTAATGGAGGCAGCGCCCGGTGTGAAAACACCGGGTTTTGCTGTTTCAGTTGCTTTTTCCGCCGGCGTGGATTATAGTATAGGGGAAGAAATATCCTCCGGCGGCGGGGGGCCACCCTCGCCGCTGGAGCAATTATGGTATGAAGGAGCGTGGCCCTATGCTGCCCTTTGATCCCCTCCACTACCCGTACCCCTCCCGCCGGAACCTGGTCTACGGACGCCACGGGATGGCCTGTACCTCCGTCCCTCTGGGGGCCCAGATCGGCCTGGACGTGATGCGCCACGGCGGAAACGCCATCGACGGAGCGGTGGCGATGGCCGCCGCCATGCCCCTGCTGGAGCCCACGGGCAACGGCCTGGGTTCCGACTGCTTCGCCCTGGTATGGATCGAGAGGGAGAAGAAACTGTACGGCCTCAACGCCAGCGGGGCGGCCCCTGCCGGGCTCAGCGTAAAGACTGTACGGGACTTAGGCTTTACAGAGATGCCCACGGAGGGCTGGCTGCCCGCTATGGTGCCCGGCGCCCCCGCTGGCTGGGGGGAGCTGAACCGCCGGTTTGGCTCCCGGAGCCTGGAGGAGCTGCTGGCGCCGGCCATCTCCTACGCCCGGGACGGCGTCCCGGTACCGGTCAATGTGGCGAAGCAGTGGGAGACGGACAGCCGCCGTCTGGCCGGGGCCATTGAGAAAAATCCCGCTCCCCACGCCTATTGGCGGCAGTCCTTCCTGAAGGGGGATGGAACCCCGTACCGGGCGGGGGAGATCTTCCGCTGGGAGGAGTACGCCAAGACCCTGGAGGAGCTGGCCGCCACCGGCTGTGAGAGCTATTACCGGGGCGCGCTGATGGAAAAAATCGTGGCCTTCAGCCAGGAGACCGGGGGCTATTTCAGCCGTGAGGATTTCATCCAATACCGCCCCCAGTGGGTGGAGCCCATTACCGCCGATTACAAGGGCTACACCGTCTGCGAGATTCCCCCCAACGGCCACGGCATCACTGTGCTGATGGCCCTGAACATTCTGAAAGGGCTGGAGCTGGACGGGGAGAAGGAGAGCGCCGGCACCTACCACAAGGTGGTGGAGGCTATCAAGCTGGCCTTTGCCGACGCCAAGACCTATGTGGCCGACCCCCGGTATATGCGTGCCCGGGTGGAGGATCTGCTGTCGGAGGAGTACGCCGCCCGGCGGCGGGCCCTCATCGGGGACAGCGCCCTGGAGCCCACGGCGGGCGACCCCGCCTGCGGGGGGACCATCTATCTGTGTACCGCCGACCCAGAGGGCAATATGGTGTCCTTCATTCAGAGCAACTACACCACCTTCGGCGCGGGCGTGGCCGTGCCGGGGACGGGGATCTCCTTCCAGAACCGGGGGGCCAATTTCTCCCTGGACCCAGACAGCGACAACTGCCTGGAGGGGGGGAAGAAGTCCTACCACACCATCATCCCCGGTTTCCTCATGAAAAACGGGGAGGCGGTGGGCCCCTTCGGCGTGATGGGGGGCTTTATGCAGCCCCAGGGCCACGTGCAGATGATGGTGAACGCCATCGACTACCACATGAACCCCCAGGCCTGCCTGGATGCCCCCCGGATCCAGTGGGTGGGCGGGAAACGGATCCAGCTGGAGCGGGAGGCCCCCGCCCACATCGCCCAGGAGCTGGCCCGGATGGGCCATCAGGTGGAGGTCATCGAAGACCCCATTGACATGGGACGGGGCCAGATGATCTGGCGGATGGAGAACGGCCTGTTGGCCGGGGGCACTGAGCCCCGGTGCGACGGCATGGCCGCCGCCTGGTAGCGGGGACATCGCCAGACAGGGATCGACAGGATATTCCCTGAAAAATACTGGAATTCCGGGCCCTGTTGTGCTAATATAGAAAAAGCGTCCATTGGACCATCCACAGATTGGGAGGTACGTCGTCTTGACAACTTTGATGTCCGCCGTCCTGGGCTTTGTCCAGGGTGTGGCTGAATTTCTGCCCATCTCCAGCTCGGGCCATCTCACGCTGTTCCAGCACTTCTTTGGGATGCCGGAACCCGACCAGCTCTTTAATGTCCTGCTCCACTTCGCCACCCTGCTCGCGGTGTGCGTGGTGTACTGGCGGGATATTTTGGAGATGATTGGGGAATTTTTCCGGTTTTTTGGGGAGTTATTTTCCCGGCGTTCTTACCGGGGCAACCCTCCGGAGGCCCGGCGGATGGTGCTGCTGCTGATCGTGGGCACGCTGCCCCTGTTTGCCGTGCTGCTGATCAATGACCAGGTGGAGGCCCTGGGCAACAACCCAATCTTTGTGAGCTGCGCCCTGCTGGTCACCGGTTGTATCCTCTTTCTCTCTGACCGGATGGCAAAGGGGCGGAAAACGACCCGGAACGCCACCCTCACCGATGTGCTGCTGGTGGGCGTGGCCCAGGGCTTCGCCACCGTCCCCGGCTTGTCCCGGTCTGGCTGTACCATCTCCGCCGGTATGGCCCTGGGCTTTGACCGGAAGTTCGCCGTGCGGTACTCCTTCCTCCTGTCCCTGCCCGCCGTGCTGGGGGCGACCCTGCTGAAGGTGCTGGATGTGCTGGAGCTGGAGGGGGGCGTCCCGGAGGAGAGCATCCCCGTGTATGTGCTGGGCATGGCCGTCGCCGCCGTGGTGGGGTATTTCTCCATCAAGCTGGTGAATCTGCTGGCCGCGAAAGGGAAATTCGGCGCGTTCGCCTACTACTGCTGGGGGGCCGGCCTGGTGTTCCTGGCCCTGAGTATCTCGGGCTGGACCCTGGCTCCCGCCGCGTGATTTTAGATTTCTGCCTCTGAAAGGAACCGAGAATATGGCATCGACACAAAAGAAATCAGGGGGGAGCCGGGTCGCGTCCTCAAGCGGCGGCCGGCGGGCCGCCCCCTCCTCAAGGGGAAAGAGCGCGTCTGGAAGCTGCGCCCGGAGGGAGCCCTCCAAGCCCTTCCGCCGGGAGGCGGGGGCGGTGGTCTGCCTCCTGCTGGCGGTGTTTTCCGCCTTTGGATATTTCAATATGAAGGCCGTCTTTATCGACCTGTTGTGCGGCCTGTTGAAGGGGATGCTGGGCTACGGGTTCTGGCTGACCCCTCCGGCCCTGCTGCTGGCGGCCTGGATCCTGGCCTTCCACCGGGGCAGGCCGGTGCGTCTGCGGCTGTCATGCGCTCTGCTGCTGCCGCTGGTGTTCTCCTGCCTGTTTCACAGCCTGCTGAAACCGCCCCTGCCCTGGGACGGAGCCCTGTGGGGAGAACTGGTGACTAGTGGACAGGCTTTACAGTCTGGCGGCGCTCTGGGCGGGATTGTGTCCCAGGGCTTTGTCACCCTGTTCACCACATTGGGGGCGGCGGTGGTCTTCACCCTGGCGGCCGTGCTGATGGGTATGGCTGTCTTTGACCGTTCCCTGGCCGATGTGGCGGACTGGATCTTCAGCCGCCCCAAGTATGAGCCGGAACCGGAGCCTCAAAGAACCCCCAAGAAGAAAGTCCGGGAGGAGCGTCGGGAGGAGGTACATAGCGCCCCGGCCAAGGCGTCTGCCCGGTCCGCCATCGACATTCCGGTGGATGATGGCCCCCTGGTGGACAGACAGTCCCCCCAGCCAGAGAAGCGGAAAAGCGGCTTTTTCAACCACAGCCCCCGGGTGCCGTCCCCTGACCAGCTTCTCCTGCCGAAAGAGGAGCCGGCCCCGGTGGCGGAGCCCGCTCCCGCCCCTCAGCTGGAGCCTGAGCCGGTGGTACCGTTTGCCGCCCCTCCCTCGGAGCCAGCTCCCGCGCCTGTTCTGCCTAAGCCTATCCCTGTGGTTCCGTCTGTCCCCGTGACCATGCCCAAGGAGGAGCCGCCGGCCCCGGTGGCGCCAGCGCCACAGCCGGAGCTGGCCAAGGTCACCGCTCAGGAGGCGGCCGCCGAGGCCGCCCAGGTGTCCCAGGACATCCAGGAGGCCATGGAGCAGGGCACTTCCCCCTACCAGTACCCGCCCCTGTCCCTCCTGCGGGAGAGCACCGGGGAGACCGGCGGCGAGGCCCTCACCGAGCTGAACGCCAACCGCCAGCGGCTGACAGATACCATCCGCTCCTTCGGCATTGACGCCGACATCATTAACGTGGTCCGGGGGCCGTCGGTCACCCGGTATGAGCTGGAGATGACCCAGGGCGTCCGGCTGAACAAGCTCACCAACCTGGCCGACGACATCGCCCTGGCACTGGGGGCCACCGGTGTGCGCATCGCCCCCATCCCGGACAAAATCTCGGTGGTGGGCATTGAGGTGCCCAACAAGGTGGTCTCTCCGGTGAGCATCCACGCCGTTGTGGGCTCCAACGCCTTTACTGACAGCAAGTCCAAGGTCTCCTTTGCGGTGGGCAAGGACATCAGCGGACAGGAGATTGTGGGGGACATCAACAAACTGCCCCATCTGCTCATTGCCGGTACCACCGGCTCTGGTAAGTCGGTATGTACCAACTCCCTGATTATCTCCCTGCTCTACAAGGCTACCCCGGAGGAAGTCCGCCTGATTATGGTGGACCCCAAGATGGTGGAGTTGGGCATTTACAACGGCATCCCACACCTGCTGATCCCCGTGGTCACCGACCCCAAGAAGGCCGCCGGCGCCCTCCAGTGGGCGGTGACGGAGATGATGAAGCGCTACCGCACCTTCTCCGAGGTGGGGGTGCGCAAGCTGGAGGAGTACAACGCCCTGGCCGCCAAGACCGAGGGCATGGAGAAGATGCCCTTCATTGTGGTGGTCATCGATGAGCTGGCCGACCTGATGCTGGTGGCCGCCAAGGAGGTGGAGGAGTCCATCTGCCGGGTGGCCCAGATGGGCCGGGCCGCCGGGATGCACCTGGTGATTGCCACCCAGCGGCCCTCCGCTGACGTGATCACCGGCCTGATGAAGGCCAACATCCCATCCCGGATCGCCTTCGCTGTGGCGTCCGCCATGGAATCCCGGATTATTCTGGACACCCAGGGCGCCGAGAAGCTGGTGGGCCGGGGCGATATGCTCTTCGCCCCCCTGGGCAGCGGCAAGCCCCAGCGGGTCCAGGGCTGCTTCATCTCCGACCCGGAGGTGGCGGCTGTGGTGGACTTTGTCAAGCGCAGCAGCGGCTCGGCCCAGTATGATGACGCCGTCATGCACGAGATTGAGCAGCACGCCGCCGAGAAGGAGAAGGGCGCCAAGGGGGTGGGCGGCTCCGCCCCTGAGGACGTGGACAGCGAGTTCGACGAGCTCATCGACGCCGCCGCCGAGGTGGTGGTGGAGACGGGGCAGGCCTCCGTTTCCATGCTCCAGCGGCGCTTAAAGCTGGGCTACGCCCGGGCCGCCCGTCTGGTGGACCAGCTGGAGGAGAAGGGGATTGTGGGGCCATTCGAGGGCTCCAAGCCCAGGCAGCTGCTGGTGACCAAGGAACAGTGGCAGGAACTGAAATACCGCCAGGGCATCACCACTGGTTCCGCTCCGGAGCCCGCCGGGACGCCCGCCCAGGCCGTTCCGGGGGACGAGCCCCCCTTCGATGTGGACGACGCCCTGGACCGGGCGGAGGAGGACACGCTGTAATGACAGATCAGGCATTTGGAGCGTTGGAGCTTGATGCTAAGGTTACTGGAATGGCCGTATAAAGCTGGGCTTTTTGGGGACATAAAAAGAGGTCGGGCTGATGATTGACTCCTGCTATGAAAGCCAGACCGAAATCTCGGAGCGCCAGAAGGAGAGTTTTTATTCCTTCCTGAAAAAGTGGCCGGAATTACAGCAAACGATCGTGAAAGAGATCATCCGCTACTATAATGAGGAGGAGCGCCTTTCTTATGGGCCTGATGATCCAGAGCAGGCCGCCGCCTGGTGGCCCGAGATTGACACGGTGGAGGAGATGCGTAAGTGGATATCCTTAGACAGTCTGGTCATCGAGTCAGATAAAATCGTGGAGAGTTGTCGGGCGGGGAAGCGGTGTCTCTATCTACTGTTTAGCTACCAGTGGGCAGAGGACTATGACGGAAATGGAATCGGTATCCAACTTTTGAACGAGGAAATCAGCCAAACTGGATTCCAAGACATCGCGTTTTAGAAAAATTGGCTCCACTCTGTCCTAGTTGGTGGTCATGTCATAGAATTATTTCAATTATATTAAATTTTCACGAAAGCCTTTACAGCGGTGTTGTTTTGGAGTACACTAAGATAAAGCTTTTATCTGGGAGGTGTATGAATGGGAGAGATGGAGTTTACCCGCAAATTCAGCTTGGGTGACCAGCGGGATCTGGAGATCAAAGCCATCCTGTCCACGGTGTATCAGGCCTTGCAGGAGAAAGGCTATAACCCCATCAACCAAATTGTAGGTTACATCCTGTCTGAGGATCCCACCTATATCACCAACCACAACAACGCCCGGGCCCTCATCCGCAAGGTGGACCGGGACGAGCTGCTCCAGACCTTGGTCAAGTACTATCTGAGCCACTAAGCCGAACAGGCTTCAAGCGGTCCGCTGTCCAGCGGGCCGCTTTTCGTAGGAGGACGAAATGAAAGGATTAATGCGGAAAGATCCCCGGGTGGCCCTGTGCGGGCTGAACTGTCTGCTGTGCCAGATGAATGTGGGGGGCTACTGCCCGGGCTGCGGCGGGGGAGCGGGCCAGCAGAGCTGTCCCAAGGCCAAGTGCGCCCGGGACAGGGGGATCTTTGACTTCTGCGCCGCCTGCAAGGACTACCCCTGTGAGAAGTATGAGGGTGTGGATCAGTACGACTCCTTTTTGCCCACCAGCCGGATGCGGACGGACATGGAGCGAGTCCAGCGGATGGGGATGGAAGCCTACACAGCAGAGCTGGAGGAGAAACGGGCCATCCTGGATTACCTGCTGGAGCATTGGAACGATGGACGGAGAAAGGGGTTATACTTAACAGCTGTATATCTGCTGGAGCTGGAGGAGCTGCGCGGTGCTGTGGAGGGCGTCCGGATGGAGACGCCCGGTGACGAGGAGCAGAAGGCCCGGGCCGCCAAGATGGCCGCCGCTCTCCAGCGTGCGGCGGCCCAGCGGGGGATCTCCCTCAAGCTGAACAAGAAGCCTAAGCAGCGGTAAAAATCCATCGAAAGCAGTCAGACGATAAAAAATTTAGGGCGGCCCGCCGCCGTATGAAAGTCCCCGCCCCGGAGATACTGGAAATAAAGTATCGCCGGGGCGGGAGGTTTTTTCATGCAGCATAAGGTGGAGATTTGCGGGGTGAACACCGCCAAATTGAAGGTACTGAAAAGCGAGGAGACCCAGGCTCTGCTCCTCCGGGCAAAGGCGGGGGATCAGCGGGCCAGGGAGGAGTTGATCTCCGGTAACCTGAGGTTGGTGCTGTCGGTGATCCAGCGGTTTACCAACCGGGGGGAGAACGCCGACGACCTGTTCCAGGTGGGGTGTATCGGCCTAATTAAGGCCATCGACAACTTCAATACCGACCTGGACGTGAAATTTTCCACCTACGGCGTGCCCATGATCGTGGGGGAGGTGCGCCGCTACCTGCGGGACAACAGCACCATGCGGGTGTCCCGGGCCATGCGGGATACCGCCTATAAAGTGCTCCAGGCCAAAGAGGCCTACATGGCCCAGCACCAGAAGGAGCCCACCGTGGAGGAGATCTCCAAAATTCTGGACATCAAACGGGAGGACGTGGTCTTCGCCCTGGACGCCATTTTAGAGCCGGTATCCCTGTATGAGCCGGTCTACTCAGACAGCGGGGACACCATCTGCGTCATGGATCAGGTGAAGGACACCAAAAACAACGACGAGACTTGGGTGGAGCGCATCGCCTTGAAGGAGGCGGTGGGCCACCTGACCCAGCGGGAGCGGAAAATCCTGTCCATGCGGTTTTTCCAGGGGAAAACTCAGATGGAGGTGTCAGCGGAGATCGGGATCTCTCAGGCCCAGGTGTCCCGGCTGGAAAAAAACGCGCTGAGGCAGATACGAAAAGAGATGTAAAGCCGGACTCCCTGTCAGGGAGCCTGGCTCTTTTATCCCAGGGCCACGTCCAAAATCATCATGATCAGGAACCCGGCCATCACCCCCAGGGTGCCCGAGTGGCCGCCCTGGGAGAGGTTGGCCTCGGGGATGAGCTCCTCTACCACCACATAGAGCATAGCGCCGGCGGCGAAGGACAGCAGCCAGGGGAGCAGGGGCTGGACAAATCCCGCCGTCAGTACCGTGAGGACAGCGAACACCGGCTCCACCAGTCCGGAGGCGGCCCCCATGAGGAAGGATTTTCCCCGGGACATCCCCTCCTGCTGAAGAGGGAGAGAGATGGCCGCCCCCTCCGGGAAATTCTGAATCCCGATGCCCATGGCCAGGGCCAGGGCGGCGGTGAGCAGGCCCGGTTCGCCGCTCTGGGCGGCCAGGGCGAAGGAGACCCCCACTGCCATCCCCTCGGGGATGTTGTGCAGGGTGACGGCCAGCACCAGCAGGGCGGTGCGGCTGGGCTTCTGGTGGACGTGGAAGGACTCGGGGGACAGGTGGGGGAGAAGCGCGTCCATGAGCAGCAGGAAGGCGATGCCCAGCACCGAGCCCCCGGCGGCCGGGAGCCAGCCGGGCCAGCCCATCTCCTCCGCCTTCTCGATGGCCGGGATGAGGAGGGACCACATGCTGGCGGCGATCATCACCCCGGCGGCAAAGCCCAGCATGACCCGGTGAAGGGAGGCCGAGCCCTCCCTCTGACGGAACAAAAATACGACTGCGGCTCCGGCGGTGGTCATCAGGGCGGTGAAACCCGTCCCCCCGGCGGCCCAGAGAACTGCTTGTAACACGATGTACGACCCTTTCTGAAAACGGCGGCGCCCGGAACGACCGGCACGCCTGTGCGGCTGCTTCCAGATTAGGCTATGCGCTGGGACAAGGCGGGGTGATAAGGCGGGGTCCGGGGCGCTAAAAGAGGGACAGGAACACTTTGGCCATCCAGTAGCCAATAGCCATGCAGCCGGGGAGAGTAAGGGCCCAGGCCAGGGCAATTTTGCCGGCGGTCGTCCAGTCCACACGGCCTCCTCCAGCAGAGCCTACCCCCAGTAAGGCGGCGGCGCGGGTGTGGGTGGTGGACACGGGCAGGCCCAGCAGGGTGGAGACCAGCAGGCAGCAGATATTTCCCAGGTCTGCGGAGAAGCCCTCCCGGGGGTCAAGCTGGACCATCTTCCGGCCTACGGTGTCGATGATCCGCCGCCCGCCCATGAGGGTGCCCAGGGCCATAAAGAGGGCGCACAGGGCCATGAGCCACAGGGGGATGAGGAAGGTCTGCTCGTCCGCCCGCCCTTGGGCCAGGGCTGTCCCCAGCAGGAAGATCCCCAAGAATTTCTGGCCGTCCTGAGCCCCGTGGAGGAAAGCGGTGCCCGCCGCTCCAGGGAGCTGCGCCAAAAGGAATATACGGTTATTCCACTTTACAGATTTCAGGGAATTCCCTACCGACCGGCCCGCCCAGAATCCGGCCGCGGAGGACAGGAGCAGGCCCAGAAGCACCTTGCCCCAGCTCTCCCAGCGGATGCAGGACAGACCGCCGTTCAGGGCCACCGCTGCTCCGGATACCCCGGCGACCAGGGCGTGGCTTTCGCTGGTGGGGATGCCAAACAGCCAGGCCGCCGCCGCCCACAGGACGACAGCCGCCATAGCGGCGCACAGGGCGGTGAGGGCGTCCCGGGTACCGCCCCCAAAGGAGGCGATGGAGTATACCGTCTCCGCCACCGAGGCGTTGACGGAGACGAGGCACAGCACCCCCAGGAAATTGCACACCGCCGCCATGAAAACAGCGGGGCGGAAGGGGAGGGCGCCGGTGACCACCACGCTGGCGATGGCGTTGGGGGCATCCGTCCAGCCGTTGACCAGGACAACGGCCAAAGTGAGCAGGACAACCGCCGCCAGGGCGGGATTTTGTAATATTTGGCTGAAAAAGGCGGAAAAAGATTGGGGCATGGACTCACCTCCATGCCCCAAATTATGCGGTTGTCCTCCACCTTCATACCTTCTTTTTGAACATCCCGCCGATGATCTGAAGTACGATGATGGGAGGCGTTGCGAAAAGGAAGTTGAGCAGCCATTTTATGCCAAAGGAGAAGTCCGACATATAGCCCATTACGTAGAACCCGGCGGCGGAAATCACAAAGCTCCAGAGCAAGAGCAGCCCACTAATTAAGATCTTTTTTTGCTTGCTGTCCATTGAAAAGCTCCTTTCCCAAACAATATGAACTGCTTTCAGTATATACCGGTCCCAACCTAAAAGCAAGAAAAATGAAGTTTTTCCCAAAAGGAGAGAGTGTCACATCTCCAAACTTGTTCCCCCTGGCGGCGGGGCGTGACGCTCCTGGCCCGGGTCCCGAGGGGCGGAGGCGGGGGCGATGGCTCCATCTCCATACTTCGCCCGGATGGCGTCCAGAGCTCCTTCCAGCTTCTCCAGCCGCTCCCGCCGCTGGTGCTGATCCTGGGTGAACAGATCCAGCTGGGCGCCGGCGTCCTCGGCGGGGAGGAGATAGATTGCGGTGACTGTCATGGCCCGCACCGGGTTGCCCATGTTCCAGAACTGGTCCGCCAGGGCCACCGCCGCCTGGGTCAGCTCCCGTGCCAGATCAGTGGGAGGATCCAGCCGCTGCTGCCGGCCCACATCCTGAAATGCCGGGTCCCGGATGGCAAGTGAAACACCTTGACATTTCATGCCGTGCTTCCGTAGGCGGACGGCCACCTGGTCGGCCAGCTGGGCGATGCCGGCTTTGATCTCGTCCCGGCCCTGGAGGTTCTGGGGAAAGGTGTACCCGCTGCCCACCGACTTGGGCGGCGTGTACTGGGCGGCGGGCGCCACCGGGGAGCGATCCGCCCCGCTGGCGAAATCGTGGAGCTGGGCCCCGTTTTTTCCCAGAAGATGGTACAGACGCTCCCGGTCGAAGGCGGCCAGGTCCCCAATGGTGCGGATGCCGAAGCGGTCGAACACCTTGGCCGCCGCCCGGCCCACATATAGCAGATCGGTGACCGGCAGGGGCCACACGATCCGCCGGAAGTTTTCCCGGGTAATGAGGGTGGTGGCGTCCGGCTTTTTATAGTCGCTGCCCAGCTTGGCGAATACCTTGTTGAAGGAGGCCCCCACTGAGATGGTCAGCCCCAAGCGGCGGCGGACCTCCTCCCGGATCTGGTCGGCCAGCGCCGCCGGGTCACCGCCGAACAGGTGCAGGGTGCCAGTGAGATCCAGCCAGCTCTCATCAATGCCAAAGGGCTCAACCAGGTCGGTGTACTCCTGGTAAAGGAGATTTACTTGTCGGGAAAGCGCCTGGTATCTGCTGTGGTGGGCGGGGAGGAGAACCAGATCCGGGCATTTTTTCTTGGCCTGCCAGATGGTCTCAGCGGTCTTAACCCCAAAGGCCTTGGCGGGCTCGTTTTTCGCCAGGATGATGCCGTGGCGGCTCTTGGGGTCGCCGCACACCGCCACCGGGCGGTGGCGCAGGTCAGGGTACTCCAGAAGCTCCACCGAGGCGTAAAAGCTGTTCAAGTCGCAGTGGAAAATCACACGGTCCATGTCCACACCTCCCAAGGGTATTATATCACATCGGAGCGAAAAATCAAACCTATGTTCTTATTTTCCTTGACAAATTACAGCGTGGCTGGTAGGATCAAAAGGAGGTGAGAGGGAATGGACTACATCGCCGCCAAGCATCTGCTCCACCGGAGCAAATCCACGGAGTGGTTCGGCACCGACCACACCATGAATCTCTATCGGGGGTGCTGTCACGGCTGCCTCTACTGCGACAGCCGCAGCTCCTGTTACCAAAATCCGGACTTTGACCGGGTGAAGGCCAAGGCGGACGCCCTGCCCCTGCTTCGGGACGACCTGGCCCGGAAGGTACGGCCCGCATTCATCTCTATGGGCGCGATGAGCGACCCCTATAACCCCTTTGAGCGGGAGCTCCAGCTGACCCGCCACGCCCTGGAGCTTATTGACGCCTACCAGTGCGGGGTGGCGGTGGCGACCAAAAGCGACCTGATTGCCCGGGATATTGACCTGTATCAGCTGATCCAGGGGCACTCGCCGGTGGTCTGCAAGCTGACGGTCACCACCACAGATGACAGCCTGGCGGCCAAGATCGAGCCCCGCGCGCCGTCCCCTAGCCGGCGGTTGGCGGCCCTGAAGAAGCTGTCCCAAGCGGGGGTTTTCTCTGGGGTTCTCCTCATGCCGGTTCTGCCTTGGCTGGAGGATTCCAAGGAGAATATCCTGTCAGTGGTGGACAGCGCCGCCCGGGCGGGGGCGAGGTTCGTCTACGCCGCCTTTGGGGTGACCATGCGGGAGGGCCAGCGGGACTATTTTCTCAACGGCCTGGAAGGGGCTTTTCCTGGACAGGGGCTGGGGGAGAGGTACCGGAGGCGGTACGGGGCCCGCTACTCCTGCGCCAGCCCTCGGGCCAGGGAGCTGTGGGAGGTTTTTTCCGCCCGGTGCCGGGAGCTGGGCCTGCTGTACGAGATGAGGCATATTATCTCCGCCGCCACCCGGAGTTATGGCGACCGGCAACTAACGTTTTTTACGGAGTAATTGGAATACAAAACTCACACAAATTTTTGTCGATTTTATCGGTAGAATACCGCTCGATGATCGGTCTTGTATTGTCTATGGATAAGGTTAGTTGCCCAATCGTTTGCCAAAAGGATGATACAGCGTGCTGTGTATGCGGGATTTCAAAGACAGCATACGCTCCATTGTCGATTTTACGAGTAGGTAAAGGAATTGCTGTATCCTTGGAGATAACCAGGCCGACATCATATCTTAGCTGATCTGCCGGTGTGATCCCCGGGTTATCCAGTGGAATACCTAATATAGTGACTTTCGAGTGGAATAGACCATGATTTGCTAAAAAAGCCTTAAAATCCTCCATCAGTTGATAATTTTGGGGCCCATATGCGCCAATTCGACGCATATAGGCGATGGTAATGCCTTGAAATCTCTCAATTCTCAAATGAATTGCCTCCAAACGATACGGAATTTCTGGCCAGATAACCTGATCATACAAGCTATTAAAATGATTTTCAAGGACATTTTTAAATACACAGCCCGCCCTATCCAGGGCGGGCTGTAACGTTATGATTTACTTGGCCAGGACCTTCTTCAGGCGGGCGAAGCGGGGGAGGGCGTTCTCCTTGGGGCCGTTGGCCTCACCCTGGATGAGGGGGAGCACATAGTCAATGAAGGGCTGCTCCACGCCGTTCCCGGAGGCGTTGATCCACTCACGGGGGACCTTCTTCTCAATGTTGGCCACAATGTCCAGAGGCTGGAGGACAGTCTCGCACCGGTAGCCGTTCTCCCGGTCGCACTGGAAGGCCACCATCTTGTCGGTGACGCCGGAGATGGCGGCCTCCACAGCGGCCTTGCCGGCCAGATAGGCCTCGTCAATGTCCGTACGGGAGGCCACATGGGAGCCGCACCGCTGGAGGAGGGACAGCTCGATCCCCCGGACCTTGGCGCCGGTCTCCATCTTGACCGCGTCGGCCAGCTGGGAGGCCAGGCCGCCCAGCTGGGCGTGGCCGAAGCCGTCTGTGGCGGAGGTCTTGGCCTCAGACACGAACTGGCCGTTGGCGTGGTGGATGCCCTCAGACACCGCCACCAGGCAGTTGCCGGTGTTGCGGTAGACGCGGCCCACATCGTCCAGGAAGTCAGTGAGGTCGAAATCGGTCTCGGGCAGGTAGATCAGGTCGGGGCCGCAGCCAGCCAGAGAGGCCAGGGCCGCGGAGCCGGCCAGCCAGCCGGCGTGGCGGCCCATAATCTCCAGGATGGTGACCATGCCGGTGTCGTACACATGGGCGTCGTGCCACACCTCGGCGCAGGTGGTGGCGATATATTTGGCGGCGGAGGCGAAGCCGGGGCAGTGGTCGGTGCCGTTCAGGTCGTTATCAATAGTTTTGGGCACGCCGATGATGCGGCACTCATAGCCAACCTTCTGCATATACTTGGAGATCTTGTTGCAGGTGTCCATAGAGTCGTTGCCGCCGTTGTACAGGAAGTAACGCACGTCGTGCTTCTGGAACGTCTCCAGAATACGCTTGTAGTCGGTGTCGTCCTGATCCGGGTCGGCCAGCTTATACCGGCAGGAGCCCAGGGCGGAGGAGGGGGTGAACTGGAGCAGATCCAACTCGGCGGGGGACTCCTGCCCCATATCATACAGCTTGTCCTCCAGCACACCCTTGATGCCGTGGGCGGCGCCCAGCACACAGGTGATACAGTCAGCCTTCAGCGCGGTCTGGATGACGCCCTGGGCGCTGGCGTTGATGACAGCGGTGGGGCCGCCGGACTGGCCGATGATTAGGGCGCCCGTTAACGTGTTGCTCATGTTTGAGTACCTCCAAATTCAAAATATCCTTTTCGGAACGATAGATGACATGAAACAGGACTATTATAACGAATCTTCAAGCTGTTGTAAACAGGAAGAATCACTGACTTTCACCTGGAATCCGGGAGTGAACGGTGGTAAAATAGAAAAAATTTGGAAAAAGAGGCCAGCCAGCGGAGCGGTATCCGCCGCCGGCGCGGGCGCCGGCCCCAATCCCGGGGTGGTTCCGTTGGGGAGGGAACCCGGCCGGCATGAGTCGGGAATGTTGGAACGGCCTGGCCTCCCCGCGCAAATCCCACAAAAGCGGCCCGCGCCCGCACGGAGTTTTTTCCAGCTGGCATGTTGCAATCTGGGGAAAATGTGGTAAAATAAGAGGGACCAAATTATAAGGAGGTTATTCACATGCCCCTTGTTACTACCACTGAAATGTTCAAGAAGGCCTATAGCGGCGGTTACGCCATTGGCGCGTTCAACGTCAACAATATGGAGATCGTCCAGGGCATCACCGAGGCGGCCAAGGAGGTCAACGCCCCCCTGATCCTCCAGGTGTCCAAGGGCGCCCGGGCCTATGCCAACCACACCTACCTCACCAAGCTGGTGGAGGCCGCCATCATCGAGACCGGCCTGCCCATCTGCCTGCACCTGGACCACGGCGACAGCTTTGAGACCTGTAAGTCCTGTGTGGACGGCGGCTTTACCTCCGTCATGATCGACGCCAGCTCCAAGCCCTTTGCGGAGAATATTGAGATCACCAAGAAGGTCGTGGAGTACGCCCACGACCACGGCGTGGTGGTGGAGGCCGAGCTGGGCAGCCTGGCCGGCGTAGAGGACGAGGTTCAGGTCTCCGCTGAGGATTCCTCCTATACCCGCCCCGAAGAGGTGGAGGAGTTCGTCTCCAAGACCGGCTGTGACTCCCTGGCCATCGCCATCGGTACCAGCCACGGCGCCTACAAGTTCACCGCCGCCCAGTGTACCCGCAACGAGAAGGGCGAGCTGGTTCCCCCGCCCCTGCGCTTCGACATTCTGGAAGAGGTTGTAAAGCGCCTGCCCGGCTTCCCCATCGTGCTCCACGGCTCCTCCAGCGTGCCCCAGAACTTTGTGAAGATGATCAATGAGAACGGCGGCAAGATGCCCGACGCTGTGGGTATCCCCGAGGAGCAGCTCCGCCAGGCCGCCCGCAGCGCCGTGTGCAAGATCAACATCGACTCCGACCTGCGCCTGGCCATGACCGGCACCATCCGCCAGTTCTTCAACGAGCACCCCGACAAGTTCGATCCCCGGGAGTACCTGAAGCCCGCCCGCGCCAACATCAAGGAGCTGGTGAAGCACAAGCTCATCCATGTCCTGGGCTGTGACGGCAAGGCCTAAGTAGCCCCGCCAAGATTCATATGGAGAGGGAGCGCGTTTTGCGCTCCCTCTTTCGCCGCCAGGGGAGGCAGGAGAATATGATGAGAATTTTAAGCGTCACCGCCCAGAAGCCGGCCAGCACCGGCAGTGGGGTTTACCTATCACAGCTGGTACGGCAGTGGAACCTGGCCGGGCACCGGCAGGGGGTGGTGTTCGGCGGGGAACAGGGGGATTCCTTTGATCTGCCCGACGGGGTAAACCGCTACCCGGTGCTGTACAGCCGGCCGGAGCTTCCCTTTCCCGTCGCCGGGATGTCAGACACCATGCCGTACCCCAGCACCCGGTACCGGGATTTTACCCCCGCTATGGCGGAGCAGTTCTCCAACGCCTTCCGGCAAGCGGTGGAGCGGGCGGTTGAGGAGCTGGATCCGGACGTGATCCTCTGCCACCACCTGTATCTGCTCACGGCCCTGGCGCGGTCCTGGTTCCCGGAGCGGAGGGCATGCGCCATCTGCCACGGCACCGGCCTGCGGCAGCTGGAGAGCCACCCCCTCCGCCGGGCGTTTATCCGGGAGCGGATCCCAGAGCTTCAGCACATTTTTGCCCTCCATCAGGCGCAGAAGGTGGAGATCCAGCAGATCTTCGGCTGTTCCAAAGATCGGATCCACGTGGTGGGCGCCGGGTATGACAGCGGTGTCTTCTATCCCCGTACTTCGGAGCGGGAGCCCCGCCCCTTCCGCCAGCTGGTGTTCGCCGGCAAGGTGTCGGAGCGCAAAGGGGTGTTCAGCCTGCTGCGAGCGCTGGAATATTTGCCCTTCAGGCCGGATCAGCTGCGGGTGGTGCTGGCCGGGGGACACGGGGATCAGAGGGAGTATGAGGCGATCCAGGCTATGGCCCGGGAGAGCGGATACCCAGTGGCGCTACTTGGCCCCCTGTCCCAACAGGAACTGGCGGAGGTGTTCCGGGACAGCGATGTCTTTGTGCTCCCGTCCTTCTCCGAGGGTCTGCCCCTGGTGAATCTGGAGGCCCTGGCCTGTGGATGCCGGGTGGTGTGCTCTGATCTGCCGGGGATCTCCTCCTGGTACGACCAGAATGTCCCCAACCACGGCATCCGGTTTGTCGATCAGCCCGGCGGGGGAGACTCCGCTGATTCCCTCTTTTATTTTGAGCGGAACTTGGCTTTGGCTCTGGGTGAGGCCCTGGAACGACCGACGGGGGAGAGGCCAGACCTCTCTCAGCTCACCTGGGCACGGGTCGCCCAGGATATTCTAGAGATCGCTGTCCAATCGTAGATCGGGGCTCTAGACCTGAAATCGGGGATCTTGGGCGCATTTTCTTCCCTTTTGCATAGAATAGGAGGAAAGGGGGGAGGGGAGTGCCCAAAATCATACCATATGACCGGGCCGCGTCGGTGGAGTACGCCCACCGCTGGGCTTACAGCCGGAATCCCGCCTACTACAGCTACGACCTGCTGGGGGGAGACTGTACCAATTTTTCTTCCCAGTGTCTCTTTGCGGGGGCCGGAGTAATGGATCATACGCCCACGCTGGGCTGGTACTATTACAGCGGAGACAAGAAAGCCCCGGCCTGGACTGGTGTGCCGTACTTTTATAATTTCATCACCAGGCGTCAGCTGACCTCTGGGCCTTTTGGAGAGGAGACCGGAATCAGCCTGATCCGTCCTGGGGACTTTGCCCAGCTCCGCTTTGGCGGAGGGGCCTTCTCCCACTGTCCCATCGTGGTGTCAGTGGGGAATCCCCCGTCTCCAGAGAATATCCTGGTGGCCGCCCACAGCGAAGATGCGGACTACCGCCCGCTGGATACCTATCCGGCCCGGCAGATCCGGTTCCTCCATATTCTGGGGGTCCGGCAACCGGGGTAGTTGACCGCAATTCCCTGTGTGGTACAGCGTATAAGGTGAAATTGCTTTCAGGTAAATCGGAATGTACGAGAGAGGAGAGCCCCATGAGGCAGCTGAAAAAAGTCTATCTGGAGATCACCAATGTGTGCAACCTGGCCTGCGATTTTTGTCCGGGGAGCGGGCGGCCCCAAGGCTTCCTCTCCCTGGAGAATTTTTCTTATCTGGCGGATCGGATCCGTCCCCATAGCCAGTATCTCTACCTCCATCTGATGGGGGAGCCCCTGCTCCACCCCCAACTGGCTGGCATCCTGGAGCGGGCGGCGGAGCTGGACTTCCGGGTGATGATCACCACCAATGGGACTCTGCTAGATCGACAGGGGGAAACACTTTACAATAGCTCGGCGGTAGAGAAAGTGAGTGTCTCCCTTCACTCCTTTGAGGGGAACGGCGGGGAAGCGGGGGTGGAGGAGTACCTGGAGTGCTGCGTCTCTTTCGCCCGGCAGGCGGCGGGGCGTGGAAAGCGCTGCGCCCTGCGGCTGTGGAACCTGGATGGGGCGGATACCAGAGGGGCCAACACCTTTAACCGCTATATTCTTCAGGTTTTAGAGGAAAACTTTCCCAAGCCTTGGAAGGAAGGGGGCCGAGGGACCACCCTGGCCCCCGGGATTTTCTTGGAGTGGGGGGAGAAATTCCAGTGGCCTGATCTCACGGCTCCGGAGGAGGCGGGCCGGCGCTTCTGCTACGGCCTGCGGGACCAGGTTGGTGTGCTGTGGGACGGCACGGTGGTGCCCTGCTGCCTGGACCACCAGGGGGATGTGGTCCTGGGAAACCTCTACACACAGGGCTTGGAGGAGATTTTAAACAGCCCCAGAGCCCAGAGAATCTATGAGGGCTTTTCCCAAGGGGAGGCCGTGGAGCAGCTGTGCCGCCGGTGCGGGTTTAGCCGGCGGTTCCAATAGAGAATGGGCCGCCCCGGCTGGGGCGGCCCTGGTTGTTCAGGCCCTGGGCTGGACCTTGTCAAAGGCGGGGTTGGTGAGGTAGATGTTCCGGGAATCCATCTTTTCCTTGCACAGGCGCAGACACTCGCCGAAGCGCTGGAAATGGACGATCTCCCTCTCCCGGAGGAAGCGGATGACGTTGTTCACATCCGGGTCGTCGGAGAGCCGGAGGATGTTGTCATAGGTGAGCCGGGCTTTCTGCTCTGGTGCAATCACGAAAGTGCAACTTCGTGCAGAAAATGGCGAAAAATCAAGTCAAATGGTGTCCGCAATGCGATCGATTTTGTGTTGAAGGCGTTCCAGCGTCTTTTGCAGCGCAGCCCGGTCTACGTTCAAATCGCTGGCGGACAGGCGGGCCAGGGTCAGCATTTGCTCCAGAGTGCGCTCAATCTCGCCCAGGGCTTGGTCGATGGATTGGACAGACTTTTCAAATTCTTCTTTGGGTGGCATGGGGCTATGCTCCTTAAAAGTTCCAGTGGATTTCAATGGGAACGTCACGAGTGCCAGGGACGCGCTTTCCTACAGTAATGTGGTCGATGAGGATTTCTACGATTTCCCGTGTCAAGTGTTCCAGGTTTACATACCGCTCCACTAAGGCCTTTCGGTTGTCTCCAACGGCAATTCTGTCCTCCAGCTCAGCAAGCTGACGCTGGCCGTCCAGCAGGACACGCTCCAGCCGGGATTTCTCGGAGGAAAACTCTTTAGAAAGGGCGGAGAAGTCGCTGTCGTTGAGCAGGCCTTTGACCTTATCCATGTATAAATCCCGCAGACCCTTGGTGTACTCGGCAATTCGTTTCTCATAGGCGGAGAGGGTATCCACAAGCTGCTTTTTCTGGCCTTGCAAATTTTCGCAAAACTCAATACTCCGTTCCAACTCGTCCTTGTCCAGATACGCCGCCGCCAGCCGGTTCAGCTCGTCAATGACCATCCGCTCCAGCTTTTCCACCGAAATGAAAGAGCCGATGCAGGCGTCCTTTGCCACATGGCGGTTAGAACATTGGAGATAGTGTCGCCCGCGATTTTTGGAGGATCGCATGGTGTAGCCGCAGTTGGCGCACCGGGCTTTCCGGGCGAACAGCCCCACAGTACCGCAATCAAAAGGCTTGGCCCGTTCCGCAACCATGGACTGCACCCGGTTCCAGAGGGGGCGGTCGATGATGGCCTCATGGGTTCCCTCTACACGATACCACTCACTTTGGGGGCGGGGTTTGTTTTGCTTGGTCTTGTAGGACACGCTGCCATATTTGCCTTGCACCATGTTGCCAATATAAATCTCGTTGGTGAGCATATCGGAGATAGCAAAATACTTCCAGAGAGTGCTGTTTTTCCCCTTGGGCTGCTGGTAGCGCAGGCCGTGGAGCCGCTTGTACTCGGTGGGATTGGGGATGCCACGGTCGTTGAGCATCCGGGCGATGGCCGTCTTGCCGTAGCCTTGGGAAAAGAGGGTGAACACCTCCCGGACAACGGCGGCGGCCTCCTCGTCAATGAGCAGATGGCCTTTCTGGTCGGGGTCCTTTTTGTAGCCATAGAGGGCAAAGGCCCCAATGTGAAAACCATTCTGCCGCCGGTTGGTGAGGACGCTGCGGATGTTCTCCGACATATCCTCCAAATACCACTCGTTCACCAGCCCGTTGATCTGCCGGGACTTCTTATTGCCCTTGTTGGCGGTGTCGGCGTTGTCCACGATGCTGACAAAGCGGATACCCCAAATAGGGAAGAGGCCGTGGATGTACTTTTCTACCAGCTCCAGCTCACGGGTAAAGCGGGATTGGGTCTTACAGAGAACAATGTCAAAGCGGTGAGCCTTAGCGTCCTCCAGCAAGCGGTTAAATTCGGGCCGTCTGCGGTCTGAACCTGTGTAATCATCATCACTGTAAAGGTTATAAACTTCCCACCCCTGTTCCATCGCATATTGCAACAGCATAGCCTTTTGGTTCTGAATGCTGTTGCTGTCGTCGGTTTCAAATTGCTTGTTTCTATCTTCCTCGGATAAACGGCAGTAAATTGCTGCTTTCATAGTCATATCTCCTCAGAGATAGGACAAGCTGTTTCCTGCCTACAGTATAGCACAGAGGAAACAGCTTGTCACATTATTTTTGCTTGATGGTCTGTTTTCCCTTTTCCAGCTGATTGATCAACTCGGTCAGCTTGTGTGTAAAATTCTCTTTTGTCGTTTCAGTGGAGCCATCTTTGAATACGCTTTTGCATAGCTCCTGTGTCTGCAAATAACATCACCCAGCCTTTCACAACAGCCTATGCGAAATTGCCTGTCCATTAGTCATCTGTGGCAGGGGAGTGGGTGGGCGGTTCCATCAGATTTTTTAAACGTGCCAGCTTGTCTTGCGCTGTGGCTTTACGAAAATTCTCGCCGGAAAAACGGATAGGGGCGCACATCTCCAACAGCCGGTCATAGATGCGGGCATGGGCGGTGTCCTGGGGGTGCTGCAAGTCTTGAAGGGGGAGGTTCGTGGTGACGATCAGCGGCCTGCGACTGCGGTAACGGCTGTCAATCACGTTGTAGACCTGCTCCAAACCGTACTCCGTTCCGCGCTCCATGCCAAAGTCGTCCAGTATCAGCAGCGGGGAGCGGCAAAGGCGGGCTATGTACTCATTCCGGCCCTCAAAACTGGCGGTCAGGTCGTTCAGTATCAGGGCAAAGTTTGTCATGCGGACGGCCACTTCCTGTTCCATCAGGGCATTGGCGATACAGCCCGCAAAATAGCTTTTGCCAGTCCCTACGCCGCCCCAGAGCAGATAGCCGATGTTTTCCGCCCGTATCGTCGGCCAGTTATCAACGTAAAAATGGGCGTGTTTCATCTGCGGGCATTTGCCGTTGTCGTTGGCAAATGTCCACTCCCGCATAGCCGGGTCGGTAAGGCCTTTGCTTTTCAGGTCGGCCACGGCCTGACGGTGACGGCGGGCCTCCTGTTCCTCCGCCTCCCGGTCAAGCCGTTCCTGCTCACAGCGGCAGGGGTGGGGGAGCAAGCGGCCCTTCATCGGCGGGGCCTCCATGCGGAATTGTTTCGGGGTGCGGCACTTGCCGCAGTACAAAATCCCGTCCTCGCCGGTGTAGTCCCCCGGTTCCAGCCGGGTCACGGTGATGCGCTTGATGATGCTGTCAAAATCGTTCATAGGCTCTCGCCCTCCTTGCACGAATAGTCAGATACGCCTTTGCCCTTGCGCCTGTCCTCCTTGGCCCAGCGGCGGATGGTGGCGGCATGGCTCTTATAGGTCTTGCCGGTGGAGGCCATGTATTCGGATAACCTCTCGATGTACTCCTGCCAGACAGAGGGGAAGTCGGCTTGCAGTTCGGCAACCTCCGCCTCGGTCAGAAAGACATTCCCATAGCAGCCAAAAATGCGGGCGCTCTCACTCACTCCACTCAAGTTATTCTTCAAGTTACTATTACTTATTTTATTAGGGGCCAGTTTTCCGGCCATCTGACGGTCAGTTTTCCGGCTATCAGAGGGCCGATTTTCCGGCTGTCTGGTGGCCGGTTTTCTGTCCATCAGGCGGTCAATTTCCTGGCTGTCAGGCTGTTTCACATAGATGCGATTTGGCATCCCGTTCCCACAGCGCCGCCGTTCAATCAGCCCCGCCGCCTCCAACTCGGTCAGCGTCGTCTTGACGGTGGTGGGGCCTTTGTCCACCATATCAGCCAGCTTGCCCAAGGGAAAAACTACGAAAATATTTCCGTCCTCGTCCGTCCAGCCGTTGGCGCGGGAGAGGTTTGACCTGTCCAGCAGGACGGCGTACAGCACCTTGGCGGTCTGCGTCAGGTCGGCCCCCAGCAGGAAACGGGGGTAGGGCAGATATGGGAGCGGCTTGGTGTCCGTTGTCATGTAATCAGCAATCGTGTTCACCTCCCGTTTGTAACGGCTTAGAGGGCCGTTTGGGGGCCTCAGAATGATAACATACAGCCCCCCTATTGACTGCGCCCGGAAAGCCTTGAAATATCAAGGGTGTTTTGGGCCTAAAGCGTTACATACCAGCCCTATGTCGGCGCACCCGTTCACGGGTCTTTCGCCGCCGCTCCTGTTTGGCGCAGACGGGGCAATATTTGGCCCGGTTCGACTTTGGAATGTACCAGCCTCCACACAGGACACATTTCTTCATGTCCTCCCGATGGAGCAGAACGGCACACAGACTTTCATCCTGCGGCAGCACAGCGGCCCGAAACCAGCGGCAGATCAGCGAATAGGAAATGCTTTGAACACAAACACATTCCTCCCCATCGTCCAGCCGGAGGCAGTTGCCGTCCTGGTAGTTGCAGCAGCTATGTACCAATCGCCGGACGGCCCGATATTGCTGATAGGTCATCGCTCTTGTTCCTCCCTGCGCTGGGGCTGGCCCTCTCTGGCAAGGCGCTCGGCGGTCTTTTTCAATGTCTCCACCGCCTTGATGTCCTCCCGCATATCCCGCATTTTCAAATAATCTGCCTCTTTCTCGGCGGTCAGCCTTGCGGCCTTGGCCCTCCACGCCTTGGGGGTGATGGCCTCGCCAGAGGCTTTCAGCGTGTCCAGGTAGCGGACGGCGGCATCGAACAGGGCAAGGTCGGCGCTGTGCTGCTGCTCGAATTGCTCCTGTTTGGCTGGAGCAACCTTGTCCAATTTCTGGCGGACGGACTTGTATTTCTGATACTGCGCCCACATTTCCAGTCGTTCATCCAGCACCGACAACCGGTGCTCGGCCTTGACAATTTTGCCGCGCAAATCATAATAGCCGCTGTTCATAGCGGAAACTTTTTCGTAAAGTTCTGGCATGGACGAAATCCCGTATGCCTGCAAAAAATTGAACAGCGCAACATTTTCTTTGAGCGCTTTGACCTTGGCATATTGAGAGGCCGGGGCGGTGTCCTGTCTTGCCTGGAAAAGAAAATCCATGATGCTCTCCCGGCCCTGGGACTGGGCAGATTGCTCCTTGCTCCAGTTGTAAAGCCGGGTAATGCGGGCCTTGATTTCTTTCAGCAGCTTGTTGTCAGCAGCGATCTCCCGGTTGATATTGCCCTTCTCGGTGGCGATACCTCGGCGTTCCATCTGACTGGCGGCAGGCCCCATGTGAACAGTAGGGATTTTGTCAACACCCTGGCGCTTGTAGCTGCGGTGGTCGATGCGCTCCGGCCTGCCAGCGGCCTCCAGCGCCCGGTTGGTATAAGCGGCCCACGCCGCCCGCCACTTCTCGGCGTTCCCTCTCTGGTTCCAGTCGGTGGTGTCCTCCCGGTGGTTCTTCCAGCCGCCTTTGCCGTCCGGGATACGCTGGCCCTGGCCGTCCAGATCGTACACCTTGCGGCACTTTGCGCCCCACTTGCCGTCCTCCCGAATGGGGCGGATGGTGAGCATGATGTGAGCGTGAGGGTTGCCACTACAAACAGTGTGACACTCAATGAAATGTCGCAAAAACGAACAGAAATGGGCCACTAACACCCACCTTATACTGACTTTTAATCCATATAGCTATGTTGAATTGGCGGCACTGACTTTCGGTGGAGCGAATTGAGCATGGCTATTTCTTTTTATTGAATTTTGCTTTGGCTCGAATAGATTAACTGACTTTATCGTGCTTTGAGTCAGGAAGTTTACTGGCTTTTGACATGGGCCGTGAGTTCTTTATCAACTTTCGATATAAGGAAAGACACCTTACCGACTTTCATCGCAAACTGGAGCAAGCAACTGACTTTCATCAGAAACTGAATCACTTAACTGACTTTTGCCATAGCTCAAAACGGCTTACTGAGTTTTGGTACTGGAGCGATGCAGTTTACCAACTTTTGTTTCAGGCCAAACGCTTTACCAGCTTCTCCGAGTTGTGATAGACAGTTGGACTGACTTCACTTGCTACGCAAAACCTCCACTGACTTTGATGAGAGAAACTTACTGGCTTCTTACTCCAATGCCGTAGACGTTTACCAACTTTTGGCTATAGGGCAAACAGTGCATACTAACTTTTGTTGCGGGAGACAGGATTTACTAACTATTATCACGAGATTGAGGTCGTACTGACTTCCATCGGGTGAGAACAAACTTCTGCTCCTGAGCTACCAGGAATACTGACTTTTGTCTTAGTGAGACCTTAGCGCATAATGGACTTACTGACTTTTGATTTCGATGCACTGCGCACCGCAGGAGAAAGTACCAACTTTTACTCTGCGGATGGCTTAAAGGGATTTGCCGACTTCTGATTTGAGTGAGCATAAAGCGAGACTGGTGCTCGGCATCAAAACTTCTACTAACTTTTACTGGCTTTTTCCATTCATGACGAGCGGCGATTCCAAATACCAACTTTTGATTTGACAGGAGGTCTGGAACAACTTACTAACTTCTGATTTGGGGAGAACCTGAGAATGCGAAGACTGCTTCATGGGTGGCGAAAAGCGAATTACTAACTTCTGGTTTGAAAATCTGTCGATGAACCGAAAGAGTTTACTGACTTCTGAAAATAGAGCAAGTGTGTATTCCCTTGTAAACCAAGAGAATTTACTGACTTTCAAAATAGGCAAAGTCGTGTGGCTCGAAAAGTATTTACTGACTTCCGATTCGAGGTACTAACTTCTGATTTGGTAGCAAATTCACCATAGTGCTGGTGGGTTTTACTAACTTCTGGCGTGGAAAATGAGGTGCGGGCTTTGGTGTTTGCGAATGGGGAAATTGGTGTGAAGTCCTGGTTGCGAAATTTTATTCATATTTCACTGAATAATGTGAATATTTACTAACTTTTATTCACCCAGCCCAAAACCCTGTCTCACCAAAAAGATTACTAACTTCTGAGTCCAGCCGAGCAAGAGGCAAAAAGAATTTACTAACTTACTAACTTCTGACGGAAGATACTGACTTCTGATTTGATTTACTAACTTTTGGATTGCAACCAACGAGGTCTGCGAAATGTACTAACTTTTATTTTGGGCGGGCCTGCAAGATTTACTAACTTATAATTTGCCGGGACGGAGTGCGCCGGTCTGCCGACGGCAAATAAAATAATTCATATTACCACAAGTGTGCATCAAGCTATATACGAGGTCGATATACCAAAAGAGCAATAACCTACCTATATGAAAAGTCTGCGGCCTATTGTTTTCCTGATGGACTGTAAACGGAGTCAATATGAACGCAGAATACATATACAGATAATATTCATAGATATTCAACAGAGAGTTGAAGCTATCGAGTATAGTCTAATCGGTAGTTGAGTATATGCTGTCGAATTTAATGTAACCGATTGCTGTATACTCAGATTGCGGCATGAAATGCGAGGGTGCTCAAGTCCTATATGTCTTTACATTCTGGACAATAAAAAGCCGCTCGGAAACTATGACACACTCCGGGCCGACAATATCTCATCAACTGTTCATAAGCAAGATGATTATCATCGGTGAATTTGGAGAGCTATCAAAGTGTTTGAGCGGTTCAATATTGCGCTGAGGCTGCGGGGTAGATATACGCTGTCGCTGGGGCGGGGCCACTGTCGCAAGAGCATATATGTAAACCCCTTGGGAAAGACCCGCCGTGCATAAGGGGCGTTGGATGCAAGGCGGTGCTTGCGTGGTCGTGGTGCAAGCTGGGGTATCATGCCGACGCTGGGCGGTCTGACCGTCTGGGCGTGGCAAGTGCTGACCGTTCCCGGCTCCTCGGAGCGCAACACCCTGGGGTGGGGAATGGTATGAGATTATATATTAGCACCCTTTCGAGTGTATAAAAAGTTGTGCGCCCTGGCGGCGCTGGCCTATCCCCTCTGCCCTTTACCGCAAGGGGGGAACCCTACCTGTCACACATAACCGCAAGGGGTGTACCCTCTGCCTATAACCGCAAGGGGGCAACCCCCGCCCCGCTGGGGGCCGTCCTGGTGCTGGGGGTCAGCCTGGGAGCGGCGGGGCCGTCCTGGGCCGTCCTGGTGCTGGGGGTCAGCCTGGGAGCGGCGGGGCCGTCCCCTTTCCCCGCTGGATTGTCCCCGCCTTGCCTGTCCAGACGCAAAAAAAGCGGGGCCATGCGGCCCCGCCCGGTTTACTCTTGTGCTACAAATATGTACTTTTCGCCATTTTTGCACACAATTTCGAGAATATCGCCCAAAATACACGGCTTGCAATCAATCCGCCGGATTGCGCTAATTGTGGCGTAATTTTCGCCCCGCCGGAAAAACAGGCCGCCCACGTCCACGACGGCGGAAACGGTCATTTTGTCAAACGTGATTGACAGTCTGAAAGGGTGCAAGCCCTTTTCAAAATTGGGCTGGTTTTCGGTCAGATAAACGAACCTTTTCCAGCGTTTAGCGGCCTGAAAATCCGCAAATTCCAGTAAATTCATACTTTCTTATTCCTTTCCCGTGATAATGTTCAGCACTCTTTCCCGGTGCTTTTCAATGCGCTTTTCCGTGACGTTGAAATGGTCAGCTATTTCCCGAACGGTGTACCCGGACAATAGCAAAACGATTGTTTCAGCGTCAAGAGCGGTCAAACGGTCAACGCCTGTCATATGCGGCCCCCTTTCCAATGAGCGGCGGGGCGGGCTGGTGGTGTACCCTGGTAGGGTCAGCCGCGCCCCTGGTGGTGTTGTGGCGGGGCCGGGGCGGGGCTGGTGGTGTTCGCCCCATGTAGGGGTCAGCCCGTTCCCGGTGGTGTTCGCCCCGGTGGTGTCCACGCTGACAGTATAGCATTAGTACCAATGCCCCGTCAATATGGCATTAGTACCAATGCTGATATGAGCTTTTTGTTTATTTTGTCAAATACGCCGGGGCCGTTCCTGTCCGTATCCGCTGGGGGTGTACCCTGTCAGCCATAGCCGCAACGGGGGAACCGGGGCCGGGGGTCAACTTGCCCTTTTCGGGCAAGGGAAAGTAGACGGGGCCGGAGCGGTCAGGCGGGGCCGGGGTCAATCCCCCTTTTCGACCCCAGCAGGGGTAGTCGGTGCCATTTTTTTCTGCCAACATTTTTTGAGACACTTCCTTGACAAAGCATTAGTACCAGTGTATAATGCGTATTATTAAGGAGGTGTATCTTAGATGGCATTGTCTGAGAAAAAGCGGATATCCAACGACAAATGGATTAAGGAAAACTATAAACAGGTCAAGTTATCCATGCCAAAATCCGAAGCTGAGGAACTTGATGCTTACTGCTCTGCCCACAATTTAAGTAAGGCTGGTTTTATCCGTGCCGCTATCAAAGAGAAAATGGAGCGCGATACGATTACGGGAATTTGCTCAACAGAAGATACCGCTAAATAAAAATATTGAATTATGCCGCGCTCCACTGCGAACATCACCCATTGCCACAGCCTGTCCGTCTACAATTAAGATAAGGTCGTCCATTATTAGCTGTTGTAGGACGGAAGCAGATGTACAACCACTGTAGAATAGAAAGTGGTTATCGCTACACAAAATATGCCCATAGAGCATACGACACACCAAAAGAAGGACTCTCATATGACTGACCACATCTACTTTCATACCGGCTATCACACCGGAGTAGCCGAGACCTACCGCGACATGGACAAATGCCTGTCCAAAATCTCAAACCCTCAGTTTGTAGACCTTGAAGATGACTCATCAGAGTTTCACAATGTTTACGAAGATGCCAGTATCTTCCTCCAAGGTTCGTGTCAACTGTTTTCTCTCGCCTTGCACAAAGAATTCGGCTATGATGCGTTCGAGATTCGTAAAGGAACCTCCTGCCATTTCTTTTGTCAAGCAACATACCAAGGTGCGCCCGTCTACATCGACGTTCGAGGTGCGACCACCAGTTGGGAAGAGTTCCTGTCTGGAACCTGCGCCGATTTTCACGACCACGATGAGATTATCCCTCAAGATATCGAAGAAACTAAAAAGCTGAACGACCCTGACGACCTGTATGTGAAGGATGGTTTCACTTTTGCCAAACACCTCATCCATGAGCATCCAGAATATTACGACATCAGCAATCTGCAGCCAGCCATCCAATCCAAAACTGCCCCGGATAATGGATAACAGCTCTGGACTTAAAAGTTCGTCAAGTTTATGGAGGAAGAACATCATGGGAGATAATGACGCACAGACAAAAGCCACCTGTCCAGAATGTGGGGCGTCCATAGAGGCCAGTAGCACCGTATGTTCCGAGTGTGGGTTCCCGCTTAAATCGCCAAAGCCCGAGGCACCTGCTGTATCAAAGTGGCTTAAACTTCCTAAAATGCAGCTTGGTGTAGTGCTTTGTGTGGTGGCAGTTATTTGCTTTATTGTTGGTGTAAAAAGAATTGCCAATGATGACTACGCCTTTTACTCTGAGCACTACAGGGAATGTGTAGAGGGCTATGAAGATGCGAAGCGAGAGGCAGAAAGTGCTGGGTGGCTGTTGAAAAGCGGGTATGAACGCATAGCTGATACTTATGAAGATATGATGGACGATGATTTGAAGAAAATCTGGCAGTATCGCATTGGAGCCATCGTTTCTTGCTCGGTAGGTGCAATTTTGGTGTTCTCCGGCATCAAAAACATGAGGGACAGTAAGGAGGGCTCCGATGGCACTGTTTAATTGCCCTGTGTGCGGGAGAAGCATCTCCGACAAGGCTGTTTCATGCCCTGGTTGCGGACATCCTGTTCAGCAAGTCAACGAGGCACCTCTGGCAAAGAAAAGTGGAAGTAAGAAAGTTATTGCCTCAATAGTTATTTTTGCAATTCTGCTGTGTGGAATATGGGCTTTCTTTGATAGCCAGCAAAATAAGAGTATTTCGAGTTCCTTTGATTACGGCGGCAGTAATTATGTACCCAAAACTGGGAACGCCGGTGCTCTTGAACAAGCAAAATCTTATATAAGGGCTTCTGCATTTTCATATACTGGCCTAATTGAGCAGTTAGAGTATCATGGATTTTCATCGTCAGAAGCGCAGTATGGAGCAGACAACTGCGGTGCGGATTGGAAAGAACAGGCTCTGCGAAATGCAAAATCGTATTTAAGCTCATCTGCCTTTTCATACTCAGGACTGTTAGAGCAACTTGAATACGAGGGTTATACAGCAGATGAAGCACAATACGGAGTAGACAACTGCAACGCTGATTGGGATGAACAGGCTGTCAAAAGCGCCAAGTCATATCTCCGCTCCTCTTCTCGGTGGACTAAATCAGACCTAATTGACCAGTTGGAATATGAGGGTTTTACCTATTCTCAGGCGAAATATGGTGTAGATAACTGTGGCGGCTTTTAGCCCCAGAGTCTTCGTAACAAAACAACGCCCCTGGAGTTCAAACAGTTCCAGGGGATTTTTCATGCCTATGCTGGACATCACCCGGCTTTCGTCTAATCCTTCTATCCAGAGCAATCAAGCCCCCGAAAGGGGGCGTCCGAAACCAGTCTGGGACACACCGTGTGTCCTGGGATTTTTGAAGCCCTTGCGGCACAAGCGTTTCAAGCCCATTCCTATAAATAAAAAGAAAGAAGACTTCTCTACTGGATATCCCCGAAGGGCTCATGCAAATCACTTGCTCTCTTGCGCATACGGACTGCACAACCGACCCGAGTTGTCCAAAAATTTTATCCTAAAAGTTTGTATTTTTACACAGAAATGGTGCTATATCAAACATTATTTGGACAAAGTCAGCCGCATCTGCGATAGCTGCGACTTCGACCAGCCGGACAGTGACCACATGAGCAAATCCGCAGACCTCAAGCTCCGTCTGCGGATGGGGCGCAATATCGCAGCTACCCACGCTCTCTTCTATTTGATGGACGACGAGGCGGTTCATCTTATCCATGAGTAGGGATACGCTCTTATCCTGGAACCACCCTGGGACACATCGTGTGTCCTGGGCATTCGCAAAACCGTTGCAGTGCAAGGGTTTGAAGGCCCTTGCCTTATAAATAATAGATAGACAGAGAACACAACTTGGAAAAACAAGTAGGGAGCGTCATGGTATGCAATGAGCTATTGCGCCTATGACAGCGACCTGAGCCCGACTGTCCCGGATTTTTCTCCCAATTTCGCTGCGAGCCTACGCAGCACATTCATAAATTCGAGACCGCAACTCTCTATGCCCTCTCTGCGGCGCTACAGCGGCCACAGAGCACGTTTGTAGCTGCGGATGACAAACTATACTACCGAAGCGAGAGGGGCCTCTACGGGCTTCCTACGGCCTCCTGTGGCGGTCTGCTGGTAACAGGGTTCACCCCTTGCGGTTAGAGGTGAAAGGGCTGCTGCCGCCAACTCCCACCGAGGATGTATGACCTTGAGAGGAAAGTACACATACAGGCCCACTGGAGTCCAGAGTTCGGCAAGGTTCGGGTCGTTGAAATTGATGGCGAGCCTTGGCTGGTGGGCAAGGACGTAGCAATAGCGTTGGGATATGGCGAAGGGAAATCCCTCGCTAATGCGGTAGCACGTCATGTGGACACCGAGGACAAAGGGGTCACTGAATTGATGACCCCCGGTGGAATGCAGAAAATGGTTATCATCAACGAATCCGGCCTGTACTCTCTGGCGTTGTCGAGCAAGCTTCCAAGTGCAAGAAAATTCCGCAGGTGGGTCACATCGGAGGTGCTCCCCTCTATCCGTAAACATGGCGGTTATATCGCTGGACAGGAGCAGATGTCAGATAAGGAGCTATCAAAGCAAGTGTCTTACCGACAGGTGGGGCGCTATTTTTGTACTCAAATCGCTTTTCTCAACGAAAAATATGGTTGCTGTAAAGCGAAATTACTTGTCGGGTGTTGTAAAAAATGACCCCCTAAAGACCCCTGTGCCGCAACGGTTTATCGGTAGCGCGTCAATAACGTACTCAATGGGATATAAGTAACAAAATTTTTTGAAAGGAAGTCAGAAAATGAGAGAGATGAAGTTCAGAACAAAGACCTGCGCCGAGTGTGGTGCGAAGTTTACCCCAACAGGCGGTCGCTCCAAGTATTGCCCTGCGTGCGTCGGCGATGTCGTAAGGCGCCAAACTGCAGATAGGGTGCGCCGCTGCAGAGAAAGAGCGAGAGAACATGAGGAGAATTAAACCACGCGGAACCGAAACTGTTCACAAAAATACCCCCTATGAAAGCGTTGCGTTACAAGCCTCTTTAGGTATCGTGTGCTGGTACTTATATGTGTAAGAAGAGTGGCAAAACCGGAGCCCACGCTGGCCCCAAACATTACCCAAAATCAATTTAAGGAGAAATGAGCAATGGGACAATCTAAAACCTACGTTTGCCGGAAACTGTTCCTATACCACCTACTGACTGAGAGAGGATTCGTGCCTTTCAAGGTTGCGCCGGACAAATTCAACGTCAAATTCCACGTCTGGCTCTACAAAGACTCTCCAGAGTTGCAAGCGGTCGTGGAAGAGTATTATGCAAGTCAGCCTAAAAACGGTTAATCTAATGAAAGGAACAACGAACATGGAAAACAAATTCTTAGCTATCGACAAGAGATATTTCGGCACTGGACTCAGGAGCCTTGACTTGCTGATTGTGGCGCATATTGAGGAGCTCCAGAGGAATGGCTGTGAGTGTCACTTTACCAACCAGCAATTCTGCGAGATGTTCGGTGAGGATATCAATGCGGTCAAACGCAGCATCAAGAAACTTGAAGATATGGGTGTTATCACAAGATGCACCACGTTCATCAAGGATAACGGCAGAGGCAATCGTCAGAGGAGGCTGAACATCAACCATCAATGGAAGGCTCAATGTGAACCTACCATAACAGAATGGATGGCTCATAATGAACCATCCATTGGAATGGAAGGCTCAGATGATGCCGATGGAAGGCTCAAAAACGGCGAATGGAAGGCTCATAGTGAGCCAATAAAAGATAAGGAAAAGATAATAAAAGATAACGTATTGAAGGCTCATAATGAACCTTCCATTAGTCCAGAAGAAAAAGACGGGGTGAGCGTAGCTGAGATTGCGGGCTCACCAGCAAAGAAGACCTTCGTTTCTGGCGATGGACTCCCAGGGCGTCGCATCAGAGACTTATCCGATGCAGAGGCGCAAGAAATCAAGAAGAAGCTCAGTCAAGGCATCCGCTATTTGGACATCGAGAATGAGTACGGGATGCGGCGGGGGCAAATCGACGCGAAGTTCCAAGAGCGCTGGAGAGCGTTCATCGTAGCGAAGGCGAATGGAAGGGTTTAAGAGGAAGTACCGTGTGAGGGCCCTGTAGGCGGTCACAGAGGGGCCGTAGAGCGTTTTTAGTTACATAGGTGATAAAATTACACGCCACACCAAGAAGGTGCTCTACGGCCTCACAAATGGCTTCTGGACGTATTCTGTATACCACAATAAGCACCGCTTAAGATTATCGGATTTAGAGCGAATCCAACAGCCGAAGAAGGGAGTGGACACTTTGAAGGATGAAATTCTGGAACTGTGTGATGATGCGGATTTCGACATGGAGCACGAAATCGAGGAGGCAGTAGCGGAGAATGACGGTAAGTGGACGGTTGAGGCTGTATGCTACTACCTCTACGGAAGTTTCGCAAACTACGACGAGCCGCAAAAAGCTATGTCTTATTGTGATGTTACCAGTCCCCGGTATCTGGGTGGTGATTGGTGGAACAAGTGGAAGCATGAACATTGGGTCGGGAGCGATGGGATGAGGGAGCGAGCGTTGAAAGACCCATATGTGTGTTCGTATTTGGAGCGGTTTGGATTGCTGTCAGAGGATAATGAGGCAGATTGATTTTCATCATACAGCCTGTATCGCAACTCAGCCTGTTGAAAAAAGTGACCCTTGTAAAAGCGTTGCGTTACAGCCGTTTTTAGGGTGTCCATCAATTTTGTTAGAGATGTATAAGAAGAATAACACTTTTGGAAAGGAAGGTAAAATGAATACAAAGACGAAGTATACTGCAAAGCCGTGTGCCGAGTGCGGCACAGCATTTAGCCCACAGTCAAGCCACTCAAAATATTGCCCAGTATGTGCCGCGAGAGTGCGTAGACAACAGACCGCAGAGAGAGTACGACGATACCGGGAGCGACTGAAGGAGGCCGAACAAAATTGGGCCACCGTTGCTACAAAGTAAAACCATGCACTCAATGCGGCAAGGAATTCAAGCCACATTCAAGCGCAGCAAAATACTGCCCCCAGTGCCACCCCAAGATGCTCAGGCTGTGGGCGGAACGGAGCGCGAGCAACGCAAAATTGAAGTACCGTCTGGAGCATGAAGTATTCGTAGACCCGCACGATTTTCTGATGTCGTGCATCAAGGGCTCAGGAGGCTTTGATTTAGAGAGCACCTGATAGTGCCTTGACTTGGGTATTATCAGGGGCGTATGCAACATCTCTATTGTAGAAAGGATGAATCGAAAATGAAAACTATTTACTATCCGAAACCGGTTGATGAGAAAGAGAAGACGTATTACAGTGCCGAGCCAGACCCCAACCTGCGGCTCAATGTCAGCGTTTATGATAGGTTGATGATTGAGCTTGCCCATCAGCAATATCTGTCAGAAGATGAACTGAAAGTTCTTTTGAATGAGAACGGGTTGAACTACTGCGATGTGTACGATAAAAACGTCCATTATCGTCAGTTGCTCTGTACCGTATTGGCCGTTTTTGAGGCTATGCTTGGGGACATAGATTTGTTCCGTTCTGTTGAGGCAGAGTTTGGGACGACCTCCCAAGCATATCAATATTTGGAGCGTCGAATCCAAAGACTGCAGCAGCGCATTGATTCTATTCCTGACGAGCCGGTTCTTGGAGGCCGTGATTCGGACTTCTCATTTATTTTCAAGGATTAAAGGTGATTAGAGATGGAAAACGCAAAAGCCACCCACGCTGTTTACTACAGGAAGAGCCATCCAAACCAGTATAGAACCGACCATGAGCTATACAGTGTTGTGCGGTCTCAATTTTACACCCACCTTGCCCGTGAAGGGACAACTGTTAAGGATTATTGGACTGGCGAAGAGTATCAATGTTTCTTTAGACGCAATAAGGACACGAACCAAACAAACGATAATATTTCAATCTATTATCCTGCTGGTAACGGACTTCATCCTGGTTCAATTATAACTTGCTACGGTGAAACATATTTGATTCTTAACCAGGAAAGCCTTGAAAATAGGGTGTATCGCCGCAGCGATGGTATCAACGGAGATATACTGGTCACTGTGTACGACAAAGGTTCTATGCAGGAACTCAGCATTCCATTTTTTGCCTACGACATGACGGGTGTGACGCCAGACAAATCCGACATGATGAGCGTTATCGCCGGTAACGTCGAGTTGATGAGCGGAGACAATGAATTTTCCAGATTGCTAAAGGTCAATCAAGAGTTCAATGCGATGGGCAACTGGTACACAATCGTGAGCAGAAATTACAAAACTGGTATCTGCCGCATTGAGGCATCTGTCATCCAAGGCCCAAGCAATCCAATGGAGTACACATTGAAGATTCCTTCCGAACCAACATATGTGTTTGGTGATGAAACAAAACTGACCGCCGCCGCCGCGCTTGACGGCAGTCCAATCGTGAATCCAACGCTGCTATGGTCGAGTTCTGACCCCACAGTTGTCTCTATTACCGAGGATGGGGTCGCAACCTGTACTGGCACTGGAACGTGTGCAATCATGTGTTATTGGAAAGAGCATGATATTACGGACACGGTACAGGTTGAGGTGCTTGCAGCGCCAGAACCTGTATATACTTGCGAAATCAACGGGGCAGGTACGATTTATCTTGGAAGAACCAACACCTATACGGCGAAGTTCTACCAGACTGATGGCGTAACTGAGGATACGACGATTGCTCCGGTGTGGTCGTTGGATTTGCCAAGTGAGCTCAAAGGAAAGGTCTCGATTACAAAACAGTCTGGCAACACCATTTCAGTGCAGGTTCCGAGCAGCAGTTCTCTGCTGGGGCTTACGTTCAAATTGAATTTGACGGATTCCAGTGGGAATTATCAAACAGCAAAAACAGTAAAGGTTGTCAGTTTCCTCTGACAATCAAAGGGGGCTATCGGCAATGAGTCGATAGCCCCTGTACCATAATTGGGAGGAGTACGAGGAGTAATGGTTGAAGAGCAGATTTGTATTTATAAGTTGCCAATGGAAAAAATCCTGGAGCACAAAAATCACATTGACGGCTACACTGATGAACAAGCAATCATGAACGGCGAGCTGGTGCCCATTTCCGCCAGCCAGCTTACAGGAAAGATTCACGACTACTACAGCGAAAACGGATTGAACGGACTTACGGTCAAAGACGCAATCGTGAACATCGTGGTTCCGACCGCCAATGGCAAAAACGCCAAGAAAGCTGCGGAGGCGTACAGCGAGCTTGCGCACCACGGTTTTGACCTCAACGGACGGCACTATGTACGGCTTTGCGCCGGGAGCGGTCAGCTCCGGCAGAACACGATTGCGTTCATATGGGATGTCATGCACCAGTACATAACGGAGGCGCTATATTGCGGCATTTCCCCAGAAGAACTCGGGGACAGCTTCAGCGTTTCCAAGTTTAACGCCTATATGGGCCTGTCGGAGTCTGGGATGCACTTCCTAAAGTCGGCACCTCGTGTCTGTGTGGTCAGCGACTATGAGGAAATCAAGCCGCATCTCCCAATCGACTACATCACAACGGAGTGTACCAGCGGGCGAAGAAACAAGCGGGTTGAGAAAACAATCACGCAGCACTATTACGATGAGCCAGAGATGAACTTCGACCCACTCAACAGCTTTGATGGACAAGGTTTGGCTGACCCGGAGTGGATGCGGCAGGTCGCCATGGAACTCGGATATCTGAGGGAGAACGATGGATATGTTCCCAGCGAGTATATCCTCCGCGCCCCATGGTGCAAAGGTCTGGTGGTTGCGTTCGACTTCAAAGCGTACTGCCGGGAACATGGCATTACCACCATCAAGGATGTGTATGGTCAGAGCTATGCTGTGGAGGACATTGATGTACTGCTCTCCACTTCCCAATTCAAGATGTGGAAGGTCTATGGCAAGCACGGCGGATGGCAATACCATCAAGAATCCATGCGGAAGTACAGCCTGCGGTGGGGCGTTGTCATTGCGAACAAGGAACACGATGACGACTATCGAACGCTGAACTACCAATACATACAAGCGCTGGATTTGGATGACTGGGACATTGACCGGCTGTGCAGCCACACGGAGGATTTGCTGACCAAGCTGTGCAGCGGTCACACAGAAACCGTATACCGCACCCTGGTGGGCTTCTCAGGCGGTGTGGATGGCAGCATAGGTAATGACTGCGGAGATGACGCAGAGGTCGCTAAGCCAGCCGCAAGCCTTCTACAGAGGGCTATCGCACACAACTATGACCTACTCCAAGATTCTTACATCCAGACGCTTATCCATCGTGAGGTGGAATCCAAGTTCAATGGGGCCAAGATAGGAAAACTGCTCTGCCGGGGCGGGTACAGTTTTATCGTGAGCGACCCAGTTGCCCAAATCCAGCACATCATCAAAAGCCATGCGGTGGACGGCGACCACGATATCGCCGTATCCGGCCTGATTCCGGCCCACGAGATTTACTCTGCCTACTGGAATCGGGTTCAGCCAGCTCCTGACAAGGTGGTGCTGATGCGTTCTCCGCTGATTGACTCCTCCGAGGTGACCGTCTGCGGCCTTGCCAGAACGCCAGAGATGGACAGGTGGTACTCCTATATCAAGAGCGGGCTGATTCTCTCCATCCGCGATGTGAGTACGCTGGCTCTGCAAAATTGCGACTTCGACGGAGACCGCTGCTTCAGCTCCAATGACCCAATTCTCATCAAGGGAGCGCAAAGAAACCCGGTGCCAATCCTGTACCCAAGCGCAGGAAAACAGCTCAAGGGTGCAATCACGTTTGAAAGCATGATTGAGGCGGATATCCGTGGGCTGAACTCCGCCGTTGGCAGCTTGTCCAATCAGGCAACCTGTTTGTATGCTTTGAGAGATAAATTTCCGAAGGATTCTCCCGAGTATGCCGAACTATCACGGCGGATAAAGATTGTGAGCGAACTGGTCGGCATCGAAATCGACAAAATCAAGACCGGCATTCCGCCGCAGAAGCCGTCTGCGTGGAATAAAGAGCAGATGCCATATGAGCAATTCATAGGCGCTGACGGAAAGATGGTAAAGGCTCCTGCCTGTTCACTGGAGGAACAGGAGCGGATTCGGAAGCACAATGCGCTGATTCCAGACAACAAACCTCTGTTCATGCGGTATATCTATGATGCCATGAACACAGATTTGGCGCGATACGACAAATCATTTGACGATGTGGGTAAATACAATGGCGGCCCCAGGCTGGCGGAATTACTCAGCACTCCGTATGAAAGCCTTGACGATGACGCCAGATATATGTTGGACAAGTATCACAGGTATCTCCCGGCAATCGACAGCCCATGTATCATGAACAAGATTTGCAAGCGGTTTGAGTGTCTGCAAAAGCAACTGAAGAGATGCAAGGATTCCAGAAATATGCTTCTGGACTTTGCTACGCCGCAGGAATTTGATACCGCTGTGTTGGAGCGCATGGCGGAATTGATAGACCGGCTCCAGAGGCAAAAACGGTTCATCACCAGAACCAACAACACAACCAACACGAACGGCAGCAAGAAGATTGCCAAGGACACAAAAGAGCGGTTCGACGTACTGTATGACTACGTTCGAGGCCAAATCATGGAGCTTGTTGGCGGCGACATCCAATCGGCCTATAACTACCTGGTTGAGCTTGTCCAGCGCAGGCATTACGCCGAGTCCACTGTATGGGCAGTATTGGATGAATTGATTCTGTTGGTTATCCCAAGTAAATCTTATCGTGAGGAGGCGACTGCATGAGCAAGACAATTTGTTTTGACAGAACGGCAGAGGCAAAGAGGATTCTCAAAAGTGGTATCAGCGCAACAAGCGCCCACGCCAGAAGTGAGCTTCGGACAGCAGCGTGGTATCTCATCAACAAGACGACCTACACGGCAAAACAGATTGAGGAGCGGCTGTGCTCCGTATCCTCCGACTACTTCAAGGGAATGCCCGAGGAATATATCAACGCAAGCATCCAAGAGATTATGCTGTCTGTGCAATGCGGCGGAACTCCTGATGGTACAAGTGACAGCCCGCCATCCATCACCATTTACAAAGAGGAGTTGGAAAAAATCGCTGCACTCGGTCATGATGATACAGAACGGCTTGCTTTCGTGTATCTGTGCGCAGCCAAAATGAAGCCATACAAGCACATCTACGAGTGTAATGCGGAGTTGTATCGGCTGGCGTGGAAATACAGCTACGATTCCGCAACCAAGAAGGTTCTCGGCAGACTGGAAAAGCGGAGGGTTGGCGGCTGCGGCCCCACAAACCGTGTCAATCGTTTGTGTCAGGCTGGAATTGTCCAGTATTCCGTGCGTATCAATACATCCCATAAAGCGAGAAAACCTTCTTCCTCCGCCATGTTCACTGTCCCCATTGTGTATAGCGATGGAGAGGTAGCCTTCATAATTGACAAGCCGGACGAGGACTCCCTCGTCCTTTATTATGACTTGTACAAAGGCTACAGCGGCCTTATTACCTGTGAGCGTTGCGGCAAGCCTGCGCTTAGAACGGGTAGACGGCAGAAGTATTGCGGTGCCTGTGCCGAGGCTATAAACAACCATTCTGAAAAAGCTGATTTATGCTCAAAAATCACAGCTTAGAAAACCCCATAACTACCGCATTTTTCTCATATGCCTCGGAGGGCGTTGTCACAACGTATATTATGGAAGGAAGGTAACTCCTTCCTATCAATCTTGATACGAAGGGAGGCTGCACAGTTGGAGCCATCTGTATCCATCCAAAGCCAAGTGAAGACGTATCTTACGGACACCGGCAGAAAAAAGAAGTGGCTCGCATCCAGGTTGGGCGTCTCCCCTACGACGCTCTCCCAGTGGCTTGCGGGAAAGTCTGCTTTCTCTGACCAGAGACTGCGTGAGATTCTGGACATCATCCAGAGCAATGCGTAAGGTTGCAAGCATTCGTAGATAGGTGGGCGTCCGCTTACGTCCTGCTATCGTGCGAGCGGGTAGGAGCAACAGCTCCTCACGCTCTTTCTAATTTCCCGATATCTTCAGGTGTTCATCAGCGCCTGTTGATATAGTTGTGCGCCCTATCTTTTTTATCTCCTCTCTTCCAATAGGGTGTGCGGCAAATCTGTATATTTCATATCAGCCATGGTACTTAACTTCTCTCAACTCCTTGGAGAGAACTGTGCCCGACGTGCTCCCGGTCGTTAAACGGGAGACTCCTAAAAACTACACGACACAAGGGCGTTGCTCACAGAACTTACGAGGGCTGTTAGCGGCGAACTGGAAAGGAATCGTCATGGATAACAACAATACGAACAATAACACCGCTACTGGCACCGCCGCTGAGGGGACTGAGAAGGAAACTCAGACCGGGACTGCCACTGGCACCGAAAACAACGCCGCCGAGGGGACTGTAACTATGTCCAAGGCGGACTACGACAAGGCTATTCAGGCCGCAGAAGACCGTGTGCGCACCAAGTATTCCAAGGACATCAAAACGCTGGAGAAGAAGGTCGCGGAACTGACTCCTGTCCAGAAGACGGAGGCGGAACTCGCCATCGAACAGCGTCTTGCGGAACTGGAGCGCAAGGAGCAGGAGGCCGATGCGAAGGCCAAAACGCTCAGCCTGAAAACCGCCCTCCAGGCGCACAGCCTTGACGCAGATATTGCGGACTACCTCAAGACCGATGTTGACGCTGACGCTTTCAGCGCCGCTATCGAGAAGGTGGTTGCCGCACGTCTGGCTGCGAGTGGGTATAAGCCCACTGGACACCAGACTAATCAGCCTGTTACAAAAGCGGAGTATGACAAAATGTCCTACGACGAAAGGGCTGAACTCTATCGCCGTGACCCTGAAATGTGGAAGCGGCTCAAACACTAACATGAAAGGAACGTGAAATAATATGGCACTGATTATTCCCGAGGTTTTTGCCGATGCCGTGAACGCCAAGCTGGACGCTGCGCTGCGCATTGGCCGGGTGGCTTTTGATGCTACCCCTATTGTTTCTGAGGCGATGCAGTACGGTGATACTGTGCATTTCCCCAAGCTGAAGCGAGTTGTTACCGCCGCCGAGGTGACCAAGGGCACTCCCGTGACTCCCGCTGCGGTTGACATGACCGACATGAGCGCCCCCATCAAGCAGGTTGCTGGCTCCGCCCGCGTCTATGATGTGGAAGCTGCCCAGATTAAGGGCCGCGTGATGGACAGTATGGTGGTTCAGGTCGCTGATGCCATGTCCAAGAAGATTGACGCCGACCTGGTTGCTGCTATGGACGCCGATGCTGTCTATAAGCAGGCCACTGCTGCTGCCGATGCTATCACTGACACTGAGTTGATGGCTGGTCTGGGCTGTTTCGGCGATGATGTTGATACTGCCAGCTTTGCCGGTATTATCATCAATAGTCGCCTTCTGCCCTCCTTCCTGAAGATGGATTCCTTCACCAGCGTGGAGAAGACTTTCAACAAGGCTGAGCAGGCCAACGGCCTCATCGTGGACGGTGTTGTCGGTTACTTCATCGGCATCCCTGTTATTATGTGCAACAACGGCACCTATGACGAGACTGCCAAGGAGAGCAAGACCTACATCGTCAAGCGCGAGGCCCTGGGCTACGTCTTCCAGCGGAACATTAACATTGAGGAGGAGCGTGAGTCCAAGCTGCTTGCTACCGACATCATTGCCTCCAGCCTCTATGCTGTTAAGCTGCTGGACACCGACGGCGCTGTCGTGCTCCGCAAGACTGTCGCCTGATTTGCCAGATAACTCCTTTTAACCTGCCCGGATATGCCGGGGCGGGCGGGGTGAAACATCCCCGCCCGTATATTTTTGCTTAATTTTTATACACGGGGTGATTCGATGCTCAGTACAAGCAAACTGAAAAACTATGCCCTGCTTCGGGGCTTGTCTCTGCGGGATATCGAGGCGTACTGCGACCTGACCGCAGGACATATCTCTCAGATTCTCAATGGTGAACGTCCGCTGACCGAGGACAACCACCGAAAGATTGCGGACGCAATCAATGGTGCCTATGCCGCCAAGCTGAATGGGACATTTAGGCGTTCTCCACTGGACGAAAACAAGAATGCCGTCAAGGACAGTGATGGTGGAGATGGTGCAAAACCCGCTCCTAAAGGGCGGAAGCCCCCTGCATCCAAGTAAGGGAGGGTGAACTGATATGGCAAAGAAATCAGAGCAATCTCTGATGCAAAAACTCCATGAAATGCTGCCAACACAGGTCAAGGTCTACTACATCGTTTGGAAGTATGCACCATCCTTGCTTCCTAAAAAGATTGACACCTTTGAAGAATTGGTTGAGGAATATAAGGGTTTCACAAAGGGTATGGACGAGGCCCAGTGCGAACGCTGGCTTGCGGAGGAATCTGTGCAGACGGCAGTGAAATATCTGCTGAAACGGATGCACAATCAAAAGCTCGTTGAGCTTTATGAGATTTATTTCGACAAGGCCAAAGAAGATGTGCAGGCATTTCAGGCGTTCTCAAAGTTCAGCGAGAAATTCTTTGAGGACGATGGCGAGGACGAACTTCGCGCTATGTTGAAGGATGTAGAGTTGGATGATGTCGAGTAACAGGAGGTGAGGTACGAATTGACAGATGCAGAAAAGTTGCGGCGTGTTCTTAATGACCCTATCCTTTTCATCCAGAACTTCATCAAGATTGTTGATAAGCGAGGGCAACTCGTCAATTTCGTCCCTAACCCACAACAGATGCAGTTGCTCACTGAAATAGATAAGTTCAACGTCGTTTTGAAATCCCGGCAGTTGGGAATCAGCGTACTGAGCTGCGCATACTCTATCTGGCTTGCTATCCGCTTTCCCAATACATCCTGCTTGCTGATGGCTCACAGTCTGGATGGAGCAGATGGTATCTTTACAAAACTCAAACAGCTCTATAACAGCATCCCGAAGGCAATCCGTCCGAGACTTATCAACAACAATAGAAAAGAACTGAAACTGGAGAACGGAAGCCGCATTACAGTTATTTCCTGCGGAACAAAGGAGTCCGTCCGTGGCAGTACGTTGCGCTTTGTCCATGTATCTGAGGCGGCATTTTGCAACGAGAATATCGACAAGCAGATTCTGGCTATCGAACAGTGCCTGACACCAAATGGACAGATTATCGTGGAAAGCACAGCGAACGGCTTTAACTTCTTTTCGGATATGTACTCAAAGGCCGCACAGGGAGAGAGTATGTACAAGCCTTTCTTCTTTGGCTGGGTCGATGACAAACTCATGTTTGCGGATGAGTACAAACAATTCGCAGAACGATATATCGCTTTGAATGGGGCTCTGCCCACCACTGACGAACTGGACGATGCTGAACTTGCCCTATATCACCGAGGAGCCACCATTGAGCAAATCGTGTGGCGAAGACTGAAAATCTCCAATAGTTCTGAAACACAGTTTGCGCAGGAATTTCCCTCTACACCACACGAAGCGTTCATCACTACTGGAGATAACGTCTTTGATAATCAGAAGGTTCAGGAAAGAATTGAGAATCTTTTTGAAAAAACTATCCCGATACCGAGTACATTGCCTGCCATTTTGAAACCCTGGTACAACCGGGGTTTTTATCTTTGGGAAGAACCATCGGACGGCATCAGATACTTTATCGGTGTTGATAGTGCAGAGGGACTTGGTGGCAGTTCCGACTATTCAGTTGTTGAGGTTGTTGACCGTGACGGATTTCAAGTTGCCGAATTTCGGAGCAACAAGATTAAACCATTTGATTTTGTTGATATTGTCAGAGAGCTTGGCTACTGGTTCAATACGGCATACCTGGTCGTGGAGAAAGCATCTGCTGGACAGACAGTTTGTGACCGTCTTTATAATGATGCACAGTATCCGCTGATGTACAAGTACAAAAGTTGGGACGCAAGAGGGAGCGTCAAGCGTAAGCCTGGCTTTGAGACAACAAAACAGAGCAAGCAGCGTATTATTGACGATTTTGTAGAGTTACACACGAGAGATAAGCTCCGTATTAACTCAGAGACACTGTTGCAGGAGATGAAGGTGTTCGTCTATAAGGACGGTTCCGCTAAGGCAAGTGGCGGCTATCACGATGACACTGTCATGGCCATGGCCATGGCGCTTTTTGGAGCAAAGGAGTGCCCCAACTACATTGACTATGGTGATAAGAAAGATGAAACAAACCAGCGGGAAACGTCCAAAGACCTTTAACGATAAGCTCAGCACCTTTATGAGAGAATCTGATACTAAACAGGAGGATATCTATCACCGCAACAACAAAAATGTGCGCAGAAAGCGAAAGGAGTTTTTCGCACACAGAACGGAGGACACATGAGTTTTTTCAAACGTGAAAACAAGCGTGAAAATAAGCTCTGGTTTATGGACGAAATCCATAGGCCAGAGCAAGACCAACGGGTTCGGGAAGTATTTCGGATTCGAGAATATCTGCTTAGGAAGCATGATATTTTGATGCGTCCTGATACAGAGTTCAAAGACGGAACATTCACCACCAGCAAAATGGTTTTCCAAACAATCAAGTCTGTAGTGGAAGGGCATACATCCTATGTCGTGGGGCGACAGGTTTCTATCTCTGGTGAGCCTGAAATCGTAGCTGATTTCAACCAGATTTACAAGAAAGGGCGCTATCCAAAGGTTGACTACGAGCTGACTTCCGACCTTTATAAGTACGGAAACGCCTTTGAGTATGTGTTCTTGGACGGAGACACTATCCGCTCTCATGTAATTCCAAATGAGAGCGCCTTCCCGGTCTACGATGACAACTACAACTACACAAGTTTTGTAGAACATTGGAAGGACTTGGATTTGGGAGGAGACGACCATTACATTGTTTACTATCCTGATAGGGTCGAAACATACTTAAACCGCAACCTTGTTGAAACCAGGCCAAATCTCACAGGTTTGCCTATTCACTACGTCAGTTTGGATAAAACGGATGTCTTCGGGAACGGATTGGTGGCTGACCTCATTCCTATTATGGACAGCATCGAGGAAATCATGTCTCAGTTGGACGATGCCGTAGTCCGCCTCTCTCTAAACCCTGTTGGTGTCGTGCAGGGCAAGCGCATTGATTCAAAGATTCCAAAAAGCATTGTGGGGCGTGTTCTCAATCTGGAAGATAAAAGTGAGAGCGACTTCAAATGGGCTGCGAGCGAATTGGATAGCAGTAGCGCAGAGCTTCTATTAAAGCATCTGATTGAGCAGTTCTACGCTGTGGCCTGTATCCCCGCCTCTGCGTATGGGCAGTCCAATGTCTCTAACGTCTCAGAAGTATCTTTGAAATATCTGTTTAACCAAACAGACAACAAGGCGCAAAAGACTATCCAGTCTCTGACAGACGGTATGTTCCAGAGGTTTGAGTATTTCAGAAAGCTCCAGGAGCTTCGTAGCATCCACAAGAAGTACACAGATGAAGCGTTTGACAGCCTCAACATCAACTTCAATGTGACACGTCCAGTGGATACCAATAGTCTGATGAAAGACCTGAAGATGCAGCAGGAAATGGACGCTATTTCCAAGCGTACCATCATTGAGCAGAGCCCGTATACTACCGATGTTGCGCTGGAGTTGGAGCGCATTAAAGCTGAGAAGGAGACAGGGCCTGCCAATGCTGATATGACAAAAGAAACAGGAGGAAACACAGGTGAATAGGACTGACAGAGTCAGTGCTTCTGATATGGAAGCACTTTGTGAGAAGTACAGTGTCAATAAGACCGCCACACTATCTGTTGGCGGTGGGGACAACAGATTTGAGTTTGCGGTAAAGCGTAGACTCAATGCCGCAGAGGTATCTGGCATCGTAGAAACCGTGTGTAACGGGGTCGTAGATGCTGAGACTGGCGCTTATCATCCAGAGTTCAAAGATTACTTTCTGCGTATGGCTGTGATTAAGACCTACACCAACATTGACCTCCCAGACAATGATAAGTGTTGGAATCTGGTGTATGGAACGCCGGTCTTCGCAAGGGTAGTGGGGCATGAAAATCGAACTGTCATTTTTGAGGGTCGGGATTATTATGACGGCGTGATTGACGTAGAGCAGTACGAGCAAATCCTGACCGCTATTGACCAGAAGATTGCGTATGCAATTACCCATAACCATGTAACGCAGGGCAAACGCATTGATTCAAAGATTCCAAAAAGCATTGTGGGGCGTGTTCTCAATCTGGAAGATAAAAGTGGGGCAGGAGGGAAACTATGATTCGCATCAGAATCAACTACAATAACGAGTTTATAGTTCCACTCTATTTGAATGCAGATAGTAGTTGCGAAGTAATTGATGCGACTGCCAATAACGACGGAGACCTTATCGTTGTGCTAAATGATGGGAGTTCGCACAATCTCGGGCAGCTCATTGGCAAGAGCGGGATTATCTATAAGCCGCATATTGAAAAGGATGAACACAATGTGTTCACGTTCACCATTGATGACAAATCGTTGGACGACGAGCCAGCGTTAGTGTGTCGAATGGAGGCGCTGTAACGATGCAACTTGATGAGTTTTTCGATTACAAAAAGCAGCTTATCCATGACTTGCTGGCAAGTGAGCAGATAGTTTCTCTGCTAAGTGATGATGAGCAGCCCATTGCAGACCCGGAGGAACTGTTTCTCACCCGGCTGTATCCGTTCGAGTATGTACCCGAGGTTGTTACGCAGGGGCAGACCTTTATCTGCTGCGACGTTGATATCCAAAGCACAGTGAACAAAACATTCCTTACCCCCAATCTCTATATCTGGGTATTCACTCACAAGACAAAGATGATGTTGCCAGATGGAAGTGTGCGGACAGACAGGTTGTGCTCCGAAATTGCCAAGGTGCTCAACGGCAGTCGGTATTATGGCCTTGGGGAGCTTGAATTGTATTCTGTCAGACGCTTTACTCCAATCCAAGACTATCTTGGAAAAGTAATTACGTTCCAAACCAAGGATTTCAATCGTCTGTCTCCCAGCGTCAAACCTGTCCCATCCAATCGAAAGAATAGATAACAAACGTGCAGATAAGATTCTGTGCGTTTTAATAACAAAAACGGTTAGCCAATGCTAATCATGCAAAATGGAGGTTTTATCATGTTTAATGTCAATGATGTAACTATTACCAGCCTGGAAACTATTACTGCTTTTGATATTGCCACCGGTAACTTCAAGTTTGTGCTGGACGAGCTTCAGAGCGCCACGATTGCTCAGAGCCAGGACAAGACCGATATCACTGGCAAGCAGGGCCGTAAACTGTCCAGCCTGAAGCGCAACAAGGCCGTGACCATCAGCGGCAACAACGGCCTGATTTCCGGTGGCCTGATGGAGCTGCAGACCGGCTGCACGTTCGAGAACAAGCTGACCACTGTTCTCTGGACTGACTACCTGACTGTGAATGGCAACGAGGCCACTACCAGCTATAAGGCTGTGGGCACTGCTGGCAACGAGGTCGAGTCCGTCTATGTGAAGAACGCCGACAGCACTCTTGGCAAGAAGCTGACCCAGGGTGCTGCCGCCGCTGAGGGTGTGTTCGCCTATGACCCCGCCACTAAGAAGCTGGTATTCAATGATGGTGAGATTGCTGACGACACTGAAATCGTGGTGTACTACTCCCGCCAGATTCAGGCCGACGTGCTGACCAACATGAGCGATAGGTATTCTGAGAAGTGCGCTCTGTATATCGACTGCTTCGGCGAGGACAAGTGCGCCAACGTGTACCGTATCCAGTTCTACATCCCCAAGGCCGACTTCAACGGCGACTTCTCCATCGAGATGGGCGACAACCAGGCCGT
>CAMTMC010000003.1 GCA_947073515.1 uncultured bacterium | reverse complement strand
ACCCCTCCCGGGAAAGGAGGAAAAATTGTACGTTTCCATACATTTAATGGAAATCAGGCCGCATTGCGCCTATTTGAGCATGAAAAAAGCCCGCCAATAGCGGGCTTTTTGGTTCGCGGGAGAGTTTTGTTACTTGAAGCGCACGGCGGTGCCGTAGGCGATGACCTCGGCGGCCCCCTGCATCACGGCGGAGGAGCCGTACCGCACGTTGATCACCGCGTCGGCCCCCAGGGCCTCGGCCTCGTCCACCATACGCTTGGCGGCGATCTGGCGGGCCTCGTTGAGCATCTCGGTGTAGCCGGTGATCTCGCCGCCCACCAGGGTTTTCATGCCGGCCATAAAGTCCTTGCCGAAGTTCTTGGACTGGACCACGGTGCCTTTGGCCATGCCCAGCACCTCAAACTCTTTACCGGGGATGTAGTCGATATTTACCAATAGCATAATTTTTTCCTCCTTACACATTGTCACAGCGGGAATATTGTCCAGAGAATTGATCTCCTGGAACCGTTTGTTCAGCGCCCACAGGGCGGGGAGCATGGGGGCGGCGGACAGGGCCGCGCACACGGCGAACAGAATGAACAGCCATTGGGGCAGGCGGGGGATCAGGCACAGGGCCCAGAACCCGATGACGCAGGCCGCCATCAGCAGGCCGAACAGGCACACGCCCAGCACCGCCTCCCATTTCATCCGGGATTTAGTATTTTTTCGCTTCATCTAATTCCCCCTGTTCAATCTCCCGCACCCGCTGCCACAGGGCGGCGAAGGTGAAGGGGATGGTGATCAGGTCGGCCGCGGCCAGGATCAGCATCAGGCCGGACAGCCAGCCGGGGGCCCCCAGGGTCCGCAGATAGAGCAGGGCGGCCACCGTCATCAGCTGGAACAGGGTGCCGAGGAGGGCGGATTTCACCGCCGCCCGCTTTTCCCGGTTAATACTTTTTGGCTTCATCCTCTTCCCCTCCCTTGACCTCTTTCCACCGCTGGATCAGCGCCGCAACCACGCCGATTCCCACGGCGAGGATCGCCCCGGCGTAAAACAGCATCACCCCAAAGGCGGCGCCCAGTTCCCCCAGGAAGGGAAACACCGGGCCAAAGGTCTGAAACAGCGTGGCCAGAAGCAGCAGGACAAAGCCCACCACCAGCACCGTCACAATCACGCCGCCCACCAGGCCGTGGCCCTTTTTGTCAGTCGTTTTTCGCATCTTTTAACGCTCCTTTCTTGCGTTCCGCCCGCCGCTGGCGCGGGGCCCGGGAGACGGCCGGGGCGGCGGGGGCTAGTAGCGCTTCGCGTCGTCAATTTCCCCTTTGCCGATCTCCTTGATCCGTTGGAACAGGGCCAGCAGCACCCCCAGGATGATCACCGCCGGGATGGCCACCAGCACAATTAGAAGGGCCAGGGGCGGGGCGTCTGTGGAGTCCACAGTGAAGCCCCAGACCATCAGGGCGATGAGCCCCGCCATCAGGGCGGTGGTCAGCAGGGCGGCCACCACGGCGGCGGCGTACCGGATGGGCCGCACGTCCCCCCGCTGCTTGTCCTTGAAGGTGGCGCCGGTCTGTTCCAGGCGCTCCATCTCCTCCAGCAGGAGGTTGGCGTCCAGGGCGTCCAGCCGCTCCTCCCGGTCCTTCAACGAGCGGCACAGCTCGATGGACTGCTCCAGGCTGCGCTGCTCCCGCTCCAGGGTGACCAGATGGCGGCGTATGCCGTCGGCCACGGTGCCGCCCGCCTGCATCCGGCGGATCTCCTCCAGAGGCAGCCCCAGCTTCCGCAGCAGCTTGATCTGCTGGAGGACGGCCACCTCCTGGGGGCCGTAGTCCCGGTAGCCGTTCTCGCTGTCGCGCCGGGGGGACAGCAGTCCCTGCTCCTCATAGAAGCGGATATTCTTTTTGGTGATGCCCACCTGGGCCTCCACCTCTTTGATTTTCATGGGGCCGCCTCCTTTCTGAGCCAACTGTACACCTTCCACCCAGGGGAAAGTCAAGGGGGTTTTGGAAAAAAACCGCCCTTCCCCCAGGGGGAAGGATGCCAACCCCCGGGGGGACAGAGGGTTTGGACGGCGGCGAAATAAAAGACCCGGCCAGCAGCGCCGGCCGGGGAGGATGTTCTTACAGCTTGCGGAACTCCGCCACGTCCAGTACAAAGACGGTGGCGCCGCCCACCTCCACCTTCATGGGGGTGACGCCCACGCCCCAGGCGGGGATTCCGCCGGTGCCGTGGGGCATGACGATCTCTGTCTCGGTGCGCTTGGCGCAGTTCTCTTTGAGAATGTCCATCACCACATCCACCTTATCGTCGTCCACGCCGATCATCAAGGTGGTGTTGCCATCCCGCAAAAAGCCGCCGGTGCTGGCCAGCTTGGTGACGCCAATATGGGTCTGCGCCAGAGCGTCCACCGCGATGTTGGCGTCCTTATCCCGAATCACCGCAAAAATCATTTTCATGGCTTGGCCCTCCTTTATGTTCCAGCGCAGGGGGACTGTCCCCTGGTGCTTCTATCATATCACATTTTATGCCGGAGCGCCATAATCTTTCCGTTAAAATTTTGTTTTTATCCCCAATACCGTCAGCCGGGCCCCCTCCACCTGGAAGCGGACCTCAAAACCGGCGAAGGACATGCCGTACACCCGGCCCGGGTCGTCCTGATACTGGGGGCGGGGATCCTGGGCCAGCACCCCCAGCAGGGCGGGCCGCTTGTCCGCCGGTACCGGGGCCAGCAGGGCGTTGGGGCAGATGACCTCCAGATCCGCCCCCTTGGGCTGGGCGGCAAACCCGCCCGACGCCTCCGGCTTGCAGTCGGCGTAGGGCAGGTAGGGCTTGATATCGAAGATGGGGGTGCCGTCCAGCAGGTCAGCGCCCCCCACCACCAGCACGGGGCCGTCCTGGGGGGTGTGGGCCACCTCCAGCAGCCGGACGCAGGACAGCCCGATGGGGTTGGGCCGGAAGGGGGAGCGGGTGGCGAACACCCCCAGCCGCTTGTTGCCTCCCAGCCTGGGAGGACGGACCGTGGGAGAGAACCCGGTCCGCCTGGCCTGGGAGAAGTCCCAGATCAGCCACAAATGAGAAAATCCCTCCAATCCCCGGAAGGCGCTGGGATCCCGGTATTCCGGCTGGAAGATCACCCGGGCGGTGAGGGCCTCCACCAGGCCGCTCTGCCGGGGGATGCCGAATTTTTCGGAAAAATCCGTGTGGATATGGGCGATGGGCCGCATCTCAACAGCTGGCACGGGTCTCCCTCCTGTTCCAAAATATGTCGTCCATTCCCCGGCGGGGATCCCGGCCGCCGGCGTCAGTCCAGCCCCTCCAGCTCAAAGAGCTTGGCGGGGAGCACGTCGGACAGGGCCACCAGCACCGGATCCAGGCCGCCGTTCCGCAGGGGGCCGTGGGGGGTGTTGACGCTGACCCGGGGCTCCAGCGGGCCGGTGGGCAGAGAGATGGACACGCTGGGGGCGGCGCTGCCCCACTGAACCAGCATGGTCCCCCGGTGGACAGCGGTGATGTTCCGGATGACGGACAGCCCGAGGCCCGCCCCCTGCCCGGGGCGGGGGAGGCAGTCCTCCATGCCCCGCTGGAACAGGGCGTCCAGATCCCGCTGGCTGGGGAGAGGCCCGGTGTCTGACAGGGTGAGCAGGGCCCGGGCCCCCTGGCGGCGGAGGGTCAGCAGCACGGCGCCGTCCTGCGCGGCCCGGGCGGAATTGGAGATTAGCCCCAGGAGAAGCTGCCGGAGCAGCTCCGGATCCCCGGGGATGAGCAGGCCGGGGGAGACGCTCTCATATTCCAGCCGCACCCCCACCTGGAAGAGAAACTCCTGGGCCCGGGAGACAGTCTCCCGGCACAGGGCGTCCAGGTTCATGGTGGTGGGGTGGAAGGATATCCCGCCCGGGGAGCTGGCCTCCCGCATATACTCCAAATTGTCCAGCAGGCGGAACAGCCGGTGGAAGCTGCGGTTGAAGGCGGAGCGGGGCAGGCGGGCCTCCTGCTCCCCCGTGAGGGGGCCCACCTCCACCATCATCTCCCCCAGAAGCTCCCGGAGCTGCCGCAGGGTGCCGGCCAGCTGGGGGCCGGTGAGGGCCGCCTGGGGGGCGGGGCGGAACAGGATGATCTGCTCCGGGCCGGAGGAGGTGAGGCTGAAGGAGTAGACGGTCTGCCCCAAAGTAAATGTGCCCGCGCCAGAAGGGGCCCGGGCGGGGAGCGCCAGGCAGTCAGGCAGCGGGGCGTTCACCTGGATCTGGGGCAGGATCTGCCGGGCGGCGGCGTTGGCTCCGGCCACCAGGCCGTCCCGGGCCTGGATCAGGGCCTCGGGAAAGGAGTCCAACAGGAGATGGATGGAATCAAGCATAAATTTTTCCTCCGGCCTAAAATTCTCGTCGCTGTGCCGGTGGGCGCGCGTACCTTATCATATGCCGGAAAAAGCAACGCCACACGTCGCTTTAGTATATCAAATATTTCCATCCCCTACAATAGAAAATATCGAAAAATGTCGTTTTCAGTCGTTTTTCCCGGAAAAGCCCGGTGACGGGAGAGAGCGGGCGCCCGGGAGGAAACAGCCCGGCCAGAGCCCTGGATTTGGAGGGTTGGGGAGTTGAACGGGCATTTTGCCCTCCAAGCCGCCGGCAGGGCCGCAAATTTTGTATAAAAGTCCCTGGGAAATGATGTGAAAACCTACTATGAAAATTTTAGAAAAGAGGGTATAATAAAAGCACATCGCCGTGGGAGCGGCCACGGACACTATAGGAAGTAAGGAGTAATTCACATGAGCATCAAAGTTGGCATCAATGGCTTTGGCCGCATCGGACGCATGGTGTTCCGCGCCAGCCTGAACCACCCTGAGATCGAGATTGTTGGAATCAACGACCTGTGTCCCGCCGAGTATCTGGCCTATATGCTGAAGTATGATACCATGCACGGCAAGTGCCCCGCCGAGATCGGCCACACCGAGACCGCCATCGTGGTCAACGGCAAGGAGATCCCCATCTCCGCCGAGAAGAACCCCGCTGACCTGCCCTGGGCTAAGCTGGGCGCTGAGTACGTGGTGGAGTCCACCGGCCTGTTCCTCACCAAGGAGAAGGCCCAGGGCCACCTGGACGCCGGCGCCAAGAAGGTCATCATGTCCGCTCCCTCCAAGGATGACACCCCCATGTTTGTGTGCGGCGTCAACCTGGACCAGTACACCACCGACATGAACTTCGTGTCCAACGCCTCCTGCACCACCAACTGCCTGGCCCCCATCGCCAAGGTGCTCCACGACAACTGGGGCATCACCGACGGCCTGATGACCACCGTCCACTCCGTCACCGCCACCCAGAAGACCGTGGACGGCCCCTCCATGAAGGACTGGCGGGGCGGCCGTGCCGCGACCGGCAACATCATCCCCTCCTCCACCGGCGCCGCCAAGGCCGTGGGCAAGGTCATCCCCTCCCTCAACGGCAAGCTGACTGGTATGTCCATGCGGGTGCCCACCCTGGACGTGTCCGTGGTGGATCTGACCGTCAACCTGTCCAAGCCCGCCAAGTATGAGGAGATCTGCGCCGCCATGAAGAAGGCCAGCGAGGGCGAGCTGAAGGGTATCCTGGGCTACACCGACGAGGCCGTGGTGTCCAGCGACTTCCTGGGCGACACCCGCACCTCCATCTTCGACGCCGACGCCGGCATCGCCCTGACCGACACCTTCGTGAAGGTCGTGTCCTGGTACGACAACGAGATCGGCTACTCCAACAAGGTGCTGGACCTGATCGAGCATATGTACTCCGTGGACCATAAGTAATCTCTCCTTTCAGAGCGCCGCTGACGCGGCGCTCTTTTTTGCCTTTGTTCGACCAAATACTATCATATTTTGAAATCGAAAATTGTAGAATTATAATATTTAGGAAATAAAAAATACTTTTTGGTAATTTTCATAAAAATAATTCTCATATGCGAAATACTTGACCGTAGAGGTGAGGTATATGGCTTACGAGAAGAGAATGAAGGAATGGATTACCGACCATGATATTCGGCAGAAAACTTTGGCCAAGGAATTTCATGTGACAGAGGCGATGATGAGCCATTATATGACGGGCCGGAATGATGTTACAGTGGATGTGTTGGTTCAGTTTGCCAAGCGGGAGGGTCTGTCTGTAGATTATCTGGTGGGGCTTGCTGATGTGCCTCAGCCACAAAAGCCCCTGTCTGATATTGAGCGGGCGCTGGTGGAGGGCTTCCAGACCCTGTCCCCGCAGCAGAAGGAATTAATTGTGAAAAATATCGCCATTATGCGGGAGCAGAACCAAAAATAGTCATAAAAAAACCCGGGACGCTGGGGGGCGTCCCGGGCTTTTTGGATTTATTTGGCGTACTCGATGACCTTGGTCTCCCGGAGCAGATGGACTTTGATCTGACCGGGGTACTCCAGCTCGTCCTCAATCTTCTTGGCAATGTCCCGGGCCAGCAGGACCATCTGGTCCTCACTGATGACCTCGGGCTTGATCATGATACGCACCTCGCGGCCGGCCTGGATGGCGAAGGATTTCTCCACCCCGTTGAAGGAGGAGGTGATCTCCTCCAGGGTCTCCAGGCGCTTGATATAGTTCTCCAGGTTCTCCCGCCGGGCGCCGGGCCGGGCGGCGGAGATGGCGTCAGCCGCCTGGACCAGGCAGGCCACCACCGTTTTGGGCTCCACGTCGTTGTGGTGGGCGTGGATGGCGTGGATGACGTTCTCGCTCTCCCGGTATTTCCGGGCCAGCTCCACGCCAATCTGCACATGGGAGCCCTCCACCTCGTGGTCGATGGATTTGCCCAGGTCGTGGAGCAGGCCGGCCCGCTTGGCCTCGGCCACGTTGGCGCCGATCTCGGCGGCCAGCAGGCCGGCCACGTGGGAGACCTCGATGGAGTGGTTCAGCACGTTCTGGCCGTAGCTGGTGCGGTAGCGCATGCGGCCCAGCAGTTTTACCAGCTCGGGGTGCAGGCCGTGGACGTTGGTGTCGAAGATGGCCCGCTCGCCCTCGGACTTGATGACGGAGTCCACCTCCCGCTTGGCCTTCTCCACCATCTCCTCAATGCGGGCGGGGTGGATGCGGCCGTCCAGGATCAGCTTCTCCAGGGCCAGCCGGGCGATCTCCCGGCGGACGGGGTCAAAGCAGGAGACGGTGATGGCCTCCGGCGTGTCGTCAATGATCAGATCCACCCCGGTCAGGGTCTCCAAAGTGCGGATGTTGCGGCCCTCCCGGCCGATGATGCGGCCCTTCATCTCATCGTTGGGCAGGGGCACGACGGAGACGGTGGCCTCGGCCACGTGGTCGGCGGCGCAACGCTGGATGGCCAGGGAGATGATCTCCCGGGCCTTGGTGTCGGCCTCGTCCTTGAAGCGGGCCTCGATCTCCTTGATCTTCATGGCCGACTCGTGGGTGACGTCGTCCTCCAGCTGGCTGAGGAGGTAGTTCTTGGCCTCCTCGGCGGTGAAGCCGGAGATCCGCTCCAGCTCGTCCACCTGCTGCTGCTTCAGCCGGTCGGCCTCGGCCTGGGTGGCCTCCAGGCGGCTGAGCTTGGCGGAGAGCTGCTCTTCCTTCTTCTCGATATTCTCGGTCTTGCGGTCCAGATTTTCTTCCTTCTGCTGTAACCGGTTCTCCTGGCGCTGTAACTCGTTCCGGCGGTCCTTGACTTCCTTCTCGTGCTCGTTCTTGGCCTTGAGGATCTCCTCCTTGGCCTCCAGCAGGGCCTCGCGCTTTTTGTTCTCGGCGTTCTTATAGGCCTCGTTGACGATGCGGGTGGCCTCGTCCTCAGCGGAGCCGATCTCCCGCTCCGCAGTGGCCTTGCGGCGGTTCCAACCGAACAGGGCACCCGCCAGGCCGCCCAGCGCAAGGCCGATGATGGCTCCAATGATATAGGGTAACATAGGTTTTTTTGCACCTCCAAAATTGTTTCGTAGCTGGGGCGGACAGCCCCGGCGCCCGCCTGCCGGAGTCCGGCGGGGGCTTGCAGATAAAAGGCCGCAAGCGGGCAGAACACCCGCCCTGCGGCAACTGAAAAACATCCCCCAAGTTTTTCATACTTGTCCTATATATATTGTAAGGGCAACCAGCTTTTCTGTCAAGATTTATTCCCGTTTGAAGGGTCTGGTTTTTGAAAAAAATTCCCAAAAGAGGGCGCCTCACCCAGAAGCGCCCTCTTTTGGGAAGTATTCCCGTCACCACAGCTCCCCCACCTGGGCGCCGGTGTAGTACCAGGTGAGGATGTCACGGAAGGTTTTGCCCTCCCCGGCCATGGCGTTGGCGCCGTACTGGCTCATGCCCACGCCGTGTCCGTAGCCGGTGACATCGAAGATGAAATTGCTCCCGTCCCAGGTGACGGTGAAGGTGGCCGACCGCAGGGAGAACAGCCCCCGGACCTGCCCGCCGGTGAGGGTGATCCCGCCCAGGGGGATGGAGATCACCCCGCCGCCGCTGTTCCGGCTGGCCTCCCCGAACCAGGTATCCGGGTTCCCGGACAGGTCCGCCCCCGGGTAAGCGGCCAGGGTCAATTCCTTTACTTGATCGGGAGGGAAGACGGCCTGGGTGCGGTAGTTGGGCACCTCGTCCCCCTCGGGGCTGTCCACGCTCTTGAGGTAGGATACCTCGTTGCCCCACACCTCCACCGCGTCCACTGTTTTCCCGGCGGCGGAGGAGAAAAACAGAGCCTGGATGGGCTTCCCCTCGTAGAGGACCCCCAGGCCGTCGGTCTCCGCTACAGCTTGTTGTATTTTTTCGGAATACTCCTTGGCGTTGAGGCCCCAGCGGGCCTCCGCGTCCTGCCGGGAGATGTAGGCCTGGCAGCAGGTGCTGTCCCCGCAGATTTCCGCCTCGGGATGCTTGCCTGAGCCGCTGTCCTGGCGGATGACGGTGTAGGTCCGGGCGGCGCAGGCCTGGGCTTTCAGGGCCTCGGGCTGGAAGGAGGCGGGCATCTCTGCCGCCACCACCCCCCACAGGTAGTCGGCCATACTGAGCTCCTGGATGTCCCCCGCCTTGGTCTGGAGACGGACCACCCGGCCCCGGTCCCTGGCCGGGGCGGTGGGGACGGCGGGCTCCAGGGGGAGTTCCTGGGGAGTCAGCTCCTCCAGGGGCTCCCGGTGGTACAGGGGCTCCCCCCTCAGGGCCAGCCCGGGCAGGCCGAATAAAATCGCCCCCAAAATCAGGGCCGCCGACGCCACCTGCCGCCCGCCCTGGCCTGTCCGCTGCCTCTTTTCCCGCCGCTCCATAGTTAAGCCCCCTCTCGTAGTGTTATTCTATGGGACGGGCCCGGAAAATATGCCATGCCTGTGACAAAAGCGCCCCTTCCGGCGTTATACTACCAGAAAGGGGGAGATGGGATGGACGCGTCCGAATTGTTTCAGCAATATGGGGACAGCGTCTTCCGGCTGGCCTGGAGCTACACCGGTTCCCGCCAGGACGCCGAGGACGTGACCCAGACCGTGTTTTTGAGGCTGATTGAGAAGGCCCCGGCCCTGGAGCCGGGGAAGGAGCGGGCCTGGCTCTTCCAGGTGACAGTAAACCAGTGCCGCAGCCTGTGGAGGCAGCTCACCCGGCACAGGGTGGAGCCCCTGGAGGAGGCCCTGTCCGTGGCGGCGGAGGAGGAGCGGCCGTTGCTCCGGCAGGTGATGGAGCTGGGGCGGGAGGACCGGACGGCGCTGTACCTGCTCTATTATGAGGGGTACGATACCCGGGAGATCGGGGAAATGCTGCGGATCAGCCAGAGCGGGGTAACCACCCAGCTGTGCCGGGCCAGGAAACGGCTGAGAGAAAAATTAGAGGAGGGTGATCCATATGAAGCGTGAGTATTGGGAGGCGATGGATTCGATCCGGATGCCGGAGGCGTGTCAGAACCGTGTTATGGCGGCGCTGGAGAAAAAGACGGGCCGGAGGCCCCGCCGGCTGGGGCGGCTTCTGCTGGCGGCGGCGCTGGTCTGCGGGATGACCGTCTCAGCCGTGGCCCTGTCCCCCCGGCTGAGGGAGTACATCTTTGGAGCGGCGGGGCCCTTCTCGCCCTATGTCCGGCCCGCCGGGAGCGCGGTGGTGACGGTGGACGGCTACGAGGTAGAGGTGGTTAGCGTGGTGGCTGACCACTATCTGATTGTAGCTTATGTGGAGCTGCGGGACGTGGAGGGATGCAGGCTTCAGGAGGACGATAACATCTGGGGTGTTTTTGAGCAGAACGCTCAAGAAGGGGTTGGTGTTACCGGCGCCATCCTAGGCGGGGAGATCATACGCTGTGAGGAGGACGGAAAGACCGCTCTGGCCGCTGTGATGACCTGGGGCGGCCACAGTGTGGGCAATCCCAATGTGACGCTGAGAATCTTCAAACCTATGGACTGCGAGATTCCTGTTACGCTGGAGTATGTCCCGATCTAGACCATCGACCTGAGCGGGCTGGATACCGGCGGGGCCCTGCCTCGGATGGACCGGCTGGAGCTGTCCCCGTTGGGCGTCAACGGGGTGACACGGTACAAGGAGAATGCCACAGCGGAAAACACCCAAGACCATGAGCGGCTGCGAGGGGCGCTGACGGTGTACTTCGAGGATGGAAGCCAGCGGGTGTCCGTCCAGAATACCCTGACCGGCTCCTTTGACTTGGCCGTTGGCAGCTGGTTGTTTATGGATCCCTACCATCTGGTTCAGCCGGAGGAGGTAGAGCCCTTGGATGTGGAGGGGATTGTGGGGATCTCCTGCCGGGACTGGTATATCCCCATCTCCAATGGCCAGGCCGGGCCTGTTCAACAGATACAGCCTTGAATCAAAAACCACCTCCGGAGTCCGGAGGTGGTTTTGCTTATCTGTGATACAATTTATTGGTCTGGTACTGGGGCTCGCAGGTGAGCTGGAGGCCCAGCCGCTTATAGGTGACCGCGTCGGCGGGGGAGAGGATCACGGAGCAGTGGGCCTGACAGCCCTTGAGGGCGTCCAGACGCTCCAGCGCCTTGGCGGCTTTGGGCTCTAGGCTGGCGGAGGCGGCCAGGGCAATGAGCACCTCGTCGCTGTGGAGCCGGGGGTTAGCGGAGCCCAGGTATTTGACCTTGACGGTCTGGATGGGCTCGATGGCGGACTGGGCGATGAGGTGTACCCCGTGCCCTCCCGCCTGGGACAGGCATTTCAGGGCGTTGAGCAGGGCGGCGGCGGAGCAGCCCATCAGCTCGGAAGTCTTGCCGTCGATAAGGGTGCCGTCCGCCAGCTGGATGGCCATGGCGGGCTCGCCGGTGAGCTGGGCCAGCTCGTTGGCCCGGGCTACCGCTGGGCGAATCTCGGCGGTGGCCCCGGCCTGCTGCATCAGCAGCTCCAGCTTGTAGACGGCGCTGTCCGCCCCCTTGCCCTGGCGGCGGTCGCACAGGGCGTCGTAGTACCGGCGGACGATCTCCTGCCGGGCGGCCTCCTGGCAGGCCGGGTCATCGGTGATACAGCTGCCCGCCATGTTCACCCCCATATCGGTGGGGGATTTGTAGGGGCAGGAGCCGGTGATCTTCTCAAACATGGCGGCCAGGACGGGGAAGACCTCCACGTCCCGGTTGTAGTTCACCGTGGTCTCCCCGTAGGCCTGGAGGTGGAAGGGGTCAATCATGTTCACGTCGTCCAGGTCGGCGGTGGCGGCCTCGTAGGCCAGGTTCACCGGGTGGTTCAGGGGCAGGTTCCAGATGGGGAAGGTCTCAAATTTGGCGTAACCCGCCACCACGCCCCGCTGGTGCTCGTGGTAGAGCTGGGACAGGCAGGTGGCCATCTTGCCGCTGCCCGGGCCGGGGGCGGTGAGTACTACCAGGGGGCGGGTGGTCTCAATATACTCGTTTTTGCCAAAGCCGTCCTCGCTGACGATTTTGGCGATGTTGTGGGGGTAGCCCTCGATGGGGTAGTGGCGGTAGACCCGCAGGCCCAGGCCCTCCAGCCGGGCGTGGAAGGCGTCGGCGGCGGGCTGGCCCCGGTACTGAGTCACCACCACCCCGCCCACATACAGCCCCCGGGCCCGGAACAGGTCGATGAGGCGGAGGACATCACTGTCGTAGGTGATGCCCAGGTCGCCCCGGACCTTGTTCTTCTCGATGTCACTGGCGTTGATGACGATGATGATCTCCGCTTTGTCCTTCAGCTGCTCCAGCATCCGCAGCTTGCTGTCCGGCTCAAAGCCGGGGAGGACCCGGCTGGCGTGGTAGTCATCAAAAAGTTTGCCCCCGAATTCCAGGTACAGCTTGCCCCCGAACTGGGCGATGCGATCCCGGATGTGCTGGGACTGGGTACGCAGGTACGCTTGATTGTCAAAGCCGGACTTGACCATGTCTGCCCTCTCCCTCCGCCGTAGCGGTCAAAATTTACAACTCTATTCTACTCCGCTTGGGGACGGGCCGTCAAGCCCTTCCTGGGCGGCCCGCCCATGGAAATTCCACGAAAGCGGGCGAGGGCCTTTACTTTTTCACCAGGTTTCTGATATAATAGCCCGTAAGGTGAAATACTATAGATGCGAACTACGAAAAAGGGACCATGAGGGCCTGCCTCAGCCGCCACGGGGAGACGGAGATTGTATCCAACCAGGCGGCTTTGGAAGTAAAATCGCAAAATATAAGGCCGGAGGAACTCCTCCGGCCTGAGCGTGGCTATGCTTTGGTGGCGGCGTGGACCATCAGGGCCACCTCCTGCCGGGTTGCGAAGCTGAGGGGCCGGGTGCCGTCGGTGATCCGGCCCTGGATGGCGGCCCTCAGGGGGGCCTCCGCCCAGGGGTCGGCGGGAAGCCGGCCCCGGCGGGCCAGATAGTTGTCCATCATGGCGTCAAACTGTTCCTGGGTCATGTCCTCACCTCCTTCCAGTTCCCGGGCCACATCCGCCCGGAAGGCATCCATATCTTTCCCGAACTTGGGGAACCAGTGGAGCACGTCCCCGTGGTTGGAGGCGAGGCCCCGCTTATGTCCCTCGGCGTGGCAGATGATAACCCCGTCGGCCAGCGGGTCCAGGCCAAACTCCCGGCACAGCATGGCGGTGAGTTCCACCGCCTCCCGGTAGGCCGCCTGGAAATAGACGGGGTCGTCCAGGCCGTCCTCGCAGATCTCAAAGCCGATGTGGGTGTTGTTGGCGGTGCCCCTGGCCCCCTTCCCGGCGTGCCAGCCCCGGCGGTCCCAGGGGAGGGTCTGTACCACGCCCACCCCTCCGTCAGCGAATCGGCCGATAAAGGCGTGGACGCACTTCCCCACTCCGGGGCGGTCCCAGTGGTTCCCCCCGGTGTTACGCCCGATCTCATCGTCCCCGGGCACATACCGGGCCACCCGGGGGTTGTTGGCCCCGGTGGAGTGGACCATCACCCCTTGGACCTGGATGTGCCGTCCCGCCCGGTAGCAGTCATTGCGGGTCAGATACCGCTGGCGGAGCCTCATTCGTCCACCGCCCGTTCCATGGCCTCCTGGAGCTTTTGGCTCTGGGTGCCGAAGTAAAAGGCGATCACCACGGTGTAGACCATCATGAACTCCTGGCTCACCTGGCCCCGCAGGGCCAGCACGGCGAATACCAGGGTGAGCGCCAGGGTGACCAGGGACTTGACGGACAGCAGGGTGGACAGCCGCTTAAAGATGAATTCCATGTTCACGTTCCTTTCTGTTTGAGAGGATGGTTTTCAGGCACAGGAGGGTCAGCTCCCCGCCGAAAAACCCCAGGATAATGCCCAGCAGGGCGGCGGGGTCGTGGCCGGTGCGGGAGAGGATCCGCAGGGCCCACAGGCTGGTCCCGCTGGCGAAGGCCACGCAGTAGATGACCGTCAGCTTGGCGAACAGGTGGGGGACCGGCGTGTTCCTCCCTTTCATGGCCGGACCCCCTTCAGCTCCTGGATGTCGTGCTCCGCCTCGGTCATCCGGCCCTCCAGCTTGTAGGCACGCTCGGTGAGGTGGTTGTGCTGCTCCACCTTCTTTTCCAGCTGCTCAATGCGGTAGGTGGTTAGCTTGTTGGACACCAGGATGCCCCCGAAGGTGCCCGCCAGGGTGCCCAACAGTGACATCAGGGAGGCCGCCAGGGTTATATCCATGGGCGGGCCCTCCCCTCTCTGACGGGGCCGCTCCCATGCGGGGCGGCTGGCTGGCTGGTAATCATCGTCCTCACTCCTTCCTGTGTTTGATAGGGCGCTGGCCCCTCAATATTCCGGGGGCGGAGGGGGATTGTTGTACACTTTCGTACATCAGAGTTAAAAGGAGAAGAAGCTAATTTTTAATTTTGGTTAGTTTTCCCGTTTTCGGACTTGCAAAAAAAGCGGGCTTCTGGTACAATAATAAACTGCCTAGATATTACAGGCCTTATTGTGGCCTGTCCGAGGGGCTGACCGGCTGGCCGGCGGCCCGTCCGGGAATATTTACCGGTCCGCAGGGCGGTCCGCAGCAAGGAGAATGAAAATAAATGGATAAGAGACAGAGAGAAGCACGGAGGCATCAGGAGGATATTGCGCTCCAGCGCGGACTGCTGTGGGTCGCTGGGGCGGCTATCCTTGAAGGACTGCTGGTGCTTGTCAACCGCTTCTATATCAACTACGCCATTCCCGACGGGATTGATCTGGCCTATGGGTTCCACTATGCCCTTCGGGGCCTGCGGATCGCCGGCCCCATTCTGGCCCTGCTGGCCCTGGCTTGGGCGGTGATACGCCAGTGGAAGGGCGGCAAGACGGCCCTGCCTCTGATTGTGGCCATTGCCAGCGGTGCGGTGGGTATCTGCGCCCACGTGGCCTTTAAGCTGCAGGAGGTGGGGATATCCATGCTGTTCTGGCTGGTCATCGCCTGGGCGGTGCTGGCCATGGTATACTATATCTACCAGCGGGAGTTCTTCCTGTCCGCCGCTGGGGTAGGCATGTCCATTCTGGGCCTGTGGTTTGTCCGCTTCGGCGGCGGCGCCGGCCTGGAGGCTGCCCTGTGCCTGGCGGGTATCGTCCTGCTGACCATCGCCGTGCTGTGGCTGAAGAAGAACGACGGCATGCTGCCCGGGAAGGAGCCCAGCCCCTTCCTGGCCAAGGACGCCGCCTACAACGCTGTGATGATCAGCTGCTTGGCGGGCATTGCCGCTCTGGGCGTGGCCCTTGTGCTGGGGAGTGCTGCGGCCTACTACCTGATTTTTGCCATGCTGGCCTGGATGTTCGCCCTGTTCGTCTACTATACGGTGAAGCTCATGTAACACCCGTCCGGCCCCGGTTGACCCGGGGCCGGTTTTCTATGCCAACAGAGCGCCGCCCCGGCTGTCCAGCCGGGGCGGCGATTTATGATATAGGGGCCTCTGTTTTTAAAACGGTTAATTTCCGGATGATGTTCTGCCGGGTTACAATGCCCACAAAAGCCCCCCGGTCATCGATCACGGGGATAAAGCTCTGGCGCAGGGAGCGCTCCAGCAGTTCCTCCCGGGTGACATCAATCCGGACGGCGGGGTTGAAGTCGGGGCGCACAATGTGGGTCAGCCGGTCCTTCTCCCGGTCCCGGTAGACGTTGCCATCTTGGTCCAGAAGATACCACAGGAAGTCCCCCTCGCCCACGCAGCCCTGATAGCGGCCCTCACGATTGATGACTGGTACGGCGGTGTAACCGTTGCGGCGGAATTTTTCCAGCCCCTGGCGGATCGTCAGGTCACTGTATAAATAGGCTACGGTGGCCTTGGGGAGCAGAAGGGAGATCACATTCATGTTCGGCGCTCCTTTTTTATATGTAGTACGGCGGCCGGCCTGTGCGGGGAGCCGGGTCCGACGGGGTGCTTCCGCTGAAAAGCGGGGTTTCGCGTGTTGACTCTATCAGCATAACAGATAACGCCCCAAGAATCCATGAAGAAATTGTTAAAAAGAGAAAATCCGTCTTAAAAAGTGGTTTGGTAATGGGCGGAAGTGGTGACAGAATAAGGAATGAGCCGGGAAGTATATCTCGGTCCGCTGTGGCAAAGCTAGACGTGGATGTTCCATCCAACCCAAACGGGAAAACAAACAACGAGTGAAAAAGGAGAGACAAATCATGTCTAACAGCAACAACAGCAATAAGATCATGGTTCCCAATGCCCGCGAGGCGATGAACAAGTTTAAGATGGAGGCCGCCAATGAGGTGGGCGTCAACCTGAAGCAGGGCTATAACGGCGACCTGACCAGCCGCCAGGCCGGCTCCGTGGGCGGCCAGATGGTCAAGAAGATGATTGAGTCCTACGAGAACGGCCTGAAGTAACTTGCCCTCCCCAGGACAAGTTATGACAGCCTGATCCCGGCGGACAAAAAGGGCCGGACGCGCGATCCCCGGTGGGAGCGCTGTTAGAGGGATGCCGGAATGATCCAGCGTCTGTAACAGCTTTCCTTCCAAGGGCGGCGTCCGGCCCGCCCTTTTGTTAGGGCACGGCTTTATGACGGTTGGGAGCGGGGGCATGGCCGGCCGGCGGGACTGCGCCGGCCGGAGATCGCGGGACCGGCCCGGCTCACAGGCCGTTGACAATGAACTCGGGGCGCTGGCCCGCCATTACCTGGCGGACGGCGCTCCACATGGTATGGTGGGACCGGCGGAAGGAGCCGCCGGTGTTTCCACCGAGGTGGGGGGACAGGACCGCCCGGGCGGCGGCCTCCGGGGGCAGGTCCACCAGGGGGTGGTCCGCAGGGGTGGGCTCCGGGTCAAAGGTGTCTATGGCGATCCCGCCCAGACGGCCCTCAATCAGGGCCTGGCGGACCGCCTGGTTGTCTATCAGAGCGCCCCGTGCGGTATTGACCAGGATGGCCCCGGGCTTGACATGGGCCAGGAGCTCGCCGTTGACCATATGGGTGGTCCGCTCGTTGACCGCGCAATGGAGGGAGAGGATGTCGCACTGGGCGGCCAGCTCCTCCAGGGGCAGGTAGGTGATGGAGAAGCGCTCCTCCACCTCCGGGGGCCGCCGGTGGGCGGTATAGTAGAACAGCCGGCACCCGAAGGGCCGCAGCAGCCGGGCGGTGGCCTGGGCGATGTCCCCGAAGCCTACCAGCCCAATCCGCTGCTCTCCCAATTCCGGAGCGCTGGAGGCCATGACCTCCTCCTTCATCTGGAACTGGCGGCCCTCCAGAACGGCCTGATGGCCGGTGACGCCGTGGCGCAGGGCCATGAGCATGAGCATCACGGTATGTTCCGCCACAGAGGCGGCGTTGCACCCCTTATTGTTGCACACGTAGATCCCCCGGGCCCGGGCTGACTCCAGGTCGATGAGGTGGAAGGCCACCCCCTCGGAGTGGATCAGCCTCAAATCCGGGAGCAGATCCATCAGCTCCCCAGTGACGGGGATGACGGCGTCAGCCAGGATGACCTGGATGTCCGGATGGGCGGCCGCCGTCTGGAGGGGGGACTGGTCAATGGAACAGAAAACCTGCTCTACCCCCAGCTGGGGGAGAAAATCCGGGGCGTAGCGCCGGTAGCGGGCCTCGGGGCCTAAAATCAAAACTTTCATACTGCCATCTCCCATGTGGTTGGAGTTAAGGGGTCACCAGGAGGTAATCCCCGGATACATACCCGGTGGCGGCCTGGCCGCCGCTGCCCAAATAGAGCACCTGATACCAGCCGGACTCCTCGCCCAGCACCAGGACCTGGCTGTTGTTGGCCAGGCTGCCGGACACCGGGGCCGCCGTGGTGGGGGCGCTGCGCACGTTCAGTCCCAGCTGGGCGTTTACAACCAGGCCGGACCGCTGGGCGGGGGCGCAGGTGACGGCGCAGGCGGAGCTGACGCCGTTCCAGCTGGCGGTGATGGTGACAGACACCGCTTTGCCGCCGGGATGGAGGTTGGTCACCTGGCCGTCCGGGGAGACGGCGGCCGCGGCGGGGTTGCTGCTGGTCCAGGTGATGGAGGCTCCCTCCAGGTAGGGCAGGAGGACGGCGGTGATCCCGGCGGTCTGGCCGGAGGCCAGCTCCAACTGGTTCCGGTCCAGGGCCAGGATGTAGCCGCTGGGGTCAACGGGCTGCTCCGGAACCTCCGGCTTCTGGGGCGGGTCCAGGTCAACGGGGGGCTCGGGGGTGATGGGCAGCTCCGGTTCCGCCGGCCGCTCCGGCTGGGTGGGCTCGGGGCCGGTGGGGCTGAAGGTAATCAGCTTATACAGGATGGCGGCCATTTCCGCCCGGGTCAGGTTGCCCCGGGGGTCCACCCGGTCCCCCCGGCCGCTGACCAGCTCCTGGGAGACCAGGGTGGCGGTGTGGCCCTTGGCGTAATCGGCGATCAGGTCCTTGTCCGCAAACTGGTCCAGGATGGACAGGTCGCCGTCGGGGCAGTTTTTATCCAGCAGGGGCATGGTCTGGCGGAGGATGGTGAAGGACTGCTCCCGGGTAACGGGGGCGGCGGGGGAGTAGCCGCCGCCGCCGGTGCCGGAGGCCAGCCCGGCCTGCTGAGCCCAGGTCAGGGCGGTGTAATAGTAGTCGTCGGGGCTCACGTCGGTGAAGGTACTCGATCCGGTGACCGGCGGGCGGCCCAGAGCGCCGTAGAGCATGAGCGTAAAGTCACCCCGGCGGATCTGGTTGTCCCGGCCGAAGAGGGTTGGGCTGACCCCGGTGACGATGCCGTGTTCGTAGCAGTATTCCACCGCCTCATAGGCCCAGTGGTCCTCGGGGATATCCTCATGGACGTTGGCCATGGTGACCCGGACGGTCTGGCTCAGGCCGCCGGCGGAGAAGGTGATGGAGCCGTTGGCCCGGGACTCGGAGGCGGTGAACACCCCGTTCTCGTCCACGCTGCCCACGTCCCCCTCCACCGTCCAGGTGACGGGGGCCAGGTCCCGCAGGGCAGGGCGGCCCCAGTACTCGCCGGTAAAGGCCAGCGGGATCTCTTCCCCGGGCTCCACCGTGAGGGTGGACAGAGGGGAGGAGGAGCCGGCCTTGGACACGGTGAAGGAGGTGAGCTGGTCCACCACGTGGATCTGGGCGGTGCCCTCCAAATCCTCATGCCGGTCGTAGCACAAAATGGTGTCGGTGCCGGGGATGTCTCCGGCGATGTACAGCCCGTCCTCAATCTCGCCCAGCTCGTGTTCAGAGCGGAAACGCAGGTCGTCCAGCCGGGCGGAGACGGGGTTGAGGCCCTGGTCCACCGCCACCGCCTGGGGCAGGGGGAGGCTGGAGCCGGTGAGGACTACCTGGCCGTCAGGGGACAGGGCCAGCCGGTGGGCCTCGCCGTCCCCCCGCTCGTCAGTGACCAGCATCAGATAGGTGGCGCAGCCCCGGGGCTTGCCGTCGGAGGGCTTATTTTGCAGAGCGGAGCCGTTCTGGCTGGGCAGCCACACAGACAGGGCGGTGGAGCCGCCGCCGTCCAGGTTGACCACCCACTGGCAGCCCTGGGCCAGCAGCTCGTCCGCCAGGTCCAGCTGGGACAGTCCGGCGGAGTAGCCAGACTGCCGGCCGTCCACGGCGTACAGCACCACGGTGCCGTCCCCCTTGATCCCCAGAGCGGAGCGGGGCTGGCGGCCGTCCTTTGCGTAGGTCCAGGTGGAGCTGTCGGTGATGACGCCATCGGCCACCATCAGATCCCCCACGCCCCCGGCCCACTGGGCCTCAGACAGGTTGGGATCCTCGCAGGCGGTGGCCAGGGTCACCTGGTCCCCCACCTGGAAGGAGGAGAAGACAAAGTCGTATCCGGACTGGTCGGCGGCGGTGAGGATATACTCATCCGGCCCGATGGCGGTGGACTGGCTGGAGGCCAGCACCTCGGTGACCACCAGGTCCAGGGTGGAGTTGACGGTCAGCTCCGGGACCTCATCGGTGTACGGATCGGGGAGGGCCCGCATCCGCACATACCAGCCCGGGCTGTCGCTGCGGGTGGAGACGGTGGAGAAATGCCCGTTGAGGAGGTAGAGGCCGCCGGTGTCGTGGCGGGCCTTGTTGAAGTTATGGGGGGTGGTGATCTCCCCGGTGCTCTGGTTCACAAGGGCCATAGTCACCTGGGGGGAGGGGGCCACGGACATCTCCCCGTCAGTGATGAGCAGGGCGTGCTCCCCGTCGGTGCTGGACTGATAGACGCCGTCCTCAATCACAATCCCCAGCGGGACGCCGGTGGACATGGAAAAAAAGTCGGTGTTGATGGCCCCCAGCACGTGGTAGCCCCGCTCCTGGGCGGTGGTCACCGCCCGGTTGATGGAGGCGGTGCCGTATATGGTGCCGGAGCCTTGGAGGAAGATAGGCTGGGCTTGGCCGCCTGGCTCCAGCTCCAGGGAGAAGCTCTCGATCCGGCGCTCGCCGTTGACGGTGACGGTGTTGTGATAGGTGAGGCCGTCCACAATGGGGATGGAGGTCCGCAGCTTCCGCTCCCCCGCAGCGGCATGCGCCGTGGGGACGGCCAACAGGACGGCCAGGGCGAGGGCCGCCGCCCGGCGCAGTATGGATTTGGTCTGTTTCATAGTGACTCCTTTGTAGATTCATCGGATTAGGCGCCGCTTGAAAAACGGAAAAATAACCAACGGCGAGCCAATTTTTTCCGACTCGCTCTGTGCCGCCGCTTCCCGGCGGATACAGTTTTTCGCCGGGTCCTGGGTGGATCGGGAAAAAACTGGGGAAAGATGGCGGCGGGGAGGCCGCCCCTTGGGCGCTTTTCCATGCTTCAAACAAGCCCTAGAACCTCACCATTGTAGCAGATTCATACCGGGGTTTCAATGGTAAGGGGGGAGAAAATCCGGCCAGGAAGATGTTTACAAAACGTTCTTGTTCTGACAGTTGAAAAAAGCGGGGCTATGGTGTACAATAAGACGATATTTTGCGATCCACCGACAGAGGGGAGGGGGACACCCTGGAGCAGAAGCGGGACAACGCCGCCAAAACCATCAGCCTAGTGATGGTCATCACCCTGCTGGGCAAGGCGCTGGGCCTGTACCGGGACCGGCTGCTGGCCGTCCACTACAGCACCGGCATGGAGGCCAACGCCTTTTTTACCGCCAGCCGCATCCCCCGGGTGTTCTTTGACGCCATCTTCGCCTCGGCCATCGCCGCCTGCTTTATCCCGGTGTTCAGCGAGTACCTGGAGAAGCGAGGACGGAAGGAGGCCCTGGCGTTCGCCGGCCAGTTCCTCACCGCCATGGCCCTGCTCACCGGCGGGGTGACGGTGGCGGGGATGCTCTGCCCCCAGCCCCTGGTGGCCCTCTTCGCCGACTACGCCGACCCCCAGACCACCGCTCTGGCCGTCTCCCTGACCCGGGTGATGTTCCCCACGGTGCTGTTCTCCGGGGCGGCCTTCTCCCTGGTGGGGATCCTCCAGGCCCAGGACCACTTCACCGCCCCCGCCCTGATGTCCGCCGTGTCCAACCTGGTGATCATCGCCTACTTTTTCACCCTGGACGGACAGCTTGGGATCTATGGCCTGGCGGGGGCCTATCTGCTGGGCTGGTTCCTCCAGGGGGCGGTTCAGCTCCCGCCGCTGAGAAGGCTGGACTGCCGGCTCAGGCCCGGCCTGGCCCTCCGGTCGGAGGGGATGAAAAAGGTCTTCGCCCTGATGGGCCCGGTGATGGTGGCCACCTGGGTGCAGCCCATCACCCTGGCCATCAACGCCCGGTTCGGCTCCCGGCTGTACGACGGGGCGGGGGTGTCGGCCCTGGAGTACGCCTCCAACCTGTACCTGGTCATTGCGGGCACCTTTATCCTGTCGATCACCAACGTCATCTTTCCCCGGCTCTCCCGGCTCACCGCCGGGGGCAGGGAGGGGGAGTTTCAGGATACCATCCGCCAGACGGTCCATACCAGCCTGTTTTTCGTCCTGCCCATGTCGGCGGGGCTGATGGTGGTGTCCCGGCCCCTGGTGTCCCTTATATACGGGGGCGGGATCTTTGACCGCTTCGCCGTGGAGATTACCTCCTCCGCCCTGGCCTGGATGTCCCTGGGGATGGCGGGGTACGGGGTGCAGAACATCCTCAGCCGGGCCTGCTTCGCCCGTCAGGACGGGCGGGGGCCGTTGGCGGCCGGCGCGGCCTCCATCGGGGTGAACATCGCCCTGTGCCAGGTGCTGGCGGAGCCCTTTGGGGTGGCCGGGCTGGCAATCTCCTCCACGGTCTCCTCCACGGTGTACGCCCTGCTCCTGCTGCTGCCCATGGAGCGGCGGGGCCAGGGGGTGCTGGACCGGGGGATGCTGCTGGACCTGGCGAAAATGGCCCTGTCCGCGGCGGCCATGGGCCTGTGCGCCTGGGCGGCACAGAGCGGGCTGTCCGGCTGGCTGCCGGCGGGGAAGGCGGGGGAGCTGCTCTCCCTGGCCCTGTGCGCCGGGCTGGGGGCGGCGGTGTATTTTCTGCTGACGTTTTTCCTGGGGCTGGGGGAGGCCAGACTGGCCCTCTCCCTGGTAAAGAAGCAAAAGCGAGGTTGAGCTATGGAACAGATGAAACGCTTGTTGGACGCCAGCGTCCTCTGGCAGGCCATGATGGCCCTGTGCGCCGCCTGCGGGCGGCAGTGGCGGGCCAGCGGGGTGATCCAGTGGTTCCTCCATCCGGGGGGCTGGGCCCCCGCCGCCTCCCAGAGCAGTATTTTCTACAAGCTCTGGGCATGGTTCCGGGGCAGGCTGTGCTGGCTGTACCGGATGATGAGGCTGGACAGGCTGTTTAAAGGCAGCGTATTCACTAGGACCTGGGTGTGGTGCGCGTTCCCGGCGGTATTGGCCCCCGTTCTGCCCACCATGGCGGTGCTGGGGCTGTGCGCCATCGGCTTTTGCTCCCTGCTGCTGAACCTGGTGCGGGACCGGGAGCTGGAGCTGGCCTGGAATCCCATCAACCGGTATATCATCCTGTACGCCGCCGTCTATATGGCGGGCACCCTGTTCTCCGTCAACCTCAGCGCCAGCCTGAATCCGGGGCTGCTGTCGGTGGCCTTTATCCTCTTCGCAGTTGTGCTGTACAACGGGGTGACGAACCGGGGCCAGCTGGATACCCTGCTGGCGCTGATGGTGCTGGCGGGGGCGGCGGTGTCCTGCTACGGCATTTTGCAGTATATTTTCCGCTGGGGTTACCAGTCCGCCGCCTGGGTGGACAGCGACATGTTCTCCAGCATCAGCTTCCGGGTGCCGTCCACTCTGGATAACCCCAATATGCTGGGCCAGTACCTGATCCTGCTGATCCCCCTGGGCGGGGCCAAGCTGCTGGCCGCCAGGGACTGGTGGGGCCGGGCCTATTACTTCTGCTGCTGCGGGGTGATGTGCGTGTGTATGCTCCTCACCTTCTCCCGTGGGGCCTGGCTGGGCCTGCTGTTTGCCGGGATGGTCTTTGTCCTGCTGCTTAACCCCAGGCTGGTTCTGCTGGCGCCGGTGGCCCTGGTGGCCCTGTACTTCGTCCTGCCGGAGACGATCATCTCCCGCTTTACCAGCATCGGGGATCTGGGCGATGCCTCCACCTCCTACCGGGTGTATATCTGGATGGGCACCCTGGCGATGCTGAAGGACTACTGGCTGTGCGGCATCGGGCCTGGGGACGCGGCCTTTAATATGGTCTACCCGGCCTACAGCTACAGCGGCATCGTGGCCCCCCACTCCCACAACCTGTTTTTGCAGATTGTGTGTGACGCCGGGATCGCCGCCCTGGCGGTCTTTGTGGTGTTGCTGTTTGTCTACTTCCGGATGATGTGCTCCGCCCTGAGCGGGGAGCGGGACTGGACCAGCCGCCTGTTCCAGATAGCCCTCACCGCCGGTGTCTGCGGCTTCATGGTCCAGGCGGTGACCGATTACTCCTTCTATAACTACCGGGTCATGTTCCTGTTCTGGGCCTACCTGGCCCTGGGCGCCCTGGCCGCCAGGCGGTCAGAGCTGCCGGAGGGGAGGCTGCTGGCGTGATCCGAGTTTTGAATGTCATCAGCGACACCAACATCGGCGGGGCGGGGCGGGTGATCCTCAACTATCTGCGCTTCGCCGGCCGGGACCGGTTCGAGACCCATGTAGCCGTGCCCCGGGGCTCCGCCCTGACGGGGCCTCTGAATGAGGCCGGGGCCAGGGTGTGGGAGGTGGAGGGCATCGCGGACCGCTCCTACCACAGGGAGGACGTGAAGGCTCTGCGGGCCCTCATCCGGGAGGTGGATCCCGAGCTGGTCCACACCCACGGCTGTCTGTCCGGCCGGGTGGCCGCCCGGCGGGAGGGAAAGCTGGTGGTGTACAGCCGGCACTCGGCCTTCCCGGTGCCGCCCAAGCTGAAATATCCCCCGGGCCGGTGGGTGAACAAGTTTGTCAACGAGCACTACGCCGACCGGATCATTGCCGTCAGCCCCGCCACCCGGGACAACCTCACCGAGGGAGGGATCTCCCCGAAGAAGATCACAGTGGTGATGAACGGGACGGCCCCGGTGGAGGAGCTTCCGCCGGAGGCCAAGCGGGCCCTGAGAGAGGAGCTGTCTATCCCGGCTGGGGCGGCGGTGTTTGGAATTCTGGCCCGGCTGGAGGACTACAAGGGACATCTGGACCTGGTGGAGGCCGCCCGGCGGCTGAAGGAGAAGGGCCGGGAGGACTTCCGGGTTTTGGTGGCCGGCACGGGCCCGTTCCAGGAGGAGATCCGCCGGGCGGTGGAGGAGACGGGGACAGACGGCGCGGTCCGGCTGCTGGGCTTTCGATCTGATGTGGCGGCCCTGCTGAACATTCTGGATGTTCAGCTCAACTGCTCCTACGGCACAGAGGCCACCTCCATGGCCCTGCTGGAGGGAATGAGCCTGGGCCTGCCCACCATCGCCAGCGACTACGGGGGCAACCCCTGGGTGGTGGAGGACGGGGCCAGCGGCCTACTGTTCCCCCGCCGGGATCCGGCCGCCCTGGCGGCGGCCATGGAGCGGCTGATGGACTCCCCCCGGGAGCGGGAGGAGATGGGCGCCCGGGCCCGGGTGATCTATCAGGAGAAATTTACCGGGCAGGCCTTTGCCCGCGGTATTGAGCAGGTCTACCTGGACCTGGTGAAAGGAGTTTGAACGATGGAACAGAATACGCCTAAATTCCGCCTGCGGCTGAACCTGTTTGACGGGATCATCCTGGCGCTGGCCCTGGCGGCGGGGGCTGTCCTGCTGTGGATGGCGGCGAGAGGGAGCACCCCCGCCGCCCAGAGCGCCGTCCCCTCCACCGTGGAGTACACCGTCCGTTTCCTGGCCTGGCCGGAGGGCAGCGGCCAGCTGGTCAAGCCGGGGGACAAGCTGGTGGACAACGTGAAGAATTTTGAGCTGGGCACGGTGGTGTCCGCCACGCCGGTGCCCGCTGAGACCAAAGTGCTGGATCACAAGGGCCGGCAGTATGTCCAGGCCAAAATTGAGGGGTATGAGGATATCCTGGTCACCGTCCAGTCCCCCTGCGGCGAGAGCGATAAGGGGATTGTGCTGGACGGGGGCTTTGCCCTGCGGATTGGCGAGGTCACCTACATCAAGGGCCAGGGCTATATGGCCAGCGGCCCGGTGGTGGCCATTAAACGGGAGGGTCTGGCATGAAAATTATAGACAACAATGGCCGGCTGTTCGGCAAGATCAGCGTCATTGACGTGCTGGTGGTAGCGGTGGTGGCGGTGATGGCCGCCGCCCTGTATGTAAAGAGCAACCAGACCCACACTGGGACCAGTGTGGTGGAGGAGACCATTGCGTTCCAGGTGCTGGTAGAGGGGGTGCCGGGCTATGTCCAGAACGCCATCCAGGTGGAGGACCAGCTCTATGATAAGGTCTATGAGAGCGGCGGCCCCCTGGGCCGGGTGACCCAGATCGAGGTGCTCCCCGGCAGCGAGCTGGCGGAGTTTGACGACGGCACCATGGCGCTGGCCCCGGTGGAGGACTGCTTCAACCTGCTGCTCACGGTGGAGGGCAAGGGCCTGGTGAGCGAGGGGGGCGGCTACACCATCAACCGGGTATACGACCTGGGCGTCAACGCCGCCCGGACCTATTACACCAAGTACGCTGAGTTTGAGGGCACTGTGACCCGTATTTTCTGAGACACAAGTGGCAAAAACCTGCCGCGCGGCTCCCTTAGGGCGGTCCGCGCGGCGTTCCCTTGAACAGGCGAGGAGGGAGCCTATGAGAATTTTGATGGCCACCATGGGGCTGGGCATCGGCGGGGCGGAGACCCATATTGTGGAGCTGGCCAAGGAACTGAACGCCCAGGGCCATCAGGTGCTGATCGTCTCCAACGGCGGCGTCTATGTCCGGGAGGTGGAGCGGGCGGGGATCCGCCACATCCAGGCCCCGCTGCATCAGCGCAGCCTGGGGGCGATGTACCGGGCGATGGGGGTTTTGTGGGGGGTTATCCGCCGGGAGCGGCCCGACGTGGTCCATGCCCACGCCCGCATCCCGGCCTTTCTGTGCGGGATGCTGTGCGGCCGGATGAAGGTGCCCTTCGTTACCACCGCCCACTGGGTCTTTGATACCCGGGGCGCGCTGCGCTACCTTACCAACTGGGGCGAGCGGACGGTGGCGGTGTCGGAGGACATCAAGGCCTACCTCATCCGGGAGTACGGACTGCCCGCCGGGCACATCACCGTCACCATCAACGGCATCGACACAGATAAATTCTCCCCCGCCCTCACCGGGGCGGAAGTGGCGGACGAGTTTGGCCTGGACCGGTCGAAGCCCGTGTTATCCTATGTCAGCCGGATGGACGAGGACCGGGCGCTGGTGGCGGATCAGCTGATCCAGATCGCCCCCCGGCTGGAGCAGGAAATCCCCGGCGTTCAGCTGCTCATCGCCGGTGGGGGCAATGTGTTTGACAGGCTGAAGGCCCGGGCGGAGGAGGTTAACGCCAAGCTGGGCCGGCGGTGCGTCACCATGACCGGCCCCCGCACTGACATCAACCAGATTGTGGCGGCGGGGGACGTCTTCGTGGGGGTGTCCCGGGCGGCGCTGGAGGCCATGTCCGCCGGGAAACCCGTCATTGTGGCGGGGAACGAGGGATACCAGGGCCTCTTTGGCCCGGACAAGCTGGCCGAGGCCCAGGCGGGGAACTTCTGCTGCCGGGGCCTGCCTATGTCCACCACGGAGAGGCTGCTGGCCGATGTAATTGCCGCCCTCCGCCTCTCCCGGGAGGAGAAGGAGGAGCTGGGGGCCTATGGCCGCCAGGTGATTTTTGATTACTACTCGGTGCGCCGCATGGCGGCGGACTGCCTGTCTGTCTATGGCCAGGTGCGGCGGAAGAAATACCGGGTGGTGATGAGCGGTTACTACGGCTTCGATAACGCCGGAGACGACGCCATTCTGGAGTCCATCCAGCAGGCCATCCACGACACCAGCGCCGAGGTGTCCGTCACCGCCCTGTCCAACGACCCGGACCGCACCCGGCGGCAGTACGGCCTGGAGGCCATCCCCCGGTTCCAGTTCCTGCGGGTATTTTCCGCCCTGCGCCGGGGGGACGCCCTGCTGTCCGGCGGGGGGAGCCTGCTTCAGGATACCACCTCCACCCGCTCCCTGCTGTACTACCTGTCGGTGATCCGGTGCGCCCAGCTGCTGGGCAAGCCGGTGATGCTCTACGCCAACGGCATCGGCCCGGTGCGCCGGCCCGCCAACCGCCGCCGGGTGAAGCGGGTGGTGGAGCGGGCCGCCCTGGTCACCCTCCGGGATCACAGCTCCGCCCGGGAGCTGGAGGAGATGGGCGTCCGGCGGGCGGACATCCACGTCACCGCCGACCCGGTGTTCCACCTGGTGCCGGCGGAGAAGGGCCGGTGCCTGGAGCTGCTCCGTTCCGCCGGCCTGGGGGAGGGACGTCCCTTTGTGGCGGTGTCTGTCCGGGAATGGCGGGACACCGGCGGCTTTGACGGGGAGCTGGCCCGGCTGTGCGACCACCTCCGCCGGACCTATGGGATGGAGGTGCTGTTCCTGCTGATGCAGCCGGCCAAGGACCGGGGGGCCACCCGGCGGGTTCAGGCGCTGATGGAGGAGCCGTCCTTTGTGCTGGGCGCCCACTGCACCCCCCGGGAACTGATGGGGGTGCTGGGACAGGCGAGGCTGTGCCTGGCCATGCGGCTGCACACCCTGATCTTCGCCGCCCGGATGGCGGTGCCCGCCATGGGGCTGGTGTACGACCCCAAGGTGGCCAGCTATCTGGAGGAGCTGGAGCTGCCCGCCGCCGGGCACGTGGAGTCCTTCGACGGGGATGAGGCCATCCGCCAGGCGGATCGCCTGATGGCGGACTACGATGGGGTTCTGGTCCGCCTCCAGGAGAAATCCGGCCAGCTGGCCCAGGCCGCCCGGGAGAACGAGCGGCTGCTGATGGAAATGCTGGAGCGGTATAAAAAATAGCGTGAGTCCCCGGACGGAGCGTCCGGGGACTTCGTTTGGCCCCGAATTAGCACTCTCACATAATGAGTGCTAAAAATTCACACTCTGTTCATGAATTCCCCGCCCCTGGGCCCTATACTAAAGGCAGACCGTAAATCTGTTCCATGAAAGGAGAACGAGCGATGAACAGGAACCAATTTACCCAAAAATCCCTGACCGCCATCCAGGGGGCCCAGGATATCGCCCTGGAGCACGGCAACCAGCAGATCGAGCAGCTCCATCTGCTGCTGGCCCTGGTGGGGGACAACGAGGGCTTTATCCCCCAGCTCCTCACCGCCATGGGGATGACTGTCCCCAGCTTTGAGGCGGCGGTGGGCGCGGGGGTGGACAAGCTGCCCAAGGTGTCGGGCTCCGGCCGGGAGAGCGGCAAGGTGTATGTCGCACAGGATGTGGACAAAGCCCTCCAGGCCGCCGGACAGGAGGCCCAGGCTATGAAGGATGAGTATATCTCGGTGGAGCACATCCTGCTGGGCCTGGTGGCGCACCCCAACGCCGCCCTGAAGGAGCTGTTCCGGACCTATAATTTGACCAAGGAGGGGGTCCTCCAGGCCCTGGCCCAGGTGCGGGGCAACCAGCGGGTTACCTCCGACAACCCGGAGGAGACCTACAACGCCCTGAAAAAATACGGCTCTGACCTGGTGGACCAGGCCCGCCACAACAAGCTGGACCCAGTGATCGGCCGGGACGACGAGATCCGCAACGTCATCCGTATCCTCAGCCGCAAGACCAAGAACAACCCGGTTCTGATCGGGGAGCCCGGCGTGGGCAAGACGGCCATCGCCGAGGGGCTGGCCCAGCGGATCGTCAAGGGGGATGTGCCTGCCTCCCTGAAAGACAAGACCATCTTCTCCCTGGACATGGGCGCCCTCATCGCCGGGGCCAAGTACCGGGGGGAGTTTGAGGAGCGGCTGAAGGCCGTCCTCAACGAGGTGAAAAAGTCGGAGGGGAGGATCATCCTCTTCATCGACGAGCTCCACACCATCGTGGGGGCCGGCAAGACCGAGGGGTCTATGGACGCCGGAAACCTGCTGAAACCCCTGCTGGCCCGGGGGGAGCTGCACTGCATCGGGGCCACCACCCTCAACGAGTACCGCCAGTACATTGAGAAGGACGCCGCCCTGGAGCGGCGCTTCCAGCCTGTGCTGGTGAGCGAGCCCACGGTGGAGGACGCCATCGCCATCCTTCGGGGCTTGAAGGAGCGGTATGAGGTCTTCCACGGGGTGAAGATCCAGGACGGGGCCCTCATCGCCGCGGCCACCCTCAGCAACCGGTATATCTCCGACCGCTTCCTCCCCGACAAGGCCATCGACCTGGTGGACGAGGCCTGCGCCATGATCCGCACGGAGATGGACTCCATGCCCACCGAGCTGGATGTGATCCAGCGGAAAATTATCCAGCATGAGATTGAGGAGGCAGCCCTGAAAAAGGAGACCGACAAGCTGTCCCAGGAGCATCTGGCGGAGATTCAGCGGGAGCTGTCCGATATGCGGGACGAGTTTAACGCCAAGAAGGCCCAATGGGACAATGAGAAAGGGGCCATCGGCAGGGTACAGAAGCTCCGGGAGGATTTGGAGGCGGCCAACGCCGCCCTAGAAAAGGCACAGCGGGAGTACGACCTGGAGCGGGCCGCCGAGCTGCAATATGGCAAGATCCCCGGGCTGAAACAGGCCCTGGAGGAGTCGGAGGCGGCGGCCAGCCAGGGCCGGGCCCGGTCCCTCCTCCGGGACAAGGTGACCGAGGAGGAGATCGCCCGGATTATTGAACGGTGGACAGGTATCCCGGTGGCCCGCCTCATGGAGGGGGAGCGGGAGAAGCTGCTCCACCTGGAGGACATCCTCCACAAGCGGGTGGTGGGCCAGGACGAGGCCGTCCGGCTGGTGAGCGAGGCCATCCTCCGCTCCCGGGCGGGTATCGCCGACCCGGACAAGCCCATTGGCTCCTTCCTGTTCCTGGGCCCCACCGGCGTGGGCAAGACCGAGCTGGCCAAGACTCTGGCCGAGGCCCTGTTTGACTCTGAGCGCAACCTGGTCCGTATCGACATGAGCGAGTATATGGAGAAGTTCTCTGTCTCCCGGCTCATCGGGGCCCCTCCGGGTTATGTGGGTTACGAGGAAGGGGGACAGCTCACCGAGGCGGTGAGGAGAAAGCCCTACTCCGTCATCCTCTTTGACGAGGTGGAGAAGGCCCACCCGGACGTGTTCAACGTATTACTCCAGGTATTGGACGATGGTCGTATTACAGACAGTCAGGGCCGGACAGTGGACTTTAAGAACACCATTATTATCCTCACCTCCAACCTGGGCAGCCAGTTCCTGCTGGACGGCATCGGGCCGGATGGGGAGATCTCAGAGGGGGCACGGGCCCAGGTGGATGAGCTGCTGAAGCGGTCCTTCCGCCCGGAGTTCCTCAACCGGCTGGACGAGATTGTGTTCTACAAGCCTCTGACCAAGGGGAACATCACCCATATCATCGACCTGCTGACGGCGGACCTGAACCGGAGGCTGGCGGACCGGCAGCTCACCGTGGCGCTCACCGGGGAGGCCAAAGAGCTCATCATCGAAGCGGCCTACGACCCCGTCTACGGCGCCCGGCCCCTGCGCCGGTACCTCCAACACACGGTGGAGACGCTGATTGGCAGAAAGATCATCGCCGGCCAGGTGGAGGCGGGGGCCACCCTCACCGTAGGCGTGCAGGACGGCCAGCTCACAGTGGAATAAGAAAGAGAAGGGAGCGGGACGGCCCGCTCCCTTCCGGGTTCTGCCGGCAAATCTCCCTTGACTTTTCCAGGGGGGAGGGATATAATTAAACAGGAATAATTCCTACTAAATATAAGGAGGTCACGCTATGAACCGCAAAGCGTTTAACCGCATCAATTACGGCCTGTTCCTGATTACCGCCGCCGGAGAGAGCCAGCCCCAGGGCTGTGTGGTCAACTCCCTCCACCAGGTCACGTCCTCCATGCCCTTTAAGTTCTCCCTCACGGTGAATAAGAGCAACGAGACCTTTAAGGCCATTGAGGCCCGGGGCGCCTTTTCCGCCACTGTCCTGGCGAAGGACGCCCCCAAGGAGCTGGTGGACCTGTTTGGCTACAAATCCGGCCGGGTGGTGAACAAGTTTGATGGTCTTACGGCCCAGACCGACGGGAACGGCAACCCCTACTTGACAGAGCATATGCTGGCCCGCTTCTCCTGCAAGGTGGTGGACCGGCTGGATCTGGGCAATTATATGCTCTACATCGCCGAGACTACCGAGGCCGAGGTGCTGGGTGACGGCCCCGCCCTCACTGTGGACGACTACAAGAACGGCGGCGGCTCCACGCCTCCCTCTGCCACCGTGGTTCGCACCCTCCAGGGCAACGAGGGCTGGCGGTGTACCATCTGCGGCTATGTGGCCGACAAGGAGGAGCTGCCCGAGGGCTACCAGTGCCCCATCTGCCGGGCCAACCGGGATAAATTTGTCAAGCAGTGAGGGCTTCCCCTGGAGGAGACGGGGAAAATTAAATTTCACTAAAATTCATCCGGGAATTCTGGTTTTTTTGACACAGTTGTGATATGATAGGAATGTACCATTTGTGCTGGGTTAGGCCTTGGTTCCCGCAGGCCTGAGAGGAGGGATTGACGGGATGAGTATTTTCTGGCTGGTCGCCTTCATCGCTTTTGCGGTGGGGGAGGCGCTGACGGTTGGGCTGGTGTCCATCTGGTTCGCCATCGGGGCGCTGGGCGGACTGGCCTGCGCGGCTCTGGGAGGGGGGCTGTGGCTCCAGATCTCCGTTTTTGTGGGACTCTCCGCCCTGGCCCTGGCCCTGTTTAAGCCCCTGAGCAGTAAACTGCTCAAGCCCAAAATCTCCGCCACCAACGCAGACCAGGTGATCGGTGCCTCTGCCCTGGTCACCCAGACCATCGACAACACCCAGGCTGTAGGCCAGGTGAAGGTGGACGGCCAGGTCTGGAGCGCCCGCTCGGCCTACGATGTGGTCATCCCCGAGGGGAGCGAGGTGCGGGTGCGGAGCATCCAGGGCGTCAAACTGCTGGTGGAGAAATTGTAAAAGGAGGGAATATTATGGAGCATATCGTACCTACGATTATTTTCATTGCCATCGCGCTGATTATCGTGGCGCTGCTGTTCAACATTGTGAAGGTGGTGCCCCAGTCCCGGGCCTATGTCATTGAGTGGCTGGGCGCCTTCCGGGTTGTCTGGGGGGTGGGCGTCCACTTCAAGGTGCCTGTCTTTGAGCGAATCGCCAAAAACGTGTCCCTGAAGGAGCAGGTGGTGGACTTCGCACCCCAGCCTGTGATCACCAAGGACAACGTGACCATGCAGATCGACACGGTGATCTACTTCCAAATCACCGACCCCAAGCTCTACACCTACGGGGTGGAGAACCCCATGTCCGCCATTGAGAACCTGACCGCCACTACCCTGCGGAATATCATCGGCGACCTAGAGCTGGACCAGACCCTCACCAGCCGGGACCACATCAACACCAAGATGCGGGCGCTGCTGGACGAGGCCACCGACCCCTGGGGCATCAAGGTCAACCGGGTGGAGCTGAAGAACATCATCCCGCCCAGAGAGATCCAGGACGCCATGGAGAAGCAGATGAAGGCCGAGCGGGAACGCCGGGAGTCTATCCTCCAGGCCGAGGGGCAGAAGCAGTCCCAGATCCTGGTGGCAGAGGGCGAGAAGCAGTCCGCCATCCTCCGGGCGGACGCCGCCAAACAGGCCGCCATCCTCCAGGCCGAGGGCGACAAGCAGGCCAAGATTTTGGCCGCCGAGGCCGAGGCCCAGGCCATCCTCCAGGTTCAGCAGGCCACTGCTGACGCCATCCGCATGATTAACGAGGCCGCCCCCACTGAGGGCGTCATCAAGATCAAGGCCCTGGAGGCCTTTGAGGCCGCCGCCAACGGCAAGGCCACCAAGATCATCATTCCCAGTGAGATCCAGGGGCTGGCCGGCCTGGCCGCCGCCGCCAAGACGGTATTCGACACGGAGGACCCCAAGGCGACCATCACGAAGACGGTGCCCAAACAGTAAGAGCGAAAAGAGAGCCGGTGACTTTGTCACCGGCTCTCTTTATGTATGTATGAAGGGATCAGTTCTAGACGCGCTGGTAGATATCCAGGTACTGCTTGGCGGAGCTGCTCCAGGAGAAGTCGGCGGTCATGCCCTCCTTTTGCAGGCCTCGCCAGGCCTTCTTGTTGCTGTGGTACAGCTCCACGGCCTCCCGCAGCACCCAGGTCATGTCCCCGGCGCTGATGTTGGAGAAGGTAAAGCCCCGGCCGGTGCCCTCGAACTTGTTGTAGGGGGTGACGGTATCCTTCAGGCCGCCGGTCTCCCGCACCACGGGGACGGTACCAAAGCGCATGGCGATCATCTGGCTGAGGCCGCAGGGCTCGGAGACAGAGGGCATCAGGAACAGGTCGGCCCCGGCGTAGACCATGTTGGAGAGGGAGGCGGAGTAGGTAAGCTGGGCGGAGAAGCGGCCGGGATACTGGCCCTGGGCCCGACGGAAGGCCTCCTCATACTGCCAGTCGCCGGTGCCCAGCACCACCATCTGTACGTCCAGGCCCATGATGTCGTGGAGGGCGTCGGTGACCAGGGAGAAGCCCTTGTGCCCCACCAGACGGGAGACACAGGCGATGACAGGCACGTCCGGGCTCTCCTGGAGGCCAACGGCCTGCTGCAGGGCCTTCTTACAGGCGGCCTTGCCCTTAGCCAGGGATTTTACGGTAAAGGTGGAGGCCAGGTCACCGCGCTGGGCGGGGTCGTACAGGTCGGTGTCGATGCCGTTGAGGATGCCCTCCAGCTTGAAGGACTGCTGGTTGATTACCCCGTCCAGGCCGTGGGCGTAGAAGGGGGTGCGAAGCTCCTGGGCGTAGGTGGGGGAGACGGTGGTGACAAAGCTGGAGGCCATAATGCCGCCCTTCATCAGGTTCACATCCCGGTGGTAGGCCAGCATCCCCTCATTAAAATAGCTCCGGTCCAGACCGATGACATCCTGGAGCACCTGGTCGCCGTACCGGCCCTGATACTCGATGTTGTGGATGGTGAACACAGTCTTGGTGCTGGCCAGCTGGGGAATCCGGTATTTCTCCTCCAGGAGGTAGACGGGCACCAGGGCGGTCTGCCAGTCGTTGCAGTGGATGATGTCAGGGGCCCAGCCCAGCTGTCCCGGCGCCTCAATAATGGCCCGGGAGAAGTAGGCGAACCGCTCGCAGTCGTCAAAGTGGCCGTAAATCTGCCAGCGCTTGAAGTAGTACTCGTTGTCCACGAACCAGTAGGTGACGTCCTCCCGCTCCAGCTCAAAGATGCCGCAGTACACCTGCCGCCAGGCCAGGGTGACATTAAAGCACTTCACGAAGGTCATCTGCTCCCGCCACTCCTGGTCAACCCCCTCGTACAGGGGGAGGATGACCTTGACCTCGTGCCCCTCCTTGGCCAGTGCCTGGGGGAGAGAGCCGGCCACATCGGCCAGACCGCCGGTCTTGATGAAGGGGACTACCTCAGAGGAGGCAAACAGGATCTTCATAGTCAATTCCTCTTTTCAAATTTTGGCTTGGGCCAGCGGCTTTTCGATTGGAGAAGCCGCTGGCCGCCTGGTTATACAATGGAATTTTTGGCGATGGCCAGGGGGTAGGTGCTGTGGCCCATCAGGGTACGGCCCTCGTTCACCTTGACGTTCTTGTCGGCGATCACATAGGACAGGGAGGCCCCCGCCTTGACCACTGTGCCCTGCATGAGCACGCTGTTGGATACCTTGGCGCCCTGCTCTATGATGACGCCCCGGGAGAGGATGGAATTTTCCACCTGGCCCTCAATAAAGCAGCCGTCCGCCACCAGGGAGCGGCTGGAGACCGCGTCGGGCCCGTAGTAGGTGGAGGGATTGGACTGGTCCTTGGTGCGGATGGGCCGGACGGGGCTGAACAGGTCGTCCCGGACCGCCGGGTCCAGCAGATCCATAGACCGCTGGAAGTAGTCGCCCACCGACTGGAACCGGCCCACATAGCCCTGGTGGATATAGGGCACCAGCTTCAGGGATTTCAGCCTGGGCTGGAGAACTCCCCGGCTGAAGCTGTGGACATCGTGGGCGGCGCAGTACTCCACCATGTCCAGCAGCAGCTGCTTGGACAGGATGTAGACCTCCAGGGACTCCAGGGCCTTGTCGGCGGCGCTGGGGTGGATGGACAAGTCGGTGATCCGGCCCTCGCCGCTCACCTCTACATACTCGGAGAACCGGGGGGCCCCCTTCAGCGCGGGGGAGCACACCACGGTGATGTCGGCCTTAGAGGCCAGGTGCTCCTCCAGCACCTTGGCCACGGGCAGGTTGAGGGCGATGTCGCCCCAGCCCATGATGACGTAGTCCTGGCGGATGTTGTTCAGGTAGCCGGAGACACCGGCCAGGGCCTCCATATTGCCCCGGTAGGTGCCGTGGCCCTGCTCGGCGTAGCCGAAGGGGGGCAGGATCCGCAGGCCGCCGTGCTTGCGGCTCAGATCCCAGTCCTTGCCGGAGCCCAGGTGGTCCAGCAGGGACTGATAGCCCTCATGGACAATGATACCCACGTCGGTGATGCCGGCGTTGACATAGCTGGACAGCATAAAGTCGATCAGGCGGTACCGGCCGCCAAACGCCAGGGAGCAGGTGTTCCGGGGGCGGGTCAGCTCTCCCAGGTTGGCGTCAGAGTGATATGCGAACAGGATGCCGTGGAGATCGTTCATACCTGCTCACCTCCTTTCACATCTTCCCGGACCATGGCGCTGGGGGCGACCACGGCCTTTTCCCCGATGGTGACCCCTCCGGCCACCACGGCGATGCCCCAGCCTTCGCTGCCGTCCGGGGCGGAGCCAACAGTGGCCTGGGCCTGAACGGTGGCCTCCTCGGCCACAATGGCGTAGGACACCTTGGCGCCGGCTTTGACCGTAGCGCCGGGCATGAGGATGGAGTACTCCACCTCAGCCCCCTCCTCCACCGTGACGGAGTGGAAGAGGACGGAATTCTCCACCGAGCCGTCCACCCGGCAGCCGCCGGTGACCAGGGAGTGGGACAGCTTGGCGTCCGGGCCGGTGACGTGGGGGGGACGGATGGGGGTGCGGGCGTAGATGGGCCACTCGTTGTCCCGCAGGTCGATGCTGCTGCGGGGGGCCAGCATATCCATGTTGGCGTCCCACAGGGAGTCGATGGTGCCCACGTCCTTCCAATAGCCGTCGAAGCGGTAGGTCATCAGCTTCTCGCCGGCGCCCAGCATATTGGGGATAATATTTTTGCCAAAGTCATTGGAGGAGTCGGGGTTGGCCTCGTCGTCAATCAGGTATTTACGCAGCTTCGACCAGGTGAACACGTAGATGCCCATGGAGGCGAGCGTGCTCTTGGGATGCTGGGGCTTCTCCTCAAACTCGTAGACCTGGCCGTCGGGGTGGGCGTTCATGATGCCAAAGCGCTTGGCCTCCTCCAGGGTGACCTCCAGCACGGAGATGGTGCAGTCGGCCTGGGTGCGCTTGTGCTGGTCCACCATGTCGGAGTAGTCCATCTTATAGATGTGGTCGCCGGACAGGATGACGACATAGTCCGGATCGTACAGGTCGAGGAAGCCGATGTTCTGGTAGATGGCGTTGGCGGTGCCCTTGTACCAGGTGCCCTGCTCCCCCTCCCGCTGGTAGGGGGGGAGGATGTGGACGCCGCCGTCGGACCGGTCCAGGTCCCAGGGCTGGCCGTTGCCGATGTAGCTGTTCAGCTCCAGGGGGCGGTACTGGGTGAGGACGCCCACCGTGTCAATGCCGGAGTTGACGCAGTTGGACAGCGGGAAATCAATGATGCGGTACTTGCCGCCGAAGGGGACGGCGGGCTTGGCCACGTGGCTGGTCAGGGCGTAGAGCCGGCTGCCCTGTCCGCCGGCCAGCAGCATGGCCACAACTTCTTTTTTCATGGGGATTACACCTCTCTCTTTACAATTACGGAGGATCCGAAAGGAGCCCGGTGGCCCCTCGAAAGGGGCCTGGGCTATTTCGGGGCTTTCTTCGCCTTGGAAGCCTTTTTAACGGGGGCGGCGGGGACGGATTCCGTCTGCCCGGCGGGCGTGGCCTTCTCGGCCTTGGCGGAAACTTTTTTCGGTTTGGCGGCTGTCTTGGCCTTTTTGGCCGGGGCTTTGGCCTTGGCGACCGTCTTCCCCCCCTGCTCCTTGGGCTTGCGGACGGGGTTTTTCCGCGTGCAGCGGTAGATCACTGTGGACATGGGGGGCAGGTCGATCTCCAGGGACTGCTGCTGGTCGTGGCAGGGGATTTTCTCAGTCTTGACCGGTGACTTGTCTCCCAGGCCCTGGCCGCCGAAGGCCTCGTCGTCGGTATTGAAGACAGCCGCCCAGGCCCCGCCGAAGGGGGCGCCGACCCGGTAGCCCTTGCGGTGCTCCGGGGAGAAGTTGCACAGCACGATCAGGGGGGTGCCTGTCCGGTCCCAGCGCAGGAAGGCCACGGTATTGGCCTGGTTGTCGTCAGCGCACAGCCACTGGAAGCCCTGCCAGGAGTCGTCCTGGTCCCACAGGGGGGGCTGCTCCAGGTAGAAGTTGTTCATGGCCTTGAAGAACTCCTGGGTCTGGCGGTGAGGGGCGTATTGCAGCAGGTGCCAGTCCAGGGAGTACTCGTAGTGCCACTCGTTCCACTGGGCCAGCTCCGCCCCCATAAAGGTGAGCTTTTTCCCCGGATGGGTCATCATGTAGGCGTAGAAAGCCCGGACTCCGGCGAACTTCTGGGGGTTCTCCCCCGGCATCTTGCCGAAGAAGGAGCCCTTCATGTGGACCACCTCATCGTGGGAGAGGGGGAGGATATAGTTCTCCGAGAAGGCGTACATCAGGGAGAAGGTGATATCCCGGTGGTTGAACTGGCGGAAATAGGGATCCAGCTTGATGTAGTGGCAGATGTCGTTCATCCAGCCCATGTTCCATTTGAAGTTGAAGCCCAGGCCGCCGTCGTCCACCGGCTTGGTCACCTTCGGCCAGGCGGTGGATTCCTCGGCCACCATCAGCACGTCGGGGTGGGCGCCGAAAATCGCGGTGTTCAGATCCTGGAAGAATTTGATGGCCTCCAGGTTCTCATTGCCGCCGTTGACGTTGGGCATCCAGGCTCCGTCCTGCCGGCCATAGTCCAGGTAGAGCATGGAGGACACCGCATCCACCCGCAGGCCGTCCATGTGGTATTCCTCCAGCCAGAACATGGCGGAGGAGAACAGGAAGGAGCGGACCTCGTTCCTCCCCAGGTCAAAGACGTTGGTGCCCCAGTCGGCGTGCTCCCCTTTCCGGGGGTCCTGGTACTCGTATGTAGGGGTGCCGTCGAAGTTGTACAGGCCGAAGGCGTCCCGTGGGAAGTGGGCGGGCACCCAGTCCATAATGACGCCAACCCCCGCCTGATGGAGCTGGTCGACCAGGTATTTCAAGTCATCGGGGACGCCGAAGCGGCTGGTGGCGGCGAAGTAGCCGGTACACTGGTACCCCCAGGAGGCGTCCAGGGGATGCTCGGTGACGGGGAGGAGCTCCACGTGGGTGAAGCCCATCTCCTTTACGTAGGGCACTAAGTAGGAGGTCAGCTCCCGGTAGGAGAGGAACTCGCCCTCGCCAGTGCGCCGCCAGGAGCCCAGGTGGCACTCATAGATGTTCATGGGCCGGCGGTAGGGGGGATTCTTGGCCCGGAAGTCCAGCCAGTCCTGGTCGCCCCACTGGTAGCCGGTTTCCAGGTCGTAGAGCTTGGAGGACACGTCGGGACGGGTGGCGGCGTGGAAGGCGTAGGGGTCGGCTTTGCCGACAAAGTTGGAGCCGTCCGCCTTGTGGATGGCGTATTGGTAGGCGTCGTACCGCTGGAGCCCGGGGACAAAGGCCTCCCAGATGCCGCCTTCCACCTGGGCCATGGGGGTGGCCTCCAGATCCCAGCCGTTGAAATCGCCGATGACGGTGACTTTGGGGGCGTTGGGGGCCCAGACCCGGAAGAGGTAGCCCTCAGTCCCGTTTTCATCCTTGGCCGGATGGGCGCCGAAGCACTTCCAGGCGCGGGTGGAGCGGCCCTCGGAAAAGGCCTCTAATTCTAAAAAAAGGTCGGAGGGGGAAAGATTTTCCTGGTATTTCGACATAATCATCACCTCAAAGTGTGGTATAGGCGGCTGTATCGGCTAAATCCAACAAGAAGCGCCCAAAAGAACCTAAAGATATTTATAAAAATTATACAACAATGTTCTGGAACAGTCAAGCAAAAACAGGGAAAAGTATACGGGCTTTTGGCTAGCATGTACGGCCTTCCCCGCCCTGCCCCGGGCAGGGCGGGCACTGGGGCTAACGGGCCAGAAACAGCCGGCTGAGCATCTGGGAGAATATTCCTGGGATGGACAGCCGTTCCACCCCCTGGGCGGCCTGGACGGGGATGGTATCCCGGAGCTCCTCCCCCACGTATACCTCCAGCTGGCCCAGGGTCTGCCCCTGTTCCACTGGGGCCTCCACATTTTCCGCCAGGGTGAGCCGGGTGGACACCTGGCCCTCCTCCCCCCGGCGCACCAGCAGGCGGCAGTCCCGCTGGAGCTGGGGCTGGACCTGGCTCTGGACGCCCAGGAGAACCTCCACCGGGGCCAGGGGGGCGTCGGGGTAGACCGGCGCCAGGGACCAGCCAGCAAAGCCGTAGTCCAGCAGGGCCTTGGCGTCGTCAAAGCGCTGGCTGGTGGTGGGGGCCTTCATCACCACGGCGATCAGCTCCATGCCGTCCCGCTCGGCGGTGGCGGACATACAGTACAGGGCTCCGTCGGTAGAGCCGGTCTTCAGGCCGGTGGCCCCCTCGTAGAAGCGGACAAGCCGGTTGGTGTTAGTCAGGCCGAACTCCCCGCCGCGGATGGTGTCCATCCAGATGGTGGTGTACGTCCGGATGGCGGGGTGGTTTAAAATCAGCTCCCGGGACATGAGGGCGATGTCATAAGCGGTGGTCACATGGCCTTGGGCGGGCAGGCCGGTGCAGTTGAGGAAGGTGGTGTCCGCCATGCCCAGCTCCTGGGCCCGCTGGTTCATCTGGGCCACAAAGGCGGACTCGCTGCCCGCCAGGTGCTCGGCCAGGGCCACGGCGCAGTCGTTGCCTGAGACCACCGTGACGCATTTGAGCATCTCGGATACCGGCATCTGCTCCCCCTCCTCCAGATAGACCTGGGAGCCGCCCATGCCGGCGGCGTAGGCGGACACGGTGACCAGGTCATCCAGGGCTAGGCGGCCGGAGTCCAGAGCTTCCATCACCAGCAGCAGGGTCATCACCTTGGTGACGGAGGCGGGCTCCAGCTTCTCCCGGGAGTTCTGGTCGTATAGGATGGTCCCGGTCTCCTTCTCCATCAAAATGGCGGAGGGGCAGGACAGCGCCAGGGGGGAGCCCGCCGCCGGGGCGGCGGAGGCGGAGGGGACGGCGGCCAGGCAGCAGACTGCCAGACACAGGGATAAAAGTCGCTTCATATATGGTTCCTCCTGATCCGTGGATTTCAAATTTGTGGATATGGTCAGGATGCGGCGGGGAGGAAAAATCTATGCGCCAGTTGGAACCGGTATTTTTTTCTGAGCTGGACTTCCCGCCCTTGGCGGACGGGCGATTACCATACCATATCCCCAGGCGGGTGAAAAAAGCGGCGAACGGGGGAGAGGAAAAATTTTTTTGATCCAGGAGAAAGAGGGACGGAAACGTACAACTTTTCCCCCGTGCCCGGTATGGGTGAGGAGGGATGAGGTGGCTAGAAAAGAGAAGCTCCCCGACCGGGAGCAGATCATCCGGCGGATGTGGCGGCTGGCCAACGCCGGGGCGGGGGACGCCGTGAAGCTGGCCTGTTTTCCGCCGGAAGAGTGGTGCGCGACAGATCAGCTGGAGCTGGACGCCCTGACGGAGTTTAAGCGGGGGAGCAACGGGGCGGTGGAGCTGAAATTCGCCGACCGGGGGCGGCTGCTGGAGCGGCTGCTGGACGCGGTGGACCACAGCGGGGAGGAGCAGGTGGACCGGTTCCTCCAGGCCATGGAGGAGCAGGGGGGATAGTATGGGAGCCATGATGTTTTCACCCAAGCAGAAGCAGGTGTTGACCTGGTGGCGGCCCGGATCCCCTTTCCGGGGCCGGCAGGCCATTATCTGCGACGGGGCGGTGCGCAGCGGTAAGACGCTGTGTACCGGCCTCTCCTTTTTTTGCTGGGCTATGCGTTCCTTCCACAACCGGAACTTCGCCCTGTGCGGCCGGACCATTCAGAGCGTGCGGCGGAACGCGCTGTCGGAGCTGCTGCCCATGCTGGAGAGGATGGGCTTCTCCTGCCAGCAGAAACGGTCCCAGAACCTGATCCATGTGCGGCTGGGACAGCGGCGCAACACCTTCTACCTCTTTGGAGGGAAGGACGAGAGCTCCGCCGCCCTCATCCAGGGCATCACCCTGGCGGGGGCGCTGCTGGACGAGGTGGCCCTTATGCCCCGGTCGTTCGTGGAGCAGACAATGGCCCGGTGCTCGGTGACAGGGAGCAAGCTGTGGTTCTCCTGCAACCCGGAGTCCCCCGCCCACTGGTTCTATCGGGAGTGGGTGTGCAAAACAGAGGAAAAAAACGCCCTGCGCCTGCAATTTACCATGGAGGACAACCCCGGGCTGTCCCGGGAGGTGAAGGAGCGGTACGCCGCCACCTTCTCCGGGCCGTTTTACCGCCGGTTCATCCTGGGGGAGTGGGTGGCCGCCGAGGGGCTGGTGTACGACTTCTTCGACAGCTCGTTCCTCCAGGAGCCGCCGGAGGGGGAGCTGGAGCGGTGGCACATCTCGGTGGACTACGGTACCGCCAACCCCACCTCTATGGGGCTGTGGGGCTGGCGGGACGGGGTGTGGTACCGGGTGAAGGAGTTTTACTACGACGGCCGGGCGGAGCGGCGGCAGAAGACCGACGAGGAGTACGCCGACGACCTGGCCCGGCTGGCCGGGGGGCGGGACATCCAGGCGGTGGTGGCCGACCCGTCGGCGGCCAGCTTCTGCGAGACCCTGCGCCGCCGGGGCTGGCGGGTGCGGAAGGCGGACAACCAGGTGCTATCCGGCATCCGCCTTACCGCCCAGCTGCTGAAGAACGGCAGGCTGGTCATCTGCCAGGGGTGTGAGGACGCCATCCGGGAGTTCGCCCTCTACCGCTGGGACGAGAAGAGCCAGGGCCAGGATCAGGCGCTCAAGGAGCACGACCACGCTATGGACGAGATCCGCTACTTCGCCGCCACTGTCGCCGCCCGGGAGGGCCGGGGGAGCGGCTTTTTCGCCGGGGCGGTGGAGAGAAGTTCATTTTGAGGGAGGAGACGACAATGAAATGGTGGAAACAGAAGCGGCGGGAGCCCCCCGCCGCCCTGGTTCAGGTGCGCCGGGAGGAGGGACACCCCTTCGGGGCCCTGGACCGCTACATCCCCCTGCGTACCGGGGAAATGGCCCTGTACCGGGCGATCCGGGAAGGGGTGCCCATTGTGGACGCCGCCATCTGGAAACTGGTCCGGCTGTGCGGCGGGCTGACGGTCCGGTGCGGGGACGCCCAGGCCCAGTCGGGGCTGGAGGAGTTCTTCCGTAATGTGGACACCGGCTGGGGCCAGCGGGGGATACAGTCCTTTTTAGACCGCTATCTGGACGACCTGTTCACCTGCGGCCACGGCCTGGGGGAGATGGTGCTCACCCCGGACGGGAGAGACATCGCCGCCCTGCTGCGCGCCGACCCGGAGCAGGTGGAGGCCAGGCTGGGGAGTACCCCGCTGGACTTCCGGCTGTGCCGGGCGGGGCTTGGGGAGGGGCGGGAGCTGCCCTATCAGGACCTGCTGCTGTTCACCCCCTTCCAGCCCACGGGAGACGACCCCTGCGGGGTGTCCCTCCTGCGGTCAATGCCCTTCCTGGCGGGGATTTTGCTGAAAATCTACCAGGCCACCGGCCAGAACTGGGAGCGGGCGGGCAACCTGCGCTTTGCCGTGGTATGCAAGCCCGGCCAGGGGGAGGAGGCCTTCGCCCAGGAGCGGTGCGCCCAGGTGGCCCAGGAGTGGTCGGCCGCTATGCAGGCGGGCAGGAACGGCACCGTCCGGGATTTTGTGGCGGTGGGGGACGTGGACATCAAGGTGATCGGGGCGGACAGCCCAGTGCTGGACAGCCAGGTGCCCGTGCGGCAGATTTTGGAGCAGCTGGTGGCCCGGACGGGCATCCCGCCCTTCATGCTGGGGCTGTCCTGGGCCACCACCGAGCGGATGAGCAGCCAGCAGTCGGACATGCTCACCAGCGAGATCACCGCCATCCGCCGGAGCGTGGAGCCCGCTCTGCTCCGGGTGGCGGACTTGTGGCTGAGGCTACACGGCTTCCCGCCTAAGGCGGAGATCCTCTGGGAGGACATCAACTTGCAGGATCAGGTGGAGGAGGCGAGGGCCCAGCTCTATCTGGCCCAGGCGGAAAAATTGAGGGAGGGAACTGTATGAGAATCGTGAAAGAGGCCCTGGGAGGCGAGGGGGCGGCCCTGGCCCCCGGCGATCTGGAGCTGATCGGCCAGCTGGCCAGACGGCCCTTGAGCCCGGAGGAGGTCTATACCTTCTCCGTCCGGCTGTGCGACAACGAGGTGGATCGGGACTTCGACCGCTTTGACCCCCTGACGCTGGAGGAGCTTGCCACCATGTTTGTGGGCAAGAGCGGCATCTTCGACCACCAGTGGTCGGCGCGGGGCCAGGCGGCCCGGATCTACAGGACCGAGGTGGTCTATGAGCCGGAACGGCCTACCCGGGCCGGGGATCATTACTGCTGGCTGAAGGGCTATGCCTATATGGTGCGTACCGAGGGCAACCGGGATCTGATCGCTGAGATTGAGGGGGGGATCAAGAAGGAGGTCAGCGTGGGCTGCTCGGTGGAGCGGGCGGTCTGCTCCATCTGCGGGGCCGACCGGAACCAGGGGGACTGCGGCCACGTCAAGGGCCAGGAGTACGGCGGGCAGCTGTGCTACGCCAGCCTGGAGGGGGCCAGCGACGCCTATGAGTTCTCCTTTGTGGCGGTGCCCGCCCAGCCCCGGGCCGGGGTGGTGAAGGGCGCCGGTTCCCCCTACCCCCTGATTGGCCTGAAGGAGCTGGTCCGGGGTAACCCCCGCTGTGTGCTGGCCCTGGAGGAGCTGGAGGCCGAGGCCCGGCTGGGCCGGAAGTACCTGGACGGCCTGCGGGAGGACGTGGTCCGGCTGGCTCTGCTGGCCGACCGGGAGCTGGACAGCCGGGCGATAAAGTCCCTGGCGATGAAACTCTCCCCCGCTGAGCTGGAGGAGATGGCCAAGTCCTACGCCCGCCGGGCGGGGGAGAAGTACCCCCTGAAAACCCAGCTGGAGTACGGGGAGCGGCCCGCTGTGTCCAACAGCGCCGACCAGGCGTTTTTGGTGTGAGAGGAGCCGGAAGATCCGGTTTTTCTGAATGATGAAGTTGGGAGGGTATGAGATGAAACACATTTCCTTTGACGGCGTGGGCGCCGTCGTGGCCACCTTTGAGGCCGCCGCCGGGGTAGCGGGGGGCCAGGTGGTGAAGCTCACTGGCAATGGCACGGTGGGCCCCTGCGAGGCCGGCGACGCCTTTGCCGGCGTGGCCCTGGAGCCCCGGGGCGGCATGGCCGCTGTCCAGGTGAAGGGGTTTTGCGCCGTGTCCGGAACCGGCCTGACGGTGGGCCGGGCCCTGCTGGCCGCTGACGGCAATGGCGGGGTCAAGGCCGCCGCCCCTGGCTCCGCCGGGGCGGAGGTTCTGGTGGTCAGCGTGGAGGAGGACGGCACCGCCGTCATCTGCCTGTAATTTAGAAAGGAGTGTGAAACACATGGCGTTTGCTTATGACAATGTGAAGCTGGACAAGGGAATGTACCAGGAGGCGGGCCGCTCGTTCACCCAGGTGCTGGAGGGCCTGGACCCCAGCGAGCGGTACAAGGGTACCAGCCTGGAGGGCCTGGACGCCTTCCAGCGGCAGCTCAAGCGGTTTGACATCAAGGTTCGGGGCAGCGGCAGCGACGTGGTGGAGAAGTTCTTCCGCACCGCCGACTCCGCCGTCCTGTTCCCGGAGTACATCGCCCGCGCGGTGAAGCAGGGCATGGATGAGGGGGACATCCTCCCCCAGATCACCGCCGCTGTGACCCAGGTGGAGGGTATGGACTACCGCTCCATCACCGCCCAGGCGGACGGCGATGACAAGGAGATGAAGCTGGTGGAGGAGGGCGCTGAGATCCCCTCTACCACCATCAAGGTACAGGCCAACCTGGTGAAGCTGCGTAAGCGGGGCCGGATGCTGGTGGCCAGCTATGAGGCGGTGCGCTTCCAGAAGCTGGACCTGTTCTCTGTCACCCTGCGCCAGCTGGGCGCCCACATCGCCCGCACCCAGCTGGAGGACGCGGTGGACGTGCTTATCCACGGCGACGGCAACGGCAACCCCGCCGCCGTGGACACGGTGTCCGCCCTGACCTACGACGCCCTGGTGGACTTCTGGGCCAAGTTCCACCCCTATGAGATGAACGCCCTGCTGGTGTCCGGCGACATGATGGTGGATATGCTGAAGATGGAGGAGTTCCAGAACCCCCTCACTGGCCTGAACTTCCAGGGCACCGGCAAGCTCACCGCCCCCATGGGGGCCGCGCTGCTGCGCACCTCTGTCCTGCCCGCCGGCACCGCCATCGGCCTGGACAAGCGGTACGCCCTGGAGCTGGTGCAGGGCGGCGACGTGGTGGTGGAGTACGACAAGCTCATTGACCGCCAGCTGGAGCGGGCGGCCATCACCGCCATCAGCGGCTTCGCCAAGGTGTTCCCCGAGGCCAGCCGGGTGCTGAAGGTGAGCAAGGGTGGCTGAGCGGATTCTGGCCCTGTGCCGGGCCATGGGGGCCAGTGAGGATCAGGAGGAGCTGCTGCTCCCCCTGATCCAGGCCGCTCAGGAGCGGTTTGCCGCCCGGTTGAGGCTGGGGGTGGCGCCGGAGGACTGCGGCCCCGCCTTCCCCCTGGCCTGCGCCCTGGCCGCTATGGAGGGGCTGGAGGCCTCCACCAGCTCCAGCCAGGAGGTTTCCTCCTTCACGGCGGGAGACCTGACCATCCACAGGGAGACCGGCGGCAAGAGCAAGGCGGTCCTGTCCGGCCAGGCGGAAAAGTGGCTGGCCCCCTGGCTGGCGGACGCCGGCTTCCACTTCCAGGGGGTGAGGGGATGATGGAACGGGAGTGGCAGGGCATCCTGTCCAAGTACGGCCAGCCCGTGACCCTCGTCCAGGGAGAGGAACGGACGCCGGTGAGGGCCCTGATCCAGCCCGCCCTGGACCGGGGGCGGGATCAGGAGATCCCCTCCCCTCTGGGGCTGGGCTGCCAGGATCGGTTTTTGTACCTGGGCCCCGCCGGCTCTCCCCTGGACCGGGACACCCTGGTGGAGTGGAAGGACAAGATGTACCGGGCGCGGACCGCCCATCTGGTGGGGACGGGGGTCTGTCCCCACTGGTGGGCTGTGCTGTACCCCAGAGAGGAGGCGGCCCTGTGAGCGCCGGATTGGAAAAAATCCGCCAGGCCATGGCGGACTACCTGAACAGCCATGGGGTGGAGGCCCTTACCGCCTGGCCCATGGAACCCCGGCGGGAGCGGGACGTCCCAGTGGTGGTGGTCTCCCTCCGGGGGTGCAAGGCCGGGCCCTCCGGCTTTCAGGACTATCTGGGAGAGCGGTACAACGAGGACACCGGCCAGTGGGAGGAGCGCTACGGCCGGAAGGCCCAGCTCACCTTCGGCCTGGACATCTACGCCCCGGAGAAAGGGGACGGCCAGGCCGTTCAGGAGGCTTTCGACGCCCTGGCGGGGGCCCTGGTGCTGGGCGGGCCGGAGGGACTGGCGGTGGAGGAGTTCTCCTGCGGCCAGACCGGCTACGATTCCGCCAGCCGGCGCCTGACAAGGCCGGCCCAGGCGGTGTGCGCCGCCTATCTGTGCGGGATTACCAGCACAGACGGCGCTTTTGTTGATTTTGAACTGAGAGGTGTGATGAAAGCGTGAGTATTACTGTACATCAGCGTCCGGGGGTCTATTCCTCCTACGACGCGTCGTCTATCATCAGCGGCAGAGGGGCGGGCCGGCTGGTGGGCCTGGCGGCCATCAATACCACCGCCCAGGCGGGCGTCCCCCAGACCATCACCAGCTATGACCGGGCGGTGGCCGCTTTCGGCTCCGACGGCGATGAGGGCATGGCGGAGCTGATCCGCCTGGCTCTGAGCAACGGGGCCAGCGGCGTGGTGGCCGTCCCGGTGGCCGACGGGGAGGGCTACAAAGCGGCCTTCGAGACCCTGGCCGGAGTGGAGGACATCGCCCTGGTGCTGTGTGACAGCACCGCCGCCGAGGTTCAGAAGGCCCTGCGGGACAGCGTCGCCGCCGCCTCCGACCTGCGCCGGGAGCGGCTGTGCGTGGTGGCCGGAGCGGCGGACGAGAGCGTGGAAGACCTCATCGCCCGGGCCAAGGAGCTCAACCACGAGCGGGTGGTGCTGGTGGCCCCCGGCGCCCTGGACGGGAAGGGAGAGGCCCTCTCCGGCTTGTGCGTGGCGGCGGCCGCCGCCGGGGCCATCGCCGGGGAGCCCGACCCCGCCGTCCCCCTGGGGGGCGCGGAGCTGTCCGGCCTCAACGGCCTGGCCGCCCGGCTGGAGGACAAGGATCTGGATCTGCTGATCCTGGGCGGTGTCACCCCCGTGGAGAGCGTGGGCGGCGTGGTCAGCGTGGTGCGGGGCGTGACCACCCGGACATCCACCGGCGGCGCGCCCGATGCCACCTGGCGGGATTTGTCCACCATCCGGGTGGTGGACAATGTGATCCCCAGCCTGCGCTCCGCCCTGCGGGGCAGGTTCCGCCGGGCCAAGAACACCCCCCAGAGCCGGGGGGCCATCCGCTCCCAGGTGGTGCTGGAGCTGGAGAATAAACGGGCCCAGGAGATCATCACCAGCTACGGGGACGTGGCGGTGGACACCGACCCGGAGGACAGCTCCCGGTGCCTGGTGGACTTCTCCTTCACGGTGGCCCACGGGCTCAACCAGATTTGGCTGACGGCGCATATCACCGTGTAAGCGTCCCAGCCACAAGATCAAAAAAGGAGGTAATATATGAGTATCGCGGGCTTTCCCACCAGCGGCGACATCTACCTGGAGGTAGACGGCGTTCGGGTGGCGGTGGTTCAGAGCTACAGCGCCAAGACCACCAAGGGCAGCACGTCGGTGGAGGCCTTCGGTGAGCCGGAGCCGGTGGCCACCGTTCCCGGTCAGGCCGCCCATGTGGTGGAGCTGACCCGGCTGTACGCCACCAGCGAGGCCATCCGGGACAACATCGACTTCTACTCCATGTCCGGCTTTTCCCTGGTCATCTGCAAGCCGGACAAGAAGATCATCTACTCCGACTGTGAGTGGAGCTCCATCCAGGAGAGCGCCTCCATCGGTACCATGGTGCTGGAGAAGGTCACCCTGGTGGCCTCCCGCCGGATCGAGACGGGGGTATAAAGGATGGGGCTGTCCATTTTGGCGGGCCGGGACCGGCTGGGGCTGGGCAACGGTATGGACTTGCGCCTGCTGTCTGCCTTGGAGGTGCTCCAGGCCCGGCGGGAGGCCGCTGGCCTGGCGGAGGAGGACCGGGAGCGGGCGCTGTGCTCCAACGCCTGCCTGCTGGCCCGGGCCCTGGAGCACACGGAGGATCACAGTCCCGTCTTCCCCGACGGCGGGGCGGTGCTGGCCGGGCTGACGGTGGGGGAAATCTCCGCCTTGGCCGCCCGGTGGAGCCAGTTCAACTGGCAGGAGAACCCGGGGCTGGATTTGCCCCGGGAGGAGCTGGACAACGTAAAAAAAAACTCCGTGACAGCCCGGGAGAGCGGCTGCGCTGGCGGGTGCTAAGGGAGTTTCACGCCCTGCCCACCGAGGAGCGGGCCCGGGCCATGAAGGATCGGGACTACCTGTGGTGCCTGGCCAACACCCTTATGGACCGGGAGGAGGAGCTGGAGAGGCTGTGCCCCGGCTGCCAGGCCAGGGCGCTGGCGGAGCACTGTCCCGTCTGCGGGCGGGAGACCGCCGGGGCCGGGGAGGGATTCCAAAACCCCGCCTTTGATTTGGTCCGATTTGAGGAATTGAGAGGAGGGAGCGGACAGTGACCGACTATTTAGAGCCCCTGACGGAGGATAACGTGGACGCCCTGCTGGAGGAGGCCCGGAGGCTGTCCGCCGCCCTGTCCGGCCTGGGGCCGGGGCTGGAGCTGGAGCTGGAGGAGAGCTTTCCTGCCAGGGCGGGGAGAGAAGCGGCGCGGGGGGAGGGCGGAATGCCCTCCCCCGCCCTCCCCGGAGAGGGGGCGGAACTCAAAGCAGACGGTTCCGTCTACAGAGCGGCGGAGGAGGTTTTGGGAACAGACGTCTCCGTCTCTACCCGGGAGGAGGACTGTCGGGCGGCCAACAACCTGCCTGAGACGGTGGAGCCCCAGCGCCCCGGCCGCACCGCCGCCCCCTGGCGGGACTGGCCGGACGGGGAGGAGCGGCCCTCCGCCCTGCTGACTCAGCTGGAGCGGCTGGATCGGGCGGCGGCCCTTCCGCTGGAGGGCGGTTCCGCCTCCCGGCCTCAGAGCGGGGAGAGCGGAAATCCTAGAAGCGGCGGGCGGCGGACGGCGATGCCCGGGGTGGAGGCCCCCTCTGTCCCCGGCTGGCCGGAGGTGGAACCGGGCCAGCTCGGGGCCTGGGGGAGCGGCCCTGTCCCGGAGCGGGACGCCCCTCTCCCCGGCGGGGAGATCCGCTGGGCGGAGCGGGCCGACCGGGCCTTCCGCCGGGACAGCCGCCGGTATGACGGCGGCTTTTATCTATACTGAAAAGGAGGGGACGGTCTATGGTGCTGTCACCCATGCGCTACAAGAACTACATCTGGCCCCACAACCCCCGGGTGTACTCCATTGACTATGAGCGGAAAATGGCCCTGCACAAGACCCCCTTCGGCCTGTACCAGCTCCAGGATCTGGGGCTGAGCAACCGGGTGATGGAGGGGGAGGGGGAATTTGTGGGGGAGGGGGCCTACGGGCAGTTTGGCCAGCTGGCCAACGTCTTCTACAACAGCGGCCCCGGGCTGCTGATCCACCCCCTCTGGCAGGTGTCCAGCGCCTACTTTGTCAGCCTCCGGCTGGAGCAGGAGCCCCGGCCCGACTATGTCCGCTACTCCTTCACCTTCTGGGAGGACAACAGCGGCTGGTCCGGGCTGGCCAACCAGGACACCGGCCTGGCCCAGGGCGGCGGAGGGCTGGAGGACGGCGGGGCCTCCTCCGGCGCCGTCTACCACCGGGTGGTGAAGGGGGATACCCTGTGGGACCTGGCCAGAAAATACGGGGTGAGCCTGCCCGAGCTGGTGGCGCTGAACCCCCAGATCAAAAATCCCAACCTGATCCGGGTGGGGGAGGAGGTGCGGGTGCGGTGAACGCCTATGTGGTGGACTGCTCTGGCGTCCGGTGGGCCCTCCCCCCGGCGGAGAGCTGGCAGATGGACTACACCGCCGGGGTGCCCTGCGACAGCTTCTGGCTGCGCTGTCCCTGGGACGGGGAAAACCCCACCAAGCCGGAGGACTGGGTGATGTTCCAGGGGGAGCGGGAGGGGGAGCGGGTATTCACCGGCGTGGTGGACGAGTGCGAGGTGACCATCACCTCCGCCGGCCGGATGCTGGAGCTCTCCGGCCGGGGGATGGCCGCCCGCCTGCTGGACAACGAGGCCCTGAGCCAGGACTACCTGTCCGCCACCCAGGCGGATATCCTGCGGGATCACGTCACCCCCTACGGGGTGGAGGCGGCGCCGGGGGGCCAGCTGCCGGCGGTGTCCCAGTTCTCGGTGTCCACGGGCAGCAGCGAGTGGTCGGTGGTGTACGACTTCGCCCGGTACTACGGCGGGGTGTCCCCCCGCTTCGACCGGATGGGCCGGCTGGTGCTCTCCCCGTGGAGCGACGGCCAGGAGCGGGTGATCGGGGACAACGCCCCGGTCACCGCCATCACCCGGCGGGACCGGAGGTACGGCGCGCTGTCCCAGGTGCTGGTGCGAAACCGGTGGAGCGGACGGGTGGAGCCGGTGGATGACAGCCAGTTCCAGCAGGCCGGGGGTATGGCCCGGCGGGTGATCACCATGCCCAGCAAGAGCAGCTTCAAAGCCACCCGCTACTCCGGCCAGTTCCAGCTGGAAAAATCGGGGGCGGAGCGCCAGCGGCTGGAGGTGACCATCGCCCAGCCCTTCTGCGCCTGGCCGGGGGAGCTGGTGAGCGTCCAGCGCTCCGGCTGGGATTGGAACGGCCGCTACCGGGCGGTTCGGGTGTGCGTGGGTATGGATCGAAGGGGCTATTGGAGCCGGCTGGAGCTGGCGCCCCCGGATATTTTACTGTGAGGTGAGGGACGATGTGGACATCAGAGCGCAGGCGGGAGGCCCCCGTCCGGGAGGCCCCGGCGGAGCTGGGGACCGTGACCCTGGGGGGCGACCCCGCCGGGGTGAGCCTGGGGGGCGAGCGGCGGTGGCTGACGGTATACAGCCCCGGAGGCTACTGCTGGCGGCCCGGGTCAGGGGAGAAGGTGCTGGTCTTGAAGGCCGGGGCGGAGGGGGAGTCCCCCTGCGTCCTGGGCACGGTCCAGAAGGAGGTGGAGCTGAATCCGGGGGAAGTGAAATTGACCGGTGGGGAGAGCTCCGTTCTTCTGGGCCGGGATGAGCTGGCCCTCGCCTATCAGGGGAGCGCCGTCCGCCTGAGCCAGAGCAGGACGGAGCTGGCCGGCCCTGTCTATGTCAATGGCCAGGAGCTGAAGGAGTATATCATCCAGATCGTGATGGAGCTGCTGGGATAGCGAGGAGGGGACGATGGAACGAAAACTGATGGAGGGGGACTATGTCCCTGACGGGGCAGGAGGGCTAACCACCCTAGACGGAGGCCAGGAGGTGCTGGCCCGGGCGCTCTTTCTCCTCACCGCCCGGCGGGGCGGCCTGCCTTTTCTGCCGGAGATGGGCAGCCGCCTGTACCAGCTGGGCCGGGAGAAGCCCGCCGCCCGCCAGGCCCTGGCCGCCCAGTACGTGGCCGAGGCCCTCCAGGGGGAGCGGGAGCTGAAGGTGCGCTCCGTGGAGCTCACCCCGGAGGGGGACGGGGCCCAGGTCGCCGTGTTCCTGGATTGGCGGGGGGAGACGCTGGCCGTCCAGCTGAAGGTATGAGAGGGAGTGAAGGCCATAAAGACGATTGAGGAAATTTATCGCCAGATGCTGGCGGATTTTGGGGAGAAGACCGGTCTGGAGCCCCGGGAGGGGGCCGACCTGTCCGCCCGCATGTATGCCCTGGCGGCCCAGGTGTACGCCCTGTACGTCCAGGCGGACTGGGTGACGAGGCAGGCTTTCCCCCAGACCGCCGAGGGGCGCTATCTGGACTGCCACGCCCAACTGCGGGGTCTGGAGCGCAAGGCGCCGGTGGCGGCGGAGGGGACGGTTCGGCTGATCGCCGGGGAGGCCTCCGCCTCCCCCCGGGATATCCCCCAGGGGACGGTGTGCATGACGGCGGGCCTGGTGCGCTTTGAGACCGTCCGGCCCGCCGTCCTGCCGGCGGGGGATGTGACGGTGGACGTGCCCATCCGGGCCCTGGAGCCCGGCGCCGCCGGCAACGTATCCGCCGGCGCCATCGTGTCTATGGCGGTGGCCCCCATGGGGATCGCCGCCTGTACCAACCCCCTGCCCTGCGCCGGCGGCGCCGACGGGGAGGGGGACGGGGAGCTGCGCCAGCGGGTGCTGGACACCTTCCAGCGCCTGCCCAACGGCGCCAACGCCGCCTTCTACCAGCAGGGGGCCCTGTCCTTCGACCAGGTGGCGGCGGCCACGGTCATCTCCCGGCCCCGGGGGATCGGGACGGTGGATGTCATCCCGGCCACCCTGGCCGGGATGCCCGGCGAGGAGCTGCTGGCGGAGCTGGAGGAGTACTTCCAGGAGCGGCGGGAGATCGCCGTGGATGTCCAGGTCCGGGCGCCGGAGCCGATGACGGTGGATCTGGACATCCAGGTGGAGGCCAAGGAGGGCTGGGAGAAACGCCAGGTGCTGGACGGGGTGGAGGCGGCCATCCGGGACTGGTTCAACGGCAGGCTCCTGGGCCGGGACATCCTCCGGGCCCAGCTGGGCCACCTGATCTTCGGATGTGACGGGGTAGTAAACTATAAGATCAAAGCCCCCGCCGCCGACCTGACGGTGGAGCCCGATCAGCTGCCCCGGCTGGGGGAGCTGAACGTGGAGGGGCTGACATGAACCACGCTTTGTATTTGAGGGAGCTGCTCCGCCCCCTGGGGGTCTACAACCTGGAGGCCCCCTTCAACGGCGGGGAGCTGGACGCCCAGGGGGCGGCCCTGGACCACCTGGGGGGCTGGCTGGAGGAGATCCAGCGGGAGTCCTCCCTGGTGACAGCGGAGAGCTGGGGGCTGGAGAACATCGCCCGCCTGCTGGTCCGCCGCCCGGTGGCCACTGAGCCCAGGCGGCTGGCCGCCGCCCTGGCCGCCCTGCTGCGGATCGGCGGGGACAGCTTCACCCTGGCCGCCATCAACGATACCATCTCCGGCTGCGGCATCCCCGCCGTGGTGGAGGAGACCGGGGTGGGGCAGGTGGCCGTCTCCTTCCCCGGGGTGGCCGGGAAGCCGGACAGCTTCGAGGAGCTGAAGAAGATCATCGAGGACATCCTCCCCGCCCACCTGGGGATTGAGTACCGCTTCTGGTACCTCACCTGGAGGGAGCTGGAGGAGCTCTTCCCCACCTGGCAGTCCCTGGATGAGCTGGAGCTGACCTGGGAACAGCTGGAGGTCTGTGTGGAGTACATGTAAGAAAGCGCCCGCAGCGGAAGCCGCGGGCGCTTTCTTGTGGGCGTATCGGGGAAATCAGCCCTGGTTCTGGGCCTCCACCAGCCGGACGCCGCAGTACTTCTCCCGCAGCTTGGGCTTTTCTATCTTGCCGGTGGGGTTCCGGGGGACGTCAGCGAAGATGATCTTCCGGGGCCGCTTGTACCGGGGCAGGTCCATACAGAACTGGTTGATCTCGCTCTCAGTGCAGGACATGCCCTCCTTGATCTGGACGATGGCGGCGGCAATCTCCCCCAGCCGCTGGTCGGGCAGGCCGATGACCGCCACGTCGTGGATCTTGGGGTAGGCGGACAGGAAGTCCTCAATCTGTACCGGGTACAGGTTCTCGCCGCCGGAGATGATCACGTCCTTTTTCCGGTCCACCAGGAAGATGAAGCCCTCCCCGTCCTGCCGGGCCATGTCCCCGGTGTGGAGCCAGCCGTTTTCCAGCACCTCGCCGGTAGCCTCCTGGTTGTGGTAGTAGCACACCATGACGCCGGGGCCCTTCACGCACAGCTCCCCCACCTCGCCCTGGGGGACGGGGACATTTCCCTCGTCCACAATTTTCACCTTCCAGCCGTAGCCGGGCACGCCGATGGCCCCCACCTTGTGGATGTGGTCCATCCCCAGGTGGACGCAGCCCGGGCCGGTGGACTCGGACAGGCCGTAGTTGGTGTCATACTTGTGGCGGGGGAAGTAATCCATCCAGTGCTTGATGAGGGAGGGGGGCACCGGCTGGGCGCCGATGTGCATCAGCCGCCACTGGTCTAAATGGTAGCTGTCAAGGTTCAAGTCCCCCCGGTCCAGGGCGGCCAGGATGTCCTGGCACCAGGGCACCAGCAGCCAGACGATGGTACACCGCTCCTGGCTGGCGGCCTGGAAGATGGCCTGGGGGGAGCTCCCCTTCAGCAGCACGGCCTTGCTCCCGGTGAACAGGGAGCCAAACCAGTGCATTTTCGCCCCGGTGTGGTACAGGGGCGGGATGCACAGGAACACGTCCTCGTGGGTGGTCTCGTGGTGGATGGCCTCCATCCGGGCGGACTGGAGGAGGGCGGCGTGCTTGAGCAAAATGGCCTTGGGGAAGCCGGTGGTGCCGGAGGAGTAGTAGATGGCCCCCTCGTCCTCGTCATCCACCAGCACCTTGGGGGCCTGGCTGGAGCAGTTGGCGGTGGCCCGCAGGTAGTCCTCAGCGAAGGAGGGGGAGCCCTCCCCCACAAACAGCAGGAGCATCTGGTGGGAGATCTTGGGCACGATCTCCTCCACCCGGCCGATGAACTCCGGCCCGAAAAACAGCACGTCGGCGTCCGCCAGCCGCAGGCAGTAGTCGATCTCGCCGGAGGTGTACCGGAAATTCAGCGGCACGGCGATGGCCCCGGCCTTCAAAATCCCGAAATAGATGGGCAGCCACTCCAGGCAGTTCATCAGCAGGATGGCCACCTTCTGCCCCTTGCGGATGCCCCGGCCCAGCAGCATGTTGGCCACCCGGTTGGCCTTCTCGTCAAAGACGGACCAGGTGATCTCCCGGCGGTAGGGGGCGGTGGCGGTGGGCTGGATCAGGGCGTACTCCTTCCAGGTCACCCGCTGCTCCTCCTGGATCTCCGGGTTGATTTCCACCAGGGCGGTCTCGTCGCCGTACAGTTTGCTGTTGCGCTCCAGCAGATCGGTGATAGGCATAGCGCTCGTTCCTTTCCTGAGGGCCGGACGGCCCAGATACTTTAATGGTTTTTGGCTTTAACCTGTTGAAGTATCATAGCGGATTTCCGAGCAAATGTCAAGAGGGGATTTTGAGGGGGGGCCGGCGGAGGAAATTCGTTTATGGGCTCCCCCGGCCAGAGGCGGGGGAAACCCAATAAAAACCCCGGGGCCTGGGCCGTCCTGTCTGGAGCGGCTTACCGCCAGCGCTTCAGCTGGGAGAGGAGGGCGTCAAACTGGGCCCGCCGCTCCCCCTCCGCCAGCTGGCCGGGGTTGGGCATGTGGGCCACTAGATAGTCCAGCAGCTCCTCCTTCGTTTGGTAGGCGAACTGGCCGCTGTCGTAGCACCATTTGCAGTAGTCCTGGTTGAGGCTCCCGTCCGTCTCCCGGCTGATCAGGCCGTCTTCCGTCAGCGGCATCCCGCAGCACTGGCAGACCAGCTGCCGGGGGGAACCCAGCAGGGTGTTGATGGACACCCCGAACTCCTGGGACAGTAGTCTCAGGGTGTCGTTGTTGGGCTGGGTCTCGCCGGTCTCCCAGCGGCTGACGGCCTGCCGGGTGAGGTGGAGCCGCTGGGCCATCTCCTCCTGGGTGAGGTGGTTTTGCTCCCGTAAATCCCTCAAAATTTCGTGGATTTCCATGTTCATTCCTCCTGTGTTTGTGTTGTTTAGATATTCCAAGCTTCTGTGTCCGCGGGCCCAAAGGAATCCTTACCCTGTATTATGGCCCCGGTTCCGGCGCTTGGCAAGCAACCTGCTGTTGCGCCGGTGTTTTGTTTTTTAAAAAATTTTCTCTTGACAAATGGGCTGAGGGGTGTATAATGCGGAATAACAAAGGCGTGGACGGAGACAAAGTAGGGCGCGGCTTCAGCTGTTTCAGAGAGTTCCCGGTTGGTGCGAGGGGCATGGCTGCGCGCTTGAAATTTCATCTCCTGAGCTGTCCGAGGAAAGGTTTTTAAGGACCGAGTAGAGCGGAACGGGGCCTCCCGTTACAGGGGCCGGGCGTTGTCAGACGCCCTATGAGGCCGTGTCCCGCAAGGGCCCGGCGAACAGAGGTGGTACCACGGGAGAGCCTTTCCCGTCCTCTAACGGCAGATGAGCCGTTAGGGGTTTTTTGTTTTTCCAGGTCTTTTCTGGGGCCGCTCCCTTTACTTTTACACTTTTGTGTGCTACACTATCCTTGCGTAAGTCTCACCAGGAAGAGAAAAAAGGAGTGGTTAAATGGCCAAAGTAGAAAATCGGGCCCGGAGTACGGCCCTGTACGAAACCATCCTGCGGCTGAAGGACCTGGACGAGTGCTGCAAATTTTTCGACGACCTGTGCACCCCCACAGAGCTGCGCTCCTTGGAGCAGCGGTTTGATGTGGCGGTGTACCTCCAGCAGGGCCTGGTCTATCTGGACATTCTGGAGAAGACCGGCGCCTCCAGCGCCACCATCAGCCGGGTCCGGCGGTCCATGCTGGACAACGGCGCCGGCGGCGTCATGCGGGAGGTCATTCAGCGCCAGGGCCTGCACGAGAAGCCCGGGGAACCCCAGTGAACGGGGCGCCCCCCATCCGCCAGACACAATCCATCACACAGAAAGCAGGGAAGGATATGAGAGAGCTGATGCTGGGCAACGCCGCCGTTGCCAGAGGACTGTATGAGGCCGGCTGCGCTGTGATCTCCAGCTACCCCGGCACCCCCAGTACCGAGATCACCGAGGAGGCCGCCAAGTACGACGAGATCTACTGCGAGTGGGCCCCCAACGAGAAGGTCGCTATGGAGACCGCCTTCGGGGCCTGCCTGGCGGGCAAGCGTTCCTTCTGCGCCATGAAGCACGTGGGATTGAACGTGGCCGCCGACCCCCTGTTTACCATGGCCTACACCGGGGTCAACGCCGGCATGGTCATCGGCGTGGCCGACGACCCGGGGATGCACTCCTCCCAGAACGAGCAGGACTCCCGCCACTACGCCCGGGCCGCCAAGGTGCCCATGCTGGAGCCCTCCGACTCCGCCGAGGCCCTGGAGTTCGCCAAGCTGGCCTACGAGCTCAGCGAGGAGTTCGACACCCCCGTCCTTTTGAAGATGTGTACCCGGATCGCCCACTCCCAGTCCATTGTCAGGACCTCGGAGCGGGTCGAGCGGGACGGGAAGCCCTATGAAAAGAACATCGCCAAATATGTGATGATGCCCGCCAACGCCATCCGCCGCCACCCCTTCGTGGAGGAGCGCACCCAGAAGCTTCAGCGGTGGGCGGAGACCGCCCCCATCAACCGGGTGGAGGAGGGAAGGGATCACAAGCTCGGCATCATCACCTCCTCCACCTCCTACCAGTACGTGAAAGAGGTCTGCGGCGATACATACCCCGTTTTAAAGCTGGGGATGGCCTGGCCCCTGCCCGACCAGAAGCTCATAGACTTCGCCAAGTCGGTGGAGGAGCTGGTGGTGGTGGAGGAGCTGGATCCCATCATCTCCGACTACTGCGCCGCCCTGGGGCTGAAGCCCTCCGGGGAGTACGACTTCCCCCGGCTGGGCGAGTTCTCCCAGAATCTGGTGGCCGACCGCCTGACCCATACCTTCCCCATGGGCCGGGCCTTGGAGGACGAGATCCCCAACCGTCCCCCGGTCATGTGCGCCGGCTGTCCCCACAGAGGGCTGTTCTACACCCTGAGCAAGAACAAGTGTACCGTGCTGGGCGATATCGGCTGCTACACCCTGGGCGCCGTCGCCCCCCTGTCCGCCATGGACATGACCCTGTGCATGGGCGGCTCCATCTCCGCCATCCACGGCTTCAATAAGGCCGGCGGGGCGGAGACCGAGGGGAAAACCGTGGCCGTCATCGGTGACTCCACCTTTATGCATTCGGGCATGACCGGCCTGGCCAACATCGCCTATAACCGGTCCAATTCCACCGTCATCATCCTGGATAACTCCATCACCGGCATGACCGGCCACCAGCAGAACCCCACCACGGGCTACAACATCAAGGGTGACCCCGCCGGGAAAATCGACCTGGAGTCCCTGTGTAAGGCCATGGGCTTCAACCGGGTGCGGGTGGTGGACCCCTACGATCTGAAAGCCTGCGACACCGTCCTGAAGGAGGAGCTGGCCGCCGCCGAGCCCTCGGTGATCATCAGCCGCCGGCCCTGCGCCCTGCTGAAGTATGTCAAGCACAGCGCCCCTCTTACGGTGGACACCGGCAAGTGCGTGGGCTGTAAGAGCTGCATGAAGATCGGCTGTCCCGCCATCTCCATGAAGGAGGGCAAGGCCCGGGTGGACGCCACCCTGTGCGTGGGCTGCGGCGTGTGCCAGCAGCTGTGCGCCGTGAAGGCCTTTGCCAGCACCAAAAAGGAGGGCTAATCGTGGAAACCAAAAATATTATGATCGTGGGCGTGGGGGGCCAGGGCTCCCTGCTGGCCAGCAAGCTGCTGGGCCATCTGCTGATGGAGCAGGGCCATGATGTCAAGGTGTCCGAGGTCCACGGCATGTCCCAGCGGGGCGGCTCGGTGGTCACTTACGTCCGCTATGGCGACAAGGTAAACTCCCCCGTTATTGACAAGGGGGAGGCCGACTACATCGTCTCCTTTGAGCTGCTGGAGGCCGCCCGGTGGCTGAGCTACCTCAAGCCCGACGGCCAGATCGTCACCTCCACCCAGCAGATCGACCCCATGCCCGTCATCACCGGGGCGGCCCGGTACCCGGAAAACCTGGTGGAGAAGATGCGTGCCGCCGGGGCCAAGGTGGACGCCCTGGACTGCCTGAAGCTGGCCGAGGAGGCCGGCAGCAGCAAGGCGGTGAACATCGTCCTCATGGGCCGGCTGTCCCATTACTTCGACCTGCCTGACGAGGCCTGGCAGAAGTCCCTGGAGGCCATGGTTCCCCCCAAGTTTTTGGAGCTGAACAAAAAGGCCTTCCAGCTGGGGAAAAAGGCGTAACAGAATAGGAGCACAGGGGCGGCCTCTGCCGCCGCCCCGCTCTTTTTTGAACCTGATACGGATAAAAATACTAAAAATATCTAATAATTGCAAAAAAGTCGTGATATATTGCGGCATTTTTGAATAAAAATCCCCTATTGAAATGTAAGATTTGAGGAAAGGACTGATACCCATGGAGCGATATTATCAGCCTGAGATCGAGCGCGCGTCTCAGGAGCAGATCAGGGCCTGGCAGGACGAGCGCCTGGTGAACCAGGTCAAGAACGTGTGGGACCACGTGCCCTATTACCGGAAAAAGATGGAGGAGAAGGGGTTGACGCCCGCTGACATCAAGGGCGTGGACGACCTGCATAAACTGCCCTTCGTCACCAAGGCCGACCTGCGGGAGGCCTACCCCTACGGCCTGATGGCCCGGCCGGTGAAGGACTGCGTGCGAATCCAGTCCACCTCCGGCACCACGGGCAAGCGGGTGGTGGCCTTCTACACCCAGCACGATATCGACCTGTGGGAGGACTGCTGCGCCCGGGCCATCGTGGCCGCCGGGGGCACCGATGAGGACGTGTGCCAGGTGTCCTACGGCTACGGCCTGTTCACCGGCGGCCCGGGCCTCAACGGCGGAAGCCACAAGGTGGGCTGCCTCACCATCCCCACCTCCTCGGGCAACACCGAGCGGCAGATCATGTTCATCCAGGATCTGAACGCCACCATCCTGTGCTGCACCCCCTCCTACGCCGCCTACATCGGCGAGACCATGAAGGAGATGGGCCTCACCCCCGACCAGATCCCCCTGAAGGCGGGCATCTTCGGCGCCGAGGCCTGGTCGGAGGAGATGCGCCGGGACATCCAGAACACCCTGGGCATCAAGGCCTACGACATCTACGGCCTGACGGAGCTGTCCGGCCCCGGCGTGGCCTTCGAGTGCTCCGCCCAGAGCGGGATGCACATCAACGAGGACCACTTCATCGCCGAGATCATCGACCCCGACACCGGCGAGGTCCTCCCGGAGGGCAGCCAGGGAGAGCTGGTGTTCACCGCCATCACCAAGGAGGCCTTCCCCCTCCTGCGCTACCGCACCCGGGACATCTGCGTCCTCAGCCGGGAGAAGTGCCCCTGTGGCCGCACCCACGTCCGTATGGCCAAGCCCAGGGGCCGTACCGATGACATGCTCATCATCCGGGGGGTGAACGTCTTCCCGTCCCAGATTGAGACCGTCCTCCTCAACGCCGGCTACCCCGCCAACTACCAGATGATCGTGGACCGGGTGCGGAACACCGACACCCTGGACGTCCAAGTGGAGATGACCCCCGAGATGTTCACCGACAACATGGGCGAGATCTCCCGCCGGCAGAAGGAGCTGGTGGACGGCCTGCGGGCCATGCTGGGCCTGGCGGCCAAGGTGACCCTGGTGGCCCCCAAGTCCATTGTCCGCAGCGAGGGCAAGGCCGTCCGGGTCATTGACAGGCGGAAGATTTAATCGAGGGGAGGAATTTTGATGAACATCAAGCAGATCTCTATTTTTCTGGAAAATAAACCCGGCGCCCTGTACGCCATGACCGGCGTGCTGGCCCGGAATGAGGTGGACCTGCGGGCGCTGAGCGTGGCGGAGACCAGCGATTTCGGCATCGCCCGCCTGATTGTGGACGACACGGACAGGGCCTCCGCCGTCCTGCGGGAAGCCGGGTATGTCCACAACATCACCCCGGTGCTGGGGGTGGCCATCCCCGACGTCCCCGGCGGGCTGAACAAGGTCCTCCAGGTGCTCACCGACGCCCAGGTGAACGTGGAATATATGTACGCCTTCCTGGGGGGCAAGGACGTGGAGCACGCCTACATGATCTTCCGAGTGGCGGACAACGGGAAAGCCGCCGCCGCCCTGGCTGAGCGGGACATCAAGACCGTGGACCAGGAGGAGATGGACAACCTGTAAAAAGATGAACCCCCGCCCCGGCGTCGCCGGAGCGGGGGATTTTTTTGTGGCTGGGGCAGGGGGCGTCATACCTTCCAAATCACCCGGATGACGCCGATTACCGCCAGATGGGCGGGATAGAAGCCGTAGAAAAACCACTTGGGGATTTTGACGCCGGTGTGGGTGGGGATGAAGATGGGGAACACGGACAGCAGGCCAAAGACCGTCCAGTTGATGGCGTGGCCGCCGATCACAACGCTGAGGGGGTCCTCCAGATATCCGCTCCACAGGGCGGGGAGCCAGGTCAGGACATAGAGCCCGGCCCCCATGGCGGGCTTGTTCCGGCAGAAATAGAAGATCAGCATCAGGATGATTCCCTGGCTGGAGTAATCGAAGTTGACCAGGCTGGCCAGCAGGAACATGGCGACGAACAGCCACCACTTTTGGGTGTGGAGCCCCCACATCGCCACCAGGCTGACCACCAGGGTGAAAAAGATGTTCAGATTCATCCACTCGGCCTGCCAGTCCCAGGGGTGGGTGGCGAAGATGTAAAAGGGCTGGGAGATCAGGGCGAAAACAGACAGCCGGAGGATGTATTTTTTGATATCACGGGTGTACAGCAGGCCAACGGTCAGGCAGTAGGCGAAAATGGGAAAGGCCAGCCGGCCAATCCAGCGAAAGGCCGGGGACTGGGGGAATAGGTTCCCGCCCACGTGGTCGATGAGCATGGAGATGATGGCGATTAGTTTTAGGAAATCGGTGTCTAGGTTGGTTTTCAGCTTGGGTTGAGCGGGGAGCTGCTGAGGTTCCATAGTGTGGCCTCCTTAAATATTGTTTCGACAGTATAACACTGTCGATGGCAAAACGCAAGGCGTTTTGCCATGATGGGGATTCGGTGCCCTTAAGGGAAGGCCCCCGCCGGAGCGGGGTTATATAGGGGGCAGCGCCAGCTGTTCCACCCGGATCAGCCCCCGTTTTTCCCGGCGGAGGGCGCAACCGAAGACTTTTGCGCAGATGCGTAATAATATTACCAGAACTTTTGAGATTACGCAAGTGCGTATACGAACTTGCGCATAATAATTTATCCTACGGATGGGTGAAGAATTATGCGGATAAAAGAGGCCACTGTGCTCCGCTTTCGGCTGCTGTGCGAGGAGCGCAAAATAAAATATAATAAGCTGGCGACTATGTCCGGTGTGACACCGTCCACTGTTTACAGCATGATGGATGCCAGCCGCAAAGATATTTCGGCGATCACGGTGAAAAAATTGTGTGATGGACTGGGAATTTCCATTTCAGAATTCTATAATCACCCGATTTTTCAAGACCTGGAACAGGAAATTGAATAGGGAGCTGCCCCGCTGGGGCGGCCCCCGATTTTTTTCTGGACAAGCCGCTGTGACTGTGATAAAATGTCTCCGACGAGTTTCCACACCTCGTCCAAGCGCGAAGAAGTGTCTGAGCCGCCGCGAGCGGCGAGCCTGCGCCGAAGGGAGAAATACGGCCCAAGAACCGCCTGGCGGATCTGGCCTTGTTTCGAGACGGAGGGGGGGAGCGCCGCGAACAGGCGGGGCGTGACACCTTTGTGTTCGTTCGGCGGTTTCCCGCCGTTCTCTAAACAAAAAATGGAGGTTTTTTTATGTCCAAATTCACCGTCAAAGACCTGACCCTTGCCGCCCTCATCGCGGCGGTGTACGCCACCCTCACGATGTTTCTGCCCATCCCCCAGCACATGGGGGTGCAGTTCCGTGTGGCGGAGGCCCTCACCGTTCTGCCCTTTCTCTTCCCGGCGGCCGTGCCGGGGCTGTTTGCCGGCTGTCTTCTGGCCAACCTGTTCTCTCCTTTTGGGCTGATTGATGTGGTGGCCGGTTCTCTGGCGACTCTCCTGGCCTGCCTGATGACCCAGCGGATGCCCAACCGCTGGCTGGCCTCCCTGCCGCCGGTGCTGTGCAACGCCGCCATTGTGGGCGGAGTGATCGCCTGGTCCACCGTGGGCTTTGGCCCCGCCTTTTGGCAGGCCTACGCCCTCAACGCGCTCACCGTCGGCCTGGGCGAGCTGGCCGCCTGCGTGGTGCTGGGCCAGCTGCTGCTGTCCGCCCTGCCCAAGGTGCCCGCCCTGCGGCCCTTCATCCCGGTGGAGCGGCTGTCCGCCGCGTAATACGGAACCACCAGCGCCGGAGCCGGAAGGCTCCGGCGTTTTCACATGTTTTCCCCTAACCGGGAGAGACTAATACTTGACAAATCCGCCTCCCCGGGTTACCATATAGATACCCCACCCCAGGGGGGTATTAATCCGGAACATGAAAGCCAGGTGAATTTTTATGACCAAGCAAAAGTTTAACATAACAGGCATGACCTGCTCCGCCTGCTCCGCCCACGTGGAGAAGGCCGTCAACAAGCTGGAGGGGGTCTCCGCCACAGTCAACCTCCTGTCCAACTCTATGACAGCGGAGTACGACGAGGGGGCGGTGTCCCCCCAGGACATCATCGCAGCGGTGACGGCCTCGGGCTACGGGGCCTCCCTCCCGGCGGAGAAGGGCAAGGCCGCCCCGGCCCAGCGGGAGGACGCCATGGGACAGGAGCTCTCCTCCATGAAATCCCGGCTGATCTGGTCCTTCGTCTTTCTGATCCCCCTGTTCTATATCTCTATGGGTCACATGATGGGGGCGCCCCTGCCGGGGTTCCTCCTGGGCCATGAGAACGCCGTGGCCTTCGGCCTCACCCAGCTGCTCCTCACCCTGCCCATTATGTATATCAACGACAAGTATTTTAGGGTGGGCTTCAAAACCCTCTGGAATCGGGCGCCCAACATGGACAGCCTGATCGCCGTGGGCTCCGCCGCCGCCGTGGTCTACGGCGTCTTTGCCATCTACCAGATGGGCTACGGCCTGGGCCATGGGGACATGGAGCTGGTGTCCCGGTACCATATGGACCTGTACTTCGAGTCCGCCGGTATGATCCTGACCCTCATCACCCTGGGGAAATTTTTGGAGACCCGTTCCAAGGGCAAGACCGGTGAGGCCATCACCCGCCTGATGGACTTGGCGCCCAAGACGGCCACCGTCCTGCGGGACGGCGGGGAGACGGAAATCCCGGTGGAGGAGGTCCAGGTGGGGGACCGGGTGGTGGTCCGGCCCGGCCAGTCCATCCCGGTGGACGGCGTGATTCTCGAGGGCCAGTCCGCCGTGGACGAGTCCGCCCTCACCGGCGAGTCCCTCCCCGTGGATAAATCCGTGGGGGACAAGGTGGCCGCCGCCTCCATCAACAAGTCCGGCTCCTTCATCTTCCGGGCCAGCCGGGTGGGGGAGGACACCACCCTGGCCCAGATGACCCGCCTGGTGGAGGAGGCCAGCGCCTCCAAGGCCCCCATCGCCAAGCTGGCCGACAAGGTAGCCGGGGTCTTTGTGCCGGTGGTGATGGCCATCGCCCTGGTGACCGCCGCCGTGTGGCTGTTTGCCACCGGAGGGGACATCACCCGGGCCCTCACCGCCGGGGTGGCCGTGCTGGTGATCTCCTGCCCATGCGCCCTGGGCCTGGCCACCCCGGTGGCCATTATGGTGGGCACCGGCAAGGGGGCGGAGAACGGTATTTTGATTAAATCCGCCGAGGCCCTGGAGACCCTCCACACCGTGGACACGGTGGTGCTGGATAAGACGGGCACCCTCACCCAGGGCAAGCCGGTGGTCACCGACATCATCCCCGCCGTCCCCGGGCCGGAGGGGGAGGAGGGCCTGCTCTCCATCGCCTACTGCCTGGAGGGCCCCTCGGAGCACCCCTTAGCCACCGCCATCGTGGAGGAGGCGGTGAAGCGGAATCTAGCCCTTGCCTCCGTAAGCGGGTTTACCGCCGTCCACGGCCGGGGCGTCCGGGCCGAGTTCAATCAACACACCTATATCGGCGGCAGCCATGTTATGATGGAGGAGGCGGGCATCGCCCCCGGCCCTCTGTCCGCCCGGGCTGACGCCTTGGCCGCCCAGGGCAAGACCCCGCTCTACTTCGGGGACGAAACCGACAAAAAATTACTAGGCATCATCGCTGTGGCCGACACCCCCAAGCCCACCAGCGCCCAGGCGGTGGCCGCTTTCAAGGAATTGGGGCTGGAGGTGGTCATGCTCACCGGCGACAACCGCCGCACCGCCGCCGCCATCGGCGGAGAGCTGGGGGTCACCCAGGTGCTGGCCGAGGTGCTCCCCCAGGACAAGGAGCGCAAGGTGAAGGAGCTCCAGCAGGCCGGCAAAAAGGTGGCCATGGTGGGGGACGGCATCAACGACGCCCCCGCCCTGGCCCGGGCGGACGTGGGCCTGGCCATCGGGGCGGGCACCGACGTGGCCATTGAGTCCGCCGACCTGGTGCTGATGAAGTCCGACCTGCTGGACGTGGCCGCGGCGGTGGAGCTGTCCCGGGCCACCATCCGGAACATCCGCCAGAACCTGTTCTGGGCCTTTTTCTACAACGCCCTGGGCATCCCTCTGGCCGCCGGCGTGTTCTACTCGGCCCTGAACTGGCAGCTCAACCCCATGTTCGCCTCCGCCGCCATGAGCCTGTCCTCGGTGTGTGTGGTGACTAACGCATTGCGCCTGCGGTTCTTTAAAAGCAGATTCCAGTGTGAGCACACAGCGGAACAGGCCCCCTGTGCCTGTCCTGTGGAGATAAACGACAAAAAAGGAGAGATCACGATGAACAAGACCATGATGATCGAGGGCATGATGTGCGCCCACTGCACCGGCCGGGTGGAGAAGGCCCTGTCCGCCATCGACGGCGTCTCCGCTGTGGAGATGAGCCTGGAGGGCAAGTCCGCCTCCTTGACCCTGTCCAAGGAGGTGCCGGACCAGATCCTCACCGACGCCGTCACCCAGGCGGGCTATGAGGTGGTGTCCATCCAGTGAGAGCCGACCACGCCCAGGTCAACCGCCTGCTGAAGACCGCCCGGGGCCAGATCGACGGGATTTTGAAGATGGTGGAGGAGGACCGCTACTGCCTGGACGTGTCCAGCCAGCTCATGGCCGCCCAGTCCATCCTGAAGAAGGCCAACCGGATGGTGCTCCGGGCCCACATGGACTGCTGCGTCCGGGAGGCGGCCTCCTCCGGCGCCCCGGAGAAGAAGCTGGAGGAGCTGGCCGTCCTGCTGGATAAGCTGGTGGAGTGAGTTCCTTTTTTCTTTTCAAAGAAAAAAGGAACCAAAAAAGAAACATTTGCGAAAAACTTCGTTTTTCTTCCTGTCCCAGGGGCGAGACAGGAGAAAAACGAAGTTTTTAATATCATATATGAAGTGAGGTCAGTCGTCTGTGAACTCAAACAGCTCCTCCACCGTCACATGGAAGACTTTGGCGATCTCCATCGCCAGCTTCAGGGAGGGGTTATACCGGCCGTTTTCCAAGTGGACGATGGTCTCCCGCCTTGCGTGTACCAGTTCCGCCAGCTCGCTCTGTTTCAGCCCGGCTTGTTCCCGGTACTCTTTGACCTTTGTTTTAAGGCCCATGTCAAATTCCCTTGCTGTCCATCACACAGAATAGGGCGAACCGTACCACAGTGATCGCCAGGACGGCCCCCACCAGGGCGTAGCCCGCCACTGTCCCGCTGATGGCCTTGACGGCGCAGGCGAAAGCGATGACACTTACAGCCACCACCAAAATTTTCAGTCCGGCGGAGTCCGCCCGGCGCAGGTTTTGAATGGCCAGCTCGTCCTTCTCCTCCTTGCTGTATTTATGGATGCGGCTGGCCTGTAGGATAAAGAACACGATCGTAAAGACGGAAACTACATCCTGAATGATATCATAATAATTATGCCAGTCCCGCCTGGCCCACATCCAGTAGTAGCAGACCAGAAGAGCGGCGTAAATAATTTTTGTCCCGACCAGTTCCTTCAGGGTAACTTTCGACTTTTTCATAGCGTATTCCTCCGGGTGATATATTTATAACTTTGCGGTGTTATAAATATATCACCCGCCATAGACGCTGTCAAGGGGAAATGTAAAATATTTTTCACCTCAAAAGCCGCCGTCCCTGCCCCGCCGGGCGATACATAAACCGCCCTTTTGATGGCACACTAAGCCCAAAGGGGGCGGTTTTTTGCGGTCAAAATGGAGATATGGGCTGGCTGGAGGGCTGGCGGGGCTGGCCAACGGGCTCTTTGGCGGCGGGGGCGGGTCGGTGCTCGTCCCTGTGCTGACGGGCTGCTGCAAGCTGGACCAGCGCAGGGCCTTCGCCACCTCGGTGGCGGTGATCCTGCCCCTGTGCGCCCTGTCGGTGGTGATCTACTTCCTCCGGGGCGGGCTGGATTTTATGGCCGCCCTGCCCTATCTCATAGGGGGCGCCCTGGGCGGCTGGGCCGGGGGCAGGTGGTTCAAGGGGATGAAAATGCTGTGGCTGAAGCGGGCCTTCGGCCTGCTGCTGATCTACGGAGGGGTGAGGAGCTTCCTATGACAGACTGGATTCTCCCTCTGGCGGTGGGGGCGGCCACCGGTGTGCTGTCCGGCTTTGGCGTGGGGGGCGGCACCCTGCTGCTGGTCTATATGACCGCCTTCGCAGGGGTGGACCAGCGGCTGGCCCAGGGGATCAACCTGCTGTATTTCCTCCCCGCCGGGCTGTTGGCCCTGCCGGCCCACCTGAAAAACGGCTATATTGAAAAGGCAGCCCTCATCCCCGCCATCGGCGCCGGGCTGGTCTGCGCCGCCCTGGCCGCCTGGGCGGCCACCTCCATGGAGGTGGGGCTGCTGCGGAAGCTGTTCGGGGGTTTTCTCATCGCTGTGGGCCTGATGGAGCTGTTCGGCAAAGAGAAAAAATGAGGGGGCCCGGCCGGCCCCCTCGGATGTGTATATGGGTCTGTGTTCCTCGCTCCGGTCCAGGCTCGCTGCTCACGACGGCTCGGGCGCTTAATGGTATCACGCCTCGCCTGTTCGCGACGCTCCCCTTCCCTCCGACTCGGAACACAAACATACGGACCTCCGGTCCTCCTTGGTTTGTGTTCCTCGCTCCGGTCCAGGCTCGCTGCTCACGACGGCTCGGGCGCTTAGTAGCGCCGGACCACGGCCACCACTTTGCCGATGATCTCGGCCTGGGCGCCGTCAATGGGCTCATACTCCGGGTTCTCCGGCAGCAGCCACAGGTGGCCGTTTTTCAGCTGATAGGTCTTAACCGTGGCCTCGTCCTCAAAGAGGGCCACCACGATCTCCCCGTTCCGGGCCTCCTGCTGGCGGTGGACCACCACCAGGTCGCCGGGGAGGATGCCGGCGTTGAGCATGGACTCCCCTCGGACCCGGAGGGCGAAGTGCTCCCCGGATAACCCCTGGGTGTCGAAGGTGAGGTAGTCCTCAACGCACTCCTGGGCCAGGATGGGGGAGCCGGCAGCCACGTTGCCCACCACGGGCACCTGGTTAGCCCGGGGGGTCTCCTCCTCTGACACCGGCCCCCGGGGGACGCCGGGCAGGGAGATGGCCCGGGTTTTACCCTCCGCCTTGACGATGGCCCCCGCCTCCTCCAGCCCCTTCAGGTGGAAGTGGACGGTGGAGGGGGACTTGAGCCCCATTGCGGCGCCGATCTCCCGCACAGAGGGGGGATAGCCGTATTCGCTGGTGAAGGACAGGATAAAATCATAGATCTCTTGCTGTTTCCGGGTCAAATTGGCCATAATGACCGCTCCTTTCCGCATGCGGGCCGGGAGGCGTCCGGCAAATTTGGCCTATTATAACATAAATTTCAGCATTTGTCAAACAAATGTTCCAAGAAATTGAAAAATAATTTTCACTGGGAAAAAAGGCCGGCTGCCGTAGGGGCAGCCAGCCTTTTTCATATAGTCGACAGGGCCGCTCCCGGCGGCCAATCAGCGCCGTCAGAGGCCCAGGAGCTGGGAGGGTTCCCGCCATACCAGGTCATAGCCGCCGTCCTCCAGAGAGGCCTGGAGCCAGTACTGGCACTGGTCGATCTCCTCCCCCTGGCAGTAGGAGCCCTCCGGCCGTTCCACCGGCACATAGGGGCTGGGGTCCATAAACAGCACCCGCACATACCGCAGCTGGTAGCCCTGGGCCCGGATCCCGTCCAGAAACGCCTGGACCCGGGCCTCGTCCTCCTCCTGGCCGCTGGCGGGGGTAAAGAGGGTATAATCGGTCTGGGACTGGGTGAGCAGCTCCTCCGCCGTGGACTCCGGCCCCAGGGCGGAGGGGGGACAGTTGGGCTCCAGGTAGAGCTGGCAGTCCCCCAGCGCCTCCTGGGCCAGGGGGGCCAGAACCATCTCCAGCTCCTCCCGCAGCAGGCGGGGGGCGTAGTTGTCCAGATAGCCCTCCCCACCGGAGGCGGGGGTGAGGAACAGCGGCCACTCGGGATGGTCGTCCGCCGTGACGCTGGCCCCCTCCAGGGAGAAATGGCCCCCGTATTTCCCGGCCAGGTGATCCAGCCAGGCCTGCTGGACAGAGGCCGCCTGCCCGCCGGACTGGGAGGCCCCGCAGCCGCCCCCGGCCAGGAGAATCAACACCAGCCCCAGGGCGGCCAGGGGGCGGCGGATCGAAACACGCTTGCTCCTCATACCGGCGGCATCATGGGCAGGTCCGGGCCGGAGGGGGCCTGGAGGCGGGCGTCGTAGAACCCGGCCAGGGTGACCTCCCGGTAGGGGAGGAATTTCAGAGACAGGGGGAGGGGGATCAGGGTCATCACCAGGACGGTCAGCGGGTGGCTGGATACAGCGGCAAAGTATACCCCAGTGGTCATGGCTTCCTCCAGAGTGGCGGGGAGGGGGAGCAGGAAGAAATCGAAGTACCACAGGCAGGCGGCCAGGCCGGCCAGGCTCAGCAGGGAGATGGGGATCTGCCAGTTCAAAAAAGACAGGTCCAGCTTAAATAATTCCCACTTCCACCCCCACATCAGGGACACGCTGCGGCGGATGGCGGCGGAGGGGCCGTCGTCCGGGTGGTCGGCCAGCAGATAGGGGGCCAGGGCGTAACGGAGTATGACAGACACGTAAAACCCGAAGAACACGCCGTAGGAGAGCAGGAGGAGGAGCGCCGCGGCCCCCGGGGAGAGGAGGGGGAACAGCATGAGGGCGCTGCTCAGCAGGATGAGGTAACCCAGGTAGAACAGGGCGGTCCACCCCACAACCCGGAGGAAAATCAGCACGTTCATCACGATAACCCGTCCCGCCACAGAGAAGCCCTGGGTGAGGGCGGACGCCCCGGCGGACAGCCTCCGGCCCACCCACAGGGCCCACAGAACAAGGCCGAACCCCACCACGGTCCCGTACATGGAGTACAGGATATTGAGAAACAGGGCGGGGGAGCTGAGCCCGGTCTCTGGATCCACGGGCAGGGGGATGAGGGACAGCAGGACAGAAACCCCGGTAGTCATGAAAATATACAGCAGGGCTACCGTCCAGCCCCTGGGCCGGGCGAGCTCCAAGGCGTCTTTGGCCTGCTCTTTCAGGGCCTTGCGGTCAATCTCCATATTGTATCTCCGTTCTGTGATAAATTTGTGGCTGCGCCGGCTTGGTTTGTATCCCTCGCTCCGGTCCAGGCTCCCCTGTTCGGAAATCCGGCGCTTCTTTGGTGTCACGCCTCGGTTTCCTCACGGCCGGGTCGCCTTCCCTCCGACTCGGGATACAAACAGCCGGGCTACGCCGCTTGGTTTGCATCCCTCGCTCCGGTCCAGGCTCCCCTGTTCGGAAATCCGGCGCTTCTTATTCTTATTCCCATTTCTCCATAATCTGCTTGATCTGCTCCGCCAGCTTGGCCAGGTCCTTGTTGGACCGGCCCCGGCTGCGGCTGACCAGGCTGGCCAGCTCCTTGGACACGTCCTGTAGGCGCAGGTAGGCGGCGGAGGGGGCGGCGGCGGAGCCGGCGGTCCGCTTGACCTCCAGCACCACGCCCTTGGCCAGCATGCAGTTGGTGGCCAGGTCGTAGACCTCCTCATAGAGGGGGGCGTGGGCGGGGATGCCCCGCTGGTTCAGGTCGTGGGCGAAGAGCTCGGTGACCTCGTTGTCCCCGTGGACCACAAAGACCTGCTCCGGCCTGGGGGAGAAGTGCTCCACCCAGCCCAGCAGGTGATCCCGGTCGGCGTGGGAGGACAGGCCCTTGAAGTTGACGATCTTGGCCCGGACAGAGATGTCCTCGCCAAAGAGCTTGACGGATTTGGCCCCGTCCAGCAGATGGCGGCCCAGGGTGCCCTCCCCCTGATAGCCCACGAACACCACGGCGCACTCAGGCCGCCACAGGTTGTGCTTCAGGTGGTGGCGGATGCGGCCGGCGTCGCACATGCCGGAGGCGGAGATGATAATCTTGGGGCTCTTGTCGTCGTTGAGGGCCCGGGACTCCTCGGTGGAGTGGGTGAGGGTGAGCCCGGGGAAGGTGAACAGGTTCTCGCCCCCCTGGAGGACGTGGATGGCGTCGTCGTCCAGATAGCCCCTCAGGTTGCCGGAGTAGATCTTGGTGGCCTCGGCGGCCAGGGGGGAGTCCACGTAGACCTTAAAGCTGGGCAGGGACTGGACCAAACCGTCCCGCTTGATCTCCCGCAGGTAGTACAGCAGCTCCTGGGTGCGGCCCACGGCGAAGGAGGGGATGATGATGTTCCCCCCCTTGGAGAACACCTCGTCAATGAGCCCGGCCAGGGCGTGGGTGTAGCTCTCCGGGGGCTCGTGGTTCCGGTCGCCGTAGGTGGACTCCATCACCACGTAGTCGGCCTCCTCCACAAAGGAGGGGTCCCGGATGATGGGCTGGTCCACGTTGCCCAGGTCGCCGGAGAAGACGATCTTTTTGGTGACCCCGTTCTCCGTGGCCCAGATCTCCAGGATGGAGGAGCCCAGCAGGTGGCCCGCGTCGCTGAAGCGGACCTTGACCCCCTCGCACAGGTCGAAGAGCCAGCCGTACTCCACCGTCTCCAGCATATGGATGGCCTCCTCGGCGTCCATCAGGGTGTACAGCGGTTCCACCGGGGGCAGGCCGGCCCGCTTGCCCTTCTGGTTGTGCCAGTTGGCGTCCCCCTCCTGGATGTGGGCGGAGTCCCGGAGCATAACGCTCATCAGCTGGGCGGTGAGTCCGGTGGTGAGGATGCGGCCGTTAAAGCCCTCCTTCACCAGCAGGGGGATACGGCCGGAGTGGTCGATGTGGGCGTGGGTGACCAGCACATAGTCGATGTAGTTGGGAGAAAAGTCCAGGGAGTTGTCGTCGTGCTCATCCCGGCCCTGTTCCAGGCCGCAGTCGATGAGGATTTTCTTCCCGTTGACCTCCAGGCAGTGGCAGCTGCCGGTTACCGCGTGGGCGGCGCCGAAAAATGTCAATTTCATGGTGTCATCTCCTTTTCAAGCCAAGTGCTTAGCTCTATTGTACACCATATCCCGAATTAATTCCACACTTATTTGTGAAAAACGCGCAAAAGCTGTCGCTTTTTATAGCAGCCCAAAGCGCGTCAGGGCGGCGAGGATGCCCTCCTCGTCCACCGAGCCGGTGACGTAGTCCGCCTGGGACTTGACAAACTCGCTGGCGGAGCCCATGGCAACCCCGATCCCGGCATGGCGGAGCATAGACAGGTCATTCTCCCCGTCGCCGAAGGCCATGGCCTCCTCTGGGGCGATGTGGAAGTGCTCCAGGATGGCGTCCATGCCCAGGTCCTTCCCGCCGGCGGAGGGGATGACGTCCAGGAAGTTGGGGTGCCACCGGGTGGTCTTCAGGTGGGGGGCCCGGTCCAGCAGCAGGTGCTCCCTGTCCCTGGTGAGGAAGGTCACCGCCTGAAACAGCTCCCCCTCCAGGGCCCGGCTGGGGTGGGCCACCGGGGGCATGGGCAGGCACAGGTCCTCCATAAACTGGACGGTGTACTGGTTGGAGCAGTTGATGTAGATCTCCTCCCCCTCCAAAAACACGCAGGAGAAGGCGTTTGACTGGGCGGCCGCTACCAGCTCCGCCACCCCGGCGGGCTCAATGGGGACCCGGCGCAGGATCTTGCCGCCGGCGAAGCAGTACTGGCCGCTGAGGGTGACGTAGCCGTCAAAGTCGAAGCGGGCCCGGAGGGGGGCGATCATCACCTGGTGCCGGCCGGTGGCCAGAAAGAGCTTGATCCCCTTCTCCCGCAGGCGGGCCAGCCCGTCCAGCACGGCGTCGGAGGCCCGGTGGGTCTGGAAGCTGACCAGGGTTCCGTCCACGTCAAAGAAGATGGCTTTTATCATAGGGAGACCTCCCAAAGAGATGTTTTCCCCATTGTACAATAAAAGCGGGCCGGTTTCCATATGCGAATTGGACGAGGAAGTTTCCCGGGCGGAGGGTTTTTCTCTCCGTTTCCCCCGCCGGTACGGGAGAGGAGAAAACCCCGGCGGGCACTTCCCCGGGACGATTTTGGCATAAAGCCGGGGGCTGTCTCCATAAGATGGGGTAGAGAAAGGGGGTAGTTCCATGACCTACGCGGACGACCGGGCCCGCCCGGAGCTGGGCCACCACATCATCCTGGAGGAGCGGGAGCAGCTGGTGGTGTCCGGCGTGGAGGAGGTGGAGAGCTTTGACGAGAACACCATCCTCCTCACCACCGCCCAGGGCGGGCTGGAGATCCAGGGGGAGGGCCTGCACATTGAGAAGCTGTCCCTGGACGGCGGCGACCTGAAGGTGGAGGGCCGGGTGGACGCCCTGCTCTACGAGACCGGGGAGCGGGGCCGGGGCGGCCTGCTGGGCCGCCTGTTCGGGTGACGGTAGACACCGCCCAGCAGCTCCGGGCCCTGTGCCAGGCCCTGCTGCTGGGGGGCGCCTTCGGGGTGACCTACGACCTGTTCCGGATCCTCCGGGTGCGGGTGAGGCTGCCCCTCCTGGGCCAGGTCCTGGACCTGCTGTTCTGGCTGGGGGCCACGGCGGCGCTGTTCCTCTGGTCCCAGTGGGCCTGGGGGGGACAGATCCGGCTGTACGGGGCGGCCTTCTGCCTGGCGGGGGGAGGGCTGTACTTCCTGGCCATCAGCCCCTGGCTGCTGAAATTGGGCTATCTGGCCGCCGATCTGGTCACCCTGTTTTTGGGCATTTTGGCCTTTCCAATCGGCCTCGGGGCAGCCGTTTTAAAAAAATTCAGAAAACTTATCAAAAACATCTTCCTTTCCTGGAGAAAATGGTATAGAATAGAGCGGAAAACAGGGTGGATGGACGCGGCGGCCCGCCGCCGCACCGCCCGGGAGAGGGGAGATGTCCGCCATGCGGTTCAAACGCGCCGGTTTTATGACCAAAATCGTGGTTTTGGCCCTGCTGATCTACATGGCCACCTCCCTGATGGATCTGCGGGGGAAGATCCAGGGGGTCCAGGCCCAGCGGGATACCCTGGCCGCCCAGGTGGACGAGCAGCGGCTGGCAAACCAGGAGCTGGAAGAGGCCATCACAAACAGCGGCGATCCCGCCGTGCAGGAGCAGGTCGCCCGTGACCGGGGCCTGGTGAAGCGGGGGGAGGAGCTGTACATTGACGTGACCAACTGAGGGAGCTCAGGCAAGTGTGTGGAAAGACAGCTGCTAAATTTACAAGGGAGGACAATTCAGTCAGCATGGAGTTTGGTGTTGGAGCCGTTGTAGACGGCAAAGTAACGGGGATCACAAAATTTGGGGCCTTCGTGTCCCTGCCGGAGGGGAAGTCCGGCCTGGTCCATATCTCAGAGATCGCCTATTCCTATGTCAATGAGGTGAGTGACCACCTGAAAGAGGGCCAGGAGGTCAAGGTGAAGGTCATCGGCATTGACCAGTCCAACCGGATCAATCTGTCCATCAAACAGGTGGAGCCGCCCCCCCAGCGGGCGCCCCGCCAGGGCGGGCCTGGCCAGAGGCCCGGGGGCGGGCGTCCCCGGCAGAACAGCGCCCCCCGGCCCATGGGCTTTGTCCGCCAGGCCCCCAAGGAGCCTACCGACTTCGAGGACCGGCTGAAGCAGTTTATGCAGTCCTCAGACAGCAAACTGTCCGAGCTGCGGTACATTGAGAAGAAGGGCGGCAACCGCCGTGGCGGCGGGGGCCGCCGGTAAGCGAGCATATCAAAGGGGCCGCCGCGTCCGCGGCGGCCCCTTTTCGCCGTAAAAAAGGACGCCCTGAAAGGGCGCCCAGTGTGCGGGGAGAGACAAATCACTCGCACAAAAGCATATTGGTCGAGCTGGGTATAATTTACTATATTTTTCCAGAAAAGTCAATGGGAACCTTTGTCGAATTGGAGGAGGCGGCTATGCCCACCTGGAGCGGAATCAGAAAAAAGCTGGAGGAGGACTACCTCTGCCCGGCCCTGCGGGGCCGGGTGCGGTACTTCGCCACCACCTACCGGGCGAGCCACGACCAGGAGGGCCGGGCCGCTATTCTGGTGGACGGTGTGGAAGTGCTGAAAAGCAGCTATTATGAGTATGCCATCGCCATCTGGGATCGTAAGAACGATCTGCGCGCGCAAGAGGGAAACGACTGGGAGTCATACCGGCAAATCATCAAGGCCGTCGTGGATGACGGCCACTTCGACCAGCGGGACTTCTACGCCGCCTTTCAGAAATTTGACAACCAGAGCCTCGAGGCCAGCCTGGCCGATGAAAACCCCATTGTCCGTATTTTCGCCCTGCTGGACCGCCGGCTGGGCAAGCGGCGGCTGGCCGCCCTGGAGGAAAATATGGAACAGGAGCTGGACTGGGTCCGCCCCTTCTACCTTCTGCGGATGGAGGCGGAGGGGCTGGGCCCGAGGGAGGAGAAAAAAGCATGCGCATCATCAACGGCAACGTCCTGACGATGGACGGCCTGACCATCCCCAGCGGCTACGTGGCCGTGTCCGGGGATCAGATCGCCCGGGTGGGCCCCATGGAGGAGTGCCCCGAGAACTGGGAGGGGGAGACCTTGGACGCCCAGGGGGGCTATGTCCTCCCGGGCCTGATCGACGCCCACTGCCACCTGGGGATGTTTGGCGACGCCCTGGGGTTTGAGGGGGACGACGGCAACGAGTCCACCGACCCCTGCACCCCCCAGCTCCGGGCCATCGACGGCGTCAACCCCCTGGACCGGTGCTTTGAGGAGGCCCGGGCCGCCGGGGTGACCACCGTCCTCACCGGCCCCGGCTCCGCCAACCCCGTCGCCGGCCAGTTCGCCGCCATCAAGACCACAGGCCGGTGGGTGGACGCCATGGTGGTCAAAGCCCCGGCGGCCATGAAGCTGGCCCTGGGGGAGAACCCCAAGAGCGTCTACAACGAGCGGCACGAGACCCCTGTCACCCGCATGGCCACCGCCTCCCTCATCCGGGAAAATCTGAGAAAAGCCCTGGAGTACGCCGAAAAGCTGGAGCGGGCCGCCGCCGACGAGGAGGAGGACAAGCCCGACTTCGACCCCAAGCTGGAGGCCCTCCTCCCGGTGGTCCGGGGGGAGCTGCCCGTCCACATCCACGCCCACCGGGCGGACGACATCGCCACCGGCATCCGGCTCGCCAAGGAATTTTCCCTGGACTATGTGATCGTCCACGGCACGGAGGCCCACCGGATCCCCGACCTGCTGGCCCAGGAGGGGGCCCGGGTGATCACCGGCCCCTCCCTGGGGGACCGCTCCAAGCCGGAGCTGGCCCATATGACCCTGGAGAACCCGGCGATCCTGGCGATGCACGGGGTGAAGGTGGCCATCTGCACCGACCACCCGGTCATCCCCGTCCAGTACCTGCCCCTGTGCGCCGCCCTGGCGGTGCGGGGGGGCATGCCCCCGGAGGCCGCCCTGGCAGCCATCACCATCAACGCCGCGGAGATCGCCGGGATCGGCCATCTGGTGGGCTCCCTGACGCCGGGCAAGCAGGCGGATATTGTCGTCACCAGTGGCCACCCGCTGAATGTCCTCAGCCGGGTCCGGGCGGTGTTCATCGGTGGCAGACAGGTAGTGGGATAGCGTCCGGCCCTGGAGGATTGAGGGGCCCGTCCCGGCGCCGTCCGGGAAAAATTTGAATCTGCCGGCCGCTGGGGCCCATCTGCCCATTGCGGTTCCCCGGAAAACCTGGTAAAATAGCCAAGTCGAAGCGTTTATATGTTTGCGGACCGCTCCGCCAATTTTAATAGAGGAGGCATCCCCCCAATGGCTGATTATAACAAGGCCCAGCTCACCGAAATGATCGTCGGAAAGCTCCAGCGCAACTTCGGCTGCGCGGTAGACGAGGCCACCCCCGACCACATGTTCAAGGCCTGCGCCCTGGTTTTGCGGGATATCATGTCCGTCCACCGGGTGGAGACCAGCAACCAGGTGTGGGAGAAGCAGCAGCGCCAGGTCCACTACCTCTCCCTGGAGTTCCTCATGGGACGCTCGCTGGAGAAGAACGCCTACAACCTGGGCCTGCTGGAGCCCATGAAGGAGGCGCTGGAGGGCCTGGGCTTCTCCGCTTCCGACCTGTTTGAGCGGGAGCCGGACGCCGGCCTGGGCAACGGCGGCCTGGGCCGCCTGGCCGCCTGCTACCTGGACTCCATGACCACCCTGGAGATCCCCGCCACCGGCTACTCCATCTGCTATGAGCTGGGCATCTTCAAGCAGAAGATCATCGACGGCAAGCAGGTGGAGCTGGCAGACAACTGGCTGACCCTGGGCGACGCCTGGCTGATCCCCAAGATGGAGGAGGCGGAGGAGGTCCGCTTCGGCGGCCAGATCACCGACCGCTGGGAGAACGGCGTCAACCATCCGGAGCACGTGGGCTATACCGCCGTGCTGGCCATCCCCCGGGATATGAAGATCTCCGGCTACAGCACCCACCACACCAACACCCTGCGCCTGTGGGACGCCAAGAGCCCCGTGCCGGTGGATATGTCCCTCTATTCCCGGGGCGAGTACCTGAAGGCGGTGGAGCAGCAGGCCATGGCCGAGGTCATCGCCAAGGTGCTCTACCCCGACGACAACCACGCCGAGGGCAAATCCCTGCGGCTGAAGCAGCAGTACTTCTTTGTCTCCGCCACCGCCCAGTCCATCTGCCGCCGGCACAAGGCCCAGTACGGCACCCTGCGTAACTTCGCCCGGAAGCACGTGATCCAGATCAACGATACCCACCCCACCCTGGTCATCCCCGAGCTGATGCGCATCCTGCTGGACGAGGAGGGCTACGGCTGGGACGAGGCCTGGCACATCGTCACCGACGCGGTGTGCTACACCAACCACACCATTTTGTCCGAGGCCCTGGAGCGCTGGCCCCAGAACCTGATTGAGACCCTGCTGCCCCGGATCTGGCAGATCCTCACCGAGATCGCCCGCCGCTACCAGAACGAGCTGGAGAACCGCTACGGCGGCGACACCGGCAAGATCGGCCATATGGCCATCATCTGGGGGGGCGAGGTGCGTATGGCCAACCTGTGCGTGTGCGCCTGCCAGGCCATCAACGGCGTGTCCGCCCTCCACTCTGAGATCCTGAAGCGGGATGTTTTCCTGGACGCCTACCAGGCCCAGCCGGGCAAGTTCAAGAATGTGACCAACGGCATTGACCACCGCCGCTGGCTGTCCCAGGTCAACCCCAAGCTGGACGCCCTGATCCGGGACTGCATCGGCGGGGACAGCCACCTCCTCCACCCGGAGGAGCTGCGGGGACTGGAAAAGCATAAGGATGACAACACGGTTCTCCAGCGGCTGGAGGCCATTAAAAGCGAGAACAAGCGCCGGTTCGCCAGCTATCTGGGCCGGGAGAGCGGCGTGATCCTCAACACCGACGCCATTTTCGACGTCCAGGTGAAGCGCCTGCACGAGTACAAGCGCCAGCTGCTCAACGTGCTGCACATCGTCCACCTGTATAACCAGCTGCGGGATAACCCCAATATGGAGTTCACCCCCCAGACCTTCCTCTTCGGGGCCAAGGCCGCCCCGGGCTACTACGTGGCCAAGGAGATCATCCAGCTGATCAACTCCCTGGCCGTCCAGATCGCCAAGGACCCGGTGTGCAAGGATAAGCTCCAGGTGGTCTTCCTGGAGAACTACCGGGTCTCCCTGGCGGAGAAGCTGATGCCCGCCAGCGAGCTGTCCGAGCAGATCTCCACCGCCGGCAAGGAGGCCTCCGGCACCGGCAACATGAAGTTCATGATCAACGGCGCCCTCACCATCGGCACCTTGGACGGCGCCAATGTGGAGATGCACCAGCAGCTGGGGGACGAGAACATCTTCATCTTCGGCCTGACCACCGACCAGGTGAACCAGCGCAAGCGGGAGGGCTACCGTCCCGGGGATATCTACCAGCACAACAACGGCCTCAAGCGGGTCATCGACCAGATCGCCGCCGGCTTTGGCGACGGGGTGCCGTTCTCCTCCCTGACCCAGCGGCTGCTGTTCGGGGCCGGGGGCAGCATGGCCGATGAGTATATGCTCCTGGCCGACTTTGACAGCTACTGCCAGGCCCATCAGCGGGCTCTGGAGGCGTACGCCGACCGCCGGCGCTGGAACCGGATGTCCCTGATCAACATCGCCCGGTCGGGGATCTTCGCCGCCGACCGCTCCATCTGCGACTACGCCCGGGACATCTGGCACGTCCCTACCCGGAAGTAAGAAGCTGTACCATTCAAAAGCAGCGCCCGGCTCCGGCCGGGCGCTGTCTCACATTTGACAGAACCGGGAAAAGGAGGTATTGTATAGTCGACACACTTGAAAATCGGTCAAGTTCAGCGGCCAAAATGGCACGGGGTGGCGTTGTCGTCTTTGGCGGGCGTCAGCCCGCCCGCATCCTCCGCCTTGTCCCGCACCATTTTTTTCCGCCTCCTTTTGATCTCTTCTCAAGTATGTCGACTATATCCTTGTTCCCAGCCAACCGGAGCGGGGCGCTACGCCGCCCCGGCCCCTGAGATTCCCGAGAAAGGAAGCGATTTCGTGAAACGATCCTTAGCCCTTGCCCTGGCCGCCGCCCTGTCCCTGTCTCTGCTGGCTGGCTGCGGGCCCAAAAATCCCCCTGCCGGTTCCGGCTCCTCCACGTCCGGTTCCGGACAGCCCGGCTCCAGCTCCAGCCAGCCGGACGCCTCCCCGGACCAGCCTGTTGTGGAGGTAGACGCCCCCGTGGTCAAATTCATGGCCCTCAGCGGCCCTACCGGGGTGGGGGCCTCCTGGCTGATGGAGTACTACTCCGCTGAAAACGCCTTCCCGGATATGCCCTTCGTCCTGGACAGCGCCATCGCCACCGACAACCAGGAGGTGAGCAACGCCCTGGTCAACGGCGACGCCGACGTGGCCGCCATCGCCACCAACGTGGCCGCCAACCTATACGCCAAGAGCGGCGGGGCCATCCAGGTGCTGGCGGTGAACACCCTGGGTGTGCTGTATATCCTGGAGAAGGGGGAGACGGTCGCCCAGCTCTCCGACCTGGCGGGACAGACCCTGTACGCCCCCTCCAACACCAAGGGGGCCAACCCGGAGCACATCCTCAACCATCTGCTGGAAGGGAACGGCGTGGACCCCGCCAGCGTGGACATCCAGTGGCTCACCCCCCAGGAGATCACCGTAAAAATGACCTCCTCCGACGCCGGGATCTGCATGCTCCCCGTCCCCGCCGCCACCGCCCTGCTGGTCCAGGACAGCGCGGTCCGGGAGGCGGTCTCCTTGTCCGAGGCCTGGCGGGAGCTGGAGGGCGGCGAGCTGCCCATGGGCTGTCTGGTGGCCAGCTCCGACTTCATCCAGGAGAACCCGGAGCTGGCGGAGGCCTTTGTGGCTCTGTACGGCGACTCCATCTCCTTCATGACGGGGGAGGGGAACCTGCCTGACGCCGCCGCCCTGGCGGTGAAAATGGGCATCCTGCCCAACGAGAAGGTGGCGGAGCGGGCCATCCCCCAGTGCGCCCTCACCCTCCTCACCGGCCAGGAGATGAAGTCCACCCTGGAAGAGTACTACGCCGTCCTGTTCCAGGCGGCCCCGGAGTCCATCGGCGGCGGCCTGCCCTACGACTCGTTCTACTATGGGGTGGACTGAGCGTTCATCCAGCCCTGGGTACTCCCCTCCCCGAGGGGGAGGGGAATACCGGAAAAAATTATTCGATCTTCTGCTGCCCCCGGCCTTCTGGCTGGGGGTGTGGCAGCTGTGCGCTGTCTTGGTGGATCGGAGCGTGGGGGGCAGGGGCAACGAGCTGCTGCTGCCCTACCCCGCTTCCGTGGGCCGGGCCCTGCTCTCCCTGGCGGGGACGGGGGGGTTCTGGGGGACGGTGCTGGCCTCCCTGGGGCGGATCGCCCTGGGCCTGCTGGCCGGCATCGCCCTGGGGGCCCTGCTGGCCGGGCTCACCAGTGCCTTCCGGTGGGCGGACCGCCTGCTGTCCCCGGCCATCCGGGTGGTACAGGCCGCCCCGGTGGCCTCCTTCATCCTGCTGGTGCTGCTGTGGACGGGCCGGGACGCCGTCCCCGCCGTGATCTCCGCCCTGATGGTCACCCCGGTGGTGTGGGGCTCCCTCTCCCAGGGCATCCGGGCGGTAGACCGGAAGCTGCTGGAGCTGGCCTGGGCCTGCCGCTTCTCCCGGATGAAAACCGCCTGGCTGATCTACCTGCCCTCCCTGCGGCCCTACCTCCAGTCCGCCCTCACCGCCTCCGCCGGCCTGGCCTGGAAGTCCGGGGTGGCGGCGGAGGTGCTCTGCCTCCCCAGCCCCGCCCTGGGCGGACAGATTTATTACAGCAAGTACTACCTGGATATCCCGGAGCTCTTCGCCTGGACGGCGGTGGCGGTGGCCCTCAGCCTCCTGCTGGAGCGGCTTCTCAGCCGCCTCCTGGCCCGGTGGGGAAGGGGGTGGGGCGGTTGATCTCCTGCCAGAACCTCACCCTCTCTTTTGGGGAAAAACGGGTACTGGATTCTTTCAGCCTGGAGCTGCCCGGCCGGGGCGTCACCGCCCTCCGGGGCCCCTCGGGCTGCGGGAAGACCACCCTCCTCCGGGTGCTGGCCGGCCTGGAGATCCCGCAAGGCGGCTCCCTGTCCGGCCTCGCTCCCGGACAGACCGCCATCCTGTTTCAGGAGGACCGCCTGCTCCCCTGGCGGACAGTGGAGCGGCACCTCACCGACGTCCTGCCCCGGGAGCGCCGGGGGGAGGCCGGTTCCCTGCTGGAGCTGGTGGAGCTGTCCGGGGAGGAGAAGTCCTATCCCGCCGCCCTGTCCGGGGGGATGGGCCGGCGGCTGGCCCTGGCCCGCACCCTGGCCCTGGACGCCCGGCTCTACCTGCTGGACGAGCCCTTCGCCGGGGTGGACCCGGCCCGGGCCCTGCGGATTTTAGAGCGGCTGAAAGCCCTCCCCGCCCCCGTCCTGCTGGTCAGCCACGAGCCCGCCCTCCTGGCCCGGGCGGATCAGGTGGTGGAGCTGGACGGCCCGCCGTTACTTTTTCTCGAGAGAAAAAGCAACCAAAAAGAGCTTTAACGCAAAACCGCGTTTTGCTTCCTAAAACGGAACCATTCCCGGTTCCACGGAAGCAAAACGCAGTTTTGCGCTAAATTTTCTTTTGGTTCTTTTCTTTTATAAAAGAAAAGAACAAGATCAGCTCATATATTCCAGCGCCAGTCGCGTTTCCCCCGCCTTCAGCGAGGCGGGCACGTCAATGATCCGCTGGTTGGCGGAGCCCCGGAACCGCAGCCCCAGATCCTTCTTCGACAGGACAAAGGGGCCGTCCACCAGCACATCCAGCTGTTCCAGCAGGGCCCGGCCGTGATCCCCGATTGTTCCGGCGGCCAGGTCCTCAAAGAGGTAGCCGGAGTAACACCAGATGGTCTTGCCCGGCAGATTCTGCCGTACCAGCCGGGCCAGCTCCAGCACCGGGCCCTGGTTCTGGGGGTCAAAGGGCTCGCCCCCCAGCAGGGACAGCCCCTTGATGTGGGGCCTGTCCAGCAGGGACAAAATCTCCTGGATCTGTTCCGGGCCGAAGGGCCGGCCGTATTGGAAGTCCCAGGTTTCCGGGTTGAAGCACCCCTCGCAGCGGTGGGAGCACCCGGACACAAACAGGGACACCCGCACCCCCGGCCCGTTGGCCACGTCTACCTTTTTGATATCGGCGTAGTTCATCATCGTTGTTTCACCTCATCACCTTCAGCTTGGGGCACTTCTCTTTCAGGAAGGGCAGGAAGCTCTCCCGCTGTTCCGGGGTCAGGCAGTCCTTGAACACCAGCAGGAACTGGCGGGATTTGCTCATAATCAAGAAGAGGTTGGCGGTGGAGGCCCCGCTGTTTTTACAGGTGAAGAACCCTCGCCTTGATCTCCTTGGTCTTGCCCACGTTCCAGAAGTTCTCCCCCAGATAGCCGCAGGTGCGGCGGGTGACGTTCATCTTGGTCTGATCCTTGTTGTGGCAGGCGGGGCACTCCCACTGGTTGTCGTCGTTGATCTCAATCTCCCCGTCGTAGCCGCACACCTGGCAGTAGTCACTCTTGGTGTTGAACTCGGCGTACTGGATGTTGTCGTAGATAAACCGGACCACGTCCTGGAGGGCCTCCAGGTTGTGGCGCATATTGGGGATCTCCACGTAGGAGATGCACCCGCCGGTGGAGATTTTCTGGAACTGGCTCTCAAAGGTGAACTTGTCGAAGGCGTCGATTTTCTCCCGCACGTCCACGTGGTAGCTGTTGGTGTAGTAGCCCTTGTCGGTGACATCGGGGATGGTGCCGAACCGCTCCTTGTCGATGCGGGCGAAGCGGTAGCACAGGGACTCCGCCGGGGTGCCATACAGGGCGAAGCCGATGTTGGTCTCCGCCCGCCAGTCGTCGCAGGCCTTCCGCAGCCGGTTCATCACCTTCAGGGCGAACTCCAGCCCCGCCGGGTTGGTCTGGCTGACCCCCTTCACCAGCTTGGTCACCTCGTACAGGCCGATATAGCCCAGGGAGATGGAGGAGTACCCGCCGTACAGCAGGGGCTCGATGGAGGCCCCCTTGGGCAGGCGGGCGATGGCGCCGTACTGCCAGTGGATGGGGGAGGAGTCGGAGCGCACCTGTTTCAGGGCGTTGTGGCGGCACATGATGGCTTCGAAGCACAGCTCCAGCCGCTCCTCTAAAATCTTCCAGAACTTGTCCTCGTCGCCGCCGGACAAAATGCCGATCTGGGGCAGGTTCAGGGACACCACGCCCTGGTTGAACCGGCCCTCGAACTTATACTGCCCGTTCTCGTCCTTCCAGGGGGACAGGAAGGAGCGGCAGCCCATGGGGGAGAACACGTTGCCCTGGTAGTTCTCCCGCATCTTCTTGGCGGAGATGTAGTCGGGGTACATCCGCTTGGCGGAGCACCTCACCGCCAGCTCGGTGAGGTAGTCGTACTTGCCGCCCTTCAGGCAGTTGTGCTCGTCCAGCACGTACACCAGCTTGGGGAAGGCGGGGGTGATGTACACGCCCTTCTCGTTCTTGATGCCCTCCAGCCGCTGGCGGAGGACCTCATGGATAATCATGGCGTTCTCCTCCGCGTAGGGGTCGTCCTCCTGGAGGTTGAGGAACAGGGTGACAAAGGGGGACTGGCCGTTGGTGGTCATCAGGGTGTTGATCTGGTACTGGAGGGTCTGGACGCCGTTTTTCAGCTCGCACTGGAGCTGGTCGTTGACCAGCCGCTCCATGGTCTCCTCATCCACCCGGCCGGCGCACTCGTAGGCGATGTGGGCCCGGAACTTCTCCCGGCTCTTGCGTAAATACTTGCCCAGGTGGCGCAGGTCCACGGACTGGCCGCCGTACTGGTTGGAGGCCACGCAGGCGATGATCTGGGTGACCACGGTGCAGGCCACCTGGAAGGTCTTGGGGCTCTCAATGAGCTTGCCGTTCATCACGGTGCCGTTCTCCAGCATGTCCCCGATGTTGATCAGGCAGCAGTTAAAGATGGGCTGGACGAAGTAGTCGGCGTCGTGGAAGTGAATGGCCCCCTCGTCGTGGGCCTTGGAGATGTGCTCGGGCAGGAGGATGCGCCGGGTCAGGTCCCGGCTCACCTCGCCGGCGATGTAGTCCCGCTGGGTGGCGGCGATCATGGTGTTCTTGTTGGAGTTCTCCTCGGCCAGCTCCTTGTTCTCGTTGCGCAGCAGGGCCAGGATGGACTCGTCGGTGGTGTTGGCCTTGCGGACCAGGGCCCGGTTGTACCGGTAGATGATGTAGGTCTTGGCCAGGTGGAATTTGTTCCGCTCCACCAGCCCCTGCTCCACCAGATCCTGGATGTCCTCCACCAGGATGCGCTGGCGCCTCTGGGCCTCGATGCTGTCAATGATCTCGTCGATCTCCGCCCGGCTGAGCCGGTCCCGCTCGGGTACCTCGGCGTTGGCTTTTTCAATGGCGATGACGATTTTGCCGCGGTCGTAATCCACCACGGCGCCGTCCCGTTTGATGACTTTCATGGTTGCGCTCCTCTCCTTCGTATCAGACCATTATCGTGACAGGGGCGTGGGCCCCGGAATGAAGTCCAAGGGGCATTATAGCATAGCCCCCTCCCCTTGTCTACAATATCTTGTGCTTATTTTTTTAAAAGGCCAGGGGAGAATACAAGATGTATTTTGGCCTTGTGCACCTTGTCCCCCGCTGGCCCCAGGGGTTTCCGGTTGCCCCCGGGGGAAAAATGTGGTATACTCAGTCTAAAATTCGGCGAAATGCCCAGGGAGGTTTCTATGGTACAAAAGACAGCGGTAGCCATGAGCGGGGGAGTGGACAGCTCCGCCGCCGCCGTCCTCCTCCAGGGGGAGGGGAGGGCGCTGACCGGACTCACCCTCACCCTCTTTCCCGGGGAGGGGGACGCCCCGGCGGACGCCGCCCGGGTGGCCGCCCGCCTGTCCTTCCCCCACCGGGTTCTGGACCTGTCCCGGGAGTTCGCCCGGGCGGTGATGGACCCCTTCGCGGCCGGGTACGAGGCCGGCCTCACCCCCAACCCCTGCGTCCTGTGCAACCGGGCGGTGAAGTTCGGGGCCCTGCTGGACCGGGCCCTGGAGCTGGGGTGTGGCAGCCTGGCCACCGGCCACTACGCCCGGGTGGAGCGGGACAGCGGCTCCGGCCGTTTCCTGCTGAAAAAAGCGGTCCACCGGGACAAGGACCAGAGCTACGTGCTGGCCATGCTCACCCAGGAACAGCTCGCCCGGGCCCTGTTACCCCTGGGGGGCATGTCCAAGGAGGAGGTCCGGGCCCTGGCCCGGGAGGCCGGCCTGGACGTGGCCCAGAAGCGGGACAGCCAGGACATCTGCTTCATCCCCGACGGGGACTACGCCTCCTTCCTCCGCCGGTACACGGGGAAGGACTACCCCTCCGGCGATTTTGTGGACGGGGAGGGGAACCTCCTGGGCCGGCACACCGGCATTGTGGACTACACCCTGGGCCAGCGCCGGGGGCTGGGGGTGTCCTCCTCTGGCCGCCTGTATGTGAGGGAGATCCGCCCCCGGGACAACACGGTGGTGCTGTCGGACAACGCCAGCCTCTTTGGCCGTACCCTCACGGCGGAGGGCCTGAACCTCATTGCCTGCGATCAGTTGGACGGCCCCGTCCGCCTGTCCGCTAAAATCCGCTACCGCATGGCGGAACAGCCCTGCGTCGTGGAACAGACCGGCCCCGGTTCCATCCGCCTCGCCTTTGACCAGCCCCAGCGGGCCATCACCCCCGGCCAGACCGTGGCCCTGTACGACGGGGAAACGGTGGTGGGCGGGGCCGTCATCACGAAGGGGGAGCCTCTATGAGCGGAAAGAAACATAAAAAGCGCCACAGCGCCTCGGCGGAGGCGGTGAAGCGCCAGGCGGTCCAGGATCAGATCGCCGACCAGAAGGATAAAGAGCGCAAGCGGATGGACCCCGCCGCCCGGCTTCTATTGCTGGGGGATCTGGTGTTCCTGGCATTCCTGTCCATTCTAGACCGGAACGGGTTGCTCTCCCCAACGCTGAACGCCGCCGGCACCGGCCTGGGCATTGTCCTGCTGGCCGCCGCCCTGTACTTCCAGTTCGGTAAAAAGGGGAGAGGGGGCGGCCCCTCCGGCCCCAGGCTGAAATAGGAGGAGAAATCCCCGGCAGGCGGTTGCTTTTTCCCGCCATTTGGTATATGATATGGTTCTCCGCACCCCAGGGTGCACCAATTTTGGATTGCTTCAGGGGGCGATACCCATGAGAAAAGATGTTCTCCTGCCCGGCTTGGCCCTGTTTGGGGGCCTGGCGGGCTTTGGGCTGCGCCGGTGGCAGCTGGCCTCCGCCTTCCAGCCGGAGCTGGGCCTGTTTGTCCACTGGGCCCCCGCCACCATTGCCTTGGCCGCCCTGATGGCCCTGGTAGCCCTGGCCTTTTTCCTCCCCCTGCTGGGGTGGAGGGAGGGGCCCGAGGAGTTTCTCCCCGCCTTTGGCTGCCCCCAGGCCGGCCAGATGACCGTCCAGGCCGCCGCCGGCCTGCTGATGATGGCCGCCGGGGCGCTGGGTGTCCGGGAGGGCCTGTCCCACCTCCAGCTGTGGCGGATCACCCCGGAGCTGGACCGCCAGCCCACCCAGTTCACCTTCGCCGCCGCCCTGGCGGTCACCGCCCTGCTGTGCGTCCTGGCGGGGGTTGCCGTCCTGGGGCTGGGCAAAATGGCTTACCGGGGGGAGCTGTCTGACGCCGGCTGCCGCATGGCCCCCGTCCCCGCGGCGGCGGGGCTGTTCTGGCTGTTTATCACCTATCTGTCCCACAGCACCGAGCCGGTGCTGATGCGGTATCTCTTCACCCTGCTGGCCGCCGGCCTGCTGACGCTGGCCCACTACCGCGCGGCCGGCTTCCTCTTCGGCCGCCCCCGCCGGCGGGGGACCGTGTTCTGCGCCCTGATGGGGGTGGTGACGGGCCTCACCTCTCTGGCGGACGGCCTCAGCCTGTTCAACGCCGTCGTCACCCTGGCCTTCGCCCTGTCCGCCCTGGCCCTGGCCCGGGCCCTGCTGGCCAACTCCTTCGGCCCGGCCTGGGGTCCGGAGGAGCGAATGCCCCTTGGGACTGAGGACGATGAGAGTAAAGACACCGCCGCCGGCCCCCAGGCCGGATGACCATATTAGGGAGGATGACTACCATGGAAAAGAAACCTTTTTATATTACAACCCCCATCTACTACCCCAGCGACAAGCTCCACATCGGGCACACCTACTGCACCGTGGCCACCGACGCCATGGCCCGCTACAAGCGCCTGACCGGCTGTGAGGTCATGTTCCTCACCGGCACCGACGAGCACGGCCAGAAGATCGAGGACAAGGCCAGGGAGGCCGGCGTCACCCCCCAGCGGTTTGTGGACAACATCGTCCAGGGGGAGCGGGGGATCCTGGATCTGTGGAAGCTGATGAACATCTCCAACGACCGCTTCATCCGCACCACCGACAGCTACCATGTCTCCGCCATCCAGAAGATTTTTAAGAAGATGTATGACAACGGGGACATCTACAAGGGCACCTACAAGGGCAAGTACTGCAAGCCCTGCGAGTCCTTCTGGACCGAGTCCCAGCTGGTGGACGGCAAGTGCCCCGACTGCGGCCGGGAAGTCCAGGATGCGGAGGAGGAGGCCTACTTCTTCCGCCTGTCCAAGTACGCGGATCAAGTGCGGCGTCTGCTGGAGGACACCGACTTCCTGGAGCCCCGCTCCCGGGTGAACGAGATGGTCAATAACTTCATCAAGCCCGGGCTGGAGGACCTGTGCGTCTCCCGCACCTCCTTCACCTGGGGCATCCCGGTGGATTTCGACCCCGGCCACGTGGTCTATGTGTGGGTGGACGCCCTGTCCAACTATATCACCGCCCTGGGCTATGACAACGACCAGTACGACGACTACAGCAAATTCTGGCCCGCCGACGTCCACTTTGTGGGCAAGGAGATCGTCCGGTTCCACTCCATCATCTGGCCCGCCATGCTCATGAGCCTGGGGGAGCCCCTGCCCAAGAAGGTCTTCGGCCACGGCTGGCTGCTACTGGACGGGGGCAAGATGTCCAAGTCCAAGGGCAATGTGGTGGACCCCTATATTTTGGCGGAGATGTTCGGGGTAGACGCCCTGCGCTTCTTCCTGCTGCGCACCTTCCCCTTCGGCTCCGACGGTAACTTCTCCAACGAGGCCCTGATCCAGACCATCAACGTGGACCTGGCCAACGACCTGGGCAACCTGCTCTCCCGCACCGTGTCCATGGTGGGCAAGTACTTCGGCGGCCGGCTGCCTGAGAGCCAGGCGGAGGACGCCGGAAAGGACGGCGAGCTGGTGGAGCTGATCTCCGGCCTCCGGGCCCGGTACGAGGCCCAGATGGAGCAGTACGCCTTCCAGAACGCCCTGGCGGAGGTCTTTAAGGTCATCGGCCGGGCCAACAAGTATATTGACGAGAACGCCCCCTGGGTGCTGGCCAAGGATATGGAGGCCAACGGCCCCCGGCTGGCCCGGGTGATGTACAACCTGCTGGAGGTCCTGCGGGTGTCCGGCGTCCTGCTCACTCCCTTTATGCCCGCCTCCGCCCAGGAGGTGCTGAACCAGATCGGCGCCTGTGAGGACTGCCGTACCTGGGACAGCGCCGGGGTGTACGGCGCCCTGGAGAAGGGAGCGGCCGTCCGGCGGGGGGACAACCTCTTCCCCCGGGTGGACGCGGACAAGGCCCTGGCCCAGCTGGAGGAGGCCGCCCAGGCCGCCAAGCGGGCCGCCCTCCCTGATCTGGAGGTGGAGCCCCAGCTGGAGGAGAAGGTGGACTTTGACACCTTCTGCAAGTCCGACTTCCGGGCGGTGAAGGTCAAGGCCTGCGAGAACGTGAAGAAGAGCGAGAAGCTGCTGAAGTTTACCCTGGACGACGGCACCGGCACAGACCGGCAGATCCTCTCCGGCATCGCCAAGTGGTACAAGCCCGAGGAGCTGGTGGGCAAGACCCTGATGGCCATTGTCAACCTGCCCCCCCGGAAGATGATGGGCCAGGAGAGCTGCGGCATGCTCATCTCCGCCGTCCACACTGAGAAGGGGGAGGAGCAGCTCAACCTCCTCATCCTGGACGACAAAATCCCCGCCGGCGCTAAAATGTGCTGAGAAATGAAAAAGGCCCGCCCACCGCGTAGCGGTGGGCGGGCCTTTTTCAATAGATGCCGTCTAATATGTCCACAATATCCCCGATGACCCCGTCGTCACAGTGGCACAGCACCCGGGCCCCCCAGTCTTTGACCTCCTGGGCGCAGTTGGCGGGGGCGAAGGGGATGGCCGACCGCTCCAGCATAGGGATGTCATTCTGGTTGTCCCCCACGCAGTAGAGCTTCCCAGGGTCAACCCCCAGATGTTCCACCAGCCTGTCCACCATCCCGCCCTTGGTGCTCCCCTTCCGGGTGACCTCCAGGTAGTACTGGTTGGAGAAGATGGCCTCATACCGGTCCCCGTACCGCCCCAGCAGCCACGCCTGGGCCTCCAGCAGGAGGGGGTGTTCCTGCTGGAGGATGGCCTTGCTCCAAGGGAGGGGCATCTCCGCCAGGGGGCGGACGGTGTAATCGGTGCCCACTTTTTTCATGTGGGCGTCGGTGATGGGGTTGGGGTTCCACACGGAGATCGCCTCCCCGCAGTAGGTCTCCACCCCCAGGGCGGGGAACCGCTGGAACAGGGCCCGGAAGTGCTCCGGGGCCTCCCGGGGGAGGAAGGTCTGCTCCAGCATCCGGTTTTCCTCGAAGTCGTACAGGGCGGAGCCGTTGGACAGCACCACCGGGGCGTCCAGGGGCATCAGCCCCAGCTGGGGGGCGAAGGTCCGGCGGGCCCGGCCGGTGGCGATGGTGAATTTTCCGCCCTGGCCCCGGAAGTAGTCCAGGGCCTCTAAATTCCGGGCCGGGACCAGATGGTTCAAGCCGAAGTAGGTGTCGTCAAAGTCGCTGACCAGCAGCACGCCGTCAAATTTTCCCATGGGGCCTCTCTTTCTGGCCCCGGTTGGGCCGGCTCAGCGGAGGTCTTCCGCCAGATAATACTTTTTTAGGGCCCGGTAGGACAGACCGAAGATCACCAGGCACAGGGCCAGATCCACGATGATGTAGCTGCCGTTGTACACCGCCGAGTACAGATAAGGGTTGTCGAAAGTGGTGCCCAGCACCTCGGTGGGGGCCAGGATGCGGTAGATGGTGATGCCGCTGATGAAGTGGATGAGGAAACGCCCAAAAGCGCCCAGGGCGCTGCCCCAGAACAGCCCGCCGGGTTTTCCCTTGCCCAGGCCGCACAGGCACAGGGGCATAAAGGCTACGATGTAGTCCAGAATAATGGACACCCAGCTATAGGCCACCGCCCCCTGGACAAACACCTGAAGTATCCCGAAGGCGGTGCAGGCCAGCAATCCCCGGCCAAAGCCCCAGCGGATACAGAACACGAACAGGGGCAGCATCTCCAGGGAGATGGACCCGCCGTTGGGGAACTCGTAGGGCCTCATCAGGCCCAGCGCCAGGGCCAGGGCGATCAATACGCCCCCCTCCGCCAGCATCTGGATTCCTTTGCTTGAAGTTCTCATAGTCGTTTCCTCCTAAATAAAATCGTAACCGCAGTACATCCGGACGGGTGTAGTGCGGTCTTAGAGGAGACGACGGCAAAATCTCTCTTCCACTTCCTACGCCGGCATTACCCGGATCAGGTTTAAGAGCCTGTTTCAAATCTCTCAAAACGCCATTTGGCGGGTCTTTTCCAGCCATACTGCGTTAAATTTTCTTGCCGGGCGGCAGCCCGCCTGCAAAAATTTGCCTTGTCTGGCGGGCGAAATCCCTCGCCAACCGGCATTTTTCAAGATATGAAACAGGCTCTAAGGGACCGGAGACAGCTGTGTTTGTCTCTGCATCTCAGCCGGGAACTTGGCTCCCAGCGCCCCTGTGTTCGATTGTAGCGCGGTTCGGCACTATTTTATAGAGCGGGGGCCGGTTTGTCAAGGGGGAGGGGCCCAAGGGAGGCGTATTTTCACATTTCCCCGGGGGCGGCGGGGGAAACAGGGGAAAACCCCTCCCCTATAGCAATCATCAGAATTTGTAACAACTTGTAGGGGCGGATATCATCCGCCTGCTTCCAAAGGGCTGCTGAATATGAATTGCGGGCGGGTAATACCCGCCCCTACGGAGGCTTTGTCAACATTTCCGATGACTGCTATAAGTTCCGCCGCCTGGCTCCAGAGGCGGAACCCTTGACAAAGGCGAAGGCCATCCTTTATACTTCTTCCCAAAGAGGGGAGGGGAGACCCGTGACCAAAAAAGAGCTGTTGGACCGGTGCGCCCGGGACGGGGAGGAGCGGGTGCTGCTGGCCCGGGTGCTGGACAAGCTGGACCAGGCCCAGAGCCGGGGCGTCCCCGCCCACACCCAGTTCCTGTCCCCGGCGGAGCAGGCCTGTGTGTCCAACCTGCTGGAGGCCTGGGGCCGGCCCCGGCACCTGTTCTGGGGCGGCTGGCCCGACGCCGAGCGCCGGCTGTGCGCCTTCCTCCCGGACTGGCAGGGGGAGGAGGACTTCCTGGCTGACCCGGAGGGCCCCCTGGCCGCCCTGGAGGCCAAATTCCCCGCCGCCGCCAGCCTGGGCCACCGGGACATCTTAGGGGCCCTGATGGGCCTGGGCATCACCCGGGAGAAGCTGGGGGATTTCCTGTTCCCCGCCCCCGGCCTGTGCCAGATCGTGCTGCTGAGGGAGGCCCTGCCCATCCTCCTCTCCCAGTGGGGCGAGGCCGGCCGCTGGAAGGTGAGTTTGCGGGAGATCCCCCTGGACCAGCTCTCCCCCCAGCCCGCCCAGGTAAAGACCATCCGGGACACCGTGGCCACCCCCCGGCTGGACGCGGTGGTGGCCGCCGGGTTCTCCCTGTCCCGCTCCAAAGCCGCCGCCCTGATCTCCTCCGGCCGGGTGTCCCTGAACCACCGGGAGTGCCTGAAGGGGGACCGCCAGGTCAGCGAAGGGGACGTCCTCACCTGCCGGGGGCTGGGCAAGTGCGTGGTGAAAGAGATCCCCGGCCAGTCCAAAAAGGGCCGGGCCATGCTGGTGATGGAGCGGTACGTCTAGGGCCTGTTCAAATGATGTCAAAACGCCCAAAGGGCGGCCGGGCCGAGCCCCTCCCATGCCAGAAAGGAGAATTCCCCATGGAGCAAAAGAAAATCGACCGCATCAACGCCCTGGCCCGCAAGGCCAAGACCCCCGCCGGCCTCACCCCGGAGGAGACCGCCGAGCGGGACGCCCTGCGCCGGGAGTATATCGACGCCTTCAAGGCCAGCCTCACCGCCCAGCTGGACAACACGGTGATCCAGTACCCCGATGGCACCCGGCGGAAGCTGGGCCGGGGCAAATAGGGCCTGTTTATAAAAATTTAAGGATTTCCGGGCCCTGATGTATTGACAAGTCCCGTGGCATTTGGGATAATAAGCGGGCGTCTCATTTATTGACCGAGCAATAAATTCGGGGCCAGCCCCCTGACATAAGGAGGTCACACCATGACCCGTATCAAATTTACCACCGACTCCGCCGCCGACATCCCCGCCGCCCTGCGGGAGGAGTACGGCATCCAGGTCCTCCCCTTCCCCATCGCCGTGGGGGACCGGGAGATGGAGGACGGCGTCGGCTGTACCCCGGACGAGTTCTTTGACCTGCTCCTGTCCGCCCCCCAGATCCCCACCCACGCCCAGCTCAACCCCTACGTGTTCTCCGAGCTGTTTGAGCGGGCCTGGCGGGAGGGCTATACCCACCTGATCCACACCTCCATCAACTCCAAGGGCTCCGCTACCTGCGGCAACGCCCTCCAGGCCCGTGAGGAGTTTTACCAGGATCACCCGGAGGCCAAGGGGAGCTTCTCCATCACCGTCATCGACTCCCATAACTACACCATGAGCTACGGCTGGGCGGTGGCCCAGGGGGCCAGGATGGCCGCCGGCGGGGCGGAGCCCCAGGCGGTGATCGACTTCATCCAGGACTGGGTGGACCATGCGCGGGTGCTGTTCGCCCCGCTGGACCTGCGCTTCGCCAAGAAGTCCGGGCGGATCTCCGCCGCCGCCGCCTTTGTGGGGGAGGCCCTGGGCCTCAAGCCCATCATGACCTTCACCGACGGCGAATCCAAGATTGTCTCCAAGGTCCGGGGGGAGAAGACCGTGATCTCCACCCTGGTGGACCTGTGCCAGAAGGAGAAAGCCCCCGGTTCCCCTTATCTGCTGATCCGTGGGAACAACCGGGAGCAGTCCGCCAAGCTGCGGGAGGCCTGCCTCCAGGCCCTGGGGGAGGAGCCCGCCCTGGAATACCCCATCGGCGGGGTCATCGCCATCAACGCCGGCCCCAACCTGGTGGGCCTGGTGTACCGCGCCTGATCCAAAAGTCCCGGCTGTCCGAAGGTCAGCCAGGATTTTTTTTGTCCGGAGGTACCCCAAGGGAGGCCGCTGCCCCCGCTGATTTTACACATTGTTCATGTTTTTTGTGCTATGATTCGGTAAGATATGGCACATAACAAAGACGGCGGGGAATTGGTGGAGCTGGAGCCCACCGGCCTGTGCCCGCCGGGGCGGGAAGAGAGAGAAAGGAGCGGGACATCATGGGAAATCAAGAACTATCCTGGCGGGAGCGGGGGGCGCTGTGGCTGCGGCTGGGCATCCGGTTTGCGCTGGCCGCCCTGGCCCTGTGGGTCATCGCCCGGTTTGGCCGGCCGCTGATGTCCCTGTTCGCCCCCTTCCTGTGCGCCCTGGCGGCGGCGGCCATGCTGAACCCGCCGGTGAGGCGCCTCCAGCGCCTGCTGGGCTGGAACCGCCAGGTGCTGACGCTGCTGCTCCTGCTGCTGATCTTCGGGCTGGCGGGCGGGGTGCTGGCCCTGCTGGGCTACGCCGCCGCGGGACAGCTGGTCTCCCTGGTCCAGGACTGGGACGTGCTGCTGGAGGGCCTCCAGTCCGCCCTCACCCGGGCGGAGGCCCTGTTCTCCGACCTGCTGGACCTGGTGCCCGCCCAGGTGACCCAGCTGGTCCAGTCGGCGGGGGAGACCTTCATGGACTGGCTGGGCAGCGTGGTGCCCGATGCCCTGGCCAGCTTGGGGCAGGCGGCGGGGAGCAAGGCCATGGGATTGCCCTCCTTCTGCGTCGCCCTGGTGATCTTCATTATGGCCACCTATCTGCTGGCGGCCGACTGGCCCTATCTCCGCAGCCGGGCGGCCCGGTGCATGGATGAGAGTGTGCGCCGCTTTTTGGGGCAGGTGAAGGTCATCTCCCTGGGGGCCTTCGGCGGGTACCTGAAGGCGGAGCTGCTGCTGTCCATCGGGGTGTTTTTCATCCTGCTGGCGGGCTTCCTCATCATCCGCCAGCCCTACGGCCTGCTGCTGGCCCTTGGCCTGGCGGTGATGGACTTTATCCCCATCATCGGGGCGGGCACGGTCATGGTGCCCTGGGCCTTCTTCGCCCTGTTCGCCCGGGATTTCCAGGTGGCGGTGGAGCTGATGGTGATCTGGGGGATCATCGCCCTGTTCCGCCGGGTGATGGAGCCCAAGTTCGTGGGGGACCAGACCGGCCTGTCCCCCATCCTCTCCCTGGTTTCTATCTATGTGGGCATGAAGGTGGCCGGCGTGCTGGGGATGATCCTGGGCCCCATTGTCCTGCTGGTGTGCCTGAACCTGGCGGGGATGGGCATGTTCCGGGGCCTGCGGCTGGACCTGGCCGCCGCCGCCCGGGATATCTGCGCCATCCTGTCCCGCCGCCCCGGGGAGGGCGGCTGAGGCCGGTCACAAATTCCCCCATAAAAGTTCAAAAATTTCCCGCTTTTTCTTCATGTTTTTTTCACAATTCCGCGTTATGATAATCATGGCTTCCATCGAGGGTACAGACACCCCTGAAAATAGTTCGGCTTTGAAAGGAGCGTTATAATAATGGACGGATACAACTTTTACAGCAGCGAGAACGACGGCTACCGGGGCGGCTTCGGGGGATATACGGACCCCGACCCCAACGCCCCCCAAAATTTCCCCACCCAGCCCGTTCCCCAGCCCCCTAAGAAGCGGGGGAGCGCCCCCAAGGTAATCGCCATCCTGCTGGCCTGCGCCCTGGTGGGCGGCTCCGCCGGGGCGGGAGGGGCCGCCCTGTACCAGCGCCTGTCCGGCCCGGACAACACCACCACCATCCAGGAGGTGGACCGGCCCCAGGTCCAGACCGTGGTGAACACCAACGGCGGCCAGCCCATGGAGCCCGAGCAGCTCTACGCCGCCAACGTGAACTCCACCGTGGGTATCCGGGTGTCCACCACCACCACCAACATCTTCGGCCAGACCAGCACCTCCGCCGCCTCCGGTTCCGGCTTTGTCCTCACCCGGGACGGCTACATTGTCACCAATTTCCACGTCATTGAGGACGCCGTCAAGGACAACAGCGTCACCGTGGAGGTGTCCTTCCCCGACGGCGGCAGCTACCCCGCCAAGATCGTGGGCGGCGAGCAGGACAACGACGTGGCTGTTTTGAAAATCGAGGCCAGCGGCCTCACCCCCGTCACCCTGGGGGACAGCGGCAAGCTGGTGGTGGGGGAGAAGGTCTACGCCATCGGCAACCCCCTGGGGGAGCTGACCTACTCCTATACCGACGGTATGGTGTCCGCCCTGGACCGGCTGATCTCCACCACCGTCACCAACGAGAACGGCCAGCGGGAGACCATCACCCTCAACGTCCTCCAGACCAACGCCGCCATCAACCCGGGCAACTCCGGCGGCCCCCTCTTTGACAGCTACGGCAACGTGGTGGGCATTGTGTCCGCCAAGTACACCCAATCCCAGTCCGGCGTCACCGCCGAGGGCCTGGGCTTCGCCATCCCCATCAACGACGTGAAGGAGATCATCTCCGACCTGATTGAGCACGGCTACGTCACCGGCAAGCCCTACATGGGTGTCCAGGTGGAGTCCGTGGACCAGAACGCCCAGCGGTACGGCATCCCGGCGGGGGCTGTGGTCAGCTATATTGCGGAGGGCTCCAGCGCCCAGAAGGCGGGCCTCCAGCTCAACGACATCATCACCGCCATTGACGGTACCGCCATCGACTCCCCCTCCGCCCTCACCGCCGCCCTGTCCACCGACTACAAGGCCGGGGACACCGCCACCCTCACGGTGGTCCGCCAGCAGCAGGAGATCACGCTTACGGTCACCTTCGACGAGAAGAACGCCGAGACCGAGGCCGCCAACCAGCCGCCCCAGCAGAACATCCAGCAGCCCAGCCAGGGCGGGACCTACTACCAGTGGCCCTTCGGCTCCTTTTTCCGCTAAGCCGGCGGTTTGAGCTTGTGAATCTCAATCCCCCGTTTCCCCGCGGCCCCCTGGGGCCGCGGGCTTTTTTTATAGCAATCATCAGAATTTGTAACAACTTGTAGGGGCGGATATCATCCGCCTGCTTCCAAAGGGCTGCTGAATATGAATTGCGGGCGGGTAATACCCGCCCCTACGGAGGCTTTGTCAACATTTCCGATGACTGCTATAAGTTCCGCCGCCTGGCTCCAGAGGCGGAACCCTTGACAAAGGCGAAGGCCATCCTTTATACTTCTTCCCAAAGAGGGGAGGGGAGACCCGTGACCAAAAAAGAGCTGTTGGACCGGTGCGCCCGGGACGGGGAGGAGCGGGTGCTGCTGGCCCGGGTGCTGCCCATGCCCTTCTATATCAACGAGGAGCTGTTCTTCGAGGACGTGACCCTCACCCAGGAGGCGTTCTACCGCCGTCTGGCGGAGGACGCGGACATCTCCACCTCCCAGCCCTCCCCAGGGGACGTCACCGACCTCTGGGACCAGCTGCTGGAGGAGTATGACCAGGTGGTCTATATCCCCATGTCCAGCGGCCTGTCCGCCTCCTGCGAGACGGCGCTGATGCTTGCGTCCGACTACCGGGGCAAGGTGTTCGTGGCGGACAACCAGCGCATCTCCATCACCCAGCGGCAGAGCGTCCTGGACGCGCTGGAGATGGCCAAGGCCGGTATGGACGGACAGGCCATCCTGGACGTGCTGATCCGGGAACGCCTGGAGTCCAGCATCTACATCACCGTGGATACCCTGAAGTATCTGAAGAAGGGCGGCCGGGTCACCGCCGCCGGAGCCGCCATCGGCACCGTGCTGAACATCAAGCCGGTGCTGACCATCCAGGGGGCGAAGCTGGACGCCTTCGCCAAGGCCCGCGGCTGGAAGGCCGCCAAGAAGATCATGCTGGACGCCATGGAGCGGGATATCGCCCAGCGCTTCGCCGGTCAGGAGATCCATCTTGCCGCCGCCTACACCTGCACCGATGAGGAGGCCCAGGAGTGGAAGGGCGAGCTGGAGGCCCGGTTCCCCGGTTATGAGATTCATATGGGACAGAGCCGTCAGAGCGGAAATGCGTTGCCGTTGTCCAGGAACGTAGGGTAGCGTCTGCCTGAAAGCCGTTTCAGCAGCTCCGCAACCTCCAGCCCCGCGCGTATCTTTTCCGACAGCGACAGCTTCGTATAATCCTTCCCATCATAAGTAAATTTGAATACGTCCTTGATTTCACCCGTTGTTTTTTGTGCCTCAGACAGCACAATCTGCACCTTGTTCATCTGTACGGGACGGAAAAGCAGTTCATTTTTCTTCCCCATGTAGCACAGTGCATCATCAACCAGCCGTTTTTTGGCTTCAATTTTTTCCTGTGTGTCTTGAATCTGCGCCTTGACGTCCGGCTGTTCCAGTGTTTCTGTAAGCCGCTGGATTTCATTTTCCAGTTCCCTGCATCTCTGCCGCAGGCTATCCAGCTCCGCCGCCTGCTCCTGTGACAGGCTGCCGTATTCCAGCTTTGTTTCCAGACGACGCAGGTATTCCCCGATACCGTTTTCTGTTGTGCTTTGGTACTCGGCTTCCATCTCTGCGATTATTTTTTCCAGATTAGC
>CAMTMC010000002.1 GCA_947073515.1 uncultured bacterium | reverse complement strand
GTTCCCATTCCGAACACGGAAGTTAAGCTCGCTTCTGCCGAAAATACTTGTCTGGAGACGGACCGGGAAGATAGGTAATGCCAACATAAAGGGCCCAGCCCACTGGGCCGGGCCCTTTTCCATGCCTCCTTAGCTCAGTCGGTAGAGCATGCGGCTGTTAACCGCAGGGTCGTTGGTTCGAGTCCAACAGGTGGCGCCAAAGAAGCGGCTTGCCGCCAAGTCAGACGGCAGGCCGCTTTTTTAAAATAATGTACGGGTATGGGCCTTTAGCTCAGTTGGTTAGAGCAGCCGGCTCATAACCGGCCGGTCCACGGTTCGAGCCCGTGAAGGCCCACCATATATAGGGGTATAGCTCAGCAGGTAGAGCAACGGTCTCCAAAACCGTGTGCCGAGGGTTCGATTCCTTCTGCCCCTGCCACTTAAAACCCTGAAACCCCCGGTTTCGGGGTTTTTTTGCGCACTTTTTTCCCGGGTAATTTTATGGAGGGGGATGTTGTCCCTCTCCTTCTTTGTTAAAGGCCGAGGACGCTGTCCCCCAAGGGAAAGGCGCCAGGATCCCGGCCCGGGCTCCGCTGAAGGAGGAGGCCCTCCTGTGGGAGACAAAATATTAGTAAAAAGTCAACAAAAATAATATTTTGGGGGAGACCAGCCTGGGCTGGTTATATTTGGATTTTGTCCGGTAAATGGCTGGAAGCCGCTGAATACAGGGGTAAAATGTAGGATAAAAGAGAATATGACCTAAATCTTGCAGAATTAGCCCTCCATGTTTGGAAAATTGCAGGCGGAAAGGGAGTTGTGCGAAATATACAACTGACAGCGGAGAGAAGTCGTACATATCATACAGTTTTGTTGCTTTGCGATTTAGAATATGGTAGAATAGCACCGTTACGCCCCAGCCCGAGAGAAATCCAAAAAAGAAAGGAGAGAGGTTTGAATTCCCCTTGGACGTTACATATGAGGGCACAACAAATGTAAGGAGAGTAAAGTATGTCAAAAAATCAGGAAATTCAGAAGGTGAGCCTGTACAACCGCTGGCTCAACGGCATTGAGAAAGCGGGCAACAAGCTGCCCCACCCTGTGGCGCTGTTCGCCATACTGGCCCTGCTGGTTGTGGTCATCTCCGCTGTCTGCGCCGCAGTGGGCGTGTCCGCGACTGGTGAGCTGGTCTCCAACGGCGAGCTGGCCGTGACCACCGTGAGCGCTGTCAGCCTGCTGACCAAAGACGGCCTGGCCTACATGTTTACCCACGCTGTGAGCAACTTTACCAGCTACGCCCCCCTGGGCATGGTGCTGGTGGCCATGCTGGGCGTAGGCGTGGCCGAGCAGTCCGGTATGATCAATTCCCTGCTGAAGCAGACCGTGAAGGTCACCCCCAAGGCCCTGATCACCCCCGTGGTGGTCTTCCTGGGCGTGATGTCCAACATCGCCTCTGACTCCGGCTATGTTATCCTGATCCCCCTGGGCGCCATGATCTTCCGGGCCTATGGCCGCCACCCCATGGCCGGCCTGGCCGCCGCTTTCTGCGGCGTGTCCGGCGGCTTCTCCGCCAACCTGCTGGTGGGCACCCTGGATCCCCTGCTGGCCGGCATCTCCCAGACTGCCGTGACCCTGGTTGACGCCGAGTATCAGGTCCAGGTGATGGGCAACTACTGGTTTATGTTCGCCTCCACGTTCCTCATCACCATCGTTGGCACCCTGATCACCGACTTCCTGGTGGAGCCCCGGCTGGAGGCCTTCGGCGGCGAGCTGCTGTCTGAGGAGGACACCTCCCTGACTACCATCACCGCCGAGGAGAAGAAGGGCCTGCGGGCCGCCGGCATTGCCGCCCTGGTCTATGTGGCCCTGGTCGTCATCGCCTGCATCCCCGCCGACTCCTTCTTTAAGAACGCGGACGGCGAAATCCTGGGCAAGACCCCCTTTATCGACAGCATCGTGCCCCTCATCGCCCTGATGTTCTTCATCCCCGCCGTGGCCTACGGCAAGAAGGCCGGCACCCTGAAGAACCACCGGGAGGTCTGTAACGCCATGGCCAAGTCCATGGGCGCTATGGGCTCCTTCCTGGCTCTGGCCTTCGTCTCCTCCCAGTTCATCCAGTACTTCAGCTACACCAAGCTGGGCACCATCCTGGCCCTGAACGGCGCCAACTTCTTCCACTCCATCAACATCGGCCTGATCCCGCTGATGGTGATCTTCGTGCTGTTCTCCGCCTTTATGAACCTGTTCATGGGCTCCGCCTCCGCCAAGTGGAACATCCTGGCGCCGGTGTTCGTCCCCATGTTCATGATGCTGGGCTACAGCCCCGAGCTGTGCCAGCTGGCCTACCGCATCGGCGACTCCTGCACCAACCTGATCACCCCCATGATGACCTACTTCGCCGTCATCATCATCTTCGCTCAGAAGTACGACAAGAAGGCCGGCATCGGCACCCTTACCGCCACCATGCTGCCCTACAGCCTGTGCTTCCTGGTGTGCTGGACCATCATGCTGATCGTCTGGCTGTCCTTCGGCTGGCCCATCGGCATCAACACCAGCCTGGTCTATCCCCCTGTGGTGTAAGCCACACGACTTCCTTTCTGAGCGGCCGGGCGGGGGCAACGCCCGGCCGCGCCCATCATGATGAATATTATGGAATGCCCACCGGGAGGATTTGCCCTGTGGTTCCCCCGCCAGAGGCGGGGAAGCAGCCGGTAAAAGGCTCCCCTTGGGACACTCCCTGAATATCACGCGCCCTTTGGCGCGAGGAGGTTTTTCGTATGATCAACAATGAACGCCTGCTCAGCACCTTTTTGGACTATGTCCGCATTGACAGCGAGAGCACCCACGAGGGCGCCATGGCCGCCCGGGTGGCCGGGGACCTGAAGGCCATCGGCTGCCAGGTCAGCTTTGACAACAGCCAGGACAAGACAGGCAGCGACACCGGCAACCTGTATGCCGTCCTGCCCGGTACCACAGATGGGGAGGCCATCCTGTTCTCCGCCCACATGGACACCGTGGTCCCCGGCGTGGGGGTGGAGCCCGTGATTGAGGACGGCGTCATCCGCAGCAAGGGGGACACCGTCCTGGGCGGCGACGACAAGTCCGGCGTGGCCGCCGTGGTGGAGGCCCTGCGTACGATCACGGAAAAGAACCTGCCCCACCCCACCGTTGAGGTGGTCTTTACCGTCTGCGAGGAGGTGGGCCTGCGGGGCTCCAAGCACATGGACTACAGCAAGGTGACCGCCAAGAAGGCCGCCGTGCTGGACAGCGGCGGGGACGCCGGCAAGATCATCACCGCCGCCCCCGGACAGTACAAGCTGAACGCCGCCGTCATCGGCCGCCGGGCCCACGCCGGCGTGGCCCCCGAGGAGGGGATCAGCGCCATCCAGGTGCTGGCGGAGGCCATCTCCAACATGAAGCTGCTGCGTATCGACGAGGAGACCACCGCCAACATCGGGGCCATCAGCGCCAGCTACGCCACCAATATTGTCCCCGAGCGGGCGGAGCTGGTGGGCGAGTGCCGCAGCCGCCGGGACGACAAGCTGGAGGCCCAGGGCAAGCACATGATGGACTGCCTCCAGGCCGCCTGCGACAAGTTCGGCGCCACCCTGGAGGGCGGGCTGACCAAGGCCTACTCCGCCTACTCCTTCGGCCCGGAGGACCCCTTTGTCCAGGAGGTATCCGCCGCCTGTAAGAAGGCGGGCCTGGAGCCCTGCCTGGCCGCCAGCGGCGGCGGCAGCGACGCCAACAACATGAACCTCAACGGCATCAAGGCCCTGGTGCTGGGCACCGGCATGGCCAAGGTACACACCACCAATGAGGAGATCACCGTGAAGAACCTGGAGGACACCGCCGCCCTGGTGCTGGCCCTGGCCGTCCAGTGATGGGGAAATGGGGGAGTGTTTACAAAAAGTTCATGGGATGGTCACGGTTCTGCCGCATTTCTGGTCTATGATGATACCGTAATCCAATGAATCAATCTTCCTATTCCTCTCTCTCTTTTACAACACACGGATGGAGCGCCCCGGCCTTTGGCCGGGGTGCTTCGCCGTCCTGGCGGAGAAGGGCGGCCCGGGAGATTGTTTTCCTTTTTTCTATATTCCGTCCACAGTTTGGAAACAGGTTGGGATTATGATAAGACCCATCTTTCCAGAAAGGCGTGATTTCATGATACGAAAGCTATTTGCTATGACCGCCGGGGCCGCCCTGCTGCTGTCCCTGGCTGGATGCCAGGCCGCCCAGGAGGGCGGCGTCCAGCCGGAGGAGCACCTGCTCTCCCTGGCGGACAACGGCGTGAGCCTGGATCACAAGCCGGTGGCGGAGGACAGCGAACCGGTCACCGTCGGCCACGAGATCATCTATTACCAGGCAGGGCAGGGCTCCGGCTACGGGGAGGGCTCTGACCAGGAGGCCCACGACCCCCAGGAGGCCCGGGAGCACACCGTGGTCACCATCCGCCAGCCCGGGACCTACCGGGTGACCGGGACGCTGTCGTTGGGACAGCTGGCCGTGGATCTGGGGGAGGGGAGCGAGCGCGATCCGGACGCCGTGGTGGCGCTGGTGCTGGACAACGCATCGATTACCTGCACCGTGGCCCCCGCCCTGATTTTTTACAACGTCTATGAGTGTGATACCGCCTGGATGGCGGCGGAGGAGGGGTACAGCGGCCCGGCGGTGGTGGACACGTCGGCCGCCGGGGCCCGGATTGTCCTGGCCGAGGGCAGCGAGAACACCATGACCGGCTCCCACGTGGCCAAAATCTACCAGCCGGGTACCACCAAGAAGCTCCATAAATATGACGGGGCGGTGTACTCCCGCATGTCCATGAATCTGGACGGGGAGGGGGAGGGCACCGGCGTGCTGCGGGTGGTCGCCGGCAACGAGGGGTTGGACAGCGAGCTGCACCTGACCATCAATGGGGGTTACATTGCCATCCAGGCCCAAAACGACGGCATTAACACCAACGAGGACGGCGTGTCGGTGACTACCATCAACGGGGGAACCTTGGAGATCAACGCCGGCCTGGGGGCGGAGGGGGACGGGATCGACTCCAACGGCCACCTGGTCATCAACGGCGGCAATGTCTACGCCATGGCAAGCGCCGAAAGCATGGACAGCGGCCTGGACGCCGATGGGGAGGTCCGGATCAACGGCGGCTATGTGGTGGCCCTGGGCAATATGAGCCAGCCGGTATCGGAAAACTCCGCTCAGCGGGCCCTCCAGTATACCCTGGGCCAGAGCGCCCCCGCCCAGGCCCAGATGGAGATTTTGGACGCCGGGGGAGAGGCGGTCCTCTCCTTTGAGACGGAGAAGGCCTGCCGGAACCTGCTGTTCAGTTCCCCGGATCTAGGGAAGGATGAGGATTACACTCTGACGGTGGACGGAGTGGCCCAGGCTGCGGGGGACGGGCCCCAGGGCAGCCCGCCTGAGGGCTTCCCGGGCGGGGGCAGGCCGCCGGAGGAGATGGGCGGCCGGCGGGAGACCCCGGCACCGCCGGAGGGCCTGGAGGAGTGGCTGGCGGCGGAGGACGGGATTCCCCAGGAAATCCGCAGCTGGCTGGAGGAGCTGCTGGAGTTCTCTAGGGCCGGAGGAGCGCCCGCTCCCCCCAGCGGACCGTAAATACAGCGCCCCCACAGGGAGACGAGGTCTCGGCTGTGGGGGCGCTTTTGTTCAGAGGGGCCGGGGCTATGAGCCGCCGCCCTGGCGGGGCAGATGGAGGGAGGTGGACTCCCGGATGATGAGCTCGGTCTCCAACAGGACTTTTTTGTTGGGGGCGTTGGGCATGGAGATCTTCTCCAGCAGCAGTTCACAGGCCATGAAGCCCATCTGGGACTTGGGCTGGCTGATGGTGGTGATGGAGGGGATGGCGATGGAGGTGAACTCTATGTTGTCAAAGCCGGCCACCATCACCTCCTGGGGCACCTGGCGGCCGGCCAGATGGGCGGCCCGGATGGCCGCCATGGCGTACACATCGGAGGAGGTAAAAAAGGCGTCGGGCGGGTTGGCGCTGTTCAGCATCTGCATGGCGGAGGAGATGGCCAGGTCGTAGCGCACCTCGGGCAGCTGGACGATGAGCTCAGGGCGCACCGGGATCCCGGCGGCGGCCAGGGCGGACTCATATCCCCGGAAGCGGTGGCGGGCGTATTTATACCGGGCGGGGCCGCAGAGAAAGGCGATGCGCCGGCAGCCGCCGGACAGCAGATGCTCCACCATCTGGCGGGCGGACTTCACATCGTCGATGGACACATAAGGCAGGTCCAGGTTCTCGTCGTACTCACAGCACTGCACCAGAGGGACGACGCTGTTCAGCTTCACCAGCACGTCGGTGGGGATGTGGTTCAGGGTGATTAGGCCCACGGCCTTGGTCCGGCCCAGCAGGGCCAGCAGGGAGGGGAGGGTGCCCTGGTTGATATGAAAGGGGTTGAACAGCAGGTCGTAGCCGTGGCTGGCGGCGGCAGTTTTGGCGCCGGCGATGACCTCGCTGTAGAAGGGGTTCTCGAAGGAGGGGGCGTTGAGGATAATCAGGCCGCCCTGGGCCTGGCGGGGGGCGTCCTCGCTGAAAGGGTAGCCCAAGCGGCGCAGGGCGTCCACCACCCGGTTGTAGGTGTCGCCCCGGACGATCCCCCTGTGGTTCAGCACCCGGGAGACGGTGGCGGGGGAGACCTGGGCGGCCTGAGCGATCTGGGCGACAGTGGGAAGTGACGGTATAAAAATACCCCCTTTGAATTGGCTGGCATTAGGGTTTGTTTGAAAACCGTCAAAACACCGTCCCAGGCGCCTTTCCCGGTCAGGGCGGCGTTGAGTTGATGGGAAACCCCTGTCAGGGATTCCCGGGAGAACCGCCTTGCCTGACAGAAAAATCTACCCCGTTCCGACATCCCGCCGGTTTTCAAGCGGACGCCAGCTTTTGCAGATTATACCACGAGGGCATGAAATGTTTCAAGAGTTTTCAGAAAAACGGTTGAAATAAAACTGGAAACTATGCTGAAATACTAAAATAAAAAAGAGATAACCAGGCGTTATAGAGAAAAAGTACAACAAACTGGAGGCAGACTTGAAAAAACCCGAAATAATGCTAGTATAATTTCAGAAAGACAGGAGAAAAAACCACTGTCTCTCTGTAAGCCAGCCGGCTGTGCCGGCAAAACTCGAAATTGAGGAGGGTAATTCAAAATGAAAAAGATTTTGGCACTGACGCTTGTCCTGGCCATGTCCCTGAGCCTGGCCGCCTGCGGCGGCGGAGGCGGCAAGAGCAAAGGCAACGCCAGCAGCGGCACCCCCGCCGGCGGCAGCTCCACTTCCCAGACCGGCGGCAGCTCCAGCCAGGGCACCCCCGCCCAGTCCTTTAAGGTGGGCGTTGTGACTCCCTCCGGTGACCACGGCTTCACCGGCGAGAGCGTGCAGCAGGCCAATCTGATGGCCAAGGAGATGATGGCCAAGTATGACGGCCTGGACGTGCAGGTGAAGGACGGCATCGACGCCTCCGCCCAGATCACCTCCATTGAGAACCTGATCGCCGGCGGCGACGTGGATATGATCATCCTGTGGCCCATGGAGGGCGAGGCCCTGCGCTCCGCCGCCCAGTCCATTGTGGACGCCGACATTAAGCTGGTCGTCTATGACCGCCTGATTGAGAACTTCGACGGTAAGATGGGCGATATCATGGGCGACAATGTGGGCATCGGCACCGCCATGGGCGAGTACCTCACCGAATTCTTCGCCGGGGACGAGTCCGTCCAGTACCTGCGCTTCGTGGGCGGCAGCTCCACCGTCACCTCCCAGCGCTCCGAGGGCATGGACAACGTGCTGGACGCCAAATTTGAGCAGATCGCCGAGACCCAGGTGACCAACTGGTCCTCTGAGACCGCCCAGACCCAGATGGAGAACTGGCTCAGCGCCCAGGACAAGGCCACCATTGAGGGCCTGGACCTGATCGTCACCCATGACGACGAGATCGTGGACGGCCTGATGAACGCCCTGGAGGCCTATGACGGCGACGCCCAGATCAACGTCCGCCTGATCACCTCCGTGGGCGGCCGGGAGGAGACCATGCAGAAGTTTGAGAACACCAGCCTGGATGTGAAGTTCTGCACCTTCTTCTTCTCCCCCTCCTTCATCCGGGACGCCTTCCTGCTGGGCATCGGCGCCCTGTACAACGAGCCCTACCAGGCCGAGCAGGACGCCAACGGTACCTATCTGATCCCCTCCTTCAGCATCACCAACGCCGACCTGGCCGGCGATTACAACTTCGACAGCTACCGGGCCAGCGAGGCCTATGAAAACCGCTACGCCATCAACGGCTAAGCTGTCTCACCGGGCAACCGCGCGACAAGACGAGAGAAGGGCCGGCCGGCAAATGCCGGCTGGCCCTTTCCGGTCAGGACGCGTCTGAGAGGAAAGGGCGGACCCTTGCTTTTCAGATGTATCCTGGCGGCCGCCCCAGGGCGGATCAGTGAGAAAGGAGGCAGTCGCATGCTTGTGGAAATGAAAAACATTGTGATGGAGTTCGGGCCCACCCGGGCGGTGGACAACGTGTCCATCACCATACAGCCTGGGACGGTGCTGGGCCTGCTGGGGGAGAACGGGGCCGGCAAGTCCACCCTGATGAATGTGCTGGCGGGCAGCTACCAGCCCACCGCCGGGGAGATCCTCCTGGACGGGAAGAAGGTGGTCATGCACAACGCCAAGGTGGCCAACCGGCACGGGATCCGCTTCATCCACCAGGAGCTGAACCTGTGCGGCGACCTGAAGGTGTTTGAGAACATGTACCTGGGCGATGAGATTAGCCGCTTTGGCCTGTTGAAAAAGGACGAGATGAAGGCCCAGTGCGCCAAGGTGTTGGAGCGCATGCGGGTGGACATCGACCTGGAGGCCGAGGCGGGCCAGCTCAACGCCGCTGAGATGCAGCTGGTGGAGATCGCCAAGGCCCTGCTCTTCCAGTCGGAGCTCATCATCATGGATGAGCCCTCCACCGCCCTGTCCACCCATGAGATTGAGAACCTCTTCACCATCATGCGCCAGCTGCGGGAGGAGGGGGTCAGCTTTATCTACATCTCCCACAAGATGCCCGAGCTGTTTGAGATCTGCGACCGCTACTATGTGCTCCGGGATGGCCAGCTGGTGGCCGAGGGCAAGTTCGCCGAGATCGACGAGGACGGCATCACCGAGCTGATGATCGGCCGCCAGCTGCGGGACGAGGACTTCTCCCACCACGTCTGCCGGGCCACGGAGGAGGTATGCCTCCAGGTGGAGGGCCTTACCAGCGCCGGGTTTGCCGATATCAGCTTTACCCTCCCACCGGGGGGAGATCCTGGCGGTCACCGGCCTGCAGGGCTCCGGCCGGGACGAGCTGGCCGACGCCCTGTTCGGCGTGGCCCCCTTCCAGGGCCGGATGACCCTCAACGGCCAGGAGACCCGAGGCGGGCAGTCCATCCGGGCCTTTATGAAGAAGGGGGTGGCCATGGTGCCCCGGATGCGCAAGGAGCGGGGCATCCACAACGACCTGTCCATCTACGACAACCTGTCCATGGCCTTTTTGAATACCAAGTTCAAGGGCGGGCTGATCAGCGGCAGGGAGGAGAGGGCCCGCTACGCCAGGCAGCAGAAGGCCATGTCCATCAAGGCCGGGGATCCCCGTAACCCCATCACCTCCCTGTCCGGCGGCAACCAGCAGAAGGTCATCCTGGGCAAGTGGCTGGAGACGGACGCGGATGTGCTGCTGTTTGACAACCCCACCCAGGGCATCGACGTGGGCACCAAGTTCGAGATCTACCGCCTGATCCTGGAGCTGGCCAAGAGCGGAAAGGCCATCATCGTCTTCAGCAGCGAATTCCCGGAGATTTACAAGGTGGCCGACTCCTGCGTGGTTCTGTACAAAGGCCGGGTCAACGCCGTGATGGGCCGGGACGAGATGACCGAGAAGGGCGTCATGTACTACTCCACCGGCGCCAATTTGGAGGGAATGAAAGATGCTTAACACTTTGAAGAAGACCGATCCCAAGAACCTGTTTAAGCTGATTTTGAAAGACTACAGCTTTCTGCTGTCCCTGGTGCTGCTGCTGATTATCGCCCGGGCGGTAAACCCCAATTTCTTTACCTGGAACAATATCTCCAACATCTTCGTCCAAAGCTCTATGGTAGGGCTGATCGCCATGGGCATGAGCATGGTCATCTCCGCCGGGCAGATCGACATCTCTGTGGGCGCCCAGGTGGCCATCATCGGTGGATTCGGCATCCTGGTGCTCAACTCCACCCAGAGCGTCCTGATTATGCTGGTGTTCTGCTGTGTGTTCGGCGCCGGGATCGGCACTGTCAACGGCCTGCTGGTAACCAAGGGCCATATGCCCGCCATGATTGCCACGCTGGCCATGCAGAGCGCCTGCCGGTCGGTGATCAACCACTTTGGCGCTGGTGGCCCCTTCACTGTGGACAAGGGGATGTACGACAGCTTCCGCCAGCTGGCCTCCGGCGGCATCCCCCTGGGGCCCATCAAGGCGCCCTATCTGATGCTCATCTTCATCGCCGCCGTGGCGATCGGCGGGACCTCTATGGCCGGGGGCCGGGGCAAGATTGCGGGCACCTTCGTGGGCGTGCTGATGTTTAAGATTATCAGCAACATCCTCACCGCCGCCGATGTGTCCACCTTCCTCAACGGCGCCATCAGCGCGGCTATCATCGTCATCGCCGTGCTGCTCCAGGGCGTCCAGAACCGGAGCAAATAAAATCAGGGAGGAACGAGCTATGATTAAGATTGGTATCATCGGGTGCGGCAAGATCACCGAGGTACGCCACGCCCCGGAATATGTGGAAAATCCCTACTGCGAGCTGGCGGGCTTCTTCGACGTGGTCCCCGGCAGGGCCCGGGAGTTTGCGGACAAGTTTGGCGGCAGGGCCTTCGCCACTATGGAGGAGCTGCTGGCCTCCGATGTGGACGCCGTCAGCGTGTGCGTGGCCAACGCCTACCACGCCTCCACCGCCATCGCCGCCCTGAAGGCGGGCAAGCACGTGCTGTGCGAGAAGCCCATGGCGATGAACGAGGCCGACTGCCTGGAGATGGTGGAGACCGCCAGGAAGATGGGCAGGTTCCTGATGATCGGCCAGAACCAGCGCCTGGCCAAGGCCCACGTAAAGGCCAAGGAGATCCTGGACAGCGGCGAGCTGGGGCGGATCATCACCTTCCAGACCCAGTTCTGCCACCCGGGCCCCGAGGGCTGGACCGGCAGCAAAAATTCCTGGTTCTTCGACAAGAAGATTGCCGCCTTCGGCGCTATGGCTGACCTGGGGGTTCACAAGACCGACCTGATCGTCTACCTCACCGGGCAGAAGATCGTCCGTACCAGCGCCGTGCTGGCTACCCTGGACAAAAAATTCCCCGATGGCACCCCCATCACAGTGGACGACAACGCCATCTGCACCTACACCCTGGAGAGCGGCGCCATCGGCACCATGACCGTGGGCTGGACCAACTACGGACAGGAGGACAACTCCACCAAAATCTACTGCGAGGGCGGCGTCATCCGCCTGTACGACGACCCCAGGTACTCCCTCATTGTGGAGAAGAGGGACGGCGATGTGGTCCCATATGAGCTGGACCAGCTCACCTCCAACAAGGAGCAGACCACCGGCGGCCGCACCTCCACCGGGGTGATTGACGCCTTCATTGAGAGCATCCGCACCAACACACCCCCGGCGATCAGCGGGGAGAGCGTGCTGCCCGCCATGCGCGCCGTCTTCGCCAACCAGGTGTCTAACGACACCGGCGCCGCGGTGGAGATTAAAGGCTGAGGAGGAATATCATCATGGCAAGACCGATTACCATCGCCTCCGGGCAGTTCGGAGACCTGTCCCTGGAGGAGCTGTGCAAGCTGTGCCAGTCCATCGGGTATGACGGCATTGAGATCGCCTGCCAGGCACATGTGGATATCCATAAAATCCTGGAGGATGAACAGTACCTGGCCCGGTTCAGAGGTACCCTGGACAAGTACGGCATGAAGGTGTGGGCCCTGGGGGCCCACCTCATCGGCCAGTGCGTGGGGGACAACTGGGACCCCGCCTGGACAACTTCGCCCCCGCCACCCTGGCCGGCAAGCCGGAGGAGATCCGGGCCTGGGCCGTCCAGGAGATGAAGGACATCGCCCGGGCCGCCCAGAAGCTGGGGGTGACGGTAGTCACCTGCTTCCTGGGCTCCCCCATCTGGGCCTACTGGTACTCCTTCCCCCAGACCACCCGGGAGATGGTGGACGCCGGGTTCCGGCGGATCAAGGAGCTGTGGACCCCCATCTTTGACGTGTACGACCAGTGCGGGGTGAAGCTGGCCCTGGAGGTCCACCCCACGGAGATCGCGTTCGACTACTACAGCACCCAGCGGCTGCTGGATGAGCTGGAGTGGCGGCCCACCCTGGGACTGAACTTCGACCCCTCCCACCTGGTGTGGCAGGGGGTCAACCCGGCGATCTTCCTCCGGGACTTCGCCGAGCGGATCTACCATGTCCACATGAAGGACGTGAAGGTCACCCTGGACGGCCGGGCGGGTATCCTGGGCAGCCACATCGACTTTGGCGACACCCTGCGGGGCTGGAACTTCGTGTCCCTGGGCCACGGGGACGTGGACTTTGACGGGATCATCCGGGAGCTGAACCAGATGGGCTATGACGGCCCCCTCTCCGTGGAGTGGGAGGACAGCGGCATGGAGCGCGCCTTCGGCGCCACCGAGGCCTTTGAGTTTACCAAGAAAATCAACTTCTCCCCCTCTGTGGTCAGCTTTGACGCTGCACTGAAGGTGGACTAATCAAACAAGCTGGCAGGGCTGGGGGACGGGAGGCCGTCCTCTGGCCCCGCCAGCCCTGCTTTCCCAGAAAAGGAGGGGGCATTGTGGAACATATCCCCATAGAAATCCCGAGGGACAACCCGGGCGGGGGCGGCCCGACGACTGCCCTATGCTTTGACATCGGCGGCTCCAAATACAATGTGGGCCTGGTGGACCGGGAGGGGACGGTACTGGATCAGGAGATCGGCCTGTGGAGCGCCGTCAGCCAGGAGGGGGTGCTGGCTGACCTGCTGGCCTGCGGGGACCGGGTACTGGAGCGGAACCCGGACGCTGTCCCGGCCGTGATCGGGGCCACCATCCCCGGCCTGGCCGACCCGGAGCGGGGGATGTGGGTGGAGGCCTCTTTCTCCGGTATCCGGGATTTCCCCATCGCCCAGCGGCTGACCGAGCGCTACCGCCTGCCCGCCTATGTGGACAATGACGGACAGGCCTGCGCCCTGGCGGAGCGGATGTTCGGCTGCTGCCAGGGGGTAGACGACTTCCTCTACCTCACCGTGTCCAACGGGGTGGGGGGCGCATGCTTCCTCAACGGGAACCTGTATGGCGGCTCCAGCGGCGGGGCTGGGGGGAGCGCCCCTGCCGGACGGGAGCGCCCCCTCCGCCAAGGAGATCGCCCGGCGGGCCCGGGCGGGGGAGGAAAAGGCCCTGGAGACCTTCCGCCTGGAGGGCCAGTACCTGGCCCGGGCGGTGGCCATGGCGGTGAACATCCTGAACCCGGCCAAGGTGGTTCTGGGGGGTGGGATCTCACTGGCCTACGATCTCTTCGGCCCGGAGCTGGAGGCGGAGGTGGGCCGGAGGATCTACCGGAGGGCCAATCCAAATTTGACCATCTGCCCCACCGCCCTGGGCTACGACGGCGGGCTGCGGGGGACGGCGGCGGTGGCCCTGCGGGCCTCGGGAAAGGAGAGACAACAGTATGAAAGAATTTTTAGACCAGTACCGGAGGGAGCTGTACGGGGCGGTGGACGCCATCGACCCGGAGGAGTTCCAGAAGGCTGTGGATCTGATTGCCCAGGCCTACCGGGAGGATCGGCAGATCTTTGTGATGGGTAACGGCGGCAGCGCCGCCACCGCCAACCACTTTGTATGCAACTTCGGCAAGAACGCCGTCCAGGACCCGGCCAAACGCCGGTTCCGGATGCTGTCCCTCAGCGACAACGTGGAACGGATTACCGCCTATGGAAACGATGTCTCCTTTGAGGAGATTTTCCGCCAGCAGCTGGTCAACCTGATGAACCCCGGCGACCTGCTGATCTCCATCAGCGCCAGCGGAAATTCCCCGGATGCCAGTACGCCCGGGAGCGGGGAGCCAGGCAGATCGCTATGGCGGGCTTTGACGGGGGGAAGATTAGGGAGTTTGCCCAGGCGGGGCTGGTGATCCCCCTGTCTAGCTATGAGTGGATTGAGGATGGGCACATGATCCTGTGCCACATGATTGTGTGCTACTTCAAAAGCCATCAGGAGCTGCTGGGCTGAGGGGCGTCGGGGAGTGCGCTCTGAGCGGGAAGGCTAGTCTGCTTGGCGGACACGCCCCGCCGCGGGACGGGGCTTGACAACCGCTGCGGCCGGGCCTATAATCAATTTTATACAACAGAAGATCTGTTCAAGTGCCAGCGGCCCCGGAGAGGGGCCGCTGGATGATAGTGAATCCGGTGAGAATCCGGGACGGTACCGCCACTGTATACGGGGAGGCGCCGCGCGGGACGAAAGTCAGCCATTGGGAGTGATCCTGAGAAGGCGGCGCGGAGGCTGAGGATCCGTAAGTCAGGAGACCTGCTTGAATGGGACGCTGATGGACTCCCGGGTTTGGAGTGACAGGCGGTCATACGCGGAAAACCGGCCGCGGCAGTCATGGGGTTGCCGCGGCTTTTTCCCGTCTCTAACAGCTTTTTTGCCTGCGCTTCCGGGAATGGATGGGTTTTCCGGGCGAACGCCCAGAAAATAGGGGCCTGGGATTCAGATACAGGGCCCAGTCAAATCAATTATTTGGAGGAAGCGAACATGAAAGGCAAAAAAATGATCTCGTTGGCACTGGCACTGGCTCTGGCCCTGGGAATGTCCGGATGCGGCGGCGGGGGCTCCAGCTCCGGATCCGGGGGGAGTTCATCCAGCGGCGGGCCAGACGGCCCGGCGGACAGCGGGGCCGGGAGCGGGGAGCGCCCCGCCGGGGTGACCGTCACCGATATGAAGGGCCGGGAGATCACGCTGGAGGGGCCCGCCCAGCGGGTGGTGGCCCTGACCGCCTCTGACTGCGAGATTTTGTATGCCATCGGGGCGGGGGACGCCCTGGTGGGCCGGGGGAAGTACTGCGACTATCCCGCCCAGGTGCTGGACGTGCCCGCCGTGGAGTCAGGGGCCACCACCAACATGGAGGAGATCATCGCCTTGGATCCGGACGTGCTGCTGATGAGCGACATGGCCCAGACTGATGAGCAGATCGCCCAGATGGAGGCGGCCGGCATCCATGTGGTGGTCAGCGAGGCCACAGATATCCAGGGGGTATACACCGCCGTTGAGATGATCGGCGCCCTGATGGGCAGGGAGGACAACGCCGTCCAGGTGATCCAGAACATGAAGGACACCTTCGACCAGATTCGGGAGCAGTCTGCCGGCGATGGGAGCCAGACCATCTATTTTGAGGTATCCCCCCTCCAGTACGGCCTGTGGGCTGCCGGTTCCAACACCTTTATGGACGAGATCGCCGGCATGATGGGGCTGACCAACTGCTTCGCCGATGTGGACGGCTGGGGGGAGATCTCTGAGGAGCAGGTGATCCAGCGGAACCCCGATATCATCGTCACCGTCACCATGTACTTTGGCGAGGGCCCCAGTCCTGAGGAGGAGATCCTCTCCCGGACTGGCTGGGAGGACGTGACGGCGGTGAAAAACAGCGCCATCCTCAACCTGCGGGACAACGAGCTGTCCCGCCCGGCTCCCCGGCTGGCGGAGGGGGCCCAGATGCTCTTTGACTTTGTGTACGGCGTGGAGTCTTATACAGCGCTGAAGAAGTAACCGGTTCAGACTGGAGGGAGCGCCTGTGAGAAAAAAACGGGGACGCCTGGAAATGGCCAGATATTTGCTGTATGGGGCGCTTACCTTCGGGGCGATGTGCCTGTGCGTGTGCGTGGGCAGCGTGGGGATTCCCCTGGGGGAAACCCTGGCGGTGATCTGGAACGCCCTCACCGGCCGGCCCCAGCCCGAGGGGCTGGCGGTGTCCATCATCCTGTCGGTGCGGCTGCCCCGGGTGCTGTGCGTGGCCCTGTCGGGCACGGCCCTGTCCCTGGCGGGGGCGGCCATGCAGGGGCTGCTGAAAAACCCCCTGGCGGACGGCTCCACCCTGGGGGTGTCCTCCGGGGCCTCCCTGGGGGCGGTGCTGGCCATCGCCTTCGGCATATCCTTTCCGGGCGTCCCCTTCGCCGGGACCATGGTGATGGCGATTCTCTTCGCGTTCCTGTCCCTGGTGGTGATCCTGGGCCTGTCCTACCAGCTGGACCGGGGGCTGTCCACCAATACCATTATCCTCATTGGCGTGATCTACTCCATGTTTGTGTCCAGCGCCATGAGCGTGATTATCGCCTTCGCCAGCGACAAGGTGAAGGACATCACCTTCTGGACGCTGGGCAGCCTCCAGGCCTCCAGCTACCAGAAGGCCCTGATCCTGGGCGGGGCGCTGGCGGTGTGCGGCGGGGTGCTGTTGTCCAGAGCCCGGGAGCTGAACGCCTTCGCTGTGGGGGAGGACAACGCCCGCCACATCGGGGTGGATATCCGGGCCACCAAGCTGGTGATCCTGATTACCGTCTCGGTGCTGATTGGGGTGTGCGTGTCTATCGGGGGCACCATCAGTTTTGTGGGGCTGGTGACCCCACACATGGTCCGGATGCTGGCGGGCCCCGACCACCGGCGGCTGCTGCCCGCCACCGCCTTTGGGGGCGCCGTGTTCCTGCTGCTGGCCGACTTGGCGGCCCGGACGCTGGTGGCGCCCATTGAGCTGCCCATCGGCGTGGTCACCAGTTTGGTGGGGGCGGTGGTGTTTATTGTCATCTTCTACAAGGCGGGAAAGGGGTGAGGGCCGTGCTGGAGGTGAAAGACCTGGGCGTCTCCTACGGCAGGCATACCGTCTTGAACGGGGTCAGCTTCCGGGTGGAGGCGGGCCAGTGGCTGATGATCGCGGGCCCCAACGGCGCTGGGAAGTCCACCATTCTGAACGCCATCACCCAGGGGGTGGACTACACCGGCTCGGTCCTCTTTGAGGGGGAAGACGTGAAAACCATGAAGGCCGCCCGCCGGGCCCGGCGGATCGCCGTGCTGGCCCAGGACCACCACGTGGGCTACGGCTTCACCGTGAGGGAGATTGTGGGGCTGGGCCGCTACGCCCATACCCAATGGCTGGCGGGCCGGCGGGAGGGGGATGAACAGGCGGTGGAGGAGGCCCTGGCGCTCACCGGCATGGGGGAAAAGGGGGACCGCTCGGTGCTGACCCTGTCCGGCGGGGAGCTCCAGCGGACGTTCCTGGCCCAGGCCTTCGCCCAGAGCCCCCGGCTGCTGCTGCTGGACGAGCCCACCAACCACCTGGACCTGGTGTATCAGAAACAGGTGTTCACCCTCATCGGCCAGTGGCTGGAACAGCCGGGGCGGGCGGTGGTGTCCGTGGTACACGACCTGTCTTTGGCCAAGGCCTTCGGCACCCACGGGCTGTTGATGAACCGGGGGAGGGCGGTGTCCCGGGGGGAGATCGGGGCGGTGCTGTCCCCCAAAAACCTGGACCCGGTGTACGGGATGGACGTGGGCGGCTGGATGCAGGCCATGCTGGCCCAGTGGAATAAGGAGGATGGCCATGTTGAATTTTCGTGAACTGAATGAGCAAATCCCCCCGCTGGATGAGAGCACCGCCCGGCGGGCCCAGGAGCGGTGGGACAGCGTCGCCAAGCCCCTGGGCAGCCTGGGCCAGCTGGAACAGCTGGTGGTGAAAATCGCCGCCCTGACGGGGGAGCCCGATGTGGAGCTGTCCAAGCGGGCGGTGGTGGTGTGCTGCGCCGACAACGGCGTGGCGGCGGAGGGCGTGGTACAGACAGACCAGAGCGTGACCGCCGCCATGGCCGCCCAGATCCGGGACAAGAGGTCCTGTGTGTGCGTGATGGCCGCCGCCGCCGGGGCGGAGACCAGGGCGGTAGACATGGGGATGCTCTCCCGGGTAACCGGGGTGGACGGCCCCCATATCGCCGACGGCACCGGGAATATCGCCGCCGGCCCCGCCATGACCCGGGAGCAGGCCTGCCAGGCCATAGAGTACGGCGTGAGCCTTGTGAAAGAGTATCGGGAAAAGGGATACCGGCTGCTGGCCACCGGGGAGATGGGGATTGGAAACACCACCACCTCCAGCGCCCTGGCGGCGGTGCTGCTGGGTCTGCCGGTGGACACCGTGACCGGCCGGGGGGCGGGACTGTCAGACGAGGGGCTGGAGCGGAAACGGGCGGCCATCCGCCAGGCCATCGCCGTCAACCGTCCGGCGCCGGATGACCCCCTGGACGCGCTGGCCAAGCTGGGGGGCTTCGACATCGCCGGCATGGCGGGGCTGTTTTTAGGCGGGGCGCTGTACCGGGTGCCCATCCTGGTGGACGGCCTCATCAGCGCCACCGCCGCCCTGATCGCCGCCCGGCTGTGCCCGAACAGTACCCGGGCCATGATCGCCAGCCACGTCTCTGCCGAGCCGGCAGCGGCCAAGATTTTACAGGAGCTGGGCCTGGGGGCTGTCCTCCGGGCGGATTTGCGCCTGGGGGAGGGCACCGGGGCGGTGTGTATGATGCCCCTGCTGGATTTGGCCCTGGCGGCCTATCACGGCGCCGCCGCCTTCTCCGACGTGGGGATCGGCCAGTATGAGAAGCTGGGAGGGGAGAGGCCGTGATGATCCTGCTTACCGGCGGCTCCGCCTGCGGGAAGAGCTCCTACGCCGAGGGGCTGTGCATGGCCTTCCCTGGCCCCCGGTACTACCTGGCGGCCATGCGGCCAGCCGGGGAGGGGGGCATGGAGAAGATCGCCCGGCACCGGGCCATGCGGGCGGGAAAGGGCTTTGAGACCATCGAGCGATACACTGGTTACGACCACTTAAAACTGCCCCGGCGGGGAACCGCCCTGCTGGAGTGTATCTGCAACCTGACCGCCAACGAGATGTTTGACGAGAGGGGGAACATCACCGACCCCGTCCGGCCTGTGCTGGACGGGGTGGAGGCGCTGGAGCGCCAGTGTGACCGGCTGATTGTCATTACCAACGATGTAGGCAGCGGCGGCGGAGACTATGAGCCCGCCGTCCGGGAGTACGTCCGGGCGCTGGGGGAGATCAACGCCGCCCTGGCCCGGCGGGCCAGCCACGTCTATGAGCTGATGTGCGGCATCCCCCTGGTGCTGAAGGGGGAGCTGCTGAAATGAGGACTCCGTTGCGCTCGGCGGCCATGGCCTTTACCATGTTTTCCATCTTTCCCATGCCGGAGGTGGAGTGGAAAGAGGAGAATATGAAGTATATGCTCTGTGCCCTGCCCCTGGTGGGGGCGGCGGTGGGAGCGGGACTGTGGCTGTGGGAGGCGCTGTGCCGCTGGCTGGAGGCGGGGAGCCTCCTCTGGGCCGTGGGGCTGACGCTGATCCCCGTGGCCCTGTCCGGGGGCATCCACATGGACGGCTTCTGTGACACGGTGGACGCCCTGTCCAGCCACGCCCCCCCGGAGCGAAAGCGGGAGATCTTGAAAGACCCCCGCACCGGGGCCTTTGGGGCCATGGCCGTGCCGGCGGAGCTGCTGCTGTACGCCGGGCTGTGCGCCGAACTGCCCCTGGGGGAGAGGACGGCGCTGGCCCTGGCGCTCCACCAAATCATGGCCCGGGCCCTGGGCGGGCTGGCGGGGACGGTGTTCCCCATGTCCGGGGGGCGGGGCCTGCTGGCCTCCTTCCGGGCGGGGGCCACAGGGAAGGCCCCCTGGATCCTGGGGGGCTGGGTGGTGCTGGCCGGGGCGGGGCTGGTCTGGCTGGCCCCGGTGAGCGGCCTTGTGTCCCTTTTGGCCTGCGGGCTGTGCCTGTTTTATGTGTACCGGATGGCCCGGCGGGAGTTTGGCGGGATGTCAGGCGACCTGGCCGGGTACCTGATTACTGTGAGCCAGCTGGTGCTGCTGGCCTGTTTCGTCATTTCTGAGAGGGTGGTGTCTCTATGGTTTTGATTGTGGGAGGCGAGGGCTCCGGCAAGCGGAGCTTTGTGAAAAGCCTGGGATATACGCAGGCGGATCTGGCCGACGGGGTGCTGGACGGGCGGCCTGTGGTGTTCCACCTGGAGCGGATGGTCTTCCAGAACCCGGACGGTATTGACAGCCTTTTGCCTGAGCTGGAAGGGAAAGCGGCCGTGCTGTGCAATGAGGTGGGCAGCGGCGTGATCCCTGTGGACCGGGACGAGCGCCTGGGCCGGGAGGCGGTGGGCCGGCTGTGTATCCAGCTGGCCCAGCGGGCCGGCTGCGTGGTGCGGATGGTGTGCGGCATTCCCACCGTCATCAAGGGACAACTGCCATGAACGTGCTGATGATCCGCCACAGCCAGACCCCGGGCAACCGGGAGGGCCGATACATCGGCCGCTCCGACCAGCCCTTAGCGCCGGAGGGAATCGCCCTGGCGGAGCGGCTGGGGGGAGATCCCGCTGTAAAAACGGTCTATGTGACGCCGCTGATCCGCACCCGGCAGACAGCGGCGATTTTATTTCCCAACGCCCGGCAGATTGTGGTGGATGCCCTGCGGGAGATGGACTTCGGGGACTTTGAGGGGAAAAACGCCGCCGAGCTGGAGGGGGATCCGGCCTACCGGGCCTGGGTGGACGGGGGCTGCCTGTCCCCCTGCCCCGGCGGGGAGGGCCGGGAGGGGTTCTCCGACCGGGTGTGCGGCGGATTCCTGGAGGTGATGGCCCGGGCCCAGGGAGAGCGGGCGGTTTTTGTCGTGCACGGCGGGACGATCATGGCGGTGCTGGAGCGGTTCGCCCGCCCCAGGCAGGACTTCTACGCCTGGCATGTGGAGAACTGCCAGGGCTGGCTCTGCGGCTGGACAGCGGACGGGCGGGGCCGGGGGTTGCTGACCGGCTGCCAGCCATGGGGGGCGCAATGATGGGGCCCCGTCTGGCCGCCCTGGGCCTGGGCGTTCTGGCTGATCTGCTGCTGGGCGACCCCCTGGGCGGCTTCCACATTGTGGTGTGGATGGGCAAGGTTATTTCCGGCTGTGAAAAGCGGCTGCGCCCCCTGTTTCGCGGGACGCCCCGGGGGGAGCTGGCGGGCGGCGCACTCACCGTCCTGCTGGTCTGCGCCCTGAGCTTTGGGGCCAGCCTGGGGGCGGTCTGGCTGGGCTGGCGGCTTCACTGGCTGCTGGGCCTAGGGGTGGAGAGCTTTCTATGCTGGCAGTGCCTGGCGGCCCGGTGCCTCCGGGAGGAGAGTATGGCGGTGTATTACGCCCTGAAGCGGGACGGCCTGCCCGCCGCCCGGGCGGCGGTGGGACGGATTGTGGGCCGGGACACCGAATCCCTGGACGAGGCCGGGGTGGCCCGGGCCTGCGTGGAGACGGTGGCGGAGAACTGCTGCGACGGGGTGATCGCCCCCCTGCTGTTTCTGGCACTGGGGGGCGCCCCGCTGGGGACGCTCTACAAGGCGGTGAACACCATGGACAGTATGCTGGGCTACAAAAACCAGCGGTATCTGTATTTTGGCCGTCCGGCGGCCAAGCTGGACGACCTGGCCAACCTTCTCCCCGCCCGGCTGGGGGGCCTGCTGATGATCGGGGGGGCGGCCCTGTGCGGCCAGGACGGGAGAGGGGCCTGGCGGGTTTTCCGCCGGGACCGCTATGCCCACGCCAGCCCCAACTCCGGCCACTGTGAGGCGGCGTGCGCCGGCGCCCTGGGGGTCCGGCTGGGCGGGCCCTCCGTATACTTTGGTCAGGTGGTGGACAAGCCCTATATCGGCGACGGCCAGCGGCCGGTGGAGGGGGAGGACATCCGGCGGGCCAACCGGCTGGCACTGGCCAGCGCCGCCCTGTGCTTCGGCTTGATTTTATTGGGAAAGGGGGCCCTTGCCCTGTGCTGACCCACGGAGGAGACATTTTCGGGTTCGCCCGGCGGTACGGGGCGGAGCCGCTGGATTTTTCGGTGAATGTGAACCCCTTCGGGATGCCGCCCGGGGCGAAAGCGGCGCTGGAGCGGGCCGCCACTCGGGCCGGGCAGTATCCAGACCCCCTGTACCGCAGGCTGCGCCAGGCCATCGGGGCTCACGAGGGGGTGCCCATGGACCAGGTGGTGTGCGGGAACGGGGCGGCGGACCTGATCTGGCGGGTGGTGCTGGCTAGAAAGCCCCGCCGGGCCCTGGTCACAGCCCCCACCTTTTCCGAGTATGAGTCCGCCCTGATGTGGGCGGGGTGCCAGGTGGAGCGCCATGCCCTGGACCCCCGCCGGGGCTTCCAGCTGGGGGAGGAGGTGCTGGAGGACATCCACCCAGGGACAGAGATGGTCTTCCTGTGCAACCCCAATAACCCGGTGGGGCAGGTGGTGGGAAAGGAGCTGGCGGAGGAGATTCTGGACCGGTGCCAGGCCCGGGGGGCGCTGCTGGTGGTGGACGAGTGCTTTCTGGACTTCCTGCCCGACGCCGGGGAGCTGACCCTGAAGGGCCGGCTGGCGGATGGGCCGGGGCTGCTGATCCTCAAGGCGCTGACCAAGCTGTACGCCATGGCCGGGCTGCGGCTGGGCTACGGCCTGAGCTCTGACCGGGCCCTCCTGGAGGGGATCAGGGGGGCGGGACAGTGCTGGCCGGTCTCCATCGCCGCTGAGGAGGCGGGGATCGCCGCACTGGAGGACCGGGCGTTTACAAGAAAGATTGTGGAGCTTCTCCCCAAAGAGCGGGAGCGGATGCGGGGGTCGATGGCTGGGCTGGGGCTGGAGGTCTTTCCCAGCCAGGCAAATTTCCTATTGTTCCACACCCGGATTCCCGGCTACGGGGAGCGGCTGGCCCGTCAGGGGATTTTAGTCCGGGACTGCGGCAACTACCCGGGGCTGGGGGAGGGCTACTACCGGGTAGCCATCCTGACGCCGGAAAAGAACGACCGCCTGCTGGCGGCCATGGAGACCATTGGGAGGGAACTGGAATGACAAAAAGCATTATGGTCCAGGGCACCATGTCCGGCGCTGGCAAGAGCCTGCTGGCCGCCGGCCTGTGCCGCCTGTTCCGTCAGGACGGGCTGAAGGCGGCCCCTTTTAAGAGCCAGAATATGGCCTTGAACAGCTTCATCACCAAAGAGGGGCTGGAGATGGGCCGGGCCCAGGTGGTTCAGGCGGAGGCGGCCGGGGTGGAGCCCAGCGTGCTGATGAACCCCATTTTGCTCAAACCCTGCTCTGACAACAAGAGCCAGGTGATCGTGATGGGGGAGCCGGTGGAGGACATGGACGCCGGGAGCTACTATGAGTACCGCCCCCGCCTGCGGGAACTGGTCAGGCGGGCGTATGACGGTCTGGCCCGGGATCGGGACGTGATCGTGATTGAGGGGGCGGGCAGCCCCGCCGAGATCAATCTGGCCCAGGATGACCTGGTGAATATGGGCATGGCGGAGCTGGCGGACGCCCCTGTCATCCTGGTGGCCGACATCGACCGGGGCGGGGTGTTCGCTCAGATTTACGGCACCATTATGCTGCTGCCCCCGGAACAGCGCCGGAGGGTCCGGGGCGTGGTCATCAATAAGTTCCGGGGGGATGTGGAGATCCTGCGCCCCGGCCTGGGGCAGATTGAGGAGCTGACCGGCGTGCCTGTGCTGGGGGTGCTCCCCTATCTGGATGTGGACATTGACGATGAGGACAGCCTGGGCCGCCATGGCTCCCAGGAGGGCAGGCCGCTGGACATTGCGGTGATCCAGTTCCCCCGGATCTCCAACGCCACGGACTTTGCCCCGCTGGCCCGGTCGGAATGGGTCCAGCTGCGCTATGTCCGGCGGGCGAAGGAGTTTGGAAGCCCGGATATGATTATCCTCCCCGGTACGAAAAGCACCATGTACGACCTGCTGTGGACACGGCGGAATGGGTTGGAGGAGCTGGTGAAGGAGGCGGCGGGCCGGGACACCCCCGTTCTGGGGATCTGCGGCGGCTATCAGATGCTGGGCCAGACCCTGTCTGACCCGGACCACACCGAGCTGGGCGGCGATATGGACGGGATGGGGCTGCTGCCGGTGGATACGGTATTCCACACCGGGAAGGTACGGCTTCAGTCCAGGGGGACGGTGTGCCGGCTGGATGGGGTGTACCAGGATTTTTCCTCCACACCGGTGGAGGGGTACCAGATCCATATGGGCAAGAGTACCGTGAGAGCCGGGGGGCGGCCGATGCTCCTGCTGTCCGACGGGACGTGGGACGGCGCTGTGTCGGGTACGGTGTGCGGCACCTATCTCCACGGATTGTTCGACGGGGAGCTGGCTGGCCGGCTGGAGGAGATTCTGCTCCGGCGCAAGGGAGCCGAGCCTGGGGAGAGGGGGCCGGCGGAGGGGGCGGCCGCCTTCCGGGAGCGCCAGTATGACCTCCTGGCCGGAGCCCTGCGGGAGCATTTGGATGTGGAAGGGATTTACCGCGTCTTGAAGGAGTGGAAGCCGGGCTTTTAGCCGGCTTTCCCGCCGCCGGGCGGGGAGAGGGGATTCCGCCCTGGAGAGGAGGAGACGGGCGGGAAATCCCCCGCCTGGAGTGCCTCCCGACGGGGGCAGATATTTTTTTAAAATATCCGCAAAAAAGGATTGACAAATGGAGCGGGACAAGGTATAATGCCTATTGTTCTGTGTGGCGTGTGTGTTTCCGGATTGTACGCCATGAAGTTGGTGTTACGCCACATTAGGAATATTTGCTGTTTGCCTGCTAAAATGGCTCGGTAGTTCAGTTGGTTAGAACGCCGGCCTGTCACGCCGGAGGTCGAGGGTTCAAGTCCCTTCCGAGTCGCCATTTTGCTGCTATAGCTCAGTCGGTAGAGCGCATCCTTGGTAAGGATGAGGTCCCCAGTTCAAATCTGGGTAGCAGCTCCACTCAAACCCGTTATCCCGCAAGGGATAGCGGGTTTTTGCTTTTTCTGTCAAATTGAGAGTGGGATGAAAAGGCGCAACAAAAGGCGCAACATTGGGTTTGAAACAAAGACCGGACAGGGGAAACCCCTGCCCGGTTTTTTGGTTTTATTGGCCTTGTGCTTTGAGCGCGTCCCGGACGATTTGACCGGCCCTGCGGATGCTCTCCTCATTGGCGTGGGCGTACATGCGGAGCGTAATCGCCGTGTCGCTGTGGCCCAGCTTCTCGGATACGCTGGTCAAATCTGCACCATTGGTGATGGCAATGCTGGCGAAGGTGTGACGTAGCTTGTGGGGATGTAGATCGGGCACATCGTACTTCTTGGAGAACTTCTGCATATACCTGGCTGGGGACTGAGGGTGCATCGGCTCCGGGCTGTTTTGCTGAGTAAAGACGTAGGCACTAATAGCGTGCCCGGCCTGTTCCAGTCTGAGCTGCTGGAGCAGGCCGATGATCTCCGGATCAACGTCAATCGTCCTCACCTTGCCACTCTTGGGGGTGTCTAGGTAAATGCCCTTTTGAGGCGTGTAGCAGAGGTTCCCTCGAATCGCGATTGTGCCAGCCTTGAAGTTGATATCTTTCCACTGGAGCCCGAAGCACTCGCCCCGACGAATGCCAGTGTCGATTAGTAAGCGCATCAAGGTACGCCACTTCAACGGCTCATGTTCCAGGGCGGCAAAAATAGGCTGGACCTCCTCCGTTGTGTAGGCCTCCACGCCCTTGTCCTTGAGCTCGCCTTTGCGAGGCTTTGGACGCTCTACCTTATCCATTGGATTGACTGAGACCACATCTGCCATATAAGCCATCTTGAACAGGCTGTGCAGGGATGGTGTAGACCGCAGGTAGCATGAGCCTTGCCTGTGGACTGCATGGACAGCAGTAGGGCGGAGATATTTGCCGGGCTGATGTTGGGCATTTTCAAATTACCCAGGATGGGGTATATCCAGTGGTTGAGACTACCCTGGTAGGCACACCGTCCATTTTCACTCATGGTGACGCTCTTGGCAGGCATAAAGACCGTCTCGCCATATTGACACAATGTCTGGACTTTTGCGGCCTCCCGCTTTTGCTGGAGGCCGCATTCTTTTTGCTCCGTCCGGCTGACAATTTCACCCTCCCGGCAACGGCGCTCAAACTCTGCGGCTTCTTTTGTTAGAGCCCGCTCAACAGCTTTCTGGCTCCAGCCCTCCGGAGGATACCAGCGGGTGGTCAGGTAGGGCTTTCCACGTCCACGGCTGACCCGAATCTCATAAAAGATTTGTCCGTCTTTGGTTGTTCGTTTTCTGATTGATACCATAGTGCTCCTTTCATTTATCTGCGTTGGTAAGGGTACTCAGTAAAGGTTCCTCGCTTTTTTTGATCATGTGCATCCAGAAATTCCCCGTAAAACGCCAATTTTTCCTGGGTCTTTGTATCAAGGGAGGCTACCAATTCGCTTAAAATCCGCATAGTACGCATCTTGGACCCCTGATCGGCCAGGTTGATATGGTAAAGTGTCAGGAGCAGGGAACGGAAATTGGATCCCAGTCGACCACCGTGTGTAGGAGCCTTGAACAAGATATATTTCTGATTCTTGCCTTCCAGGGAAACTCCGTCTACGATCAGCGGTAAAATCTCGTTCATTTTGTCCTGATACTCCGTCTCGCTGACCAGCAGACCGCCCCAGTCCACCAGCTCATCGGGGATGGTATCCAGTACGTCCGCCAAGGGCTTCAGCAAACTGGCCGGTATTTCAAAGGTGGCCTCGGAGCTGCTGGGCGCCAACATTGAGACCCGACAGCGATACATCCGCATCTATACAGAACGGCTGATCGTTTATCTCAACGGCAACTCTCTGGAGGACTAAGCGAATGCTTTGGTGATTGAGGGGGTGATTGTTTTTGTGAAAGCAGTCACAAAATCGGGCGGCAGGCCGACAGCTTTGAAAGAAGCCGCTGGCCTGACCGCCCAACATTTTTATTTGGAGAAAACAAATGAGATTACATGAAACCCAATTAAAGCTAATCCGCCACCTGGCCCGATTCAATCTCCTGGATTAATCCAGTTAACTCCTTGAAAGTGATATGCCAGAACCGCCACAGGTGCGGTATGCAATCGTATATCGAAAACGGGATCGACCGATCTTGCGGATGTACCCAGATGTAATAGAATGAGAGGGGACACAATTTATGAATATCTGTCTGAAGAAAATAATAGCACAACTTGACCGTTGCCGGTTGGATGGTGGTGAACTAGATATTACCCAGCTGCACAAGATGTACGGCCTGACACTTCGTCCGCAAAGCCAATTACTGCCAGTGATTAGCGATATGGAAACTTTCGGTAGTCGGGAGGTGGGGAGAAAAAGGTGTAACAATAGTCCGTATTTCAAACTTTGACAAATTACAGCGTATTTAGAGGCAGCAGATGAGCGATGATTTTTGGGCAAAACTATGAGATTTGAAGATTGTCATGGGGAACAAGGCGGAGCGAAAAATATGTGTCGGGCTTGGGCTTTGATTGGCTGTGATATGCTGCAAATTGGAGATAAAAATCATCATGGTGAAACGAGTACAGAGAGGGGTTCTGCGAGGGGATTCTGCCTGGGCAGAAGCGACGAGTAGAACAGGAAAAGGCGCGGAAAAGCCGTTTGTGTCGGCATCGACACAAACGGCTTTTCCGCACCGGGATTTAAGGAGGGCAACGGTCCTTCCCGCATTGATGATTTCACAACTTAGACAGTTTATATAACCAGGGGGAATATAGGACGACTCCATACTGCCTCAATATCTCAGCCGCGCTACGGTTGGCGGCGAATATCCCGGTAGCATCTGGCGATTCCCTCAATATTGGCTCCCGCCCGGTAGAGACAGCGCAGATAAAACATCCGGGCCATGGTCACCAGCGGGAACTCCCGCTGATACCGCCTTCCCGACGTGGTAATGGTTCCAGAAAGAAGTTTTAGGGCGATCCCCTGCCGTTTCATCTGCCGGGAGAAGGCATAGTCCTCCATAATGGGCAGTTCTGGAAACCCTCCCAGGCGGAGGAATAACTCCCGATTGACAAATATACCCTGATCTCCAAAGGCGATCCGCCAAAAGGAGGCCCGAAAATTAGAGAAAAAGGTATTGCACCCCATAAACGGCCCCCGGTAGTCAAAGGCGATATGAAAACAGCCAAACTTCGCCCCGTCCTCCGCCGCCTGGGCAATCTGCTCCAGGGCGTCTGGAGGCAGACGGCTGTCACAGTGGACAAACCACAGCATTTCGCCACCAGCCTGCCAGGCCGCCGCGTTCATCTGGCTGGCCCGCCCCTTGGGACAGCGGATCACCGGGTACCGCACGGAAATCTTCTCCACTGTACCGTCGGTACTGCCGCCATCGGCAAAGAGGATCTCCGCCGTCCCTTCCAGCGAATCCAATTGTTCCAGGAAAGAGCCGATGGTGCTGATCTCATTGTAGGTAGGGACAATGATCGAAATATTCATATTTCCCTCAAAAAATCCCGGCGGACATAATGTTCCAGAATGTGGCCCAAAAAATCCTCCGTGAGGTAGGCACGGATTTTTTTTAACGTATCCTCATTGGTGAGGGCCCGGCCCGGCTGTTCATACTCCCGCAGGGCCATTGCGCACCAGGTCACGCCCCGCAGGCAGGTGACAGTGAAGTACAGGGGGAGCCGCTCCCGGAGGGACGTGGTATCAAAACGGCCGTCCACCGCCCGGACATACCCCTCCATAAACCCGGCGATTTCCGCTGGGGTGAGGATGGTATCTGTTTTCCAGAAGGTGGTGGTGGGGGCCAAAAAGTGCCCCAGATCCTGGGCTGGTTCGGAGATCAGGGGCTTCTCCCAGTCCACCAGATGGCTGCGTCCTCCGTCCTGGATGAGGAAGTTTCCCGCGTTCAGCTCGGTGTTCACCATACAGGCGGGGGCCGGTGTGGGCACGGAGAGTGGCAGACGGCCCACCTCCGCAATCAACTCCCCCAACAACCGCCAGATCTGACGGTCCGCCCTGTCCCAGGTGAAGTAGTGTTCCACCATGGACAGGCACTCATCGTAGATGCTCCGCGCGGGCTGCCGGGGCCGGATGAGCCGGGAGCGGTTAGGAACGGGCAGGGCGTGAATATCCGCCAAAATCTCCGCCGCCTGAGGCAGGTCAGTTTCGTACCGCAAGGCCCGGCCAGGCAGCCACTCCATCACCAGAACTCCGTAGGGCAGGATCGCTTTGGAGCCGTCACAGAACAGGGGGCACGGAGTGCGGCCGCTGGGCGCTAGGTCCTGGAGCGCGGCGTATTCATAGCCGATCTGGTCGTCCAGACCCATCTGACTGCCTGTGTTGATCCGCAGAACCAGAGGTTGTCCCGTGGCCGGGCGGGCAAAGCGGTAGTTGAGATTGTACTCCCCCTGGCCAAGGGGGGACAGCGTGACAGCGCTCCCCTCCGGCGCCCCCAGGGCCTCCAAAAATGCCCGGCTGGCCACATAGCGCTCCAGAAGCATCTGGTCGATCATAGCGGTATCCCCCTTGCGATCAATTGATTCAGCAGTCTGGCGGTGTGGGTGTCCTTCCCGGCCAGAGCTGGCCGGAGCTCCCGCAGATCCTGGGGGGTGTCCACATCGCCGCAGGGCAGGGCTGGCGAGAAGGATACCCCGGCCTTCCGGAGGGCGGCTGCTGCCTCCTCGTATACCGAGCCTGTCCCGTAGACCTGGCCGTCAAACAGGGCCGGGCAGGGTTTTCTCAGCCCCACCAGGTAGTAGCCCCCGTCCGGGTTGGGGCCCAAGGTGACCTCCGTCCGGGCCAGGGCGGAAAAGGCGCTCTCCAGGTGCTCCGCTGTCAGCAGCGGCAGGTCAGCCCCCACCAGAACACAGGCGTCATAGCCCAGGGCCAGCACCCGGTCCAGGGCGTTCTCCATCCGGGCCCCCAGCCCCTCCCCCTCCTGGGGGAAAAAGCCGCAGGCCTTGGGGAATATGTCCCTCAGCAGCCCTTGCCTGTCCTCCGGGGTGTGTACCACATACAGGCGGGCATCCACCTGGATGAACACGCCCGCCAGATCCCGCAGAAAAGCGGTGTGGAGGGTGGCCCGCTCCTCCCCGGACAGCAGGGGCGTCAGCCGGGTTTTCGTCTGTCCCGGAATGGGGATCCGAGTAAAGCAGATCACGGCTTTTTTCACGGTCTGCCCCCCTCCCCCGCCGGGTAAAAGACCGCCCTGGACAGGTCCACGTGGCAGTCGATCCGGCAGCCCGGCTGACAGGACAGCGGCTCCCGCAGGGAGACCTCCACCGCCGTGCCATCCCCAGTGTGGAATTTAGCCAGCACATCCGCCCCCCGGAAGCGGCAGCCCTCCAACGTGAGGGCCAGCGGGCCGGGGACGCTCACGTCCACATCCCGCCCCCGGAGCATAAGGGAACAGGGCCCGTCGGGCAGCTCCGCCGGACAGGTCAGGCAGGGGGAAGTAAACCGTCCGCCCCACACCTCGCCCGACAGATAAAAGCACCCGCCGAAGTAGTCCGCCGCCAGGCGGCTGACGGGGCGGCGGTAAACCGCCTCCGGCGTCCCGTGCTGGACGATCTCCCCGCCGAACATGAGGGCCACATGGTCGGACATGGCCAGGGCCTCCTGCTGGTCGTGGGTGACCAGAACGGTGGTCATGCGGTACCGCCTGTGGAGGGACAGCACCAGGGCACGCATATCCTCCCGCAAATCCTCATCCAGCGAGGAGAAGGGCTCGTCCAGCAGGAGGAGCCGGGGCTGGGCAGCCAACGCCCGGGCCAGGGCCACCCTCTGCTGCTGTCCCCCGGACAGGGTGGATACCGCCCGGCTCTGAAAACCTGCCAGCTGAACCTGTTCCAACAGTTCCCCGGCCCGCTCCAGCCGCTCCTTTTTGGACACGCCCCGCATCTTGAGAGGAAAGGCCACATTTTCCGCTGCGCTCAGATGAGGGAATAGCCGCATATCCTGAAAGACCACCACCGTCCCCCGGCGATGGGGCGGTTTGGAGGAGATCTCCTCCCCTGCCAGCCAGACCTCGCCGCTGTCCTGGGGCAGGATGCCAGAGATGGCCTTGAGCAGGGTGCTTTTTCCACAGCCGGAGGGGCCCAGAAGGGAGAGGAACTCCCCCTTTTCCACTTCCAGGGAGACATTTTTCAGGATTAGGGTTCCTTGGATGGACAGAGACAGTTTTTTTATCGCTAATTCCATACTCATGTGCCTCCCCGCTGAACTTTATAAATGATCCACTCGAAAATCCCGAACACCGCCAGTGCCGACCCGGTGAAGGCCGCGGCGTATACCGAGGCCAGGGCCCGGTCGCCTCCCTGGATGTAGGGCACCAGTACCAGGGCCAGGGTCTTTACCCGGCCTCCCCCCACGATGAGGGTGGTAAAATACTGGCTGTACGACAGGGTAAAGGCCATGCTCATAGAGGACAGCACCCCCGGTAGCAGGCTGGGCAGGGCGGCATAGAAAAAGGCCCGGAACGGCCCCGTCCCCAGGACGGCGGCCTGTTCCTCCAGGCCAAAGCCCACCGCGCGGGTCACATCGGCCATGATGGTGATACAGTAGGGCAGGGCGGCCACCAGATGGACCAGCAGCACGCCGGCCACTGTATCCGCCAGCCCCAGCCGGAGCAGGACCATGTGGAAGCCAATGGCAAACACCGTGCCGGGGATGAGCAGAGGGAGCCAGGAGCCCAGCCGGATAAGCTCCTTGCCCCGAAAGCGGTACAGCGCCTCGGCCCTGGCGGTGAGGACGGCGATGGCCGTTCCCAGCACCGCTACCGCCGCCGCCAGAGCGATACTGCTCCCCAGCAGACGGGACAGCTTGGCGGAGCCGAACAGCAGCTCAGAGACGGTACGCGGGGTGTACCGCTCCGGCAGGAGATTGGGCCAGGGCCACCGGGCGGTAAAGCTCCACACCGCAAGCAGGGCCGCCGGGATGACGATGCAGGCGGCGGTCAGGGCCAGGATCAGCCGGGGAACAATGGATCTTCTCATACGGTCCCTCCCAGCTTTTTCATCAGCCGCCGGGTGAGCAGGGCGTACAGCCTGGCCATGGCCGCTGATAAAATCAAAATCGTCCCGTACATGGCCATGGCGTAGGGCCGGTCCCGCAGCTCCGGGCTCATATAGGTCAGGTGGGCCTGGACCGGCAGGGCCTTGGGCAAGGTGGCGCCCAGGAGCATGGGCAGCTCATAGCCTCCAAAGGCAAAAATGAAGATGATGAGAAATGCTTTGGAGATAGCGGGCAGGGAGAGGGGCAGGGTCACGGTGAAAAAGGCCCGCAGGGGGCTGGCCCCCAGGTTCTGGGCCGCCTCCCCCAGGGTGGCGCTGACGGAGGACATGAGGGCCAGTGAGAAGTAGGCCACAAAGGGGATCTCCTTCCACAAATAGGCCAGAATGGCCCCCTCATACCCCGGCGTGTACAGCAGCTGAGGGAACTGGGGGAAGTCCGAGATCAGCCCCAGGGCGCAGGCCAGCCGGGCCAGCAGCCCGGTCTGGGACAGGAGCAAAATGGCGAACAGGGCGGCCACGGCGTGGGGCGCCAGGATGGGAAAGCGCACCAGGTAGACCATGGGGCCGCCAGTTTTCCGCCGGGCCACCAGCGCGGCGCACAGGGCGGTGCCCAGCGCCGCCGCCAGGATCGCCGATTTTAGGGCGATGGACAGGCTGACAGCCAGCGCCCCTAAAAAATCAGGGTCGTGGAATACATCCCTGTAGTAGCCCAAAGTCAGCCCCGCCAGCCCGAAGGCCGGCACATGGCCCAGGCTCTGGAGCAGTACCGCCCCGCAGGCGGCCAACACCAGAGCGGTGACCAGGGCCAACGGGAGGAGCAGGAGGATCAGGGTAAAATCAGGTTTTTTCATTTGTCTCCTTATACGAGGAAAGCGGCGTGGCAGGGCTGCCGCGCCGTTTTCCAGTATTGATGTTACTTGCCCACGACCTCGTTCAGCCAGATCTCCTCAATGACGGGGACCAGTTTGGCGGGCATCTCAGGCAGGCGGTGTCTGAGCAAATCCTCCTGAGTGAGCACGCCCTGGCCCAAATCCACCTGGCCGAAGGCCTCCTGTTCCCCGGCGGACAGCCGGTCGAAGTCCACCACGGGCAGCTCCCGGAGGGTGGCGTACTGGGACAGCTGGAGCTCGGCGGAGAGGATGGCGTCGATGACCACCATAGCCCCGGCCTTGTTGGGGGAGTTGAAGGCGATGCCCATATAGTTGGTGTTGCCGATGGTGCCCTTGTCAAAGACGAAAGTCTGGGTGGTCTCGGTGTACAGGCCCTGGTCAATGCCCGTGGACACGGAGAAGGGGCCGTAGCTCATGCTCATGACCAGCTCGCCGTCGGCAAACATGGTATCCACGGTGTTGGAGGATTCGGGGAAGGTGCTCCCCTGGTTCCAGAGATAGGGATTCAGCTCCACCAGGTAGTCGATGGCGGGCTGAACGGCGGCCTTGACGGTGTCGTAGTCGGCCTCCATGTCCTGGAACTGCTCCCAGCCGCACAGCTCGTAGACGATATTGCGGATAAAGGCGGAGCCGGTGAAGTCGGGCAAGGCCGGGTAGGTCACTTTGCCGGGGTTCTCCTGACAAAACGTCATCAGCTCCCCGGCGGAGGCGGGGGCGTTGGGCGTGACGGCGGTATCCAGGTACAGCACCATCTGGGCCTTGGCGTAGGGGGCCTCATAGCCCTCAATGGGCATGGAGAAGTCGGCCAAGGTCTCCGGGTCCTCCGGGTCGATGTACTTGTCCATGTTGGGCAGCTGGTGGGTGAAGGGGCCGTACAGCAGGCCGTTCTCCTTGGCGGAGTAGAAGTTCTCGCCGTTGATCCAGATCATGTCGATACTGCCCTGGGCGGCGGCCTCCTTCTCGCTGGACAGCTTGGCCAGGATGTCCTCGATGTTCATTCCCACCACATCCAGGGTGATGTCATACCGCTCTTTGACATATTCGGCCACGTCGCCGTTGAGCCAGTTGTTGCGGTTCTCGTCCCCGCCCCAGCCGTAGAAGGTGACGGTGGTGCCCCGGGCCTCCTCCACAATGTCCTCCCAGGCGGCGGAGGACAGGTCGAGGGAGTTTCCGGCGGGACCGCCGCCGTTTCCGCCGCCGCAGGCGGCCAGGGACAGGGCCATGGCTAGAGCCAGAAGGGTCGTCAGCAGTCGTTTCATCAATGTTCCTCATTTCTTTGATATGTCGCCCGTCAGATCAACGGGCGCGGAGAGGATTGTTCGGTAGGCGTGGCGGGTGTACGCTGTCCGGTCTTTGATCCGGGGCAGAAGTACCCGCCGGGTTGGGCCGTCCCCCAGCAGCCCCCCGGTACGCAGGGATTGGGGGGAGGGGGAGATCGTTCCCTCCTCCAGTGCAAACAGCTCCGGGTGGATCAGCTGGGCGGCGGCCATCAGATCCCAGTTGACAAAGCCGTCCTGGCCGTAGTGTGCCCGATTCCAGCCGAACCAGCCGGACAGGATTTGCTCTAAATACCGGGCCAAGGGAGCGGGGCTGTCCGCCAGAAAGGCCTGGTATTCCTCCCTGGAAAAGTAGGAGTCCAGGCAGTTCTGGGCGGTAGCGACCCGTATCTCCTGTCCCCGGGTGAGGACGGCGTAGGCCGCCTCACAGTCCACGGAGCAGTTCAGCTCCCCCATTGGCTTGCCGTTGACCAGCAGGGGGCCGGTGAGGCCGCCCATCAGGGAGATGGTCTTGACATGGGAGAAGAACTCCAGGTCCCGCTCCGCCGCCCCCAGCAGATTGGTGGAGGAGCCCGTCACCAGCAGGTTCAGTTCCCCGCTGTACCGCCGGGCGAGATCCGCCAGAAAGTCCGCCGCCGGGGAGCGGCGGTCCGCAGGGCTGTCCGCCCCGCGAAAGACGGGGATGTCCCCCCTGCCCCACTCCTGTAACAGCCGGCGGGTATTGCGGTAGACGGTATCCTGGGTGCTGTTGCCGAAGGAGCAGGTGACGCCCAGCAGATCCACCTCTGGACAGCCCAACACATACAGGAGGGCCAGGCCGTCGTCCACGTCGTGGTTTGGTACCCCCATGGTGTTGTCGCAGTCAAAAATCAGGGGCAGCTTACCGCCCATGGCGATTCCCCTCCTTCCGCTTTACCTGGCGGGTATAGGCCAGCCGAGCCCCCCAGCCCCGCCGGGCGCTGAGGCCGAACAGCAGCTCCAGCACGTGGGCGGTGCTTCTGTCCTCGGTACGGAAGGCCTCCAGACAGCCCTCGCAGCAGCTGGTAATCCCCATATCTTCCGGAAATTCAGCCAGCCTCCTGGCCCGGATGGCGGCGGACTTCTCCGGGGCTGTGGCCCGCAGCATCTGGATGTTGCCGCAGCACAGGGTGTTCTCCCGGTTGTGTTCCGGCTCCCAAAGCCGAATCCCGGTGAGGGAGAGCAGCGAGCGGACGGCGTCCTGGCCCTCCCGGTCCTGCCGCATGGGGCAGGGGTCGTGGAGGACGTAGCGCCCGGAAACCGGAACCAGATCGTCCGGTGAGATCACTTCCGCCAGCAGCGGCCAGATGGGGATAATCTCAAAGCTCCCCAGCTCCTTCAGCTGGAGCGTACAGTTGGGACAGGCGGTGTAGACCCGCTCCACGTCATGCCCCTCCAGCAGGGCACGCAGTTTGTCCTGCCGCTTGGGGAACCGCTCCGGCTGTAAATACCGGGTGGGCTGCCCGCAGCAGCAGGAGGACAGGCCCATGCCCGGCTCCGTCCGCCGCAGGATGGCCAATGTGCGGTTCAGCAGATCCGGGCCCAGTGACATGAGGGCACAGCCCGGCCAGAATACCGCCCTGGCGCGGCTCAACCCCATCAGGGCCCCGCTGAAGGAGACACTTTGGTGAAGGGCCATCCCCAGGCCGCCGGACTTAGCTGTTTTCTTCATCGGTCTTTTTGGCCTGGCGCTCGTTGTAGATGCTCTTAGCAATGGCCGCCATGATACTCAGGGCGAAAATGCACAGCAGGGCGGTAACCACATACTTCACCCCGCCGGTGAGCATCCCGCCCACATAGGAGTACACCACAGTGGCGGGGAGCTGTCCCACGCCGGTGGCCCAGAAGAAGGCCCAGAACCCGATGGGGGTGAGGCCGGCGAAGTAGCTGACCGCGTCGAAGGACACAAATGGGAGCAGGCGGCAGATCAGAATGGTGTTCCGGCCATATTTTTTAAAGTAACTCTCCACACTGGCCAGAGCGCCCTTTCCGGCGTATTTCTCCACCATATCCCGGCCCAGGGAACGAGCCAGGAAGAAACACAGGGCGGCCCCCGCCATGGCGCTGGACCAGGACAGGATAGCCCCCTGCCACCAGCCGAAAATAGCGGCGTTGGCAAAGGTGATCAAAAAGGCGGGCAGAGGGGCCACCACGGAGGAGAACACCATCAGGGCAAAGGAGATGACTGCCGCCGTAGCTCCGTACGAGCGGATATAGTCGGCCACAGCCCCCACATCGGCGGAGGCCAGCACCCCGGCCATCTGTCCCACGTAATTCCTCACGGCGGGCACCGTGAAGTACACCACCGCCAGCACGGCCAGTACGGCCAGGACATACCACTTTATATAGTTGCGTTTCATGCTTCATCGGCTCCCATCTTGATGTTCCCCAGGGAACAATTTCTTGCCCAACAGGGCGGTCAGGGCCAGCAGGGCGGCCAGCAGGACGATTGACAACCAAAAACCGGGACTGCCCGGCTTCAGGGCCTTGTCCCCGATGTTGAGAAAAACCAGGGTGCCCGGGATGATCCCCAGGGCAGAGGCCAGCATATAGGCTCCGGGGGCCATGTCTGTCAGCCCAAAGGTGTAGTTGATAAGGTTGTAGGGGACGGCGGGGATCAGGCGCAGGATTACCAGCAGAAGAAAACCCTCACGCCCCGCCGCCCGGTCTAGCCTGGCTTTCCAGAGGGGGGACAGCCTGGCCTCCACATAGGCGCGGATCCTCTCCCGGCCCACATAGCGGGCCAGGAAGAACATCAGGGCGCAGTTCAGCATCGCTCCCACAAAGGTGTACAGGCTCCCGGCCCACAGGCCGAAGCACATCCCCCCTGCCAGCGCCAGTACCGCCACCGGGAAGAACAGGGCAGGCAGCAGGGCGAACAAGGCAATGTAGCCAGCCGGGGCCCAAGGTCCCCAGCTGGCCAGCAGGGCCCGCAGATCCTGGGCGGAGATCCGGGAGAATACCAAGGCGTACAGCACGGCCGCCGCCGCTGAGATCAGGAGTACCGCCAGGGGCAGCCGCCAGCTCTTTTTCACATCATCACCCGAACTCCCTTGAAAACTCCCACCATTTCCACGGTAGCTTATCGGAATAGCCCCAATATGTCAAATAGAATTTCTATATGTATTCATCATTGATAGTTTCTATATATAGGAGCGAAGCCTATCATGTTTTTCATTTTGACTTTAAGAATCTCTTAGGTTACAATCTTGGCTGATCTCGGCCATAGTTGTCGAGATCAGAGCAAAAGTAGTGAAAATTTTGGAGGTTTTTACGATGAAGATGAGAAAGACCCTTGCGCTCCTGCTGGCCGCCCTGATGACGCTCTCCATGGCCGCCTGCGGCCAGAAGGGCGGCTCTGGCTCCACCGCCGGTACTTCCAATCCCGGCAGCAGCAGCGCCGCCCCCGCTGGCAGCAACGCCCCCAGCGGCGACGTGGCCATGCAGTACATGGCCCAGGACGAGCTGGACGCCGTGCTGGGGGACGAAGGCTATCTGGTGGTAGATGTGCGCAAGGCCGCCGACTATGAGACCGCCCACATTCCCGGCGCCATCTCCGCCGATATGGACGCCGCCGTCAACGGTGATACCGCCGCCGGCGTGGAGACTATGACCGCCGCCACCAAGGACGTGGACGACACCCTGGTACTGGTGTGCTACTCCGGCAAGAAGTACGCCCAGGCCACCACCAACGCCCTGTCCCAGATCGGCTACGATATGTCCAAGGTGTACACCCTGGAGGGCGGCTTCAACGCCTGGACCGAGGGCCTGTCCAAGGAGTACCCCATGCAGTACATGAGCGCTGAGGAGCTCAACGGCAAGCTGGGCGCTGATGGCTACACCATTCTGGACGTGCGCAAGGCCGCCGACTATGAGACCTCCCATATCCCCGGCGCTGTCTCCGCCGACATGGACGCCGTTATCAGCGGTGAAGATGTGGCCGCCGGCGTGGTTACCATGGAGGCCGCCACCGATGGGCTGGATGACACCCTGGTGGTCATCTGCTACTCCGGCAAGCGGTATGCGCAGGCTACTACCAATACTCTGGCCAAGCTGGGGTACGATATGAGCAAGGTGTATACCCTGGAGGGCGGCTTCAAGGGCTGGTCTGAGACCTATCCCGACACTGTGGAGCCCTGATTTACAACAAATATGAGGACCTACAGCAAAACATAAGCCGCTGTACAACAAGGCCCAGGACGAAACCGTCCTGGGCCTTGTTAATGTTGTATTGGGAGATATGTTGCTGTAGAAAGGGGGAAAGCATAATGGCACGATCAACAGTTTTTACCTTGGAAAAAGGATACTATATCGCCAAGGATTTTGGGGGTGCCAGCGATAAAATAGAAGTGGATGTCTTGGACGACTGTGCAATTGGCCTGTCTACTGTATTTTCTGAATGACAGCACAAGGGCCGGGAGAGTGTAAATTGCACTCCATTTGTTAGACAGTATGGGATGCTGAAAGCAAGTGGGGTGATTTATGATGCGGAAAAGGGTTCGGAACCAGAAATGCATACCAGAGTACAAGGAGCTAGAGTGATGCTCAGAAATTGCTGATACTGTATCCGCCCCCGGGGAAGGGGTGGATACCCAAAGAGGCGTTATAAGTATTTCACCCAGTTGCTATAGTGGTGGAACCTATGCGAGAAGAAAGTATCAGCTATCACAAAACAGCAGAGAGCTTTGGAGTCCGCCACAAGCGAGTGCAGGACTGGAAACGAATCTATCTGTCAGAAGGGGCGGAAGGTTTTGCGATTGAGCGCCGGGGCCGTGGCAACAGCGGCGGTCTTATGCTTCCCGCAAGAAAATCAGCCTAAAATGATGTGGGTGAGGCTACAATAGTGTAGTCTCACCCATCATCCAACCTTGACTAATAACCACCCCGTCGGCCAGGGGGTTCAGATGTACTCCCGGCACAGCATAGCGGTGAGCTCCACCGCCTCCCCATTTAATACCAATCATGTTTTTCGTTCCGGTCCAGGGCGTTGATCCGCGCCATGTCCCCATCGGTGAGCGTAAAATCATACAGCTCGGTGTTTTCTTTAATATGGTCGGGATTGCTGGAGCCGGGAATGACCACCACGCCCTTTTGCAAATTCCAACGGAGGATCACCTGGGCGGAGGACACGCCGTGGGCCGTGGCGATGCCGGAGATCACTTCATCGCCCAGCAATTCCGCCGTATGGCCCCGGCCTCCCAGGGGATACCAGCCCTGAACCACAATGCCCAAATCCTGGATATAAGGGATCACATCGTTTTCCTGGTAGTATGGGTGGATTTCGTTCTGCACCAGCGCCGGGGTGATGGACACCTGGGGGAGAAATTCCTCTAACTCCTCCACGTACCAGTTAGACAGGCCCAGGGAGCGGATTTTCCCGTCCTCCACAAATTTTTCCATCGCCCTGTACGCGTTTACATCGTTCTGGTCGGGATGGTGCAGGAGCATCATATCCACATATCCCAAATCCAGCCGGTCCAGACAGGCTTGGATGGACTGCTCCGGGTTAGCCATTTCGCTGCCGGGATAAATCTTTGTAATGACGAAAATATCTTCCCGTTTGAGGCCCAGTTCCTCTATGGCCTCCCGAACGGCTTGGCCCACTTCTTCCTCGTTGCCATAGGCGGAGGCGGTGTCGATCAGACGGACGCCGCTGGCCAGGGCGGACTTCACAGAGCTGACACAGGTTTCCCCGTGGAGGCTATAGGTTCCCAGGCCGTTGATGGGCATTTCATAGCCGCTGTTGAGGGTGACACGCTTGGTGTCAAAGTTGAAATCCGCCTTGCTGGCGGCGGAAGCCGCCGCAGCAACCGCTGGTGACGGTTCCGGCAGATCCAGAGCGCTGATCCACTCCTCCAGGGTATTCCGATCCGTCCCCCCGGTGAATCTCCGGCCCTCCAGCCAGTTGGCGTTGGGCTCATAGTCATGGAGGGTGGCGTCCTCGTGGCCGCTGCCTCCAGAGGTGCAGAAGGTGGCGACAGTCTTGCCGCTCAGGTCGTAGGCCTCCAAAAAGGTGTGGATGATTTTGGGCGCGCGGCCCCACCAGATGGGATAGCCGATGAGCACCGTGTCATACTGCCCCATATTTTCCACAGTATTGGCGATGGCGGGCCGGGCGCTGGGGTCATTCTGCTCGGCATTGGCCCGACAGTCGGTGTTGTAGTTCAAATCGGCGGAGGTGTAGGGCTGGGCGGGGACAATCTCGAAAAGGTCGCCGCCCGTTGTCTCCGCCAACTTTTCCGCAACCGTCCGGGTCGTTCCTGTGGCGGAGAAATAGGCCACCAGGAGCTTGCCGCCCGCCGGCAGTTCCGGGTGGCTGTTAGCGTCATTGCTTAAATAGTGATACAGCATAGAGGCAACTTCCCCCCGTTTGATAGTTTCTTTGGGATCAAAGCGGCTGTTTTCCATCATGCCGTCCAGGAGGCCGTTGGCATTGGCCCAGTAGACCGCCGCCCGTGCCCAACTGGAAATGGAGGATAGATCGGAGATGTCCGCTGTTGCGGTGATCTCAGGCTCGCCGGCGCAGCGCCACAGGATGGTAACAGCCTGCTCCCGTGTCGTGGGGTCGTTCACGCCGAAGGTCCCGCCGCCGTAGCCGGAGATTACCCCGTTTTTCGCCGCCCAGGAGACGGCGTCGCTATACCAGGACCCGGCTACCGCATCCGTAAAGACGGGCGCGTCCGACACGGCGGGCGTGCCGCTCATATGGTGCAGCATTGTGGCCAGCATAGCCCGGGTCAGGGTTGCCTCCGGCGAAAAGGTGGTGGAGGATGTCCCGCTCATAATGCCGTTCTGCTGGCAGTAGTTGACCGCCTCCGCATACCAGGCCCCAGCGGGAACATCCGAAAAGGTGGACACAGTCCGCGTTTCAGACTTGAGCTTTGCGCTGTCCATATCCACCCCGCTGCTGGCAGCAGGAATCTCCGCCGCCGAGCAGGAGGTCATGGCCATAAGACAGACCATACAGACCGCCATGGAGAAGGAAAGAAGTCGTTTTTTCATGTTGGTTCCTCCGATGTAAGTTTCTTGATGATTCGGGCGGGGACGCCGCCCACCACCGTCATAGGCGGGACATCCTTCGTCACCACCGTTCCCGCCGCCACAATCGCCCCATCGCCAATGGTCACACCGGGGAGGACGGTGGCGTGGGAGCCGACCCATACGTTCCTGCCGATGGCAATGGCCGCCGGAAAATTGTCACCTCGATGATCAGGTGGAAAACCGTGGTTGATGGTGGCCAGCACCACGTTGTGACCGATCAGGGTTCCATCCCCGATGGCAATGCCGCCCTGATCCTGGAAACAGCAGCAGGCGTTGATGAATACGTTTTTCCCCACCGTGATGTTCTTTCCGCAGTCGGTGTGGAAAGGAGGGAACATGTTGAAGCTGTCATCCACCGTCTTCCCAATCATTTGGGAGAACAGTTCCCGGACTTCTTCCGGCGTGTGGTAGCGGCTGTTCAGCTCCATGGTCAGCCGCAGGGCCTCCTGCGCCAAATCGTGCATCACCTGATGGGCCGGGGAGCCGGCCAAAGCGGGTTCTCCCTGTGCCATGCGCCGCAGCGCCTCATTCTGATCCATCCATCCCGCCTCCCTCTCAGCGGTTAAAATTGGTCCAGTGATCCCGTTCCGCACGGGGCGGGACGCAGCCCTGCTGGCGTCCGGCCTCAATGCACCCAAGCAGCCACGCCATGTTCCGGCCCAGGTTCCCCATAGTCTGGAGGCCCTCCCTGTCCTGCTCCACCAGCTCCGGGGCGGGGCCGAATACCATGTTCCAGTAGGTGGAGGACACAACGGGCATTTCCGCGTTCAGCAGATATTTGTGCAGCACATCCAGGGAGGCCGTTGTCCCGGCCCGGCGGGCCGTCACCACAACGGCGGCGGGCTTGTGGGAAAAGGCGCTTCCTCCGGCATAAAAGACACGATCCAGCAGGGACAGAATCTGCCCGCTGGGGTGGGCGTAGTAGACGGGGGAGCCGAACACAAAGCCGTCCGCCTCCTTCGCCTTGGCGATGACCTCGTTCGCCATATCATCCCCAAAGACGCACTGGCCCTTTCCGGCACAGCCGCCGCAGCCAACGCAGTCCCGGACGGGACCGGGGCCCATTTGGATGATCTCCGTCTCCACGCCCTCGGCGTTCAGCGCCCTTGCCACTTCCGAGAGGGCGAGATGGGTGCAGCCGTTTTTGCGGGTGCTGCCGTTCAATAATAGGACTTTCATACCAATAACGCCCCTTACATCGTGTTTAACTGAGAATAAGCCTCGCTTGTCACTGGCTCCAGCCATTCGGTCGAGCAGTCCTCGCCGGGGGCCTCAAAAGCGATATGGCTGAACCAGCTATCCTTGGACGCGCCGTGCCAATGCTTTACACCGGCGGGGATATATACCACATCACCTGGCCCCAGGGGACGGGCCTCTTTCCCCCATTCCTGATACCAACCCATCCCATCAGTGCAGAGCAGAATTTGTCCGCCATCCTTTGCAGCGTGGTGGATGTGCCAGTTATTGCGGCAGCCCGGCTCAAAACTCACATTGGCCAGAAAAATCGTCTGTTTGGGGTCGGTAAGAGGATTGAGGTAACTGTTTCCTATGAAATACTGCGCATACGCCTCATTTGGGTTTCCTAAACCAAACATCCCGCCATCTACGCCAGGGTCATCCTTGTAGACATCTACCGCTGTGCGGAAAGCGGCCCAAGCGTTGGGCCATCCAGCGTAAAAAGCCACATGGGTCAGGATCTCCGCCATCTCCGTCTTGGTGACGCCGTTTTTCTTTGCGTTCATCATGTGAAACTGAAAAGAGCTGTCAATCAGCCCCTTGCTCACCAGCACAGTAATCGTGAGAATAGAACGCAGCTTAAGAGATATGCCATCCAGGTTCCATACTTCGCCAAAGAGTACATCATCATTGAGTTGGGCAAATTGGGGAGCAAAATCTCCAAGCTGCTCCCGGCCCGCTGTCTGTTTCATCACAACGATTCCTCCAGTCAGGTTCAGATCACAGATATTTTTGAAAGAAGGTTTCCAGCTTATCAAATGGAATGATGTCCATCCGGTCATAGAGGTCGGTGTGGACTGCGTCAGGGATAATCACCAGCTCCTTGTTGTCCCCGGTGAGCTGGGCGAAGGCATCCTTGCTGAAGTAGCAGGAGTGGGCCTTCTCACCGTGGATCACCAGAACAGCGGAGCGGATCTCCCCGGCATAGGCCAGGATGGGCTGGTTGAGGAAGGATATACAGCCCGTCACATTCCAGCCGCCGTTGGAGTTCAGCGACCGGGGATGATAGCCCCGCTCAGTCTTGTAGTAGCTGTAGTAGTCCTTCACGAAGAAGGGGGCGTCCTCCGGCAGCGGGTCCACCACGCCGCCGCCCAAGGCATAAGCGCCGTTTTTGTAATCGGCGGTCCGCTGGACATTGAAGGCTTTGCGTTTTTCATAGCGGGCTTCCTCGCTGTCCTCGGCGTCAAAGTAGCCCTTGGCGTTCACCCGGCCCATGTCGTACATGGTCATGGCGGCGGTGGCCTTGATCCGGGTATCGATGGCCGCCGTGTTCAGGGCCATGCCGCCCCAGCCGCAGATGCCGATGATGCCGATTTTGTCAGCGTCCACGTTTTCCTGGACAGACAGGAAGTCCACCGCCGCCTGGAAGTCCTCCGTGTTGATGTCCGGGGAGGCCATGTACCGGGGCTGTCCGCCGCTCTCGCCGGTGAAAGACGGGTCAAAAGCGATGGTGAGGAAGCCCCGCTCCGCCATAACCTGGGCGTACAGCCCGGCGGCCTGCTCCTTCACCGCACCAAAGGGACCGCAGACGGCGATGGCGGGCAGCTTCCCGGAGGCGCCCTTGGGGGCATAAAGGTCGGCGGCCAGGGTAATGCCATAGCGGTTGTGGAAGGCCACCTTGCGATGGTCTACCCCATCGCTCTTGGGAAAGGTCTTATCCCATTCCTGGGCCAGGGTCAGTTTTTCTTCCATTTAAAATTCCTCCTCAAGATTCAATCATGGCGTTCTGATAGAATTATATATGGGGAATTTTAAAATATCAAATATATATAAAGAATAGAGTAACATACTTGAAAAGCATGTTACTCTCTATTATAATAAAGCGGAAAATAGAGGGGGGATGTTCGCTTGGATATTCGGGTATTACAATATTTTCTGGCGGTGGCGAGGGAGGAAAGTATCACCAGGGCGGCGGAAACCCTGCGGATGACGCAGCCGCCCCTTTCCCGGCAGCTGAAAGATTTGGAGGACGAGCTGGGGAAAAAGCTGCTGATCCGAGGGAGTAAAAAAGTCACGCTTACGGAGGACGGGATACTGCTCCGGAAGCGCGCGGAAGAAATGATTGACTTGATGGAAAAGACCAGGGCGGAACTGGCCGCCTCGGATGAGAATATTACCGGGGAAATCTACATCGGCGGAGGAGAAACCGACGCGATTTCCCTGTTCGCCCAGACGGCCGGGAAACTGCAAAAGAAATATCCGCTGATCCACTATCACATTTACAGCGGCGATGCTGAGATTGTGATGGAGAAGCTGGATAAGGGCTTGATTGATTTCGGGCTTCTGGTAGGACCGGTGGATGTGAGTAAATACGACTATATGCGGCTTCCCATCTGTGATATTTGGGGTGTTCTTATGAGGAAGGATAGCCCGCTGGCAGAGAATGAGGTTGTACGAGCCGAGGATTTGTGGGACAAGCCGCTGATTATATCCCACCAGACATACTCCGCCAGCGATATATTTGCCTGGCTGAACATGGAGAGCCATAAATTAAATATTGTAATGACATATAACCTGATTTATAATGCTGCCCATTTTGTGAAAACCGGGTTTGGGTACGCCATTACGCTGGATAAGCTGGTCAACACCACCGGGGACAGTGAGCTTTGCTTCCGGCCCTTGTTTCCAACCCTGGAGGCTGGGCTTTGTATCGTATGGAAAAAGTATCAGATTTTTTCCAGGGCTTCCAAGGAGTTTCTACGGCTGTTAAAAAGTGAGTGGGAGGATGGGTGCGCCTCTTGAAGTACAGGCTGCAGTTTCGCAGAGGTTCGGCTTTTTTGTGAAAAAAATGAACGATTGTGCCGCTGAAGGTATGGAAGGGGGGGGGAAGGGAGGCTGATGATGTGACAGGATCCAATGATGCGCAATAAAGCTGAGGGCGTGTTTGCGTCAAACTGACGCAAACACGCCCTCTACATTCCGGCCTGCCGATGGATCAGGCCGCCCATGTCAATCGCATTGGCACAGTTGCTAAATTTCCGGCCGGTGCTTGTGGGATGGCGGCACATGATCTCAGCCGCTCTCCTTCTCCATCCGGAGCCAGGGGACGACCACAGAACTGCACTGCTCCCCCCGAAGCAGGCGCAGCATCAGATCGGCGGCCAGCTCCCCTAAATTCTGGGCCCCGTGAGAGAGGGAGGTGATCCGGACCGGGGCCAGCTCGCTGTACTGGCTGTTGTCAAAGCTGACCACCGCCATATCCTCCGGAATCCTGATGTTCCTCTTTTTCAGGTGGGTGATGACCCGAATGGCCACCTCATCATTATAACACACAATGGCGGAACAGCCCTGAAAGGAGTGCAGGACCGAGTCCAAAAAGGCCTCGGAGCGGAAAGACTTGCGGGCCTCTGTATGATACCAACAGACCTGCCCGTCCTCCATGGGGAGGCCCAGTGTCCGAAGGGCCTGGATATAGCCGGAATAGCGCAGCGTGCCCTGCATATCGTCGCTCTTAAAAATACCGGCGATGTTCTGGTGCCCCTTTTGGTGGAGAAATTCCACCAGCATCTGGCCGCCGCCGTAGTCGTCCGCCAGGACAGAGGGAATGGACGACAGCTCCGGGTAGGTGCCATTGATAAAAACTAGGTGGACGCCCTGGTCTATCAGCTTTTGGTACAAATCCAGGTTAGGATTGGGCAGGACTGTTTTGCTCCCCTCGATCAGCACACCGTTCAAATCCTTGATGGTCAGCAGGGTCTGGAGGATCTTGCGCTCAATGGAGACCTGGTTTTGGGTGGCGAAGAGCAGAGGGGCGCTGCCGTTCGCGGTAAGGATCGTCTCGATCCCCTGGAGAATCCTGGGGAAAATATAGTCATTAATATAAGTGGTGACCACGGCGACTGTACAGTTTAAAAGAGGCGCCGGCTCCATGCGCTCCCGCAGGCGGGAGCCGCTGCCCTGCCTGCGGGTAATCAGCCCCTCCCCCTCCAGCACCGACAGGGCCCGGCGGACCGTTTGCCGGCTGATCTGGAACCGCTGGCAGAGCAGCTGTTCGGTGGGAAGCAGCCGCTTGCCGCTATAGACACCATTTTCGATCTCCTGCCGCAGGGAGTCGGCGACAGACTGATATTTGGGCGCCATGGGACGGCCTCCTTTCCGGGAAATAATATGTCCTTCAGCAGCCGGAGTGTCAAATTTGTTTTTTGATTGCTGTAACATTATAACATATTAATTTGATTTGTACAACGATAAATAATTTGTATGTAATTTCTTCCGCCGAGGAAACAAGCAGCCAGCCAACAGGCTGCCGTTTATATTATGATTTGCACATGGATCAATAAGAAATAAGCGGACCGTTTGGCATAATTTGCGCTATGTCAAAAAAATACCGAGAATAAAAAATATTTTATGCAAGTTTACCTGCCCCTTGGGCAGCTTCCGTACAGAGATGTGGAAGGATACTTCAAAATAAAGTGTGGAAAATTTGGCATTTTCATATAAAAATTTGATATATTGGCGGGGAAGTATAATTTATACTGCTTACAAAAGAAAATGGCTCAAAGTTTGTATTGTTTAATTGCTAGAAATCCAAAAACTTAAATACAAATTATTGACGGAGGAAAATACAAATGCTATACTGGCATCAGCTTCAAACCCTGGCGCGATATTTTAGAAAGTGAGGAATACGAAATGAAAATGAAAAAGGTTCTGAGTCTTGCTCTGGCCGCGGCGATGGCCCTGTCTCTGGCCGCCTGCGGCAACGGCGGCGGCGGCGCTTCCAGCGGCCAGCCCTCCTGCGGCGCCTCCTCTAGTGAGCCCTCCGGCGGCGCTTCCAGCAGCACCCCCGCCCCCGCCCCCACCGGAGAGCTGATCACCGTGGGCGTGATCAACAACGACCCCAACGAGTCCGGCTACCGCACCGCCAACGACGCGGCCATGCGGGCCACCTTCACCGAGGAGAACGGCTATAAGACCACCTTCTTCAACAACAACGATGCCGCCCAGCAGATTGCCACTGCCCAGCAGATGGTGCAGGACGAGGTGGACTTCCTCCTCCTCTCCCCCGCTTCCACCACCGGTTGGGACACCGTGCTGAAGGACGCCCAGGACGCCGGCACCCAGGTTATCCTCTTTGACCGTATGCTGGAGGCCGACGAGAGCATGTACGCCGCCGCCGTAGTGTCCGACATGCCCGCCGAGGGCAAGACCGCCGTGGATTGGCTGGCCGCCCAGGGCCTGGACGAGTACAACATCATCCACATCCAGGGCCACATGGGCTCTGACGCCCAGCTGGGCCGCACCGGCGCCCTGGACGAGAAGGTGGCCGCCGAGGCCAGCTGGAACTATGTGGCCCAGCAGACCGCCGACTGGGACGAGGCCACCGCCCGCACCATCACCCAGTCCGTCATCGACTCTGGCAAGCCCTTCAACGTGATCTACGCTGAGAACAACGGCATGGCCCGGGGCGCCGTGGCCGCGCTGGACGCCGCCGGCATCACCCACGGCAAGGGCGGCGACGTCATCGTCATGGGCTTCGACAGCGACAAGTGGGCCTTTGAGGCCGTGCTGGAGGGCAGCTGGAACTACATGGGCCTGTGCAACCCCCTGCAGGCTGACACCGTTGACAGCATCATCAAGGACCTGATGGCCGGCAAGGCCCCCGCCCAGAAGATCATCTACACCCCTGAGCAGGGCTTCGACTGCGACACCCTCACGCAGGCCGATGTGGACACCTACGGCACCTAATCCCAAGATCCGGGTGAATACATTCATGTAATCCGACACGCGGCGCGGCATGTCAGCCGCGCCGCGTGTTAACTTTTCAAGAATGGAGGCGTATCCCTATGCGGGAAGGCGCGGTATTGGAAATGCGCGGTATCTGCAAGTACTTTCCGGGCGTACGGGCCCTCCAGGATGTGGATTTTACCCTGCGGGAGGGGGAGATCCACGCCCTGATGGGGGAGAACGGCGCCGGCAAGTCCACCCTGATCAAGGTGCTCACCGGCGTGTACCCCAAGGACGGGGGCGAGGTCCACATCAAGGGGATCGACGGCGCGGCGGTGATCCGCTCCCCCCAGGACGCCCAGAACGCCGGCATCAGCACCGTCTACCAGGAGATCACCCTGTGCCCCAACCTGACGGTGGCGGAGAACATGTACATCGGCCGCACCAAGGGGGCCGGGGCCAACTGGAAGGCCATGAACGCCGGCGCCGGGAAGATCCTGGAGTCCCTGGGCATCCCGGCCAGCCCCCGGCAGCAGCTGGGCTCCTGCTCCATTGCGGTGCAGCAGATGGTGGCCATCGCCCGGGCGGTAGACATGGAGTGCAAGGTGCTGATCCTGGACGAGCCCACCTCCTCCCTGGATGAGCAGGAGGTGGTGAAGCTCTTTGGCCTGATGCGGGATTTGAAGGCCAAGGGGGTGGGCATCATCTTTGTCACCCACTTCCTGGAGCAGGTCTATGAGGTCTGCGACCGGATCACTGTCCTCCGGGACGGCCAGCTGGTGGGGGAGTACGTCATTGAGGACCTGCCCCGGGTCCAGCTGGTCAGCAAGATGCTGGGCAAGGAGCTGGACGACATGGCCGACATCAAGGGCGAGACCGGCGGCCAGGCGGTGAGCCAGGAGGGGGCCCCCGTGCTGGAGGCCCAGGGCCTGTGCAGCAGCGCCGGCATCAAGCCCTTCGACTTCTCCATCCGCAAGGGGGAAGTCAACGGCTTTACCGGCCTGCTGGGTTCGGGGCGCAGCGAGTGCGTCCGGGCCATTTTCGGCGCCGACCATGTGACGGCGGGCACGGTCAAGATGGACGGCAGGGAGGCCCGGATCAAAAAGCCCCTGGACGCCATGAGGCAGGGCATCGGCTACCTGCCAGAGGACCGGAAGGGGGACGGCATCGTGGGGGACCTGTCCGTCCGGGAGAACATTATCCTGGCCCTCCAGGTGATGAAGGGCTTCTTCCGCCCCTTCTCCCGGGCCCAGGCGGAGGCCTTCGCCGACGAGTATATCAAGCTGCTGGAGATCAAGACCGCCTCGGCGGACACCCCCATCAAATCCCTGTCCGGCGGCAACCAGCAAAAGTGCATCCTGGCCCGGTGGCTGCTCACTGACCCCAAATATCTGATCCTGGATGAGCCCACCCGGGGCATCGACATCGGCACGAAAATTGAGATCCAAAAGCTGGTCCTGAAGCTGGCGTCGGAGGGCAAGAGCGTCACCTTCATCTCCTCGGAGATCGACGAGATGCTGCGCACCTGCTCCCGGCTGGTGGTCATGCGGGACCGGAAGGCCGTGGGCGAGCTCAACGGCGAGGATCTGACCCAGTCCAAGATCATGGCCACCATCGCAGGAGGTGACGAGAAATGACAACCCCCGTAAAAAATCCTGAGACCCAGGTGAGGCGGCCAGACGAGAGCCTTTGGAAACGCCTTACCCGGCAGCAGCTGTTTATCCCCGTGGCGGCGCTGGTCCTGCTGGTGCTGTTCAACCTGATCGCCGACCCCACCTTCTTCACCGTCTCTGTCAAGGAGAACAGCCTGGGCAACCCGGTGCTCAGCGGCAATATGGTCTCCGTGCTGGACAACGCCTCCGAGCTGGTGATCCTGGCCATCGGCATGACGCTGGTCACCGCCTCCTCCGGCGGGCAGGACATCAGCGTGGGCGCCACCATGACCATCGCCGGCAGCGTCATCCTGCGCCTGGTCTGCGGGGGGCAGGCCGCCGCTGATACCATGCAGATGAACCTGTTCCTGGCTGTGCTCATCGGCATTGTGGTAACCGCCCTCTTTGGCGCCTTCAACGGCACCCTGGTGGCCTACTTCAACATCCAGCCCATGGTGGCCACCCTGATTATGTACACCGCCGGGCGGTCCATCGCCGCCTGGATCAACAACAACCAGCTGCCCATCATCAATGATGTGGCCTTTAAGTACGCGGGCACCTTCCTCCCCGGGATCCCCGTGCCCACCCCCATCTTTATCACCGCCCTGATGGTGCTGGTGTTCTGGCTGGTGCTGAAGTTCACCAACCTGGGGCTGTATACCCAGTCGGTGGGCATCAACCCCAACTCCTCCCGGCTCAACGGCTTGAACCCCAAGATGATCAAGCTGCTCACCTATGTGATCCTGGGCGTGTGCGTGGCGGTGGCCGGCTACATCCGGATCAGCCGCAGCGGCTCCATCAACTACTCCCGCAACGCGGAGAACATCGAGATGGACGCCATCCTGGCGGTGGCCCTGGGGGGCAACGCCCTGTCCGGCGGCAAATTCAACATCTACGGCTCTATCCTGGGGGCCTATGTCATCCAGTTCCTCACCACCACCCTGTACAAGTACGAGGTCCCCTCCACGGCCCTGCCCGCCTACAAGGCGGTGGTGGTCATCCTGCTGGTGGTCCTCAGCGCTCCGGTGGTGCGGGAGAAGCTGTCCAGCATGAAGAAAGCGCCCGTCAAGGCCGTGAAGGAGGTGTCCTGACATGCCGAACACAACCGCTGTGAACAGACAGGGGCGGCTGAAGGAGCGGGTGGCCATGAGCGACACCAACCTGCTGCTGGCCATCACTGTGGTGGTTTTCTTTATCCTGTACCTGTCCGCTGTCATCTTCCTGGGGGGCAGTTTTACCAAGCCCCAGAACTTCCTGAATATTCTGAATAACAACGCCTCCCTCATCGTCCTGTCCTGCGGCATGAGCATTGTGATGATCACCGGCGGCATTGACATCAGCGTGGGCGCCGTCACCTGCCTGGTCTGCATGATCTGCGCCGTGAACCTGGAACAGCAGGGCGGGAATATCCTCACCATGATCCTCATCGGCCTGGGCGTTGGGCTGGCCTTCGGGGTGGTGCAGGGCTTCCTGGTGGCCCATCTGGGCATCCAGCCCTTTATCATCTCCCTGGCGGGGATGTTCTTCGCCAAGGGCATGACTACCATTGTGAGCAAGGAGCCGGTCCGGGTCACTAACGAGGCCTTCCTGGCGGTGAAGGATACCAGGATCATCGTCCCGGGGCTGGGTTCCAACAACAAGCTGGGCCAGTACGTCCCCGCCTATGTGGAGGTGGGGGTTGTGATCGCCCTGGTGGTGGTGGTACTGCTCTTCTGCCTGCTGCGCTGGACTAAGCTGGGCCGGGCCTTCTACGCCGTGGGCGGCAACAATCAAAGCGCCAACATGCTGGGCATCAACGTGCGCCAGACCAAATTCCTGGCCCATGTGCTGTGCAGCATGCTGGCCGGCCTGGGCGGCATCCTCTACTTCCTCCATGTGGGCAGCGGGGACGTGGCCAACGGAGCGGGGGATGAGATGAACGCCATCGCCTCCTCCATCATCGGCGGCACCCTGCTGACCGGCGGCGTGGGCAATGTGGCCGGCACCTTCTTCGGCGTGCTGAGCCTGAATACCATCAAGCGGGTTGTGGCCTCCTTGGGCTTTGACGAGGCCTGGTGGTCCAACATCACCGTGGCCGCCATGCTCTGCCTGTTCCTGGTGGTACAGAGCATCGTCCTGCTGCGCAAAAACAAGAAATAGGGGGGAAAGGCTATGAAAACCTGTTTGGGCATAGAGCTGGGCTCCACCCGGATCAAGGCCGTGGCCATTGACGGGGCGTTCAGGCCCGTCTCCGCCGGGGACCACACCTGGGCCTCCCGGTATGAGAACGGGGTGTGGACCTACCCCCTGGAGGAGGCGTGGGCCGGCCTGAAATCCGCCCTGTCCCAGGTGGAGAACCGGGAAAACATCGCCGCCGCCGGGGTGTCCGCCATGATGCACGGCTACCTGGCCTTTGACAAGGACTGGAACCTGCTCACCCCCTTCCGCACCTGGCAGAACACCATCACCGGCCAGGCCGCCGCCGGGCTGACCGAGCTGTTCGGCTTCAACATCCCCCAGCGGTGGTCCATCGCCCACCTGTATCAGGCGGCGCTGAACAAGGAGGAGCACGTCCCCCGGATCGCCCACATCACCACCTTGGCGGGCTACATCCACTATAGGCTCACCGGCGTCAACGCCGTGGGCATCGGCGAGGCCAGCGGCATGTTCCCCATTGACAGCGCCGCCCTGGACTATCATCAGGAGATGGTGTCCAAGTTCAACGCCCTGCCGGAGATCCAGGCCCTGCCCTGGCGGCTGGAGGACCTGCTCCCCCAGGTGCTGGCCGCCGGCGAGCCCGCCGGAACCCTGAGCGAGGCCGGCGCGGCGCTGCTGGACCATCTGCTCCCCGCCGGCATCCCCTTCGCCCCCGCCGAGGGGGACGCCGGCACCGGCATGACCGCCACCAACGCTGTGGCCCCCCGGACGGGCAACGTGTCCGCCGGCACGTCCATCTTCTCCATGGTGGTGCTGGAAAGGCCTCTGGCCCAAGTCCATGAGGAAATCGACATTGTGACCACCCCCGCCGGGGCCCCGGTGGCCATGGTCCACTGCAATAACTGCACCAACGACACCAACGCCTGGGTGGGCGTCCTGGGGGAGGCCGCCCGCCTCTTCGGGGCCCAGCCCGACATGGGGACGCTGTACACCAAGCTCTACGAGAAGAGCCTGGAGGGGGACCCGGACTGCGGCGGCGTGCTGGTGTGCAACTACCTGGCCGGGGAGGGGGTCACCCACATGGACGCTGGCCGGCCCCTGGTGGCCCGCGCCCCGGAGAGCGGCTTTACCCTGGCCAATTTCTTCCGGGCCCAGCTCTATTCCACCATGTCCACCCTGAAGATCGGCATGGACATCCTGGCGGCGGAGCGGGTGGCCATCGACTCCCTCACCGGCCACGGCGGGCTGTTTAAGACCCCCGTGGTGGGCCAGAGCTACATGGCCGCCGCCTGTGGTGCCCCCGTCACCTGCATGGAGACCGCCGGGGAGGGCGGGCCCTACGGCATGGCCCTGCTGGCCTCCTTCCTGCTGAACCGGGGGGAGGGGGAGCGGCTGGAGGACTTTTTGTCCCAAAAGGTCTTCGCCGGGGTGTCCGGCTCCACCATCCAGCCCGACCCCGCCTGCGTGGAGGGCTTCAACGCCTATATCCGGCGGTACAAGGCCCTGCTGGAGGTGGAAAAGACAGCGGTGGCCGTCCTGTGAGGCGGCGCCTGTCGGGGCGGATCTCATCCGCCTGCCGGCCCTGTTCCTGATTTTTTACGGGCGGATGAGATCCGCCCCGACACAAGGAGGTAAATCCCATGCGTTATTCATTCTGGTTCGTGGTGGGCAGTCAGTTCCTGTATGGCCCCGAGGTGCTGGATACGGTGGACGCCAGGGCCCGGGAGATGGCGGATGAGCTGTCCAAGGCCCTGCCCTTCCCCCTGGTCTACAAGGTAACCGCCAAGACCAACCAGGAGATCGCCAGCGTGGTGAAGGAGGCCAACTACGACGATTCCTGCGCCGGGATCATCACCTGGTGCCACACCTTCTCCCCCAGCAAAATGTGGATCAATGGCCTGGCCAGCCTGCAAAAGCCCTACTGCCACCTGGCTACCCAGTACAACCGGGAGATCCCCAACGAGGAGATCGACATGGACTTTATGAACCTGAACCAGGCCGCCCACGGCGACCGGGAACACGGTTTCCTGGCCGCCCGGCTGCGGATGCCCCGGAAGGTCATCGCCGGCCATTGGCGGGACCAGTCCGTCCGGGACCGGGTGGGCAGCTGGATGAAGGCGGCCGTGGGCGTGGCGGTGTCCAAGTCCATGAAGGTCATGCGCTTTGGCGACAACATGCGGGAGGTGGCCGTCACCGAGGGGGACAAGGTGGAGGTCCAGGCCAAGCTGGGCTGGCAGGTGAACACCTGGGCGGTGGGCGACCTGGTGAAGGCGATGGACGCCGTCACCGAGGGGGAGATCGACGCCCTGATGGAGACCTACCGGGCCGAGTACGACATCGCCACCGACAAGGTGGACCACATCCGCTACCAGGCCCGGGAAGAGATCGCCATGAAAAAGATGATGGATGAACAGGGCTGCAAGGCCTTCTCCAACACTTTCCAGGACCTGTACGGCATGGAGCAGCTCCCCGGCCTGGCTAGCCAACACCTGATGGCCCAGGGCTACGGCTACGCCGGCGAGGGCGATTGGAAGGTGGCCGCTATGACCGCCATCATGAAGGCCATGGGGGAGGGGGGTAACGGCCGCTCCCTGTTTATGGAGGACTACACCTATCATCTGGTGGAGGGGGAGGAGTACAGCCTGGGCGCCCACATGCTGGAGGTCTGCCCCTGCTGCTCCGCCGGCCGTCCCCGGATTGAGACCCACCACCTGGGCATCGGCATGAACGAGAAGGACCCCGCCCGCCTGGTCTTCGAGGGCGGGGAGGGGGACGCCATTGTGGTCTCCCTTATCGATATGGGGGGGCGGCTGCGCCTGATCTGCCAGGACATCCACTGCGTCAAGCCCATCCTGCCCATGCCCAACCTGCCTGTGGCCCGGGTGATGTGGCGGGCGGAGCCCTCCCTCACCACCGGGGTGGAGTGCTGGATCACCGCCGGCGGCGCCCACCACACCGTCCTGAGCTACGACGTCACCGCCGGGCAGATGAAGGACTGGGCCAACATGATGGACATCGAGTTTGTCCACATCGGGAAGGACACCACCGTGGAGTCCCTGGAGCACGACCTGTTCCTGTCCGATCTGGCCTGGAAATTGAAATAAGGCCCTGTAGGGGCGGATATCCTCCGCCTGGCGATCCTGATCTCCCGGGCGGGCCCCCCCCGCCCCTGCATGGTGAAAGGGGTAGGTTTTATGTTAGAAGCGCTTAAGCAAGAAGTTCTGGAGGCCAATCTGCTCCTGCCCAAATACGGGCTGGTTACCTTTACCTGGGGCAATGTCTCCGCCATTGACCGGGCCCAGGGGCTTGTTGTCATCAAGCCCTCCGGGGTGGAGTATGAGGGCATGGCCGCCCAGGACATGGTGGTGGTGGAGCTGGAGACCGGCAAGGTGGCTGAGGGCAGGTGGAAGCCCTCCAGCGATACCAAGACCCACCTGGAGCTGTACAAGGCTTTCCCGGGGATTGGGGGCATCGTCCACACCCACAGCCCCCACGCCGTGGCCTGGGCCCAGGCCGGGGAGGACATCCCCTGTTTCGGCACCACCCACGCCGACTACTTCTACGGCTCCGTCCCCTGCGCCCGCCACCTGACCCAGGGGGAGCTGGAGGAGGACTATGAGCGGAACACAGGCAAAATCATTGTGGAGACCTTCCGGGAGCGGTGCGTCGAGCCCACCGCCGTCCCCGGGGTGATCTGCGCCAGCCACGGCCCCTTCACCTGGGGCAAGGATGCCGCCCAGGCGGTGTACCACGGGGTGGTGCTGGAGGAGGTGGCCAAAATGGCCATCCTGACCCGCCAGGTCCGGCCCTCCGCCGGCCCCGCCCCCCAGCGCTACCAGGACAAGCACTATTTCCGCAAGCACGGGCCCGGGGCCTACTACGGGCAGGGCCGTGGGGAATAGAGCCTGAACACGCCACGGCATAGGAGAACCCCCTCTGAAACGGTTGAAGTTCAGAGGGGGTTCTCTTTCGTTTTTCTTCACTGGCGGCTGACGGGGGGACTACCGCCAGCCCAGAGCGGGATTCAGTGTAATCTCATATTGCTGGATTTTACGCTGGAGGGTCTGTCTGGGGATGTCCAGCAGCTTTGCGGCTTGGACCAGCTTGCCGCCGGAGGCGTTCAGCGCCTGACAGATCAGCTCCCGCTCATAGTCCCGTACCGAGTCACGCAGCGGGCGGGGGGGGTGGCCGGCGGGGGCGGCGGCGTTCCGGGCCGGATCGGGCGGGCCCGGGGCCTGGCCCATCTCCTGGAGCTTGTCCCTGATGTGGCGCGGCTCCAGGCTGTGCTGATTTGGCTCCACACAGCTCATGCCGTAGACGACCACCTGCTCCAGCTGGCGCACATTGCCGGGCCAGTCGTACCGCTCCAGGCACTGGATCACCTCCTCGGAGATCCGGTTGACCTGCTTGTGAAAGGTGGCGTTATGCTTGGAGACGTAGCGGCTGACAAAGCTGGCGATATCCTTTTTCCGTTCCCGCAAGGGAGGGATCCGGATGGACATCATGCTCAGCCGGTAATAGATGTCCTGGCGCAGCTGCCGGTCCCGGATGGCCTGGAGGGGCTCCACGTTGATGGCGGCGATAATCTTCACGTCCACCGTCTTGACCTGCCGGGCGCCCAGGCTGCGGAAGCTGCCGTCCTGGAGCACCCGGAGCAGCTTAGACTGGAGGTGCAGGGGCATGGAGTTGATCTCGTCCAAAAATAGGGTCCCCCCGTCCGCCAGCTCAAACAGACCCTTGCTGTCCACCGCCCCGGTGAAGGCCCCCTTGGCGGTGCCGAAAAGGATGCTCTCCAGCAGGGTGTCAGGCAGGGCGGCGCAGTTTTGGGTGATGAAGGGGCCGCCCCGGCGGGCGCTGGCGTTGTGGATGGCCTGGGCAAAGAGCTCCTTGCCGGTGCCGGTCTCGCCATAGATCATCACAGGCAGATCGCAGGAGGCGACCACGGGGATGTAGTCCTTGGCCTGGCGCATGCCCTCGTCCACGGCGATGATGTCGTCCATCCCGCCGCTGGCCAGGTCCCGGCTGGCCAGCTTCTGGGTCCAGTTGACAGGCAGGCCCCCGGAGTCCAGGGAGTCCGGCTCTTTCCGCTCCACCGGCTCGTCGGAGGATACCTGGGTGGACAGGTCGATGGCCCCCACCACCCGGCCCCCGCTTTTGATGGGGATGGACAGGGAGTCGATGTGGATGTTCTCCTGCCCCCGGGTCCGCAGCAGCTGGTTTTCCACATAGAGGGGGACGCCCAGCTCCATGGCCCGGTAGGTGCTGCTGCTGAGCGGGTCTAAATTCTCATAGATGTCGAAAAATTTCTGCCCCACCAGCTGCTGGCTGTCCTCCTGGTTGGACAGCTTTCCGTTGAGCTTGGCGGTAAACAAAATCTCGCCCTCCAGGTTGATGATGGTGATGCCGTCGATATAGCCCTTTCCGTTGAACAGCTGCTGGAGTATATCCATCCCTCTCCCGCCCCTCTCTGGCTTGATACCGCTGTTCCCGCCCTGAAAAGAGGGCGGGAACAGGCTTTGCTGATGAAATTATAACAGAAAACAGGGGGATCGGCAACCGGGTCATTCCTCCGCGGCGGGGCGGTCCAGGGGCAGCTTGAGCCACCACCACTTGCACACCAGGTTCAGCAGGATACAGGCCAGCAGAATGGCCAGATACAGCCCGACAAATTGCCAGTGCTGGCCGGTGATCAGCATTTTGGGGCCCATGCTCCAGGCAAACAGCTCCGCCGGAGTGGTGAAGGGGGCGGCGAAGGCGGTGTCGTTCAGGGTCTTGGACTTGTTCTCCGGGTCCACAATCCGCAGCAGCACAAAGCCGATGGCGAACACGCCGGTGGAGTAGCCGAACACAAACAGGGAGCGCTCGAACCAGCTGCCCTTGTTCATGGCCGGGCCAAAGAACATCAGGGTGAGCACCACGATGAAGGTGCCGAACAGAAGGAGGAGGGCCAGGGGGGCGGCGTACTTGACCACCACATCGATCTTGATGGAGGCGATGCCGAAGAATACCAGATAGTCGGTGGCTGTGCCGGAGATGCGGCTGACCACATTTTCCTCAATGTAATCGCCCACACCCACCTTCTTAAAGAACAGGAACATGGCGATGGCCACCAGGAAGGCCAGCAGATAGGAGGGCAGGTCCAGGCCGGTGACATTGAGGATCAGCCGGTACAGACCCACGCCAGCGCCGGAGGCCACCAGCATGATGGCCAGATGGAAGGCCAGGCTGTCCAGCACCATGGAGGAGGTGGTCTCGTCCCCCATGGAGGAGCGGTTCTCCTTGGGGATCAGGCCGGTTTTCAGGTCGCCGGAGATGTACTGGAACCCTTTGATATACTTGGTCCAGCCGAACTTGGTGCCCAGCTTGATGAAGAACAGCCCGCCGAAGATGCCGGCCAGGATGCCTACCGTGGCGCAGGTCATGCCGATGTCAGTGGCGTCCATAAAGCCCACCCGGGAAAAGGAATCGCCCACAGCGGCGGCGGTGCCGTGCCCGCCGGAGAAGCCGGCGGCCAGCAGCAGGCCGAAACCGTAGTTGATCTCCGGGAACAGCTGGGAGATGACCACGATGGAGAACAGGGGGACCAGGCTGAACTGGATGGCCTGGGCCAGCACTTTATAGGAGAAGTAGGAGCCGATGCGGGTGATCTCGGCCTTAAAGGCCTTCTTGTTGAAGGTGAAGCCGTTGATGCCCACGCCGGCGAAAATCAGGATAATCAGGGAGCTGGCGTAGCTGCTGATGGAGTCGGAGAAGGGCAGCACATTGAGCGCCTGAGAGCCCAGGAGCAGGGCGAGAAAGCCGGCGATCATGCTGGCGGGGATAAAGAACTTCTGCACCAGAGGGACCTTGGCGCGGATGAGCTGGCCGATGAGAATAAACACGGAGGCGATGGAGAAGTCAAGCAGGAAGTCGGTCACTGTCATAGAGTATCACTCCTTCTTTCTGGATCCGGGGCCTAAGCCGTGAGGATTGTTTCGCATGCGGAGGTTACAGCTGGATGAAGTTGTCAGACCGGGTGCCGGTGGCGGGGGGAGCGGGATCCAGCCTCTGACCGGCGATGTGGAGGATGTCCTCGGGGCGGACCCAGGGACGGTTCTGGATCGCGCTGGTCTCCTCGTGGGTCAGGTAGCCCTGGTAAGTGGTCAGGCTCCGGCGCAGGAAGCCGTCCTTCACGCAGGCGGCGGCCACGCCGCCGTTCAGGATGCTGCGGAAGTGGGGCAGCATGGAGGCGGCATAGGCGATGGAGGTGGACTGGGCGATGGCGCCGGGGATGTTGCTGACGCAGTAGTGGACCACGCCCTCCTCAATGTAGCGGGGCTCGGCGTGGGTGGTCTCGTGGAAGGTCTCGATGGCGCCCACGTCGTTGCTGATGTCCACAATGACGGAGCCCTTCTCCATAGAGCGGACCATCTCCCGGTCAATCATGTACTCGGTGGCGTCTTTGGGCCACTTGACGCAGTTGTAGACCACGTCGATCTCAGGAAGGAGCTTTTTAATGTTGTAGCGGTTGGAGATCTGCGTGTTGACCTCCTCATTAAACTGCCGGCCGATGTCCCGCAGGGTGCCGATGTTGATATCCATGACGGTGACCCAGGCGCCCAGGGCGTGGAGGACGGAGGCCACGGCCCGGCCCACGCCGCCGCCGCCCAGAACCAGGGCCTTGATGCCGGGGGCGCCGCCCAGGCCGCTGACAAACTTGCCCTTGCCGCCGTTGATGGACAGCAGGGACTCCAGGCCCATCAGGGCGCCCTGCTTGCCGGCGGCCTCGCAGTTGGGGGAGCCGTAGCGGTGGGAGTCCTCGGCGGTAAAGGCGATACATTTGCTGTCCAGCAGGGCCTGCACCTCCTGGGGATGGGCGGCGGGGTGGATGCAGGTGAGCACAATCTGGTTCTCCCGCAGCAGGCCGAACTCACAGGGCTCCAGCTCCTTCACCTTGGTCACGAAGTCACAGGTGCTGTAGATGTCCTCCATGGTGTCCAGCAGCTTGGCGCCCTCGGCGGCGTAGGCCTCGTCCGAGAAGCCGGCGCCCAGGCCGGCGCCCTTCTGGACATAGACCTCGTGCCCGTCCGCCGTGATGGCGTTGACCTCAGCGGGGGTGACAATGGTGCGGTATTCTCCGTCTTTGATGTCTTTCAATAAGCCGAATTTCATACTGTTCTCCTCCTACATTTTGGATCAAGGAATGGGCTTTTGTATCCACTTGGGAATATATAAAGCAATTATTGTGCTATCATCGGGCCCCAAAAGGCGCCAGCTGGCGGTGCCCGTGGGCGATTAGCGGAAGGATTCTAAAAATTGAAGGAAAAACGGCTGGATTTTATTTATTTACGGGAATTTTTCACATTATTTTCAAGGGAATGATTTTCAGAAAAATTCCGTGATTTTTTGCGGGCGCCCCGGTGTGGCCAGGCGGGCCACCCTTTTACACGCATGCGCCCGTTTTTGGGCAAAATAAGGCCCGATAACGGGCGTGGATGCCTATTATCGGGCGATGTAAGCTGTATCCGGGCTATTCCATTTTCTGGGGAGCGGAAAGCCGCTCCATGATCTCCTCATAGGCGGGCACGCTGGAGATCCCGCCGGGACGGGTGGTGGACAGGCCGGCGCTGGCACAGGCGAAGGAGGTGATCTCCCGCAGCTCCGCCCCGTCCAGCTCCTCCGGGGCTTTGCCGCTGGACAGGAGCCGCCACACGGCGCTGCCCCCGAAGATATCCCCCGCCCCGGTGGTATCCACCACCTGGAGGCCGGACAGCCCGGGGACACGTCCCCAGGCCCTGGGATTCCGGAACACACAGCCCTCCGGCCCGCAGGTGACGAACACCAGCTTGACGCCGTACTCCCTCAAAATCCGCTCCGCCCCCTCCTCCGGGGACAGGCCGAACAGGAACTCCACCTCCTCGTCGCTGATCTTCACCACATCGGCCTGGCCCAGGCCCCACAGCAACTGCTCCCTGGCATCGTCCAGGTCACGCCACAGGGGTTTGCGCAGGTTGGGGTCATAGGTGATCAGCTTCCCGCGCTCCTTGGCGTAGGCCACGGCCTGGCGGGTGGCGGACCGGGCCGGCTCGTCCGTCAGGGAGAGGGTGCCGAAGTGGAAGATCCGGGTCTCGTCGATCAGGCTGAGGTCCAATTCCGCAAAGGTGATCTGGGTGTCCGCCCCGGGCTTCCGGGCGAAGGCGAACTCCCGGTCGCCATGCTGGTCCAGGGTGACAAAGGCCAGGGTTGTAAACACCTCCGGGCTGGCCACGATCCCCCGGGTCTCAATCCCCAGGCTCTGGAGGGTGCCGGTGAGCATCCTCCCGAAGGTATCGGCGCCTACCTTGCCCGCCAGGGCCGTCTTGGCACCGAACTTGGCCAGGGCCGCCAGGAAATTGGCGGGGGCCCCGCCGGGGTGGGCGGCCATGGTGGGATAGCCCGATTCATCGGTGCTCTGGGTGGTAAAATCAATGAGCAGTTCGCCCCAAGCGACAACATCCAACATCTCGCCGCCTCACTTTGCCGCCGGGTACTCGTTGCACAGCAGCCGGTAGGGGGGCTCGTCCTCCTCAATCTCCGGGAAGCGGCCTACTGGGGGGTTAAACCGGTTGTCCGTGTTGTCGTCGTTGCACTGGCTCACCTCGCCCAGCAGCACGGGGCCGGTGCCCTCCTCCACGGAGAAGTCGTGGTAGAGCCGCTGCTGGATGTGGATGCTCTCCCCGGGGGTGAGGCGGACCTGGGCGCCGGCGGGTACGGTGTAGGTACGGCCGTCGGTGTGGACGGTCACGTCGCTGACCCGGTCGATCTCCTCGTCGGGCAGGGAGTTATACACCCGGATGAGGACATTGCCGCCCCCCCGGTTGATGATGTCCTCGGTCTTGTACCAGTGGAAGTGGTTGGGGGCGTACTGCCCCTCCTTCAGATACAGCAGCTTTTCGGCGTACACCTTGGGGTATTTGTCCGCCATGGCCCGGTTGCCGTTGCGGATGGTGATGAGGGAGAAGCCGAAGCGGTCAAAATCCCCCTTGCCATAGTCGGTGATGTCCCAGCCCAGCATGCAGTCCCGGACCTCGTCATACTCGTGGCCCAGGGCCTGCCACCGCTCCGGGGTGAAGTGGCAGAAGGGGGGCAGGGCGAAGCAGTGCTTGGCGCACATCCCCTCCAGCTCCCGCAGGGCCTTGTTGATCTCTGAACGTCTCATAACAATCGTCCTCCTTATGATTTTCACAGGTCTATTGTGGATATTTTTCCTGGTAGAGGTACAGCCACGGCGTGCTGGCGGGCAGCTTGGCGAAGTCCTCCCGCTGGTAGGCCTCGTGGACCGTCCCCTGCCGCAGCCGGATCAGCCGGTCCGCCAGGGCCAGGGAGTCCGCCAGGTTGACCGCCAGGATCACCACGGCGATGTCCTTCTCCAAAAGCTGTTCCATCAGCTTCCACAGGTGGCTGCGGATGGAGACATCTGCCTTCTTGAAGGGGTGGACACAGAACACCACCTTGGGCCGCTGCAGCAGCAGGCGGGTGAACACCAGGTCATATTTCTGCCGGTTGGTCAGCTCGCTGATCCGCTTGTCAAAGACCTCCTCCCCCAGGCGGGGGCCATACTCCTCCCGGATGCTCCGGCGCATCCCCCGGGATGTCCAGATGTGGGGGAAGCGGTGGTCCATATTGAAACAGAGGTTGTCCATATAGCTCATGCTGGGAAAGAGCATGGTCTCCATGGGCCGCTCTTGGACAACGGCGACGCTCCGGTCCAGGCCGGAGCGCAGGGGCCGCCCGCCCACCAGGATCTCCCCGGCGGAGCGCCGGCCGGTCCGTACAACGGCGAGAAGATCCCGCAGGGCGCAGTTGTCCATGTCCTGGATCACCACGCACTCCCCGGCCTGTACCAGCAGGCTCACATCCCGAAGGGAGCCCCGGCACAGGGAGCGCAGCTCCAGCACGGCTGTGTCCCGCCGCTTCCGGCCGGGCTCCTCCAGCCGGGCCCGGACCCAGCGGTCGTAGTCCTCCACACAGGGCAGGCAGAGCATGTCCCGGCTGCCGCCCTTCAGGTCAAAATATTTCAAAATGCGGCCGTTGGACATCAGCGCCGTCCGGTGGCAGAAGCGCAGGGTCTCCTCAAAATGGGCGGAGAGGTAGAGAAAGGCGGTGCCCTTCTCCGCGTAGTGGAGGAGGATCTCCTGGAGCTTGGCCAGCTCGCTCTCACTGATAAAGGCGTCCACATTTTCCAGCACGATCAGCCGGCTGCCCGCCACAATCGCCTTCAGCAGCTCCACCACAAACCGCTGGAAGGGGGTGAGCTCGTCGATGTAGGCGTCCGCCCGGATGGGCACGCCGATCTCCTGGATAAAGGGGATCAGCTGTTCCCGGAGGATCCGGGGCCGGATCCTCCACTTCCGGAAGCCCGGCCGCAGGACAAAGATGTTGTCGGCCACCGTCAGGTCCTTGGCCAGGCAGCTCTCATTCCGGATCACGCTGACTCGGTTGCTCCCCCGGCAGGGGCTGTGCCAGTCGTTCACCAGCTTCTCCCGGTAGTAGACATAGCCGCCCCGCAGGGGGAGGTTCTGGGTCAGCAGGGAGAACAGGGCCTCCACCCCGTAGTTGTTGACGGGCACCAGGCCCAGGATTTCCCCCTCCCACATGGACAGGCTGAAGTTGTCCAGCTGGGCCACCCCCTGGCTGTCGTAGGTCACCTGATCCATGCGCAGTATCTCGTTTCGCATATATCCCTCCTACAGGGAGCGTAGCGCCTCCTTGTTGGGGACGTCCCTGTCGCTGGTGATGGCCGGCAAAAGGATCTCCACGTCGGTGCCCACCCCCGGCATGGAGAACACCCGCAGGCCGTACTCCTCCCCAAACAGCAGATGGATCCGGTTGTTGACGTTGCGCAGGGCGATGCCCCCCTCGGCCTGGGCGTTCTGGGAGGGGATGGCCCGGGCGCTTTGCTGCAGCTGACTGTTCATCCGGGCCAGGGTTTGCTCGTCCATCCCCACCCCGTCGTCGGAGATCCGGATGAGCAGCAGCTTGCCCGTCCGCTCCAGATGGATTTTCAAGTGCCCGGTGCCGATTTTGCACTCTGTGCCGTGGATGATGCTGTTCTCTAAAATGGGCTGCATGGTCAGCTTGGGCAGGCGGCAGAGGAAAATCTCCTCCCGCTCCTCGCTGTCATACTCAATGGTGAGCTGGAGGCGCTCGGCAAAGCGGTAGCGCTGGATTTTAAAGTAGGTCTCGCAGTTTTGCAGCTCCTCCTCCACCGACACCAGGTTTTCCACCTTGCTGATGGTGTAGCGGAAGAAGCTGGCCAGGGCCTCGGTCATCTCCGCCAGCGCCGTCAGCCCGGCCACCAGGGCCTCGCTGCGGATACTCTCCAGGGTGTTGTAGAGGAAGTGGGGGTTGATCTGATTTTGCAAGGCCAGATACTGGGCCTGCCGCTTGTTCAGCTCCATCAGCTTGGAGGAATTCAGCATCCCCCGCAGATACTCCCATACCTGGCGGCTGGAGGGGGAGAAAAAGACGCTCTCCTCCTCCGGGGGACGGTTGGGGGCGTAGCCCTTCAAAAACAGCTGGCTTTCCCGTTCCAGGTGGAGGAAGGGGCGGACAATCCAGCGGGCCGTCCCCCACAGCAGCAGGAGCAGCGCCGCCGCCCCCGCCGAGACCCAGTACCACCAGCGGATCCCCAGCCTGGCCGCCGCCCCGCAGAGCAGGACCAGCGACCCGGTGTTGAGAAGGAGGGCCGCCGCCCCCGCCGCCAGCAGCCGCTTGGACAGGTATTTAAACTTGCCGCGCCTCATATCCGCCCCCATCAGCCGTAGAGCCGGCGGAATTCCGCGGGATTCACGCCGGTCATCTTGTGGAAGGTCTGGGTAAAGTGCTTCCGGTCACTGTACCCCACCGCCTCGCACACCTGCGCCACAGACAGGCCGGTCTCCCGCAGCAGCTCCTTGGCCCGGTTGATCCGCACCTGGGTCAGGTACTTGGAAAAGCCCTCCCCAGTCTCCTTCTTAAACAGAGCGCTGAAATAGGCGGGGCTGAAGCCCGCCGCCCCGCATACATCCTCCAGTGTGATGTTGCGCCCGTAGTTCTCCTGGATAAACTGCTTGGCCATGCGGATGGGCCGGGCGGTCTCGCTCTCCTGCCGCTCCCTCAGCTCCTGGAGGGTCTGGGTGTGGAGCTCTTCCAGGGCCTGGAACAGCAGCTCCATCCGTCCCCGCTGGCGGCACTGCCGCTGGAATACCTGGGCCGCCCCGTCGCCGGCCCCCGCCCGCAGGGCAAAGACCTTCCCCGCGTCCAGCACCAGCTCAAAGATCTCCCGGCCCCGCACTTTGGGCACGGCCAGCAGCCCGGCCCGCAGGCCCTCCCGGGCCAGGCGCAGGGTCTCCCGGTCCAGAAGCTCGATCCCATGGTCCACCAGCTTGGTATACCGGGTCAAAATCGCCTGGCGGGGCAGGTCGGAGCCGGGGGGAACCCCCTCCAGCATCCGGCCCCGGCCCTCGATCAGCCGTTCCGCCGCCGCCAGCTGGGCGGAATCCATAGAGTCCGCCAGCTCCCGGATCTCCTGGATGGCGGGGCCCAGGCCGATGGTAAATTCCACCGGGCCGAACAGGCTTTTGTTGGCCTGCAGCTGATTGAGCAGCTCCCGCAGGCTCCGGCGGACCCGGTCCTCCTCCCCGGGGGGATAGGCGAGCAGGCCGTACCCCGCGAAGTTCCAGAGATACAGCGCCCCTTCCTCGCAGGCGGGCAGCACGGCGGCCTGGAACATCTCCTCCGCCTTCTGCCGGATGATGGCCCGGGCCGGGCTGGACAGCTCGTCTCCCTCCAGGTCCAGCTTCAGGAGGAAGGTCTGGAGCTGACGGCCCTGGGTATGGAACTGGTAGGCCTGGGCCAGCTCCGCCGGGGTGAATTCCCGCTTCCCGTCCAGCAGATCCCGGATCAGCTCCTCCCGGAGGCGTTGGGGGGCGCTCTGGCCGCCGTCCCCGCCGGCCTGGCGCTCCCGATGGCCTCGTTCCTCCAGGCGGAGGATGATCTTTTGCAGGGTCTTGTTCAGCTCGGCCTGGTTGACCGGCTTGAGGATGTAGTTGCCCACCCCGTAGGCGATGGCGGTCTGGGCGTACTCAAAATGGGCGTATCCGCTGATGATGACGATCTCGATTTCCGGACTGAGCTCCCGGGCCTGGCGGATCAGGTCCAACCCGTCGCAGCCGGGCATACGGATGTCAGTGATGAGCAGGTGGGGCCGCAGATCCCGCACCATATCCAGGGCTTCCAGCCCGTTCTCCGCCTTGCCCACGATCTCCATGCCAAGAGCGTCCCAATCCACCAGCGCCTCGATCAGCCGGCAGATCAGCTTCTCGTCATCCGCGATAATAACCTTCCACATAGGCGTCCTCTTTTCCCTTTGATATGTGCCGGAGTGATCCGTGATCGTGGTCTGGATGGAGGCAATAAGTCTACTTTACCATCATATGTTAGCAATTTCAACAGGAACGCCGGAAAAGGGAGTGCCCACTGAGAAGATTTATTCCTGGGTTTCCCCCGCCGGAGGCGGGGGAAACCCCAATAAAAACTTCGCTGTCTGGACACTCCCCCGGAAAACCGGCGTTCCTGTCGGGGTTTATGGAGTTTTATTTGGTGAGCACGGACACGCCGGTGTCGGTGACAGCGCCGCCCAGGCTCTCGCCGTTGATGGCCTTCACGGCGGCCTTCACGCCCTCATAGCCCATCACGTCGGGGTTCTGGGCCATGGTGGCCAGCAGATAGCCGTCGTCAATGAGGCCCAGGATGGCGTCAGACTTGTCGAAGCCCACGCCGATGATGTCAGCGCTGCCGTTGGCCTTGATGGCGTTGCCGGCGCCGGTGGTGGAGCCCTCGTTACAGCCGAAGATGCCCACAACGCCCTGGGTGATGTAGTTCTCGGCGATGGACTGGGATTTGGCGGCGTCGCCCTCGCCATACTGGGTCTCCAGCAGCTCGAAGCCGCTGCCCTCAAAGGCGGAGCGGAAGCCCTCCTCCCGCATGACGCAGGAGTCGGTGGCGGCGTTGACGTTGATGATGCCGATCTTGCCGGAGGTGACGCCCTTGGCCTCCAGGGCCTTGAGCATTTCCTCGCCGGCGGTCTTGCCGGCGGCCTTGTTGTCGGTGGAGAAGGTGGCCTCGGCCTCCACGTTGGCGGGGGAGTCCACGTAGACGATTTTCACGCCCTTGTCCTTGGCCTCTTTCAGGGCGGAGGAGATGGCGTCCGGGCCGTTGGCGGCCACGATGATGGCCTTGGCGCCCGCGCTGACGGCGTTGTTGACGCACTCAATCTGCTGGGCGTCGTCCTTGGTGTTGGGGGACATGAACTGGACCGTGACGCCCAGCTCGCCGGCCGCCTTCTGGGCGCCCTCGTTCAGGGTGATCCAGTGCTGGTCGATGGAGTCCATGGTGATCAGGGCGATCATGCCGTCAGAGCCGCCGCTCTGGCTGGGATTGCCCTGCTTGGCGCAGCCGGTCATGGCGGTGAGCATCAGACAGGCGGCGCACAGAATCGCTGTGAGCTTCTTCATTTCAAATCCTCCTAGTTTTTTTATAATTAGCACCTGGCGGTGTCTAATTCCCGTTGGTTCAGGCGGCCTTGGCGGGCTTCTTCCGGGCGCCGTTGCGGACCACCACGTCCAGGAACACGGCCCCTACCACGATGATGCCGATGACCAGCCGCTGGATGCCCACCTGGGCGCCGATCATGTTCAGGCCGTTCTCCAGGGTCTGCCACACGGCCGCGCCGGCCAGGGTGCCCAGCAGGATGCCGGTGCCGCCCAGGGGGGACACGCCGCCGATGACGCCGGCGGCCACGCCGTACATCTCATACATGTTGCCGGCCTCCATGTTGCCCATGCCGGCCTGCCCGCACAAGATCAGGCCCACCACGCAGGAGCAGAAGGCGCTGACCAGATAGGCCTTGGTGGTGGTGGCCAGCACGCTGACGCCGGACAGCTTGGCCGCGTCCACATTGGAGCCGATGGCGTAGATGTGGCGGCCCGTCCGGGTGCCGGACAGCAGGAAGAAAAATACCACAAACAGGGCTATGGCGATCCAGAAGGTGTTGTAGATGCCCAGGGTGGAGCCGTAGTAGAAGAAGTTGCCGAAGGTGTCCGCCGCCTCCTTGCCGATGCCGGAGGCGATGGCGTCGGTATTCCGGTTGCCGTTGACGATGTAGGCCACGCCCCGGGCCACGAACATGGTGCCCAGGGTGGCGATGAAGGGGGGCAACTTCCACTTGCCCACCAGCAGGCCGTTGAGCGCGCCGATGCACAGGCAGCAGATCAGGGTGACCAGGATGGCGGCGATGGGGTGGACCCCCATGGTCATCAGGGTGGCGGAGACCATGGCGCTCATGCCCGCCACCGAGCCGATGGACAGGTCAATGTTGCCGGTGATCAAAATGTAGCTCTGGCCGATGCCGATGAGCAGGTATTTGGACATGGAGCGCAGCAGGTTCATGATGTTCTGCCCGGAGAACACGGTGGGGTTGATGATGCCGAAGGCAATGTAGATCACGATCAGCCCGGCGAACGCCGTCAGCGCCCCGCCCATGCCCCGGGTGCTTAAAACCCGCTTTAAGGGATTTGGTTTTGTGGTATTCATTCTTTCAGCCCTCCTTAGATGGCGATTTTCTTCTCAAACTGGGTGGCCAGGGAGAGGATCTTCTCCTGGGTGGCGTCCTCCGCCATCAGCTCGCCGGTGATCCGCCCGTCACACATGACGATGATCCGGTCGGCGATGCCCATGACCTCGGGCATTTCGGAGGAGACGAACATGACGGCGATGCCCTGCTGCTTCAGCTGGTTCATCAGGTGGTAGATCTCCACCTTGGCTGCCACGTCGATGCCCCGGGTGGGCTCGTCGAAGATGACCACCCGGGAGTTCCGGGCCAGCCACTTGCCCACCACCACCTTCTGCTGGTTGCCGCCGGACAGGTTGGCCGCGTTGACCTCCACGGTGGGGGTCTTGATCTTCAGGTCCCGCACCGCTTTGGCGCAGGTCTCGGCCTCTTTGCCCCACTGGATCACGCCGAATTTATCGCACAGGAAGTCCAGGTTGGGCAGGGCGATGTTGTGCCGGATAGACAGCTTGGTACACAGGCCGTCCTTCTTCCGGTCCTCCGGGGCCAGGACGATGCCCGCCTGGATGGCGTCCCTGGGGCTTTTGATGGTGACCTCCTGTCCGTCCAGGATGATCTGGCCGCTGTCCTTGGGGTCCACCCCAAAGATGGCCCGGGTGGTCTCGGTCCGTCCGGCGCCCATCAGCCCGGCGAAGCCCACGATCTCCCCCTCGTACAGGGCGAAGTCGATGTCCCGCACCATGCGCCCGGCGTTGAGGCCCTTGACCTCAAAGACCTTCTTCCCCTTCTCGCAGCTGACCCGGGGGAACTTCTCCTTGATCTCCCGGCCCACCATGTAGGCGATGATCTCGTCCAGGGACACCTGCTGGAAGTCCATGCTGGTGATGTACTGGCCGTCCCGCATGATGGTCACCCGGTCCACGATGTGCTGCAGCTCCTCCAGCCGGTGGGAGATATACACAATGCCGCAGCCCTTGGCTTTCAGCTCCCGGATGATGCGGAACAGGTCATCGATCTCCCGGGCGGTGAGGGCGGAGGTGGGCTCATCCATAATCAGCACCTTGGCCTGGGTGGACAGGGCTTTGGCGATCTCCACCATCTGCTGCTTGGAAACCGGCAGTTCGCCCACCACCTGCCGGGGGTCCAGGTCGATTTTCAGCTCGTCCAGGATGCCCTTGGCCTCGGCCTCCATGCTGGCGTTGTCCAGCCGGATGCCCTTGCGCTTCTCCCTGCCCAGGAACATATTTTCCGCTACGGACAGGTGCCTGCACATATTCAGCTCCTGGTGGATAATCGCCACGCCCACCTCCTGGGCCAGCTTGGGGTTCAGGTCCCCGTACTGTTTCCCGAAGATCTCCAGGGTCCCCTCGTCCCGCTGGTACACGCCGCTGAGCACTTTCATCAGGGTGCTTTTGCCCGCTCCGTTCTCTCCCAGCAGGGCCATGACCTCGCCGGAGCGGAGGTCAAAGTCCACATGATCCAGGGCCTTGACGCCGGGGAAGCTCTTGCAGATTCCCCGCATGGATACGATGGTTTCACACATTCCTCAATCACCGGCTTCCTTTTTGTTTTGCGCTTCGATGAAAATTGACCAATTTGATTTGGAATTTTTATTGATAATGACAGTCTATCAAAGGGGGCCTAGGATTCCAAGGGGGGAGTCTTTTGACTTAGAGGGGGTTTCTTATCCACTTTTCTGAAACCGCCCCGGCGGATAGGAAAAGGCAGCTGGTCAATACCAACTGCCTTTCGATTCCTATGTTACGGGGCGCTGTTTCATTCCCGCCGCTGGGGCGGGCGTTAAGAGCCTGTTTAAAATCTTCAGGCACACCGTCTGAGCGGGTCTTTTTCCGCCGCTCCGCGTTAAGGAACCACTGATTCAATCCCCGCGCGCATCTTCACGCCAGAAAATTCCCGCTGATCTGCGTCAGAAAACCTTGAAATCCGTCAGGATTCCTGCGCTTTTCTTCCTTGACAGCGGAGATTTCTGACGCAAATCTATACACGTTGATTGAATCAGTACTTCCTTAAATTTTCTTGCCGGGCGTCAGCCCGCCCGGGAAAATTTGCCTTGACCAGCAAAAAAATCCACGCCCATCCGGCACGCCCGGAGATATGAAACAGGCTCTAAGAGCGGCTGCGCTGTTGCCGCTGGACGGCGAAGATGTTCTGGGTGATTTTTTCCTGATCCTCCTGGGTCAGCTCCAAAAAGCGGCAGCCGTATTGGGTGCGCTTCCCCTCCTGCTGGATGACACGCAGTACCTGGCAGTACATGATGGACTCCGGCCGGTCCTCCATCAGCCTCACCTTTAGCATAAATTTGTCGCCGGTTTGGTAGGGCGTCTCCGAGCTGATGCAGGCCCCGCCCACGCTGATGTTCAGCAGCTTGCAGGGTTTTTCCCCCATGTTCAGCCCGCTGAACATGGCGGCGGTGGCGTCCAGGTTGGTCTCCAGCCGGAAAAAGGCCCGGTCGTTGCCCACCCGGACAACGGTCAGCTCCTCCACCTGCCAGATGTGCTGGGGGCCGGGGATGATCACGCCCTCCATATAGACCGCGGTCCGTGTGTTGTAGCTGTACCCCCGGATTTTTACATGGATGGACTCCACGTCCTGGACCAGCTCAGATTCTGAATACTGGTGCAGCTCCGCCTGTTTCCCGTGCAGCCCTTGGATTTTGGCCACAAACAGGATCTGCCCCGCATCTGTGGTCACCTCCACCCGCATGCCGGAATAGATCTCAAGATCCTCCTCCTTGGGTTCCTCACGGCTCTCCGTGGACGGCTGTTCCTTCCCTTTTTTCCCGAATAAATCAAATAAGCCCATGTCGCACCTCCTATATCAAGCTGTTATTCCGTTTTTTCAACGCTGGCGGAGCTACCCTCGCTCCCGCAGCGGTTTCAACTTCTCATCGGCCAGGATGACCTGGTTCCGGCCATTTTTCTTGGCGTCGTACAGCATAGCGTCCGCGATTTTTAAGTAAAAGCCGTAGTCCTGTCCTTTTTCCGGGATGACCGTGACCCCGCCGACGCTGACCGTGACCCACTCCGACACGGAGGGGTTGTGGGGGATGTGGAGGCCCTCGATGGCCTGCCGGATTTTCATCAAATGCTGGAACATCTGCTCCGCGGGTTCACCCAAGGACAGGGCCACAAACTCCTCGCCCCCGTAGCGGGCCAGAAAATCCGTGTTGCGCTTCAGGTGGGAGGAGGCCGTCTGGGCCACGGCGGCGATCACTTTGTCCCCGGCGGGGTGGCCGAAGGTGTCGTTATACATCTTGAAGTGGTCGATGTCAAACATACAGATGGACAGGGGAACATGGAGGCGGATGGCCTCGCTCCACTTCGTCTCGCTGTACTGCTCATACCTGCGCCGGTTGGCCACGCCTGTCAGCTGGTCGGTCATTGACTGCTGCTCGGCCAGCTTGCGGTACTGGTAGAGGCGGATGTGGGTGTTGACCCTGGCTTTGACGATCAGGGGCTTAAAAGGCTTGGTGATGTAGTCCACAGCCCCCAAAATAAGCCCCCGCTGCTCGTTTGCCACATTGGACAGGCTGGTAATCAGGATGACCGGGACGTTCTGGGTAATGATCTCCTCCTGGAGCTTCTTCAGCAGGGTGAACCCGTCCATCCCCGGCATGACCACGTCCAGCAGGATGAGAGAGAAGCCCCCCTCGCTGGCCCAGCGCAGCCCGTCCTCGGGGCGCTGGGCGACGGTGATGTCATACTCATCTTCCAGGATGGACTTCAATTGGGATGATTGTACAAGGCTGTCATCCACAATCAGAATTTTTTCCATAACCGTACTCCTCACGATTCACAATATTGGCTGATGGCGATTCTCCTAAATAAGGCCTCTTTTGGGATCCGCCCCCAGAGGAGGTGGATACAGGACCGGCAATTTTGGGAATTGCCCTAAACTGTCCCGCTGTATAAGACGCTGGTGATCTGCCGGATCAGGGAGCATCCCGAAGTAAGTGAACATTTACTTTTAAAACGGCATAAAAACCGCCCGCAAAGGAGCGGGGGCCGCCGTGGGATATGGGGAATCCCCGGGATGCTATGCCGGAGGGGGGGCCGGCCTCAAATAGCCGCTCAGTCCGGTGGCCAACAGCTGGAACACCGTCTCCTCTGTCTCCTGGTTGTTGGGGAGGATGCCCTCTACCACATATTTGGCGTACATCACGGTAGATGTGAGGACGTGGAGCCACAGCAGATCCTGATTGATGCGCTTCAGGCTGGGGAAAGCGCCCCGAAAGGCCCGGACTATCTCCACAAAGGCGGTGAAATAGTCCACCTCCCGGATTTTATCGTATTTTGGGAAAAACATGCTGTCCCGGAACCGGTGATAAAAGACTGTCTCATCCGGGCGGGATGTCCAAAAGCGGAAGTAGGGCAGCCACAGCCCCTTCACCGCCGCCATAGGATCGGCAAGCATGGCCTGGGGATCAAACTGCAAGTGCTCAAAAATGGCCGCGGCCTGTTGGTCCACATCGGTAAAGCAGGCCGTCAGCAGCTGCTCCTTGCTGTCGAAGTGCCGGTAGATCGCCCCGGGGGAGATCCCCGCGATCTCGCTGACGTTTTGAATCCGCACGCCTTCCAAACCGTACTGGCGAACGGCCTTCATGGCAGCGGAGAGAATCCTTGTTTTGGTATCGTCCAGTGTCATCACTTCCCTGTCACAGGCGCCCCGCCCATGCCTATTCGCAGATAAAACAAATTATATACTAACCCGCCACAGTTGGCAATACTTTTTTGCCGTTCCCGCCACTATGCCACTATGTATAGTTTTCTGCCACATATCATTGACGTGGTCAGGGGCGTATGGTATTATGACAGGGATTTTCAGACCTTTTTCAGGGAAGCGGCGGAAACGCCCCGGGAGGATGCCGCCCAAAGGGCCGGCGGGGGCCGGGCTTTGGCGGCGGGTATCCCTGAAAAACGGTGAGTATGGAGGACAAGCATATGGATTATTCAGGGGGACTGCTTGGTCGGGCTGGAGAGGAAAGCGCGGCCATTGAGACCCAGGGGCAGCACAGCGGGATGCGCAGCGTTCAGAACCTGGAGGCTGTCATCAATGAGGGCCTGCGCGCCGCCCTGCTGGAGGAAACTCCGGATGATTCCCTGGATGTGCTGCTGAAGCATATGGGAAAGGCCCTGAACGGGGAGCGGACCTATATTTTTGAGCAGAATGAGCTGGGCGGCGACGACAACACCTATGAATGGGTGGCTGACGGGGTGGAGCCGGAAAAGGATAATCTGCAAAACGTGCCCCCGGAGGTGTGCGCCAGCTGGTACCGGAACTTCCGGATCGGCAGGCATATTGTCATTGAGAGCCTGGAGGACATCCGGGAGACGGACCCCCTTCAATATGACAACCTGAAGCGCCAGGGCATCCACTCGCTGGTGGTGGTCCCTCTCTACGACGGCCAGCGGATCATCGGCTTTTACGGGGTGGACAACCCCCCGGTGAAGTCGATGGAATACGCCTCCAACATGCTCCAGACGGCGGCGTACTTTATCGTGTCTTCCCTGAAGCGGCGCAACCTGTTCCGGGAGCTGCGCAAGCGCAGCTACAATGTGCTCCACGCCCTCAGCGTGGACTACCTGGGCATCTACCAGGTGGACCTGGACACCGGCGAATGCGAGACCTACCGGAGCAGCAAGCAGATGGGCCTGGATTGGGCGGAGCAGTTTAAAGACGGCTATCAGGCGGCGATGGAGCGGTACATCTCCCAGTGCGTGGCCCCCCAGGACCAGGAGCGGCTGCGGATTATGACCCGGAAGGACTATGTGCTGGCCCAGCTCAGGACAGAGCGGAAATGCTCTGTCCGCTACCAGGTGAAGGACAACGCCTCGGGGCTGAAATATCTGGAGATGCATTTTTCCGCCGGGGAGAAGACGGGGACAGAGAACACCGCGATCTTTGCCCAGCGGGACGTGAACGCCGTGGTGGAGCAGGAGGAGAAATACAAGCTGGAGGCCAGGCAGAGCCTGGAGGATATACTGGAAGGGGCCCGGACGGGCATTTGGACCATTGAGATGGAGGAGGGCTGCCCGCCCAGGATGTATGCGGACCGCACCATGCGGATCCTGATGGGGCTGCCGGGTGAGATCGGGCCGGAGGAGTGCTACCGGCACTGGTTCGCCCGCATCGAGCCGGACTATGTGGTCATGGTCCAGGAGGCGGTGCGGGAGATCCTGGAAAACGGTCGGGCCGAGGTGATTTACCCCTGGAACCATCCGGAGCTGGGAAAAATTTATGTCCGCTGCGGCGGCGTGCCGGATCACACCTTCAAAAAGCCGGGGGTCTGCCTGAACGGATACCACCAGGATATCACCGAGACCATGGTGACAAGGAGGAAGCAGGAGCAGTCCATCATGGAACTGCTGGAACGGGTGAGGCAGGCCAACTCGGCCAAGAGCGAATTCCTCTCCCACATGTCCCACGACCTGCGCACCCCCATCAACGGGATCCTGGGCATGCTGGCCATCCTGGAAAAGAGCCAGGACGACCTGGAACGCCAGCTGGACTGCCAGCGGAAGATCCGGGTGTCAACAGAGCATCTGCTCTCCCTGGTGAACGATGTGCTCCAGGTGAGCAAGCTGGAGAGCGGCCGGCCGGCGGCGGTGGAGGAGCCCTTTGACCTGCCCGGCACGCTGGAGGACTGCGTTGACATTCTCTCCCCCATGGCGGAGGAGCGGAACATCAGCCTGGAGCTGGAGCAGTCCGGCCTGCGCCACGGAAGGGTGATTGGCAACCCCCTGTACCTGAAGCAGATCCTGATGAACGTCATCGACAACGCCCTGCGGTATAACCGGCCCCACGGCTCGGTCTTTGTCCGGGCGGAGGAGACCGCCTTCCAGGGCGGCGTCGCCAGCTGCCGGTTTGTGGTGGAGGACACAGGGATCGGCATGGGGGCGGACTTCAAGGAGCACATTTTTGAGCCCTTTACCCAGGAGCACCAGGGCGCCCGGACCAACTACAACGGCGTGGGCCTGGGCATGTCCATTGTGAAGAAGCTGGTAGACCAGATGAAGGGCGCGGTGGAGGTTGACAGCCAGCCCGGCGAGGGGAGCGTGGTCAAGATCACCCTGCCCATCCGGGTGGACGAGGCCTGGAGCGGCCAGCCCGCCGTGGAGGAGCCGGAGGAGCACAGCAGCGTGGCCGGGATGCGGGTGCTGCTGGTGGAGGACAACGAGATCAACTGCGAGATTATGGAGTACATCCTCAAGACGGCGGGCGCCCGGGTGGTGTCCGCCCGGGACGGTAAGGCCGCCGTGGATGTGTTTACAGCGTCCGTCCCCGGGTCCTTTGACTGCGTGCTGATGGATCTGATGATGCCGGTGATGAGCGGGTATGAGGCGGCCCATGTCATCCGGGGCCTGGGGCGGCCGGACGCAAAGACGGTGCCTATCATCGCCCTGTCGGCCAACGCCTTTGAGGAGGACGTGGCGCTGGCCAAGGACGCCGGGATGGATGAGCATCTGGCCAAGCCGGTGGATATCCGCAAGATGTTCCAGATTATGAGCCGGCTGAGAGGCCGTTAGAGAGGAAGGCGGGCGCCGGCGGCCGGGCGTCCCAATATCACAGCTGTGGAGATGGAAAAGGTATGCAAAACAAGGCTTTGCCGCTCCCCCTGAAAATCAGTATAGCGGTGGTCATCTGTTTGACGGTATTTGTGTTTTCCATCCTGGGGATCTCCATCCACAGGATGAGTGAAAACACCATAGAGGAGATCGGCACCGCCTATATGGCCGGCATGAACGAGCAGGTGTCGCTGCATTTTGAGACGATTATTGAGCTGCGCCTGACGATGGCGCAGTCCATAGCGGGCATCGCCGAGGGGGATGGGGCGTCCGGCTTCGGCACCAGGGAGGAGATCGAGTACGCCGCCCGGGCGAGGCATTTCCTCTGCGCCGCCCTGTACTCGGCTGAGGGCGGGATTGAGATGATTTTTGGCGACCCGGTGGAGCTGGGCCGCCCGGAGCCCTTTTTGGACAGCCTGCGGAGGGGGGAGCGGAAGGTGGCCTCCGCCGTGGACGCCGGCGGGGACGGGGTGATTTTGTTCGGCATCCCCTGCCAGTATCCCATGTCCGACGGGAGGGACAGCCTGGCCATCGTGGTGGGTCTGTCCACCAAGTATATGGGTGAGGTGCTCTTCCTGGACTCCGACAAGTCCCTGAGCTACTCCTTTGTCATACGGGAGGACGGCAGCTACGTGGTAGGGAACCCGGGGGAAGAGAGCGGCAACTATTTTGACCGGCTTTACAGCTTCTTTGATAGGCAGAGCGGGGAGGCGGCCGCCTATGCGGAGCGGATCAAGGGGGCCATGGACACGGGGGAGGACTATTCCGTCATCCTGCGGAGCGGCTCGTCCCGGCGGCACCTGTACTGCACCAGCCTGCCCTATTGCGAGTGGTATCTGGTGACGCTGCTGCCCTTTGACGGGCTGGACCAGGCGATTTCAGGGATGGGCAGATCCTGGCTCGCCCTGGTCTATGCTGCCACCTTTGCGGTGGTGGCCATGCTCCTCTACATATTCTTCCGGTATTTGAAGCTGTTCCGGAACCAGGTGGCCGAGCTGAGGCGGGCCAACACGGAGATGGACGCCGCCCGGAAGGCGGCGGAACAGGCCCGGAGGGAGGCGGAGTACGCCAACGCGGCGAAGCAGGACTTCCTGTCCAGCATGAGCCACGATATCCGCACCCCCATGAACGCCATCATCGGCATGACCTCGCTGGCCCTGGACAACACCGGGAACCCGGAGCAAGTCCGGGGCTACCTGGGCAAAATCGCCCTGTCCAGCAAGCATCTGCTGGGCCTGATTAACGATGTGCTGGATATCTCCAAGATTGAGAGCGGCAAGATGACGCTGAACATGGAGACCGTGTCCCTGCGGGAGGTGATGGACAGCATCGTCAACATCATGCAGCCCCAGGTGAAGGAGAAAAAACAGCGGTTCAACGCCGCCGCCTATGAGATCCTGGCGGAGGATGTGCGCTGCGACGGCGTGCGGCTGAACCAGGTGCTCATCAACCTGCTGGGCAACGCGGTCAAATTCACCCCGGAGGGGGGCAGTATTGAGGTGGCCGTGTATCAGGAGGAGCTGCCGGGGGACACGTCCCGGGTCCGCACCCATTTCCTGGTGAGCGATACCGGGATCGGCATGTCCAAGGAGTATCAAAAGGTGCTGTTTGAGTCCTTCAGCAGAGAGGACAACACCCGGGTCCGGAAGACAGAGGGCTCCGGCCTGGGTATGGCGATTACCAAATACATTGTGGACGCCATGGGCGGCTCTATTTCCGTCCGCAGCGAGCAGGGCAAGGGCACACAGTTCCACGTCTCGCTGGAGCTGGAGAAGCTGCCGGGGCAGGAGATGGACAGCGGGGACCTCCCCAGCTGGAATATGCTGGTGGTGGACCAGGACGAGCGGCTGTGCGTCAATACAGTCCGTATGCTGCAGGCCGCCGGGATGCGGGCCGAGTGGTGCCTGGACGCTGGGCAGGCGCTGAAACAGATCGCCCTGCGCCGCCGGGAGCATGACGCCTATCAGCTGGTGCTGCTGGGCTTGGACCTGCCGGGCATGAGCGGGATTGAGACTGCCCGGGAGATCCATATGAACTATGGGAGAAGCGCCCCGGCCCTGCTGCTCTCGGCCTGCGACTTGAGCGGGCTGGAGGAGGAGGCCAGGGAGGAAGGGATTGCCGGGCTGATCCCCAGGCCGCTGTTCCAGTCCACCCTGCTGGACGGGCTGAGAGCCTTTGCCGGCGCCGGGGTTGAGGAAGAGGATGGCGGTAAGCCCCTGGCGGACCCGGTGCTCCGGGGGAAACACGTTCTGCTGGCGGAGGACAACGAGCTCAACTGGGAGGTGGCCCGGGAGCTGCTGTCCATCCTGGAGCTGGACTTGGATTGGGCTGAGAACGGGCAGATCTGCGTGGAGAAATTTGAGCGCTCCCCTGTGGGGCGCTATGACGCAATCATCATGGACGTGCGGATGCCCGTGATGGACGGCTACGAGGCGACGGCGGCGATCCGGAAGCTGGAGCGGGAGGACGCCGGGCTGCCCATCATCGCCATGACCGCCGACGCTTTTTCTGAGGATATCCAAAGGTGTCTGGAGTGCGGCATGGACGACCACCTGGCGAAGCCCATCGACATCCAGGCTGTGGCCCATAAGCTGAAAAAGTATCTGAAATAAGAACCGGTATTCATAAGTGAAAATGCCGGATGAGCTTGTGAATACAGGTTTTAAGGTTTCAGCCGGGAGGCCGCCCCTGCGGGGGGGCCTCCCGGTTCAATTTACTTGCCTCCCTCCGGCATTTGTGATATAAATGGGGAGTAACATTTGTAACACGCTGGGAATACGGGGGAACATTTTGTGGACACGAACCAGGAGAGAGAGAAAAAGCTGGCCTATGTGGCCCGGAAGTACTATCTGGAGGACCAGAAGCAGAGCGATATTGCCCGGGACCTGGGGGTGTCCCGCCCGCTGATCAGCCGGATGCTGTCAGAGGCCCGGGAGCGGGGCATTGTGGAGATCACCATACATGAGCCGGGCGCCCGGGAGGCCAGGCTGCTGGAGCGGCTCCAGCTGTCCAGCTCCATCCGTGGGGGCGCCCTGGTGGAGGAGGGCCCCAACGACGACGCCACCAACCGCCTGCTGTCCCAGGGGGCGGTGGAGCTGCTGCGCCAGCTGGGGGCCCGCCGGCTGGGGGTGGGCTGGGGCTATCTGATCGGGCAGCTGGTGTCCTGGCTGGAGGAGAACCCCCAGCCCGACAGCGCCGTGACCGATATCTGCCCCCTGGTGGGCAACGCCAGCATCCCCGCCCGCAATTACCAGTCCAACGAGAATGTCCGGCTGATGTCCCAGCAGATGGGGGCCGCCCCCCACTTTCTGTATCTCCCGGCCCTGCCGGACAGCCTGGAGGAGAAGCAGGTGCTGTGCTCCACCGAGGTCTACCGCCAGATCCACCATCAGTGGGAGCGGCTGGACACCGCCCTGGTGAACATCGGCGACTATCCCTCCAGCCCCGACTTCGCCTCCCTGGTCCGGTATGGCAGCCTGCTCCAGCGGGAGCATGCCTGTGGCCGGATGCTGATCTACTACTTCAATGAGGAGGGGCGGGTCATTCAGTCGGAACAGGATTTCGCCATTCAGATCCCCATTGACACCTTGAAGCGGTGCCCCAATATCATCGGGGTGTGCTCCGCCAACGCCAGCGCCAAGGCCCTGCGGGGGGCGCTCAGGTCGGGCTTTTTTACCCATATCGTGGCCCGGGCGGAGCTGGTGAAAAGCCTGCTGGAGCAGTAAAAACCAAAGAGGAGGCCCCCAGCCGCAACGGCGGCTGGGGGCCTGTTTTTTATATATTTTTCACAAGCAGAGAAGAAAAATTATGGTTACTATGTGGAAAATGCTTTTTGAGTTGACATATGTAACTAGATAAAATATAATTATGAACAGATGTAACGGCTTCGGAGGGGAGGTGACACCATGACAAAAGCGGAATTTGCCGCGCGGCTGAAAAACGCCTGCGCCAGCGTCCAGGCGGCGGAGGCGGAGCTGACCGAGATCGACTCCCGCTTCGGCGACGCCGACCACGGCCTGACCATGACCAAGATCGCCAAGGCTATTTCGGAAGCGGTGGACCGGTCGGAGGGGGGCGTCCAGGCGATGCTGGATGAAGCGGCCATGGCCGTGATGGGCCTCAACGGCGGCAGCGCCGTCCCCCTGTGGAACACCTGGCTGGATGGGATGCAGGAGGCCGCCCCGGAGGGGGAGGAGATCGACATCCCAGGCCTCCAGGCCGTGTTCGCCAAGGGGCTGGAGGAATTGGACGACATGTCCGGGGCCAAAGTGGGGGACAAGACTATGATGGATGCCCTGATCCCCGCCAGCCAGGCTATCGCCGCCTACTCCGGCGGCAATGAGGATGAGCTCTTCGCCGCCGCCGCCCAGGCCGCCGCCGCCGGGGCCGAGGCCAGCAAGAATTTCGTCTCTAAATTCGGGCGGGCCAAGAGCTACGGGGAGAAGACCATCGGCACCCCGGACGCCGGGGCCATGTCCATGTCCCGCTTTTTCCAGGGGCTGGCGCGGCCCTGAGACCATCGACTTTGAGGAGGTAATCCCATGAAAATGAAGAAGTTTATCAACGCCCCCGAGACCATCACCGATGAGGAGCTGGCGGGCCTGGGCCTGGCTTACCCCGATATCCTGGATGTGGAGGGCCACCTGGTCATCAGTAAGGACCTGGCCAGCGCCGACCGGGTGACCATCGTCACCTACGGCGGCTCCGGCCACGAGCCCGCCCAGGCGGGCTTTGTGGGCAAGGGCATGCTGGATGTCCAGGCGGTGGGCGACATCTTCGCCGCCCCCAACGGACAGCTGGTGTTCGACGCCATGAAGCTGGCCGACAAGGGCCACGGCGTGCTGCTGCTCACCCTGAACTACGCCGGCGACCAGCTGGCGGGGAAGCAGGCCATGAAGCTGGCCCAGAAGGCCGGGCTGAACGTGCGCCAGGTGGTCACTGGCGAGGAGATCCAGTACGACCCCAACGGCGAGGACAACAAGCGGGGCCTGGCTGGAGCTGTGGCCCTGTACCACATCGCCGCCGCCGCCGCCCGGGAGGGCAAGAGCCTGGACGAGGTGGCGGAGATCGCCCAGCGGTACGCCGACAGCATGGCCTCCGTCACCGTCAAGTCCACCGACGCCACCCATCCCCAGAACGGTTCCTCCTTCGGTGACCTGGGGGAGACCGACCTGATGGAGATCGGTGCTGGCCAGCACGGCGAGGGCGGCGGCGTCCGGGTGCCCATGATGTCCTCCAAGGACACGGTGAACACCGTGGCCGGGGCCCTGTGCAAAAACCTGGGGCTGAAGGCCGGGGACAAGGCCTTTGTCATGATTAACGGCTGCGGCGCCACCACCATGATGGAGATGCTGGTGCTGTTCAAGGACACCGTGGAGTATCTCAAGGCTATGGACGTGGAGGTTGTGGCCAGCATGGTGGGGGAGATCCTCACCGTCCAGGAAGCCGGCGGCTTCCAGATGAACATCGCCAAGTGGGACGAGGAGTTCATCCGCCTGTGGAACACCCCCTGCCACACCCCGGCCTACAGCAAGGAGTAAACCATGGCGGACAACATTGGAAACAAGGCCGCCCACGACTACCACCTGGATGTCCCCGCCGCCCAGGAGGGCTTCTACGTCAAGGGCGCGGCCCACTGCGATTGGGGCATGAAGTCCCGGCTGGCCCGGATGTTCCACCCCCAGTCCGGCAACACGGTGATGCTGGCCTTCGACCACGGCTACATCATGGGCCCCACCGCCGGGCTGGAGCGGATCGACCTGGTGATCCCGCCCCTGATCCCCTATGTGGATGTTCTCATGGGAACCCGGGGCATATTCCGCTCCTGTATTTCTCCCGCCGCCCGGGTGGGCCGGTGCCTGCGGGTGACCTACGACTCCACCGTCCTGTACGACGATATGTCCAACGGCGGCGGCTTCGCCAGCGACATGGAGAACGCCCTGGGGATGGGCGCCGACTGCGTGGCGGTACAGACCTTCATCGGAGCCGCCGGGGAGAGCCGCTCCCTGGAGCTGCTGTGCCGGACGGCCGACGCCGGGGCCCGGTACGGCATGCCCACCCTGGGGGTGGTGGCCGTGGGCAAAGAGATGGAGCGCACGGAGAAGTTTTTCCTGCTGGCCACCCGGGTGCTGGCGGAGAACGGGGCTAACATTGTCAAGAGTTACTACTGCGAGGGCTTTGAGCGGGTGGCCGCCGCCTGCCCCGTGCCCATCGTCATCGCCGGGGGCAAGAAGCTGCCCGAGCTGGAGGCCCTGGAGATGGCTTACAAGGCCATCCAGGAGGGGGCCCGGGGGGTGGATATGGGCCGGAATATCTTCCAGTCTGACAGCCCCGCCGGCATGGCCCAGGCCATCGGCAAGGTGGTCCACGAGGGGTATACCCCCAAGCAGGCCTACGAGGTGTATGAGGCGGTGAAGAACGGCTGATCCCCCGCCATTCAAAACAAATTGTATAGGAGGAAGGAAAATGTCCGCTGAGTATATGCACATTGGGATCCCTGTCACCAACCGCAAGCCCAACATGGTCTATAACGAGGGGGCCAAGTTCTGGGTCAGCAACGTGGACGACTACGACTACAAGATCGAGTACCTGAAGTTTGAGGAGGGCACCCCCTTCCCCGAGGAGATCCACCGCCACCCCCATGTGGCTTACAAGGTGGACGACCTGGAAAAGTACATCGCCGACGCGGACAGCGTCATCTGCGGCCCCATGGAGGCCAACGACAAGGGAGACCGGCTGGCCTTCGTCTGGAAGGACGGGGCCATCCTGGAGCTGTACCAGGAGGCGTAATCCCCCCGGAAGCAACATGAACATGCCCCGGACGATTTCAAATCGTCCGGGGCATTCTTTGTGATAACCCCAGGGAAGCCGTTTACCGGCCCTGGTAACGCCGTTCCAGCTCCGCCAGCAGCTTTTTCTGGACGGGGAGGCGGTGGCGGCGGGGGTAGGCCGCCTGGTAGGCGTCATACAGCGGCCTGGCGTCGGAGGGGCTGAGCAGGGGGATCAGCCCCAGGGTGAGGCCGTGTACCCCGATCAGCATGGAGTCCACGGCGGGGACAGAGTTCCAGCGGGCGGGGGCGGTGAAATAGATGTAGTTCAGCACCTGCCCCACCTCCTCCGAGGCGGGGGACTGGGCTTCGAACCGGGTCAACAGCTCCTCCAAGTCCTCCGCAAATTTCTCGTGACAGGGGTAGTTCCTGGGGCCGACGCCAAAGCCCAGGGCCCCCTCCATGGGATTGCGCTTGCGCTCCAGCCGGTGGAACTCGTCAAGATAGGATTGATAGAGGGCCTCAACCTCCGCCAGCATCAGGCGAAGGGGTTCTCGGTGGGGTAGGGCAGGGACTTGGGCTGGTTGTAGGCGATGTCCTCAATCCCCAGGAACTTGAAGACCTCGAACAGGGCCTTGCCGTAATGGCCGAAGGCTACCGCCCCGTGGTGGGGGTAGCGCTTCTGGATGAGGACGTGGCGGTAGAACCGGCCCATCTCGGGGATGGCGAACACGCCGATGCCGCCGAAGGAGCGGGTCTTGACGGGCAGCACCTCGCCCTGGGCGATGTAGGCCCGGAGGACGCCCTCGCTGTCGCACTGGAGGCGGTAGAAGGTGATGTCGCTGGGGGCGATGTCACCCTCCAGGGTGCCCCGGGTGAAGTCGGGCTCGGAGTCCTTGGGCTCCAGCAGCCGGTGCTGGATGAGCTGGTACTTCACCGCCCGGTCGGCGCACAGCTTGCAGCTGGGGGTGTTGCCGCAGTGGAAGCCCATGAAGGTATCGGTGAGCTGGTAGTCGAACTTGCCCTTGATGTCCTCCTCGTAGAGGGAGGCGGGGACGGAGTTGTTGATGTCCAGCAGGGTGACGGTGTCGCCGGACACGCACATACCGATGTACTCGGACAGGGCGCCGTAGATGTCCACCTCGCAGGAGACGGGGATGCCCCGGCTCACCAGGCGGGAGTTAACGTAGCAGGGCTCAAAGCCGAAGGCCTCAGGGAAGGCGGGCCAGCACTTGTCCGCGAAGGCCACGTACTGCCGGGCGCCCTTGTGGGCCTCGGCCCAGTCCAGCAGGGTGAGTTCCAGCTGGGCCATGCGCTCGTTCATGTCGGCGTAGTAGCAGCCCTCGCCCATCTCCTTGGCCATGTCGGCGCACACCTCGGGGATGCGGGGGTCGTTGGCGTGGGCCTTGTAGGCCACCAGCAGGTCCAGCTCGGAGTTCTCCTCAATCTCCACGCCGATCTCATACAGGCCCTTGATGGGGGCGTTGCAGGCGAAGAAATCCTGGGGCCGGGGGCCAAAGGTGATAATCTTCAGCTGGCTCAGGCCGATGAGGGCGCAGGCGATGGGCTTAAACTCGCCGATCATCTTAGCAATGTCGGCGGCGGTGCCCACGGGGTACTCGGGGATGAAGGCCTTCAGGTGGCGCATCCCCAGGTTGTAGGAGCAGTTGAGCATCCCGCAGTAGGCGTCGCCCCGGCCGTTGATCAGGTCGCCGTCCCCCTCGGCGGCGGCCACGTACATGCAGGGGCCGTCGAAGTGCTTGGCGATGAGGGTCTCGGGGGTCTCGGGGCCGAAATTACCCAGGAAAACCACCAGGGCGTTGCAGCCAGCGGCCTTCACCTCGTCCACAGCCTGGAGCATGTCCTTCTCGTTCTCAACAGTGGTCTTGCACTCGTACACGTCCAGGCCGTTTCCGGCGCAGGCGGACACGATGGCGGAGCGGCGGCGCTCAGACAGGTCGATGATAAAGCAGTCCCGGGAGACGGCGATGATGCCCAGTTTTACCTGGGGGATGTTGGTCAGCATAACAATTCCTCCTTGTTTTAGAACCTGTATTCACAACCGTTGACCGCTGTCTGAGCGGGTCTTTCCCTGCCAGGACTTCGTCAATTTTTCTTGAAATCCGTCAGGATTCCCACGAAAAATTTCCTTGCCTGACAAGGAAATCCCTCGCTGATCCAGCATCCCCGGTTATGAATACAGGTTTTTACTTGGGATCCCAGCCGGGGGGGCGGGGATCAGATGTCACTAGCGATGTCGATGTTGATGCCCTTCAGGCCGATGTGGGCGCCCTGCTTGGCCTCAGAGCTGTCCGGGTGGGCCAGCAGCCACTTGTTCCGGGCGGTGAGCCACTTGTCCTCCTCGTTCTTGGGCTGGGCGCCGGGGGCGGCCGTATTGGTGCCCCGGGGCAGGACCACCGCCACACGGAAGCCCTCGGTCTCGTTCACGTGGCAGGGGGCGTAATGCAGGGTAGTGGCGTAGACCTCCACCGGCGTGCCGGCGGGCACCCGGAAGGCCTTAATCTTGGCGGTGTCCAGAGTACCGTCTACAATCTCCTCCTGCTTGGCCAGCAGCAGGATGAACTCGCCGGTCCCCACGTTGATCTCGCTGTCCCGGTGGTACTCCAGGCAGTTAAGCCTGGTGTTGCGGCCCCAGCACATGCCCAGCTGGACGGGCATCCCGCCGTAGGCGTTGTTCTGGAACTGGCCGTACATGCAGGTGGCCTCCAGGGCGGGGATGCTGGGCTCGTAGGCTACCCCCGCTTCCGGCAGGGGGATGGTGTTCATGGCGTTGAGCAGGCAGCTGGTGTCGTAGCCCTCCAGCGCCCTGCCATAGGGGATAAACTCCGGGTCGTGGATGGAATAGATTTTCATGGCGTATCACCTCGTATTTTGTTCAGGCAGAGGTCCCGCAGACGTCCGCTGACGGGCAGGAACACCTGAGCGCAGGGCCCCACCAGCCCGGCGCACACCAGGGTGCCCAGGCCGGCCACGCCCCCCATCAGCCATCCGGCCAGGGCGAAGCACAGGTCAACCCCCACCCGCACGGGGCCGAAGGGTTTCCCGGACTTGCCGCTGAGGACCACGGCCACCAGGTCGTTGGGGCCGGCCCCCAGGTCGGACTGGATGACAATGGTCATGCCGAAGGCCAGGATCACACAGCCCAGCACCAGGGCCAGCAGCCGCCAGGGCAGGGCCAGGGAGTCGGGGAACAGGGGGGCCAGGGGGACAGTCCACAGGTCGATGATGGGTCCGCCCAGGGCCATGCAGACCAGGGTGCCCATGTGGATATAGCTCCGGCCAACGGCCAGCAGCGCCAGCACAATCAGCAGGGAGACCAGCAGATGGACCCGGCCGTGGCTCATCCACTCCGGCCAGGGGAGGGAGCGGTACAGCCCCTGCACCAGCACGTTGAAGGGGTCGGGGCCCAGGTTGGACTCCAGGAACAGGGCGACGCCCAGGTGGGCGATGGCCAGTCCCGCCAGCAGCAGGAGCAGCCGGATGGCCAGCTCGGGTTTGCCCATCCGCCTCATGGCTCCTCCTCCCGCTCCTGGCGCAGCTCCTCCAGCTCCTGGCTGGTCAGCTCCGCCTCCCGCAGGCTGGAGCGGTACTGTTTCCAGGTGTACCACCCGAAGGCCAGGGCGGCGGCGGCGAACAGCCCGCCGAATCCAAGCCGGGCTGCGGGGGGAAAGGCGGGGTCACTCCCCGCCTGGAAGAGCAGCTTCCAGCCCAGGTAGAGCAGGTAGGCCGACACCAGCCCCCGCAGCAGCGCCCGCAGGTCGGCCTGCTGCTTCCGAACCACGTGGTAGCGTTTTTTCTCCATAAAATTACCCATTCAGCCCGGCGAACACGGGCTTCAGAGCGGGGTAGATCTGCCGGAACTGCTGGTAGCGGGCCTCATACCGGGCGGCCAGGGCCGGCTCGGGGGAGACGGTCTCCACGGTGCGGACCAGCTTGGCGCAGGCGTCCGCCACAGCAGGGTACTGCCCGCAGGCCACCATGGCCAGCATGGCCCCGCCCATGCCCGGGCCCTGTTCCGACTCCGGGAGGTCCAGCTGGATGTTCAGCACGTTGGCCATGATGGTCTTCCACAGGGGGCTCTTGGCCCCGCCGCCGCAGATCTTGCTGCGCTGGATGGGGATCCCCAGGGCCTTGGCCACCTCAAAGCTGTCCCGGATGGCGAAGGCCACCCCCTCCAGCACCGCCTGGGTCAGGTCGGAGCGGGAGGTGTCCATGGTCATGCCCACAAAGGTGCCCCGGGCGTTGGTGTCGTTGATGGGGGAGCGCTCCCCCATCAGGTAGGGCAGGAAGAAGACATGGTTATTGCCCAGCCGGTCGGGGGTGATGTCCTGCTGCTCCCCGGCGTAATCAGAGGTCTTAAAAATATCCTCCATCAGCCACTTGTTGCAGCTGGCGGCGGAGAGCATACAGCCCATCAGGTGGTAGCGGCCGTCGGCGTGGGCGAAGGCGTGGAGGGAGTTGCTGGCGTCCACGCCGAACTTCTCGCTGGAGATGAAGATGGTGCCCGAGGTGCCCAGGGAGATGTTGCAGGAGCCCTCCCCTACGGTGCCGGTGCCCACGGCGGCGGCGGCGTTGTCCCCGGCGCCGGCGCAGACAATGACCTGTTCAGGCAGGCCCAGGGCCTTGGCGATTTCAGGCCTCAGCGTCCCAACCTTCTCGTAGCTTTCAAAGAGCTTGGGCATCTGGGATTCGGAGACGCCGCAGATCTCCAGCATTTCCTTTGACCAGCGCTTGTGTTCCACATCCAGCAGCAGCATGCCGCTGGCGTCGGAGTAGTCGGTGCAGTGGACGCCGGTGAGACAGAAGTTGATGTAGTCCTTGGGGAGCATGATTTTGGAGATTTTAGAGAAGTTCTCAGGCTCGTTTTCCCGCATCCACAGCAGCTTTGGGGCGGTGAACCCGGCGAAGGCGATGTTGGCGGTGAGCCGGGACAGCTTCTCCTTCCCCACCGTGTCGTTGAGGTAGTCCACCTGTTTGGCGGTGCGGCCGTCGTTCCACAGGATGGCGGGGCGGATGACGTTGTCATTCTCATCCAGCACCACCAGGCCGTGCATCTGTCCGCCGGCGCCGATGCCCGCCACCTGGCTGGCGTCGAAGCCCCGGAGCAGCTCTGGGATTCCCTCCAGAACGGCCTGGCGCCAGTCCTCCGGGTTCTGCTGGCTCCAGCCGGGCTGGGGGAACTCCAGGGGGTACTCCCTGGACACGATATTTTGGATGGTCCCCTCCCCGTCCATCAGCAGCAGCTTGACGGCGGAGGTTCCCAGGTCGATTCCGATATAAAGCATAGTAAAATCCTCGCAAAACAATTTTTTGGGGACTCCCCGCCCTTCAGAGGCGGAGAGGGGAGGGCGGGAGGATTACTTGGAGCCGGACTTGCGGCTGGTGACCACGTCGAAGATGACGGCCAGCAGCAGCACGCCGCCCTTGATGACGTACTGGTAGGCGTCGCCCAGGCCCATGATGGACATGCCCATGTTGATGACGCCCAGCAGCAGGGCGCCGATGACCACGCCGCCCACAGTGCCGCTGCCGCCGTAGGCGGAGGCGCCGCCGATGAAGCAGGAGCCGATGGCGTCCATCTCGAAGGAGGTGCCGGTGGAGCCGTTGACAGAGCCCACCCGGGCGGCGCACAGCAGGCCGCACAGGCCGGCCAGCAGGCCCATGTTGGCGTAGGCGGTGAAGTAGATCTTATTGGTGTTGATGCCGGACAGCTTGGTGGCCTTCTCATTGCCGCCCACAGCGTAGAAGTACCGGCCAAAGGCGGTCTTGGCGGTGACGAAGTTGTAGATCAGGCACACGGCCAGCACCCACACCAGCATCACAGAGATGCCCCGGTACTGGCTGAGCTGCCAGCAGTACCACAGGGCCAGGGCGGCGATGAGGCCGGCCTTGGTGAAATCACCAAAGGCGCTGTTTTGGCGGTAGCCTTTCTTGGCCCGGTCCCGGCGGCTCTTCACGGTGTTGAGGATGATGTAGGCCGCGGCGGCCACCCCCACAATGATGGGGGAGAGCTTGATGTCCCCATCGTCCAGGCCGGGGATCTTGATGTAAGCGGTGAAGATGTTCAGGAAAGTGGGGTCCTGGATGGCCACGGTCTTGCTGTCCAGGATCAGGCGGCCGATGCCGCGGAAGATGAACATGCCGCCCAGGGTGGTGATGAAGGGGGGGATGCGGACATAGCCGATCCAGTAGCCCTGCCACACGCCCACCAGCAGGCCCACCAGCAGGCACAGCAGGATGACGGGGATGGCGGGCAGGTGCATGTTGGTCACCATCACGGCGGCGATGCCGCCCACCAGACAGACCACGGAGCCCACGGACAGGTCGATGTTGCCGCCCGTCAGGATACACAGCAGCATGCCGCAGGCCATGACCAGCACGTAGCCGTTTTGCAGCATCAGGTTGGTCATATTCTGAGGCTGGAGCAGCCGGCCGTCAGTGAGCGCGGAGAACAGGACAAAGACCACCACCAGGGCGATTACCATGGCGTATTTGGTCAAAAATTTTACCAGGTCGAATTCTTTTTTTGCGGTCATATCGTTTACCCTCCCTATTACGCCTTGGCGGTGTCCCGGATGATGTAGCCCATGATGCCCTCCTGGGTGGCGTCCTTGGCGTCCAGCTGGGCCAGCAGGCGGCCCTCGTTCATTACGTAGATGCGGTCGCACATGCCCAGCAGCTCGGGCAGCTCGGAGGAGATCATCATCACCGATTTGCCCTGAGCCACCATCTGGTTGATGAGGCAGTAAATTTCGTATTTGGCGCCCACGTCGATGCCCCGGGTGGGCTCATCCATGATGAGGATGTCCGGCTCGGTGAACATCCACTTGCCCAGCAGGGCCTTCTGCTGGTTGCCGCCGGACAGGTTGCCCACGTTCTGCTCGATGGTGGGGGTTTTGGTGCCCATGTCTTTGGTCATCTGTTCGGCCACCCCGACCTCCTGGTCAGTGTCGATGACGCCGCCCCTGCACACCTTGTCCAGCCGGGCCAGGGTGGTGTTGAAGCGGATGGACTCGTCCAGGATCAGGCCGTTGGTCTTCCGGTCCTCGGTGACATAGGCGATTTTGTGGCGGATAGCCTCCTGGGGGGACTTCAGATCCACCTTCTGGCCCCCGATGTACAGCTCGCCGGTAATGCCGGTGCCGTAGCTGCGGCCGAAGATGGACATGGCCAGCTCGGTGCGCCCCGCGCCCTGCAGGCCGGAGAAGCCCACCACCTCGCCCTTGCGGATGTGGAAGGAGATGTTGTCGTCCACCACCCGCTCGGGGTACAGGGGGTGATGGACCGTCCAGTTCCTGACCTCCAGGTTGACCTCGTCCTGGACGTTGTGGTCCCGGGTGGGGTAGCGGTCCTCCATGGACCGGCCCACCATGCCCTTGATGATCCGGTCCTCGCTGAACTCGTCCACCCCCTTGACCAGGGTCTCAATGGTGGAGCCATCCCGGATGATGGTGGCCTTGTCGGCGCAGTAGATGATCTCGTTGAGCTTATGGGTAATGATGATGGAGGTGAGGCCCTCCTTTTTAAACTCAATGAGCAGATCCAGCAGCATTTTGGCGTCCTCGTCGTTGAGGGAGGAGGTGGGCTCATCCAGGATGAGCAGCTTCACCTTTTTGGAGAAGGCCTTGGCGATCTCCACCAGCTGCTGTTTGCCGGTGCCGATGTCTTTCACCAGGGTCTGGGCGGACTCGTTCAGGCCCACCTGGCGCATATGGCGCTCCGACTCGCTGTAGGTCTTGTCCCAGTCGATGTAGCCCATGCGGTTTTTGATCTCGTTGCCCAGGAACATGTTCTCCCCGATGGACAGCAGGGGGATCAGGGCCAGCTCCTGGTGGATGATGACAATGCCCTGGGCCTCGCTGTCCTTCTGGGTTTTAAACTGGCACAGCTTGCCCTCGTAGTAGATCTCGCCCTCGTAGCTGCCAATGGGGTAGGTGCCCGACAGCACGTTCATCAGGGTGGACTTGCCCGCCCCGTTCTCCCCGATCAGGGCGTGGATCTCCCCGGCCTCCACCTTTAGATTCACGTTGTCCAGGGCTTTGACGCCGGGAAATTCCTTGGTGATGGACTTCATTTCCAAAATAATGTCAGCCAAGCGGTGTTCCTCCTCTCTATGGTCTGCTGAAAATAAGGCGGGCGGGGCGTCTGCCCCGCCCACCGGTCCTGATTGTTTGGGGGGTATGGAATTAGCCGTTGGTGGCCTCCAGATAGCCGTCAGCGCCCACCTTGTAGTAGCCGGGGGTGACCAGCTTCTCTTCCATGTTGTCGGCGGTGACCACGTCGGGCACCAGCAGGAAGGAGGGGCACTTGTTGCCGGGGGTGGTCTCATAGGACTCGGTGTCGAAAGCGCAGTCGAAGTCCCAGCCGGAGGCGGAGATCAGGGAGGCGTCGGCAGTCTTGCCGTCCAGGATGGCCTTGGCCAGATCCAGGGTGACAACGGCCTCGTTGGCCACGGCCTTGTACACGGTCATGGACTGCTTGCCGTCCTTGATGTTGCGCAGGTTGGCCACGTCGCCGTCCTGGCCGGTGATGATGACGGTGTTGCCGCCGGCGTAGTCCTGAACAACAGCCTGGGTCACGCCCATGGAGGTGGAGTCGTTGGAGCAGACCCAAGCGTCCAGCTTGGTGCCGTCAGAGTAGAAGGAGGCCAGCACGTTCTGGGCCCGGTCCAGGGCCACGTCGGTCTGCCACTGGTCGGTGGCCACGGCGTCAAAGGCGGTCTGGCCGGAGGGCACCACCAGCTTGCCGCTGTCGATGTAGGGCTTCAGCACGTCGAAAGCGCCGTTATAGAAGAAGGGGGCGTTGTTGTCGGCGGGGTCGCCGGCGGTGAACTCAATGTTGAAGGGGCCGGCGGCGTTGTCCAGGTCCAGGGCGTCCTTCACGTAGGTGCCCTGGAGGGTGCCCACAGTGTAGTTGTCGAAGGAGACGTAGTAGCTGCTGTTGTCGTTCATGATCAGACGGTCATAGGCGATGACGGGGATACCGGCGGCGCCGGCATCGTTCATCACGGTGTTCAGGCCGTTGCCGTCGATGGCGGCGATGATCAGCAGATCCACGCCCTGAGACAGCATGTTCTGGATGTCGTTGACCTGCTGCTCGTTCTTGTTGTCGGAGTAGGTGACGATGGTGTTGTAGCCGGCGGCCTTGAACTGCTCGTCCAGATAGGCGCCGTCACGGTTCCACCGCTCCAGGGACTGGGTGGGCATAGCGATGCCGACGGTCTTGGTCTCGCCGTTGCCGGCGGGCTCGCTGGCGCTGCTGCCCTGGCTGCCGCCGGCGGGCTGGCTGCCGCCAGTGCTGGAAGCGGAGCCCTTGTTGTCACTGCCGCCGCCGCCGCCGCAGGCGACCAGGGAGAGTGACATGCAAGCCGCGAGAATCAGGGCCAAGGTCTTTTTCATATTCATTTCCTCCTAATTGATTCTTCTTCTCCCAGTCCAGGGGGAAGAACAGAAGCGGCCGCTTCTGTTATGTTAATTCTATAAAGTTACTTTACTTATGTCAATACTTTATTGGATGGTAATAGCAATTTTGTCATTACTATACGAATACGACGGCAGAAAATTGGATAAATAGACGAACCGCTTTTTCAGGAAAATCAAAAGACGTGCCACAAGAGGGGGGAAAAATAAAAAAAGGGAATAATAATCAGAAATTGAATTGACTGTTCTCAGCTTCATGATACAATGGTAAAGTGACTTAATAAAAGTGGGGGATCAATATGGACATGGATTCCGGTCTGACTGACCGCCGCCGCCAGACCCGCAACAATGTCTACCGGTATATTTACGACGCCAAGGGGTTCTGCTCCCGTCAGAGCCTGGCCCGGGAGCTGGGCCTCAGCCTGCCCACGGTGTATCAGAACCTGTCCGACCTGATGTCCGCCGGGCTGGTACAAGACTCCGGTGAGCAGCAGCCTACTGGCGGGCGGAAGGCCAGCGGCCTGTCCATTGTGGCTGGGGCCCGGGTGGCGGTGGGGGTCTCAGTGACGGAGCACCGCCTGCGCCTGGTGGCCGCTGACCTGTCGCTTAATGAGCTGGCCTACCAGGAGGTGGACAATCTGCCCATCGCCAGCTTCGCCGACATGGGGGAGCGGCTGGCCCAGACTCTGGAGGAGTTTTTAGACCGCTTTTCCATCGACCGGAGCAAGCTGCTGGGGGTGGGCATTGCCCTGCCCGCCGTCATGGCCCCGGACAGCCGGTATATCACTGCCGCCCCCACCCTGCGCCTGAAAGACACCTCCCTGGAGGGCCTCACTGAGTCGATTCCCTACCCCACCTACGTGGAGAACGACGCCACCAGCGGCGGCCACGCGGAGCTCTTTGTCCGGGGGAGCCGCCAGAACATGGCCTATCTCTCCCTGGAGAACGGCGTAGGCGGGGCCATCCTCTTTGCCGGGGCCCCCTACGTGGGGGACAACCGCCGCAGCGGCGAGTTCGGCCACATGTGCGTGGAGCCGGGGGGCCTGCGGTGTACCTGCGGCCGGCTGGGCTGCCTGGAGGCCTACTGTTCCCCCCGGCGGATTCGGACGGCCTTCGGGATTCCCCTGGAGGAGTTTTTCCCCAAAATGGAGCGGCGGGGGCCCGAGCATGTGGAATATGAGGAACTGTGGGACAACATGCTGCGCCACCTGGCCATTGGGGTGTGCAACATCCGGATGGCCCTGGACTGCGACGTGGTGCTGGGGGGCTTTTTAAGCGAGTTCCTGGCGCCCTACCTGCCCCGCCTGAAGGAGTATGTGGCCGGGATCACCCCCTTTGAGGACGACACCGGCTATCTCCAGCTGAGCACCCTGCGCCGGCATACCGTCCCCCTGGGGGTGGCCCTCCACTTTATTGTGGACTTTCTGGAGCGGATCTAGAGTCTGTTTGAAGACCGTTAAAGCGCCCTGCTCCAAATTCAATAGGTTGGGCCTTTCTTGTCCCCTGTGGAGTCTTGTACGGGGCCCCATAGAAAATCCCCCCTTGGAGTCTGAGAAATCAGTCTCCAAAGGGGGATCACATTTTGTAAAAACCGGCTCAGCCCTGATAGGCCCGGATGGCCCCCACCGTCCGTTCATAGTCCTGCCGCACCTGGGGCAGGAGCTGTAGGGCCTGGTCGTGGTTCTGGGCCCGGAGGGCCTCGGTGATGGCGGAGCTGGAGTCCTTCAGCTTGGTGAAGCTGAGGTTGTCCGCCACGCCCTTCAGGGTATGGCCGGCCCGGAAAGCCTCCTCAAAGTTCCCTTCCGCCAGCGTGGCGTCCAGCCGCTGGAAGGACTGGTCGGCCAAAAATTTGCCCACGAACTTCTCCACCAGCGCCTGGCTGTACAGCCGGCCCAAAACTTCCTCGTAGCTGCCGCCCAGCATGTCATAGCACTCTTGAATTGTCATTGTGATTCCTCCCCGGCGTTATCAATGGGGGAGAGGACAGACAGCATCTCCTCCATGGAGTTGTCATAGAACCGGTAATGCCCCCGGCCATTTCGCTTCACGGCGTACAGCGCCTGGTCCGCCCGGTGGAGCAGCTGCTCATAGCTCCGCCCGCCGGACTGGGTCTCCGCCACCCCCATGCTCAGGGAGATGGGGAAGCCCTCGTATTCTCCCCGGACTGTCTGGAAGATACGGTCCACAACGGACTCCGGATCCCCGTTGCACTCCAGGAGCACCAGGAACTCGTCCCCGCCTACCCGGGCGGCTACGTCGTTCCGGCGGATGCTCTGGCACAGCCTCTGGGCGGTGTGCTGGAGCACCCCGTCCCCGAACTGGTGGCCCCGCTGGTCATTGGCCTGCTTGAAGTAGTCCAGGTCCAGCATAACCAGGGCAAATTCCTGGCTGGAGTCCTGTCCCAGCCTGGCGGAGATGACCTCTTTCGCGGCCCTGTGGTTGAGAAGGCCGGTGAGGCCGTCGTGGGTGGCCTGGTGCTCCAGCTCCATCAGGCGGGAGCGCTCCTCGTGGATGTCCAGCACCTTGCCGATGACGCCAATGTACTGGATGGGCCGCTCCGAGGTCCACATGGAGCGGAAAATAATCCGGTGCCAGCGGGGCTCGCCGTTGATGGTAATCTGGCACTCATACTCAGAGTCGGGTTTCTCCGGCGTGGTCTGACGCACGATCCGGGACAGATGCTCCAGGCGTTCAGAGCCGGTCAGCTCCAGCACCCGGGCGTTCCCGTAGGGGTCAACGATGTTCTCGTCCAATCCCAGCCGCTGGGCGCCCCACTCCGAGATGGTGAGCATGGGGGGGATCAGGCTGAACTCAAACTGGATTTCCTGGGACATAGAGGCGAAGAACTGGTACTTCATCCGCTCATGCTCCAGCATCCGCAGGGTGCGGTCGGTGCTGGACAGGTCCTTGCTTTGCAGCATCTCCGCCGCTACGTTCTCCATGGCCTGATAGTCGTCCATGGCCACAGAGCGCACCGCCAGCTCCTCTCTCAGGCTGTCAGAGATCTCCATCAGGCACTCTAGCAGCAGGGGCTGGAAAGCGCCGCATTCCCCGTTGGCAATCATCTCCAGGGCCTTTTCGTGGGAGAAGGCCTTCTTGTAGCACCGCTCGCTGGTCAGGGCGTCGTACACGTCGGCCAGGGCCACCACCTGGGCGGAGATGGGGATGTCCTCCCCCGCCAGGCCGTCGGGATAGCCCCTGCCGTCATACCGCTCGTGGTGCCAGCGGCAGATGTCATAGGCGTACTTCACCAGGGGCTCGTCCTTGATGGGCAGGTCGGCCAGCATATCGGCGCCCATTTTGGAGTGGCTCTTCATAATGGCGAACTCCTCATCGGTAAACCTGCCGGGCTTGTTCAGCACCGCCTCGGGCACGCCGATCTTGCCGATATCGTGGAGGGCGGAAGCGGTGCTGATCAGGTTGATTTCCGCCTGGCTGAGGGGATATTTGTCCGTCTTATGGGCCAGGTGCTTCAAAAGCATCTCGGTGATCACGTGGATGTGCAGCACGTGCAGGCCGCTCTCCCCGTTGCGGAATTCCACGATGTGGCTGAGGATCGCCACCATCAGGTTGTTGCCCTTCTCCCGCTCATAGATCTGGTCGGCCACCATGCCCACCAGCCGCTTCTGCTTGGCGTAGAGCATGATGGTGTTGATGACCCGCCGGCGGACCACCATGATGTCAAAGGGGCGGCTGATGTAGTCGGTGACGCCCAGGTCGTAGGCCCGCTCGATATACACCTTGGTGTTCTCCGCGGAGATCATGATGACGGGCACGTCCTCGATCCAGTGGTACTTGTTCATGGCGGCCAGCACGCCAAAGCCGTCCATGTTGGGCATCACAATGTCCAGCAGCACCAGGGAGATTTCCGGCCCCATCTTGTTCAGCACGGCCACGGCCTGGAGGCCGTCCTCCGCCTCGATGATCTCATAGGACTCCTCCAGCATATTTCTCAGCATGAAGCGGTTCATCTCAGAGTCGTCCGCCACCAGAATTTTGTGCCGGTGCTCTAATTTTTTCTGTTCCAAGGGCTCAGCTCACTCCTCTCCGGGCTCACCCTGGGGCCGGCCGGCCGGGATCAATTTTGTCAGGGTGTCGCACAGCAGATTGATATTGATAGGCTTAGACAGATGGGCGTCCATCCCCGCCTGGGCGGTGCGGCTGATGTCCTCCGCGAAGGCGTTGGCGGTCAGGGCGATGATGGGCACGGAACGGGCGTCCGGCCGGTCCAGGGCCCGGATCTCCTTGGCGGCCTCGCAGCCGTCCATCTCCGGCATCTGCATATCCATGAGGATGGCGTCGAAGAAATGAGGCTGGGAGTTCTGGAAGGCCTCCACCGCCTCCAGGCCGTTTTCCGCCGGGGTGACCTGGGCGCCCCGCATCTGGAGCAGCTCCGTGGCCAGCTCCATGTTGAGGAAGTTGTCCTCCGCCAGCAGGATGTGCCGGTTTTCCAGCTGTACAGGGGAGGGGGGCTCCTCCGCCTGAGAGATCTGGGGGGCCTCGCCCACGTCGAAAGGCAGGGTGACGGAGAAAGTGGTACCCTTGCCCAGCGCGCTGGTGACGGCGATCTGCCCGCCCATGCGGTTGACCAGGTTCTTCACAATGGGCATGCCCAGGCCGGTGCCCATGACGTTTTTGGCGCCGAAACGGACCTCACGCTCGTAGGGGTCGAAGAGCTTGGGCAGGAATTCCTCCGACATGCCGGAGCCCGTGTCCTCCACAACAAACAGGTAGTTGTTGCGCCGGCCCTCGTCCATCTGCCGCAGGGTGACGGATACCCGCTCCCCCTGGTGGGTAAACTTCATGGCGTTAGACACCAGATTGTTGAGGATCTGTCCCAGCCGGGCCGGGTCGCCCTTGATGATGCAGTCCTTGATGTCAGTGTTCAGGACAAAAGTTTTCCCCGCGTCCTGGGCCTGGGCCTGGAAGGGGGAGGTCCAGGCCTGCATGGCCTCTAACAGGTTGAAGGATTTGACCTCCATGGAGATCTTGCCCTGTTCCAGGCGGGAGATCTCCAAAATATCGTTGATCAGGGCCAGCAGCTGCTGGCTGGCGCCGCCGATTTTGTTTAAGTAATCCCGGATTTTCGCCAGGTCGCCTCCGGACTGGAGCGCCAGATTGGTCATGCCGATGATGATATTCAGCGGGGTACGCATATCGTGGCTCATGATGGAAAAAAACTGCTTCTGGGAGCGCTCGCTCTGTTCTGCGGCGGCCAGGGCGCCCTTCAGCAGATAGACCTGCTGCTGCTGTTCCTCTTTCTCCTTCTCAATGTCCCGGAAGCAGATCACCACCTCGTTAGGCAGCTCTTTGGCGTCGATGAGCAGCCGCACGCTGATCCAGCGCTGTTCCTCGCCGAACTGGCGCAGGAACTCGCCGCCGAAATCATCTACCTCCCGCCTCACCAGGTCCCGGATATTTTCCAGGGAGAAGCTCTCGGCGAACTCTTCCCTGGTCCACTTGTCCAGGCTGGCGACAATGGCCTCCAGTAGCTCGCTGTACTCGCCCTTGGTGGCTTTCAGCTGGCTGGCGATGAGATCCGAGCCTTTAGTCATCTCATAAGTGCCGTTGACAATATTGATCCGGTACAGGGCGTAGTACATATTGCCCAGCATCTGTACCGTCTGGGCGGCGCGCTGGGCGTCCTTGCCCAGCTTCCGGGACCACAGCAGCATACCAATCGCGATCACCAGGAAGACAAACAGGCCTATGCTGTAATACACCAGGATATCCTGCACGCCCTGGAGCAGGGTGGAGTAGGGGACGGTGAGGATGCACAGCCAGCCGTTGTCGGCGTATTGGTAGTACAGGCCCCGGGAGGCCCCCTGCATCCCGATGATCTCGTTGTTCTTGCCGTCCAGCTCCCCCTGCCTGATCCGGCCAAACAGGTCTTTGGTATAGACCTGAAGCTCCTCCACGGTGGACTCAAAGGGGATGTTGTAGTACAGAAGGGTGCCGTTGTTGTCCAGCACATAGTAGGCGCCGCCCAGAGGCATCTCCTGGATGGTGTGGTTCAGGACAAAATGCTTCAGCGGAACGTTAAAGGCGACGGCGTTGTCGCTGCCCGCCGCGGAGGCGGCGATGGTGATGACCTGCTCGTTTCCGCAGACGCCGCAGACCTGGGCGTCGGTGAAGATCACCTTCCCCTCCGCGGCCATCGCCTGCTGGTACCACTCCCGGTCCAGGTAGTCATAATCCCGGGGCTTTGTCCCGTTGGCGGAGATCACCTGGCCGTCCCATACGGCGTAGATATCCGTGTGCTTGGTGTCCAGCAGGGAGACGCTTTTCTCAAAAAAGTCAACAAGCCACGCCTCAAACTCCTCCGCGCTGGCGCCCTCGCTGTACATATCTTCCAAATAGTTCATAGCCATGGTGAGGGTGCGGTTGTACTCGTTGAGCTGGCTGTTCTCATCGTTGGCATAGCTGGTGACCAGGTTTTTCCCCATGAGCCGCGCGTTATCCAGCAGCAGTCTCTGGCTGGACATCAGCCCGGCGGCGGCAACGACCAAAAACAGGACCAGAGGCCAGAGAAGCCGCCAGCTGCTCCACTTTGTAAAAAAACGTTGTCTGTTGTCAGGTTGCATATTCTCACCTCTGATATAGGCAGAAATTGGCCGGCCAGCGGCGGTCAAAACAGATTCAGAATATATGATAACATATTTTAAACGGACTGTAAAGCGTCCCTTGCCTGTCTCCGGCAAATACTTGGCGCAACCACTTGCCAAGGGGAATAAAAGGTATTATAATAGGGAAACCCTGCCCCGGGAGCGGGGCGCCAAACGATTTTGCACGATTATGGAGATGATTTTATGGAACGCGCCACCATCGCCGCTATTTTTGCCGACCAGGAACGTCTGGGTGGGAGCAACGTTACTGTTATGGGCTGGGCCCGCACCATCCGGGACATGAAGACCTTCGGGTTTATTGAGCTCAACGACGGCTCCTGCTTTAAGAATCTTCAGGTTGTGATGGACGCCAACGTCCTGGACAATTTTAAGGAGATTGCCGGCCAGAACGTGGGCGCCGCCCTGATCGTCAAGGGCGAGGTGGTGCTCACCCCCGGGGCCAAGCAGCCCCTGGAGGTCAAGGCGTCCTCCATCGCCGTGGAGGGCCCCTCCGCCCCCGATTACCCCCTGCAAAAGAAGCGCCACAGCGTGGAGTTCCTGCGGACCATCCAGCACCTGCGGCCTAGGACAAACCTGTTCTCCGCCGCCTTACGGGTGCGGAGCGTGGCCGCCCACGCCATCCACTGCTTCTTCCAGGACCGGGGCTTTGTCTATGTCCACACCCCCATCATCACCGGCAGCGACTGCGAGGGGGCCGGCGAGATGTTCCAGGTGACCACCTTGGACCTGAACAACCCGCCCCGCACCCCCGACGGAGAGATTGACTACAGCAAGGACTTCTTCGGCAAGCAGACCAGCCTCACGGTCTCCGGCCAGCTCAACGCCGAGAACTTCGCCATGGCCTTCGGCAACGTGTACACCTTCGGCCCAACCTTCCGGGCGGAGAACTCCAACACCCAGCGCCACGCCGCCGAGTTCTGGATGATCGAGCCGGAGATGGCCTTCGCCGACCTGGGCGACTATATGGACAATGCCGAGGCCATGATTAAGTATGTGATCAATATTGTGCTGGAGAAATGCCCCGACGAGATCGCGTTCTTCAACTCCTTCGTGGACAAGGGCCTGAAGGAGCGGCTGGAGCACGTGGCCAGCTCCGACTTTGGCCGGGTGAGCTACACCGAGGCGGTGGAGATCCTGGAGAAGGCCAACGACCGCTTTGACTTCAAGGTCTACTGGGGCTGTGACTTGCAGACCGAGCACGAGCGCTACCTCACTGAGGAGGTGTTCAAGCGCCCGGTGTTTGTCACCGACTACCCCAAGGAGATCAAGGCCTTCTATATGCGTCTCAATGAGGACGGAAAGACCGTGGCCGCCGCCGACTGCCTGGTGCCCGGCATCGGCGAGCTCATCGGCGGCTCCCAGAGGGAGGAGCGGCTGGAGCTGCTGGAGGGCCGCGTCAAGGAGCTGGGTATGGACCCCAAGGACTACTGGTGGTACTGCGACCTGCGGCGGTACGGCTCCTGCCGCCACGCCGGGTACGGCCTGGGCTTTGAGCGGATGGTGATGTACCTCACTGGCATCAACAACATCCGGGATACCCTGCCCCACCCCCGCACCGTGGGCAACGCGGAGTTTTGATGAAGTCCGAATTAGAGAAAATCCCCGGCGTGGGGGCGGCTATGGCCCGGCGCCTGGAGCGGATCGGCTGTCCCACCCTGGACAGCCTGCGGGGACAGGACCCGGAGGAGCTCTACCGGCTGGACTGCCTGGCTCAGGGCGGGCCGGTGGACCGGTGCGTGCTCTATGTCTACCGCCTGGCCGTCCACTACGCCGGGCACGGCCAGTGCCCGCCGGACAAACAGAACTGGTGGGACTGGAAAGATTGATAAAAGGGGCCCCGGCGGCTGCGCCGGGGCCTCGCTTTATAGAAAATCGTGCCGGTCTGTACGGATGCCGTTGGCGTAGAAGGTCTGTACAATCAAATCGATCCGTTGAAAACAGTCCGGGTCGTCCAGGGTATGGTCATTGAGTATGGTGCGGATTTTTTCCAAAACCCGGAGGGCGTCCCCCTCGATTTCCTTCGCCGCCTCCCCCGGATGCTCCCGCCTGAGATACTCCAGCACCTGCCAGCCGATGGCCCGGGCGTACAGCTCATCGTGTATCGAAAATTCCATCGTATCACCTCATGAGTGATTATACCCGATATATCGGGAATATTCAAGATATCTTAGAGAAAATATAATGAAATCACAGGGAGGTGCCTCTTGTGATTTCATACGCGCCGATGTGGGAGACGATGAGGAGGAAGAATATCACGACCTATAATCTCATTCAGGACTACAAGTTCAGCAGGGGGACTCTGGACTCCCTAAAGCAGGGCCGCAACATCTCAACGGCTACTCTGGACGATATTTGTAAAATTCTGGACTGCCGTGTGGAAGATGTATTAGAATTTATTCCAGAAACTCAATCATAACGTGATGTCAGGAATGATGGGATGTATAAAAATCATGGGCCGGATGGCCGCTATAATCTCTGCGGTGGTAAGGTGGCGGAATTGAGGAAGGCCCGGGAGCCCAAGCTGTCCCAGCGGGGGCTGGCCGATTTGCTTCAGCTGGCCGGGCTGGACCTTGATAAAAACGCGGTTCAGCGCATTGAGAGCGGCCAGCGGTTTGTCACAGACATCGAGCTAAAGGTCCTGGCGAGGGTATTAAACGTCCCCGCCGATTCGCTTTTATAAAGAACAGCCTGCCATTGGGGGCGTTGCTTTAAGAAACCCTGTAGGGGCGGCTATCAGCCGCCTGCGGGCGCATCATATGCGCCCCTACAGACGTATTCTTATCTCAACGCCCCTTTTGGCAGGCTGTTTTTTAGTTCACCAGGTTGACCAGCTTCTCCCCCGCCAGATACCGCCGCAGGTTGTCCTGGGCCATCTGGACGCACTTGCGGCGGGTGATCTCCAGCCGTATCCCTCCCGCCACGTGGGGGGTGAGGAGCAGATTCGGGATATCCCACAGGGGGCTGTCCTGGGGCAAGGGCTCTGGAGTGGTGACGTCCAGCGCCGCCCCCCACAGCCGGCCCTCCCCCATCACCTTCACCAGGGCGTCCTGGTCCACGGCGGAGCCCCGGCCGGCGTTGATGAGAATGGCGTCCTCCTTCATCAGCCGCAGCCGCCGGCCGTCCATAATCCCCACGGTGGCGGGGGAGTGGGGCAGGGCCATGGCAACCACATCGGCTGTGGGAAGAAGGGCGTCCAGCTCCCCCATGGGGCGTACCTGGTCAAAGCCGGGGATGGGGCCGTCCACCCTCCGCTTGAGGCCGACCGTCCGGGCGCCGAAGTCCTGGCACATCCGGGCGAAGCCGGAGCCCACATGGCCCGCCCCCAGCACCAGCACCGTGCCTCCCAGGATGGTCTTCATCTCCCCCAGGTCCCTCCATTGGCGGGCCCGCTGGCAGTCCCGGTAGGCGGGCAGCCGGCGGCACAGGGCCAGCATGGAGCTGAACATGTGCTCCGCCACTGACCGGCTGTTGCTCCCGGCGGAGGAGGTGAACAGCGCCCCCTCCGGAACCGCCCCGTCATACTCCTCCGTCCCCGCCCACATGGTCTGGAACCATTTGAGGCTCCGGGCGGCGCTCAAATCCTTTGGCCTTGGCCAGCCCAGGATGACGGTGGCCCGGGCCAGCTGTTCCGGGGTGAGTGTCCGCCGTCCGGCGTATCCGTGGATGGCGTCCGGGGCAATGGATTCAAACTCCTCCCGCTCCCCATCCTTCAGGGGGAGGAGGTTCAAAATATACTCCGCCATAGAAATATCCTCCTTGGACCGTTTTCCCCATTATACCGGGCGGGCCTGCGTCTGGCAAGGGCGCTCTTTCGCCTTTACTCCCGGGGGAGCTTGTGCTAAAATGAGAAAACCAACTGTTGGAAAGGAGCTTCCCCATGCCCATCACCCCTGACGCCCCCCTCACCGAATGCTCCGGCGTCGGGGAGGAGCGGGCCAAAAAGCTGGCCAAGCTGGGCCTGGAGCGGGTGTCCAGCCTGCTGTTCCACTACCCCCGGGACTACGAGGACCGCCGGCAGGTCTACACGGCGCGGGACGCCCCCCTGGGCCAGCGGGTGTGTATCTCCGCCACCGCTGCGGAGCACCCCCGGCGGGCCCGGATCCGCAAGGGGCTGGAGCTGGTGCAGGTGAAGGTGGTGGACAACACCGGGGCCCTCCACCTCACCTTTTTCAACCAGGGCTATGTGGACCGGGCCATCCGGGCGGGGGAGGAGTACGTCTTTTATGGCACGGTGGAGGAGCAGGGCCGCCGCCGGACCATGGCCAATCCCATCTTCGAGCGGGTGGGCCAGGGGACGGTCACCGGCCGGATCATGCCCGTCTACCCCCTGACGGCGGGGATCTCCAACCACCTGATGGCCTCCCTCACCCGCCAGGCCCTGCCCTGCGCCGCCGGCCTGCCCGAGACCCTGCCCCAGCAGATCCGACAGGGCCACAGCCTTGCGGCGCTGGAGTTCTCCATCAAAAATATCCACTTCCCGGAGGACGAGGAGGCCCTGAGCCTGGCCCGCCGCCGCCTCACCTTCGAGGAGCTGTTTTATCTGTCCGTGGGGCTCACCCGCCTGAAAAGCCGCAGGGCCGGGGAGGAGGGCGTCCCCCTGCCCTCCCGGCCCATGGAGGAGTTTCTCGCCCTCCTCCCCTTCGCCCCCACCGGCGCCCAGCGCCGGGTGATGGAGGAGGTGGCCCGGGATCTGTCCGCCCCCCGGCCCATGAACCGGTTAATTCAGGGGGACGTGGGCTCAGGCAAGACGGCGGTGGCCGCCTTTGCCGGCTGGCTGTGCGCCAAGAGCGGCGGCCAGGCCGCCCTCATGGCCCCCACCGAGGTGCTGGCGGAGCAGCACTACCGCTCCCTGTCCGCCCTCCTGGCCCCGGCGGGGGTGCGGGTGGGCCTGCTCACCGGGTCGCTGGGGGCGGCGGAGAAAAAGCGGGTCAGGAAGGCCCTGGCCGAGGGGGAGATCGACTTTGTGGCAGGTACCCACGCCCTCATCTCCGACGGGGTGGAGTTCCACCGCCTGTCCCTGATGGTGGCTGACGAGCAGCACCGGTTCGGCGTGGCCCAGCGGGCGGCGTTAGCCGCCAAAGGGGCCACGCCGGGGACCCCGCCACAGGCGGGGCTAGCGGCGAAGGGCGGAGCGAGCGCCGCCCCCCATGTGTTGGTAATGTCCGCCACCCCCATCCCCCGCACCCTGGCCCTCATCATCTACGGCGACCTGGACGTGTCCGTCATCGACCAGCTCCCCCCGGGGCGGACGCCGGTGGAGACCTACGTGGTGGGGGAGGACAAGCGGGCCCGGATGTACGGCTTTGTCCGCAAGCAGGTGGAGGCGGGCCGGCAGGTCTACATCATCTGCCCGGCGGTGGAGGACGGCGCCGGACTGGACGGCCCGGAGGGGGATTCCCCGGCCATGGACTTGAAAGCGGTAAAATCCTACGCCGAGAACCTGCAAATAAACGTGTTCCCCGACCTGCGTCTGGGGATTCTCCACGGCAAGATGAAGCCCAAAGAGAAGGAGGCCGCCATGGCCGCCTTCGCCAAGGGGGAGATCCAGGTGCTGGTGGCCACCACCGTGGTGGAGGTGGGGGTGGACGTGCCCAACGCCTCTTTGATCGTCATCGAGAACGCCGACCGCTTCGGCCTGTCCCAGCTCCACCAGCTGCGGGGCCGGGTGGGCCGGGGGAAGCACCAGTCCTACTGCGTCCTCATCACCGCCACCCGGAACCCGGATTCCATGGCCCGGCTGCGTACCCTGGCCTCCACCACCGACGGGTTCAAAATCTCTGAGGAGGATCTGAAGCTCCGGGGCCCGGGCGACTTCTTCGGCAGCCGCCAGCACGGCCTGCCCCAGCTGAAGCTGGCCGACCTGGCCGGGGACATGCGCCTGCTCAGCGAGGCCCAGGAGGCGGCCCGGGAGCTGCTGGAGGACGACCCCGACCTGTCCAAGGCGGAGAACCGCCCGGTACTCCAGCGGGTGCGCCGGCTCTTTGCCGACACCCCGGATATTTTTAACTAGGAGAGATGGCAAATGGACTATATGGAAAAAGCCCGGGCCCTCCGGGCCAGCGAGGACAGACACTACAACTGCTTCCAATCGGTGCTCCTCCCCTTCGCCGGAGAGCTGGGGCTGGCCGAGGAGCGGGCCTATGCCCTGGGGGCCCACTTTGGCGGCGGCATGCGCCACGGCTCCGCCTGCGGTGCCCTGTCCGGCGCCCTGATGGTGCTGGGCGGCCTGGGCTTTGGGGAGGAGGAGGCCCGGGCTTTTCTGGAACGGTTCACCCGGGACCATGGCTCCACCGCCTGCGCCGCCCTGCTCCAGCCCTTCCAGGGGGAGGGGACGGATCACAAGCCCTTCTGTGACGGCCTGGTCTATGAGATGGTGGCCGCCCTGGCGGAGCTTGATAGCCGGCACACTTGAAAATCGGTAAGAAGCGGTACCGCCGCGCGGAAGGATACCTTTTTTCCCGCCTCCTTTTGATCTCTTCTCAAGCGTGCCGGCTATACCGGCAGTAAACCAGAGGCAGGCGCCCTGTGGGCGCCTGCCTCTGGTTTGATCTGGAAGGATGGATGAAAAAGGAATGAAGACAAGGGCGGTACTTCTCGACAGCTTGACAAGAGCGGCAGTCAAGATATCGTTAAATTTTTAACCCTTGCCCTAGGCAGTACTTTACCACGGCCGCCTAGGAAATACTATCCCCAAATACATTATGGCCGGCATTGCTTTTTAATTATAGAAAATTGGTTGCGATTCCCGGGAAAAGGGTGTATGATAACAGGGAACGAAAGTTGTGTTTCGCCCCCTGGCGGGGACTGTCGGGGGAGCCGGGCAGGCCAGCCCTCCGCCCCGAGGGGAATGGAGGGCCCGGGGAGATACAGAGAGGAGGCCGCCCTTGGATCAGCTGTCCCAACTGCCCATTCCGCTGCTTCTGTGGTACCGGGAGCACGCCCGGACGCTGCCCTGGCGGAGCGATCCCACCCCCTACCACGTGTGGGTGTCAGAGATCATGCTCCAGCAGACCCGGGTGGCGGCGGTGCTGGACTACTACCGCCGGTTTTTGGACGCCGCTCCCACAGTGGCCGGTCTGGCCGCCCTGCCGGAGGAGCGGCTGATGAAGCTGTGGCAGGGCCTGGGCTACTACAGCCGGGCCCGGAACCTCCACAAAGCGGCCCGCCAGATCATGGAGGAGCGGGGCGGGTTATTCCCAAATACCTATGAGGGGATCCGGGCCCTGGCCGGGGTGGGGGACTACACCGCCGGGGCGATCGCCTCCATCGCCTTCCGCCTGCCGGTACCGGCGGTGGACGGCAACGTCCTGCGGGTGACAGCCCGGATCACCGGGGACGGGGGGGACATCTCCACCCCCGCTATGAAGAAGAAAGTCACCGCCGCCCTGGCGGAGATCATCCCCCTGGACGCCCCAGGGGACTTTAACCAGGCTATGATGGAGCTGGGGGCCACCGTCTGTCTGCCCAACGGCGCCCCCCTGTGTGAGAAGTGCCCCGCCGCCTATCTTTGCCGGGCGTTTCAGGAGGGCCGCACCGGGGAGCTGCCGGTGAAGGCCCCAAAAAAGGCCCGGCGGGTGGAGGAGCGGGCGGTCTACCTGTTTTTTCACGGGCAGGCCGTGGCCCTGCGCCGCCGGCCGGAGCGGGGCCTGCTGGCCGGACTGTGGGAGTACCCCAACGAGCTGTCCGGCGGGGAGGACTGGCCCGCCCGCTGGGGCCTGGCCCCAAAGGCGCTGGAAAAGGCCGGGACGGGCAGGCATATTTTCACCCATATCGAGTGGCGCATGACCGCCTTTGCGGCGGAGCTGGACAGCCCCGCCCTGCCGGCCGGCTGGGTGTGGGCAAATCGAAGGACCCTGCGGGATACTTACGCCCTCCCCAACGCCTTCCAGAGCTTTGAGGGGCCCGTGTCCGGCCGGTTGGGGAGGTTTTGAGATGGAGGAGATGACCTGTTCCCTGTGCCCTCGGAACTGCCGTGCCCTCCGGACGGACACCCGGGGCCTGGGGGCCTGCCGGATGCCCGCCGCCCCGGTGGCGGCCCGGGCCGCCCTCCACCACTGGGAGGAGCCCCCCATCTCCGGTTCCCGTGGTTCGGGCGCCATCTTCTTCTCCGGCTGTTCTCTGGGCTGCGTGTTCTGCCAGAACCGGAAAATCAGCCAGCAGGACTTCGGAGAGGGGATTACCCTGGAGCGCCTGCGGGAAATCTGCGGGGAATTGATCTCCCAGGGGGCCCACAATTTGAACTTCGTCAACCCTACCCACTACGCCCATATACTGGGGGAGCTGCTGGAGCGCTGCCGCCCGACAGTCCCCGTTGTATTCAACACCGGTGGATATGACAAGGTGGATACCCTCCGGACGCTGGAGGGCAAGGTAGACATCTACCTGCCCGACCTGAAGTATCTGGATGGGGAGACCGCCGGGCGGTACTCCAAGGCCCCCGACTACCCGGAAACCGCCCAAGCCGCCATCCGGGAGATGGTCCGCCAGACCGGCCCCTGCCAGTTTGATGATAACGGACTGTTATTAAAGGGGACGGTGATACGCCACCTTGTCCTCCCCGGCCAGGTGGGACAGGCCAAGGCGGTGATGGACTGGGTTTCTCAGGAGTTTCCAGCCAGGACCGTGCTGTTCTCCCTCATGAGCCAGTACACCCCCTGGGGGGACTTGAAAAATTGTCCGGAGATCAACCGCCGCCTGCGCCCCTCGGAGATCCGGGCGGCCCGGGAGTACATGGAAAACCTGGGGCTGGCCGGCTTCACCCAGGAGCGGACATCCGCCCGGGAGGAGTACACCCCACCCTTCGACCTGACAGGCGTTTTGAGCATCCCGTCTAAACATGGAAAGGAGACTTCCCAATGAAAAAAGCACTGAAAATCCTGCTGGCCGCCGCCCTGATGTTGGGGCTGGCCACTCCCGCCCTGGCGGCGGAGCCCGCCAAGAGCGCCGCGACCGCCCCCATCACCATCCTCCACACCAACGATGCCCACGGCCAGAATCTGGAGCGGTACGCCAGCGTGTCCGCCTACTGGGAGGAGCACGCCCAGCGGTATGGCCGGGACCGGGTGATGCTGGTGGACGCCGGCGACGCCCTCCCCAGCGGCGGCCTGGCCCAGGCGGGGCAGGTGGTGGACATTATGAACTTCCTGGGCTATAACGTGGCCAACCCCGGCGTCGGCGACTTTAGCCACGGCGTGGCTGAGTTCCTGAACCTGGCCCAGAACGAGACCCGCTTCGACTATCTGTCCAGCACCTTCATGGGGCCGGACGGCAAGCCCGCCCTCTATCGGGGCGTGGTCTACGACTACGGCGATATCAAAGTGGGCTATGTGGGGGTGACCACCCCTGCCACCCTGACCAGCTACGCCGCCGCCCGCTTCCAGGACGGGAACGGCAAGTCCTACTCTTTCTCTGAGGGCGGCGAGGGACAGGCCCTGTACGCCGCCGTGCAGAGCGCGGTGGACGCCGCCCGGGAGAATGGCGCCGGCTACGTGGTGGCCGTGTCCAATCTGGGCATGGACGGCGCCGCCCCGTACTGGACGTCCGAGGCCATGATCGCCAACACCACCGGCATTGACGTGGTCATCGACGGCCGCTCCCAGGAGGCCTATCAGCGGCAGGCCCCTAACAAGGAGGGAGAGATGATCCCCCTGGTCCAGGCCGGCAGCGGCCTGGAGAGCCTGGGCATGGTCACCCTGAACCCCGCCACCGGCGAGGTGAGCGCCCAGCTGCTCCCTCTGACGGGGGAGAACGTCCCTGTGGACGAGGACGCCCTGGGCTACATCCGTCACATCACCGGCCAGCCGGAGACTGAGCCCGCCCCCGAGCCCGAGCCCCAGCCGGAGCCCGCCCCCGAGCCCGAGCCCCAGCCGGAGCCCGCCCCTGAGCCCGAGCCCCAGCCCGACCCCGCCCCCGCCCCCGAGGGCCGGATCTACACCGTCCAGGCCGGTGATTCCCTGTGGCGTATCGCCGCCCGGGAGCTGGGCGCCGGTACACGCTGGCAGGAGATCTACGAGCTGAACCGGGATCTTCTGGACAACCCCAACCACATCTACACCGGCCAGACCCTGAAGCTCCCCTAAGGATAGAAGAAACCGCTCACCCTCCGGTGAGCGGTTTTTATTTGTGGTAGCTGGAGCCCTCGTTGATCTTAAAGGCCCGGTAGAGCTGCTCCAGCACCATCACCCGGGCCAGGTGGTGGGGGAAGGTCATGGGGGACATGGACAGCTTTGTCCAGGCCCCGCTTTTCAGGCTCTCCGCCAGGCCGAAGGAGCCGCCAATGACAAAGGCCAGGTGCTTGGCGGAGCTGTGCTCCCAGGTACGGACCAGGGCGGCCAGCTCCTCGCTGGACTTCAGCCGCCCCTCCACGCACAGGCAGACCAGACTGGTGTTGGGGGGCAGCTTGGCCCGGATGGCCTGGCCCTCTTTCTCCAACGCCCCGTTGACCTGGGCCTGGGAGGGGTTCTGGGGCAGTTTTTCCTCGGCCAGCTCCACCAAAGTCAGCTTGCAGTAGGGGGTCAGCCGTTTCAGGTACTCGGCGCAGGCCTCCTGATAGAACTTCTCCTTCAGCTTGCCCACACAGACCAGATAGACGCTCAGCACAGGGCGGCCTCCTTTCCGGCCCTCTCCAGGCGGAGGGTGGGGCCCGGCTCGCCCCGGGGGGCCACGGTGAGGGACAGATCCCGCTCCGGATCACAGCCCAGGGCGGCCAGCCGGCGGCGGACCACCTCCCGGGCGCGGGCGGGGGTGTTGTTCTCGGCGGACAGGTGGGCCAGCACGATATTCCTGGTTCCCGACTGGGCGGCCAGGGCGGCCAGCTCCGCCCCGGCCTCGTTGGACAGGTGGCCCCGATCGCCCAGAATCCGCTGTTTTAAGTAGTAGGGGTAGGGGCCGGAGCGCACCCAGTCCTCGTCGTGGTTGGCCTCGCACACCAGCAGCTGGCAGCCCTCCGCCGCCTGCCGTACCTCCGGGGTGAGGTACCCCAGGTCGGTGGCCAGCACCATCCGGGCCTCCTCGCCGGCGATGGAGTAGCCCACGCTCCCCGCCGCGTCGTGGGGGGTTGGGAAGGACTCCACCCACAAAGCGCCGATCTGGACCCCCGTCCCAGCCTCCTGCTGGCGCACCAGATCGTCCACAAAGGGTATCTTGTAGCACAGCTGGCGGCAGGTGGGCCCGGTGGCGTAGATGGGCGCCCGCAGCTTTTTGGTGAGCACCGCCAGGCCGCTGATGTGGTCGCTGTGCTCATGGGTGATGAGGATGGCGGATAAATGCTCCGGCCGCACCCCCAGGGCGGCCAGCCCGGAGGTGATCCGCCGGGCGGAGATGCCGGCGTCCAGCAGGATATGGGTGTCCCCTTGGGACACCAGGGCGGCGTTTCCGCTGGAGCCGCTGGCCAGGGTGGTAAAGGTGAGCAAAATGTCCTCATCCTCCTAAAAAACGGGCGGCCGGCGGGCCGCCCGTTGTAATCTCATGTGTCAGCTGACTTGGCTCTGGGTCTCCTCGTCGGGGATGGAGATGGTGCGGATGTCCGCCCCCAGGGCGGCCAGCTTCTCCACCAGGGTTTCGTAGCCCCGCTCGATGTGTTGGATGCCGTCGATCTCCGTGATCCCCTGGGCGGCCAGGCCGGCGATGACCATGGCGGCCCCGGCCCGCAGGTCGCAGGCGTGGACGGGGGCGCCGGTGAGCTGGCCCACCCCCTCAATGACCGCCACCTTGCCGTCCACCTGGATATGGGCCCCCATGCGGCGGAACTCATCCACATAGCGGTAGCGGTTGTCCCACACGCCCTCGGTAAGGACGCTGGTGCCCTGGGCCAGACACAGAGCGGCGGCGATCTGGGGCTGCATATCGGTGGGGAAGCCGGGGTAGGGCATGGTCTTCACGTTCACCCGGCCCATAGGGCCGGTACGGCGGACCAGGACGGCGTCGTCCAGCTCCTCCACGTCCACCCCCATCTCCACCAGCTTGGCGGTGATGCAGTCCAGGTGTTTGGGGATGACGTTCTTCACCAGCACCTCGCCGCCGGCGGCGGCCACGGCGGCCATATAGGTGCCCGCCTCAATCTGGTCGGGGATGATGGAGTAGGAGCCGCCCCGCAGGCGCTCCACTCCCCGGATTTTAATCACATCGGTGCCGGCGCCCATGATGTCAGCGCCCATGGAGTTGAGGAAGTTGGCCAGGTCCACAATGTGGGGCTCCTTGGCGGCGTTCTCCAGGATGGTCATCCCCTGGGCCAGGGCGGCGGCCAGCATAATGTTCATGGTGGCGCCCACGGACACCATGTCCAGGTACACCTGGCCTCCGGACAGGCGGCCGCCGTCGGGCACCCGGGCGTAGATCAGGCCGTTGCGCACATCCACCTCAGCGCCCATGGACACAAAGCCCTTGATGTGCTGGTCAATGGGCCGTCCGCCCAGGTCGCAGCCCCCGGGCAGGGGGACCTCCGCCCAGCCGAAGCGGCCCAGCAGGGCGCCCACCAGGTAGTAGCTGGCCCGGATTTTCCTGGCCAGCTCGTAGGGGACCTGGCGGTTGCGGATATGGGAACAGTCCACCTCCACGGTGGTGCGGTTGATGGCGCGCACATCCGCCCCCAGCTCCCGGAGGATCTGGAGGATCAAAGTCACGTCGCTGATCTGGGGGATATTCTCGATCCGGCATACGCCGTCTACCAGCAAGGCGGCGGGGATGATGGCCACCGCCGCGTTTTTGGCTCCGCTGATCTGTACCGTGCCGTGGAGCGGGCTGCCCCCGTGGATCTGATACTTGGTCAAAGAATGCACCCTCTCTGATTCACAAATCGGAATCTCTATGAAAATATGGCGAAAAAGGCCATATATGTCCACAAATTTGCGCCCAATTTAAACCAGGGCATAACAAACCGCATATATTATAGCACTATTATACCCAGCTGGCAATAAAATTTACGTCTCATCGGCGGAATTGTATAAAAAGACGGGCCGGGGCCCGAATTTGAGTCCCCGGCTGTCAGAAGGGGCGAAATTTCCAGTCAGAACCTGTCAGGGGGCCCGCCGGGTCACTCCGGGCGGGGGGCGAAGCGCTCCCGGGCCAGAGGGAGGAGGTCGGACAGGCGGGAGCGCTCCTGCCGCTCCAGCAGGTCGCCGATGAGCTGGTTGGACACCAGGAAGCCGCTGGGCGTCAGCCGCCAGCCCCCGTCGCCGGTGGGTTCCGCCCAGCCCTGGGCGGCGAACTCCCGCAGCCGGGCCTCGATGGGGGAGAAATCCATAAAGTACTCCCCCCGGTACTCCCACTCCCGGACGCCCCGGGCGGTGCGCAGGCGGAGCATCAGATACTCGTTCCCCCGCTCCCGCTGGGGGATGAAGTCCTCGCTGTCCAGCAGCTCCCCCCCTTCCAGCACGCCGTGGATGTACCCCTCCAGGTTCCGGACCCAGGAGTACCGCCGGCCGCCGAAGTCGGAGTGGGCCCCGGGGCCAAAGCCCAGGTAGGGCCGCAGCTCCCAGTAGCGCAGGTTGTGCCGGGACTGGAACCCCGGCTTGGCGAAGTTGGAGATCTCATACTGCTCGTACCCCGCCTGCCTCAGCCGCCGTACCGTCCACAGGTACAGTTCCGCCTGGGTGTCGTCGTCGGGCAGGGCCTCCCCGGCGGCCACCCGGGCGGCAAGGGGGGTGCCCTCCTCCACCTTCAGGCCGTAGCAGGACAGGTGCTCCGGCGCCAGGGCCAGGGCGTGCTCCAGGCTGTATTGCCAGGTGCCCATGGTCTGGCCGGGCAGGCCGTAGATCAGGTCCAGGGACAGGTTTTTGATCCCGGCCTGGCGGGCGGCCATCACCGCCGCCGCCCCCTGCTCCACGGTGTGGGGCCGGTGGATGGCGGCCAGCTCCCGGGGGACGAGGGTCTGCATGCCCAGGGACAGCCGGTTGAACCCCGTCCGGGCCAGGGCCCGCAGGGCGGGCAGGTCCACGCTGTCCGGGTTGGCCTCCAGGGTGATTTCCGGGTTTTTCTCCAGCCGGAAGGCCTTCTGGATGGCGGACAGCAGCTCCCGCAGGCGTTTTTCCCCGTAAAAGCTGGGGGTGCCGCCGCCAAAGTACACGGTGTCCACCGGGAAATCCCGGACCAGCGGGGCGGTCTCCCGCAGGTGGGCCAGCAGGGCCTTTTGATAGGCGTCCATGCGGGCCTCCGCCCCGGCGAGGGAATAAAAGTCGCAGTAGTCGCACTTGCTCCGGCAGAACGGGATGTGAATATAGAGGCCCAGCTTGTCCAGCGGGGCGGCCTGTCTCGCCATGTCCATCTCTCCTTTGGCACTATTATACCAAAAAGCCCCCCGTCCCGTAAAGAGCGAAACGCCCGCCGGACGGCGGGCGTTTTCCATACTCAAATGGGCATAGTGCGGCCTGATTTCCATTAAATGTATGGAAACGTACAATTCTCCCCCTTTGCCCGCCAGATATGAAATCCAAAACAAGGAGGAATTTTTTATGAACCGTACCGCCAACTATAATCTTTGTCAATTCGAGCCCGGCGACCAGGTCCAGCGAACCGACTTCAACGCCGACAACGCCAAGCTGGACGCCGCCCTGGCGGAGCACGCCGGCAGCCTCTCCCGCCTGTCCGGGCAGGTGGCGGGCAAGGCGGAGCAGACCGCCCTCACCGCCGAGGCCAACGCCCGGAAAAGCGCCGTCACCGCCCTGAACCAGCAGCTGGCCCTGAAGGGCAACTGCCAGATGGAGATCCTCACATACACCGGCAACGGCCTCATCGGGGCTGGGAACCCCACCCGGATCCCCTTCACCCGCCCGCCCGACTGGTTTATTATTCTCGGCGGCGGTTACCTCGTCATGGAAACCAGGGGGAGCAAGTCGGCCGTGGCGATGGGCTCCCAGTTCAAAACGGTCCAAGCCAGCTGGTCGGGGAGCCAGCTCTCCCTGGTCTCCGACAACCCGTCAACGCAGATGTGCGTCTCCAATGCCAGATACCTGGCGCTGGGCCTGCACATGCTGGAGTGAGGAAAAGGGGACCCCCGGGCCAATGGCCCGGGGGTTTTGTCATCCCGCTTTTGGAAGTGTTCCGTTCTAGGGCTTACGCCCCAGTATCGGGAGCCCCAGCCTCCACCTTGGGGAGCTGGTCCTCGGTAATCTCCACCGTAGTGGCACCGACGACCCGGTAATTATCCCTCACGGTGACGGTGTACACGCCAGCTTTCACGGCCTCGTCGGCGTGATCCGCACCACCGTTTTTCTGGTCGAAGGTGAAGTAGAACATGTAGGCCTTGCCGACCTCGCCGCTCTTGCTGGCCACCTCTTTCCCATTCGGATCGGTCACAGTGATGTTAATGGGGTGTTTCTGATCACCGCCCACACCATAGACCAGAACCCACATGGTCTGACCGGCCACGTCGTTAATAGCTTCCCAGCTTCCAGCGTCCATATTCCAGTCCTGCTCGGCCTGGCTCTGGAGGCCGTTGATCTCCTTCTTCGCGTCCGCCGCGTCCAGGGCGTAGCCGACGCTCACGAGGGAGGGCATGGCCTGGGGATCCTTGACCTCAACCGTCTTCTCAGCAAGAACAGTATTCCCGCTCTCGTCGTACATCTTGATGGTATAGGTGCCCGCAACGGGGTTGGCCGCGTGACCGGGATTGTGCTCGGAGTTCTCGAAGGACCAGGCACGGAGGTAGGGCTTCTTCCCAACAGTGATCACGTTGCCATTCGCGTTTCCAGCCTTGCCAATGACAGTGCCGTCAGGAGCGATGTACTCCAGCTGGAACTTGGCGCCCTCGACCCACTCGGCGACCCAGATCAACACGTTAGGATCGTCCTTCGGACCCTCAGTGGTATCGGTAGACCAGGTGTCAACCCCGTACTTCTCGACCATATCCGCTCTGAACGTTGTTGCCTCATCAGGCGCAGCCTTGAACACAAACTCCAGGATCTTGGGCATCACGGAGACAACGGCGAACTCGGTCAGGTGATTGACGTCGGCGACGATGCTGCCACCCACGATCTCGGACTCAACAAGCTCGTACTTCTTGTTCGCCTCGTCGAAGTAGAACAGCTTGATGACGGGGGCGTCCTTGTACTCCTCGGGGATGGGGAAGGTCAGCTTGATGCTCTCCTTCAGGCCGGAGACAGCGACCTCCTCGCCATTGGCGTCCTCCAGGGTGACGTTGAAGCTCAGGGCAACCTCAGCCTCGCCGGGCAGGGTGTCGGTCTGATCCTTGATGGGCTCGACGGCGTCCACCACGATGGTGACGGACTTGCCGCTATCGGCGGCAACCTCCTCCAGGGCCTCCACAGGCACCTGAACAGTGGCCACGCCGGGGATGTCCACAACCACAGGCTGTTTGGTCTTGCCCAGTTTCAGAGCGTCAACAACATTGCCAGGCAGCTCGGTCTTAACGGTCTTAGCGCTCTCGGGAGCATCGACAGTCAGGGTCAGGGGCTTGCCCTCCTGGTTGGCGGCCACTACGGCGTTGGCGCCAGCCTCGGGGTCCACAGTGGCGGTGGTAGTTCCGTTCTCGGTCTTGGTATCCACATCCACACTGGTGTTGCTTCCGGTCTTGTCGATGATGATGTACTTGGTAGTACCCATCTTCACGTCCTTAGCGGCCTTAGCGGCTTCCTCAGTGCGGTACCAGTCCAGGGTCAGGGTCAGGGGGCCGGCGCCGTGCTCCACGGCAACGATCAAGGGATTGATATCCGCTTTGCTGACCTTCTTCGCTGTGAGGAGTCCGTCACTGCGGGTGATCTTCACGAACTCAGCGCCATCGGGAATCTTCACATCAAAGGCGATCAGGTACTGCTCCTGATCGTTGAACCCAGAGCCGTACCCCAGCTTGCTCACCCAGTTTGCGCCGGTGCTGTTGAAGGTGCCAGTGACGGTGATCTCGTTCACGCCATCCTTGTTCACCTTGGTCTCCACGGTTACCTCAGAGGCACCCAGATTGGTGCCCTTGACCATGTCGGTGACGGCCTTCTGCGTCTCCTCCTTGCTCTTAGGCGTCACCGGGGTCTTGCCGGCCTCGGCCACGGCGTCCTTGTCCAGCTCGGTCTGGCTCTTCGCCTCGACCTTGAAGTTGGCGGTGGCGATGCTGCCCTTCACGAAGGGAACCTTGATGCCGCTGGTCCCGCTGATGAGGTTGTAGGTAGCCAGCACGGCCTGCTTCTCCATTGCGTCGGCGGTAACGGTGATGAAGCCGCCGGTGGCGTCAGCCTTGCTGTACTCCACATACTCGCTGTAGACCTCGGTGTTGCTAGCGGTGTAGGTCACGTTGACAAACATGGTCTCGCCGGTGGGCTCGGGCTCAGTGTTGTCGTAGATGGGGGTCACGTCGTGGATACGGACGGTGACAGTGTCCTTGCGGTCAACCTTGTAGTTGCCGGACACAACAGCGGCGAAGTGCCACTCGTTGGGGTGCTTGACGCTGTAGTCCCAGTCGCCGTAGATGCTGCCCTCACCGGTGAGCACGCCGTTGTTGTACACGGTGTAGCGCACGATCAGGCCGCTGTAGCCATTCTCGCTGGCGGCGGAACGGGCGTGGGCGCCCCACCGGCTGTGGTCACGCAGGTAGAACTCAAAGCCCAGGCGGCCGTTCTTGTCGATGCCGGCGTAACGGCCATCGGGGCAGATGGTGTAGTCCTTGAAGGCCTGCTCGTTATCGGGGAAGGAGATCTTGGCGTCCACCTTCTGGTCGTAGCGGTCGTTGATGCTGGCGTTCTCGGTCTCGTCGTAGAACACGACCCAGACGGCCTTGCCGGTGGAGTCCAGGGCGGCGGCCACGTGGCCGTTGAACTGCAGGCCGGCGGCGGTGTCGTCGGCGTCCACAATGTTGCTGTAGGCGTCCTTGGCGGTGGCGAACTCGGTCTTCTCGCCGTCGGCGTCAATCAGCAGGGCGGGGGCGTCCTTGGCCACGAACAGGCCGGCCTTGTCCAGGTCAACAACGCTGTTGGCCTTCATGTACAGGGTGTCGCCCTTGAAGTACAGGTCCAGGCTGTCCTCACCGGTGGTGGAGCTGAGCACCTTGTCGGTGTCCATGTAGTACACGCTGTAGTCGGTGATGCGGGTGCCGTTAATGGCCTCCATGTGGTCAAAGACCTTGTCCTCGGAGAAGTTCTTGTAGTTGGCGTTCTCACCCAGGCAGGCCACGTCATGGCCGGAGCCAGGCAGCATAGCCTCGGGGAAGTGGGACTGCCACTGAGAAGGCTCGCCGAACAGGATGCCACAGCCGGCGTTGGGGATGTCCCGGACCCGGGTGACCATGCCGTCGGCGTCCATGACCAGCTCCTGCACGTGGTTCACCTTGATGTTGGGGACGGTGTCCTCATAGGTGTCCTTGGTGGTCAGGGTCTTGATCTCGCCGTTCATGTACACGTCGAACTTGTGGTAAGTGGTGCCGGTGGTGCGGTCATACCGCTCGGCGTAAGCGCCCTTCAGGATGTAGGCGTAGTTGTCCACAGCGCCCTCGGCCTCGCCCAGGATCACAGCGGCGACCACGTAGCCGTCGCCGTCCACCACGGCGTTGGCCCAGCCGGCGGTCAGGAGGTTGTTGCCGGTGGGCTCCTGATAGGTGATGTTCACCTTATCCACGGAGGTGTACAGGCCGTCCACGCTGCTCACGACCTGGTTGTTGAAGTCGTTGTCGTCGTTGGAGCCCACGATGTACACGGAGTCGGTGTTGCCGTAGGAGCGGGTGTTGCCCCAGCTGTTGCGGGGGGTCTCGTTGTTCTGGTGCCACAGAGACACGCTGTCGGTGCGGATGGTGTTGCGGGTGGTATCGTCATCGTTGCCGTCCCAGCCGTCAATGGTGAAGTTGCTGACGGGAGTCAGGGTATACACGCCCTTGTCGGTGACACGGTAGGTGTACCACAGGTTCTCCACGTTGCCGTCCTCATTGTTGTTGACCGTGGGGTTGTTCTTCTGGCCATAGGCGTGGGTGTACCGGCCAGACTGCCACTCATGGTACACATCGGCGTAAGTGTCAGTGTGGATGTTCTTGTTGGGGGTCATGTTGTTAATGTTCTTGTTGGTGGCCTGAACATTAACCTTGATCTCGTCCATGGTGCCGTCGGGGAAGATGGCCAGGGCGTTGGCGGTGCGGTTGGTGATGTTGCTGCCATTCAGATCATAGCCAGCAATGAACACGTAGTTCTTGGTGCCCTCGGACAGGTCCACGCCGATGAAGTTGCCGTACAGATCCAGATAGATGTTGTACTTGGCGTCCTCCAGGGCGCTGTCGTTGTACTCCTTCAGCACGTCGGGATCATAGTAGTGCTTGTAAGCGCGGCTATAGGTGTCCTCGCCCACAACGATGGTGTTGACATAGTCCGTATGATCCTCGTCGCCATCGTTGTAGTAGTTGTCGTTCTTGTCATCCTTCTTGGTGGAGAACTCGTCGATCTCTACATCAGCCACGATCTCAACGTCCATAACCTCGACCACCCGGTAGACGTTGTTGGCGGTGTCCATGTTGGACATGTACACCAGCATCCAGTCGCCGTTGGCCAGGCCCTGGATCTCGGGCACGTCAGCCAGGCTGACAGTCTTGACGGTGCTGCCGCCGGTGTTGTAGACCTTCAGGGAGATGGACTCGTTCTTCTCGCTGTAGGCGGTGGTAGCCTGGGCCAGGTAGGTGTTGATGATGGCGATGGTGATCTCCATGTTCTGGGTATCAACAAACACCTGGGTCAGCACGCCCCGGCTGGTGTGGCTCAGGCTCTTGGTGTTGGAGCGGACCAGATCGTTCTTGTCGATCTCGCCGGCCAGATCCAGGGTGGTGGGGCGCTCGTCGCCGTCCACATAGACAAACAGCTCGCTGTCCTGGATCATGGAGCGGCCCAGCAGGTCAAAAATGGTCTTGCCGGTGACGCCGGCGGTGTACTGCTCCCGCAGCAGCTCCTCCTTGACATAGGTGCCGATGTCGGTGCCCTCAAACTCCCAGTGGCGGGCGGGACGGCCGAACACGTCGATGTCGGAGGTGAGCCGCAGGTCGCCGCCGTACAGGTACTCGCCCAGCTGGACGTAGTAGCGGTCATCCTCGGCGATGTTGGTGGTGCCCACGTCAATGCGGTTGTAGATGGCGTCGGCGCTGGTCTGGGGGGTGTACTCAGGCTTGTAGCCCACCCGGACGGTCTCGCCGTTCACGGGGTAGGTGGAGCCCACGTTGCCGGTGAAGCTCACCATGTTGGACTTCAGGGCGTTCAGGGCCATCTGAGCCACGTCGTTACGGGTCAGGGCGCTGGTCCGGTCCACGGTGATGCCGTTGAGCAGGCCGATCTCGCTGGCCTTCTTCAGGGTAGCCAGCTGCCAATCCTGCTCGAAGTCCTCCTGGTACTGGAAGTAACCAAGGGCCTTCATCATCATCAGGGCGGCCTGAACAGCGGTCACGCTGTTGTTGCTGCCGTAGGCGGTATCGCTGATACCGCTGGTGATGCCGTCGGCATAGCAGGCGGCCACGAAGGGCACGGCCCACTCAGGCACGTCGGTAAAGGGGATGTCGGCCGCGTTAAAATCCTCCAC
>CAMTMC010000001.1 GCA_947073515.1 uncultured bacterium | reverse complement strand
CACCTCCTTTGGCGAAAACGAAAAGAGGCCCCCAGAGCATCCCGGTCTTGGGATGCTCTGGGGGCCTCTCATCTGCTATTTGGTTGTCGCGGCCTCACACGGCCCGCTACGCGCCCTACACGGCGGGGGTGTCCTCCTCCTGGGGCTGGGCGCTGCCGTCCTCCAACCCGGCCTCACAGGGGCTGACACCGGCCTCGTCCACGTCCATCGGCTCACTCATGTTCAGCACTCCGATGATTGCGTTCAGGACGAACTCCCGCTGGGTGACCTTCCGGCCCAGGCGGGCGCTCTCTCGCTCCAGGTGCGCCTTGATCCGCTGAAAAAGTTCTTCATCGATTTGGAAGGCCAGGGTTCGATTCTTGCCATTCGTCATAGCTGCATTTCCTCCATTTTCTTTCATTTCATAGTATTCGAGTAACAGATTGGTGATGTACTGCGCGGTGGTCAGGCCCGATTCCTCTCTGGCCTCGCAGACGCGCTGGTGCAGGTCCAGGGGCAGTTGCGCACAAAGGTTTCTTGTAGCTGGCATGGTGCTATTCTCCTTTCCGCTGATTGCAAGGCAAGTATAGTCGAAAGGCATTGAGAAAGCTATTACCATTACCAACAACGATTGAGGGACAAAGTAAGCACAAGCACCAATGTGAACAGTTGATAGAACGAAAAAGCCGCCCGCCGTCCTTACCAATGCTTGGCAGGACAGCGGGCGGCCTTCTTCGCTTTTTGAGTGCTTGGGAGTTCGAGTCTCGTGTGTTTCCTGAAATCCCCAAATTCGGCGGATTTGCATCTCCGGCACGTTATTTTTATTTTACGCTCTCTGATTTTTCCAATATGCGGTTATTGTTTCTGATTACTCTTGTTTTTCTGCTTTGTGTGCAAAAATCCCGCACTTCAGTGCGGGATTTTTGTCTGCATCTTTTTTGTCAATGCAAGTTGGTGGAGGCGGGGGGAGTTGAACCCCCGTCCGAAAGCACTTCCACAGGAACTTCTCCGAGCGCAGACGGTTATTTACATTCCCTTACCCAGGCGTAAGCCGTCACACTACTGGGTTTGGTAGAGTCATAATGCGTGGAACGGTCAACTCTTTCCGAACGCACGGGCACCACTCAGGCTACGCCCAGACCCGGCTCGTGGTCCTTCCGGGCAGGACGGCCGCATTAAGCAGCGGCGAGAACGTAATCGTTGTCGTTCTTTAATTTATAAGTGCCCATTTTTAGGATGTTAGGCGCATCCGCTCGCTATTCCTGCTTCTATGCCCCCGTCGAAACCGGTACGCCCCCTCGTCGTCGCGGGCTTCATATCCTTCGCTTCCGGCTAAAGCCGAAAGCTCTCTCATTACGCTGCTCCTCCTCTCCAAACCGCAACCGCTGCGCTGGGTTGCGGTTTGGGCCGCCAAGGCGGTCTGGTGTAATTTTTACACCTTCTCCGGCTCAGGATACTCCACACCGAAGGTGTCCACGGTGACCTTCTTCATCACCTGCTTCTCCCGGGGGCGGTCGTTCCAGTCGGTCTTGCCGGAGACGATGGTGTCGGCAGTCTCAATGCCCTCAACCACCTTGCCAAAGGCGGCGTAATTACCGTCCAGATGGGGAGCCTCGTCTACCATGATAAAGAACTGGCTGCCAGCGGAGTTGGGGTTGGAGGCCCGGGCCATGGACAACACGCCCTTGGTGTGCTTCAGGTCGTTCTGGAAGCCGTTCTGGGAGAACTCCCCTTTGATGGAGTAGCCGGGCCCCCCCATGCCGGTCCCGTCGGGACAGCCGCCCTGGATCATAAAGCCGGGGATACAGCGGTGGAAAATCAGTCCGTCATAGTACCCCTTCTGGATCAGACTGATAAAGTTGTTGACGCTGTTGGGCGCCACCTCGGGGTAGAGCTCCGCTTTCATGGTGGAGCCGTTCTCCATCTCAATGGTGACGATGGGGTTCTTGTTGTCAGGCATGGGTGTCATTTCCTTTCTTGGCGCTCACTGGTCAGAGCACAGTATCATGTTATGGCTGGTAGAAAGTCTAAAAGCCGGGGACGGAAATCGTCTCCCGTACTAAACTTTACCACGGGTTTACCCTCTGTTTATCATATAAAATCTAACACACATCGGGCAATACCAGTCCGCCGCCCCCTTTATTGACCCGGAAGGAGTATGGGGCAGCCAACCCGTTGTCAGTGTACATGTTCTTACCGGTTCCGGGACTTCATCACCCGGTCGATCTCCCGTTTGGCGTCCCGCTTGGCGGCGGATTCCCGCTTGTCGTAGAGCTTTTTGCCCCGGGCCAGCCCGATCTCCACTTTTACCCGGGGGCCCCGGAAATAGACTGACAAGGGGATGAGGGAATAGCCGTCCTGTTGGATCTTAGCTCCCAGCCGGAGGATCTCCCGCTTGTGCATCAGCAGCCGGCGGGGCCGGCGTGGGTCTTTGTTGAAAATATTTCCCTTCTCATAGGGGCTAACGTGCATCCCCAGGGCGGTGAGCTGACCGTCCTTCACGGTGCAGAAGGCGTCCTTCAGGTTCACATTGCCCTGGCGGATAGACTTGACCTCGGTGCCGGCCAGCTCGATGCCGGCCTCATACTTGTCCTCGATAAAGTAGTCGTGGTAGGCCTTTTTGTTGTTGGCGATCACCTTGACCGCCTGTTTTTCCGCCATGGGACCGCCTCCTCTCAAAAGGTTCAAGAGAAACTATACCACAGTATAGCCAAAAGCGCAAGGGGAAAGACAGGGAAGGGGTGTCCACCAAGAAGATTTATTTGCAGGTTTTCCCCGGCGAAAGGCGGGGGAAAACCCGATCAAAACTCCGTGGTTAGGACAGTTCTGACGGGGGATTACGCCTCCTTGCTGCCGTGGAGCAGGTCGGCTACAGTGGTGATGACAATGTAGGCGTTGGGGTCGATGTTTTTCACCAGATCCTTGGTCTTGACGGTCTGGAACCGGTTGACTACTGCGTAGAGGATGGTTTTCTCCTCGTTGGAGTAGTAACCCCGGCCGTCCAGGATGGTGATGCCGATCTTCAGTTCGTCGGAGATGGCCCGGCTGATCTCTTTGGGCCGGGTGGTGATAATCATCACCGACTTGGAGCTGTCCAGGCCATCCACCATAAAATCCACCGTCTTAGAGGCGGCGGCGTAGGTGACAATGGAGTACAAAGGCAGGATCCAACTGCCCATGACGATGCCGCAAATGATGTAGAGGGCCACATTATAGACCATCACAAAGGTACCCACCGTCAGCCCCAGCCGCTTGGCGAAGATGACAGCCACCACCTCGATGCCGTCCATGGCCCCGCCATACCGGATGGCCAGGCCGCTGCCGATACCGGAGATCAGCCCGCCGAACAGGGCGCACAGAAACAGGTCGGTGCCCGCCAGGGGGGAGGCGATGCTCACGTCGATAGGAAGCACATCGGTGATCAGGTAGGCGCACACCGCGTAGACACATACGGCGAAGATGGCGTAGATAGAGAAGACCGGGCCCTGCCGCCGCCAGCCAAAGAGGAGCAGCGGGACGTTAAGGATCACCAGGAAGAAGGACAGGTTCAGGAACTCCGGCGTCACCTGGGAGAGCAGGATGGAGGTGCCGGAAATACCGCTGTCGTAGAGCTGGACCGGGGAGATGAAGATCGTCACGCCGATGGCGTTCACCACGCCCGCTACCAGAAGGAGCAGGAAGTTTACCGGGGAGAACCGCCGGATCACCTGGACAGCGCTTCGTATGATAAAATGGATGGTTACGTTTAGCTTCTTCAATGGGTTCCTCCTTGGTCGATCAATCACTTAGATGTGGTGCAGGTGCCAGCTGTCATCCAGGCCGTGGGCGTAGGACTTTTGATCCACCCGCCAGCCGTCCTCTGTGTCCTTCAACACGAACTGGTAGCGGAAGAGGAGCACCCGGGTATGCCGGGCCTCGACCACCGCCCGCCTGGCGCTTTTCATAGTAAAAATCAGGTCACAGCCGGTGTTGAGATAGTCGTACTCCCCAGGCCTGCCCCAGCTGCGGGCATAGCCCCGCTCCAGCAGCTTGGGAGTGCAGAAGGCCCGGGCAGCCTGGCCGTACCGGTTTGTGTAGTCCTCCACCAGCTCCTCCCAGCCGGGGGCGGTCTGGTGTTTGGGGATGCCCATGTCCAGCTTCTTTTTCTCCAGCTCCCGCTCCCGGCGGAACATATCCGCCTCCAGCTCGGCCAGGGCCCGCAGATGATCCACCAGGAAGGGGACCAGCTCCTTCGCCACAGGGGCGAATTTCTCCGGCGTGTCCCGGATTTCAATCCGGACAACTTCCCCGGCGGGAACGGGTTCCTCCGTTGGGGCGGGCTCTGGAATCACCTCCGGCTCTGGAGCGGGGGCCTCTCCCCTTTTCAAAAAGTCAAACAGCCCCATTGGAACGCTCCCTCTGCCCCATCCACAGCCTTGGCAGCAGGGAGTACAGATCACCCCGCTCCTCCCAAAGCAGGAGCAGGCTGCCCTTTTCCACAGTGACGGTGGCCTCCTGGCCCTGGAACTGGTTGCTTACCCCCAGAGGGAAGGAGCCGGCCAGCTCCGCCTTGTCCAACGGGAATTTCAGCCCGGAGAGGGTGACCCCCTCCGCCGCGCCGCTGTTGCAGAACACGGACAGATAGCCCTCCAGAGTGGCGGGGAAGGTGAGGGAATCCCCGTCCCGGATACAGGTGGCCACGGTCTTTTCCCCGGCCAGGACGCCCTGGGCGCCGTTGGTGGTGAGCCAGTCCAGAAGCTGGAGGTTGGCCAGGGTGTGCTCCAGCCGGCCGCCCACGCCTCCCAGCAGGACGAAACGGCGGTAGCCCAGACCTAGCCCCTCCCGCAGGGCGTAGACCATATCAGTGTCGTCTTTCTCCGTTGGGAGCTGGATGACATTTGGGTGGTTGGGCCGGTGGCCCAGGGAGTCGAAGTCCCCCACCGCCAGGTCGGGGGTGACGCCATAGGCCATTAGGGAATCAAACCCCCGGTCGGCGGCGATGACATAGTCCCCCGGGGCGGGGTAGGGCCGCAGGGCGGGGGTCAGGGACATGGCGCCTACCACATAACAGATACTGGACGATCTCACCACAGTGAAACACTCCCTTTCTAGCTTATTCCCATTATAATACAAGACCCGCTTCTTTGGCAAGGGGAAGGGCCGCTTTTCCAAAGTACGGCACGCAAAATTCCAATTAAACACAAAGTCGGGAGCATCTCAAACCATGTTCCCGACTTCTTCTATATCATTTAAAAAAATGAGATAGCGCAATAGACCAGCAATAACGCCATCGCAATATTCATTAACTTTGCATATTTTGAAAACAGCAGCTTGAAAACGGAGCCAAAAGCCGACCAGCACAAGGTAAAGGCAAACCCAATTAAACATCGTTGACAGCCTTTCTCACATATGATATTATTCGGATATGATAATACGATATACCGGATTTCTTGACTTGACTGGTTCGGAAGAATATATTACGGTCTTTTCTGGACAGGTAGAAATTACTGTCGCTGATGAACATTTTGAACTGGCGACAGGGGATTCTATTCGTTTCTGCGCGAATGTACCACACTCCTATCGCAATATAGGGACAGAGCAGGCGACACTCAGTATGTTGATTTATTACAGCGGAGAATAGGTATAGTGCCAGCCTTCAAAGATAAGCGATCAATCCGAAGGTTAAGGAACCACTGATTCATTTCACGCAGATATCTTCACGCCATAAATTCCCCTGATCTGCGTCAGAACATCTTAAAAATCCGCCAGGATTCCTGCGTTTTTCTCCCTTCCCAGGTGAAATTTCCAGCGCAAATCCGCGCACGCCGATGAATTAGCACTTCCTGAAACAAGCAAAAGGGCAAGGCCCAGCTTGGGCCTTGTCCTTTTGCCTTTTAGGGTTTTTATTTCACTGTGGATGCCTGACGCTCTTTTATAAGAGAATCCAGCTTATCCTTTACGGCCTGACGTGCGATTTCATCCATCTGGTCTACGGTCTTTGGCCCGCCAGAAGCAGCTAAAGCATAGGGATCGTTCAGTGCCACATGGGTATCCGTCAGCATAGCCCAAAGTTGATGATGTGTCCACTGGCGTTCCTTGGCCGGCATACTGGGATCAAAATAATTTGACCAGTCGCACAGGTATTTTCCAGAAATAAATGCCAAGCTGTTGATGGGAGCGGAAACTGCTTCCTGGTAGGAATCGGAATAGTAATCTTTGATGGTACGTTCTGCCTCCTGGAGTTGTCCCAGGTAAGATTCAAAATAAGCCTTAGTAGCAATAGAGCCATCAGGATCGACAGAATAGTAAGGGTCAACCTCCAACGGAGTTTGATGTTCGCTTTGCCACTGTTTGACCTGTTCCATGAAATCCGCTTTTGTCATGGTGCCGAGTTTGATCGCTACCCGATTAGCCAGAGTTTCAACTCTGCTGGATGCAGTTTTTATTCCCTCCTGTGAAATAGTTACTTGATCGCTGTTGGGAGGAACAGCTACTTCGGATTTCTTTTCCTCCGGTTTGGCAAATCGGACCGTATAGAGTGCGGAAATCTGACGAGTAAGAGGATTCAATGTAACATCCATCAAGAACGTTCCTTTCATGTGTTTGCTAGGGCCTGTTCACATAAATCAAATGTGTGGATTTTCCAGCAATTTTTCGCCGGGCGCAAGGCAAAAATTTGCTGGCGTGCTGACGCACGTCAAAAATTTTTAACGTGGCACACGGCAAAATTGACCGAAAACACGTGCGTTTGGGCTTATGTGAACAGGCTCTAGATCCATTGGGGGAAAAACGGCAAAACTAAGGCTCCTGTTTATTAGAAAGCAATCATAGCACCATTCCGCCGCCCCAAACCTGGGCTTGCGTGATCGCCAGAACGGTTTCGGTGGGAATACCGGCAATCTCACTGCCGAAAATCTCCCGCAGGTTTCCATGGTTCATCATGGCGGCAAGCTGGGACTTCGCCGCGGCGGACGCGGCCAGCTGGCCAGCCTGGATGTGCCGCTGAACCTGCTTTTCCGCCGCCAGCTTCATAAACTCGGCGTGGCGGGCCATACGCAAATCCCACCAGCTTTCTTCCTCGTCAGAACCGCTCTTGGAGTAGGTGATCCCGCCGCCCGAGCTGGAGGAACAGGCGTTGCAGATATTCCCGTCCTCCCCGATGGCCACGGCCTGGGACATGCCGGCTGTGCATCCCGGCATAATGGCCTCGTTCCGCGCCACGTCAAAGGCAAACCAGGTGTCGATCTTCGCAAAAATCTCCTGGGCGTAGGCCGGGTCTTGCTCCATGCGCTCCTGCACTTTGGGATGGATGACCACGGCCTTGCTCCCAGGCGGGACGTTGCCCAGGGCGTGAATCTCCTTGGGGGCGGTAAACCTGCCGTCTATGGAGCCGTAGAAGGGATTATCCCCGGCGGGCTGCCAATTCTCCAGCGTTTCCTTTGCCTCGTCCCCGTCCTGGTACAGCAGGTAGTGGGGATAGTCGTTCTGTGTTCTCCAATAGCCGCTGCTGGCGTCAAAGACGTGGTAGTGGATGTTTGGATATTTCGCTTTCAGCATGGTTTCCAGAGAGGGGGCCTCCACCGCCTCTGTTCCCCCGGCCTGAACCTGTCCGCCAGAGCGAACCGCCAAATCCATCATCAGGCCGGCGGGTACCGCCGCCATGCCTGTCAGACCACCCAGGCCAGCGGTACACGTGTCAGCCCTGCTTTTGCTGACCTGCGCCGCCATATCCATGAAGCTGCTACCCTGCGTCCCGGTCTGCTTGGCTTCACGGGCCTTTGTAGGGACACTATATGCCTGTGTCCCGTAACTCGGTTGAATCGTATTGCTCACAATATTTCCTCCCTTAAAGCAGCCCCATCAAAAGTTCTGCGGCGCTGACCGATCCGCCATTCATGCGGAGCTTCATCATCAGCCGCCGCTTTGCTGCGGCTTCCTCGGCAAGTTCCATATATTTTTTGTGACGTTCCATGCGTTGCTCCCAAAAACTGTCTTTTGAGCGTGAATGAAATTCAGAATCGTTTCCAACAGGCCATGAATCAGCTCTGTATTGATCGAGGTCTGTTCCAACAGTAATCAGAATAGAACAATTTCTCGGAGCAAAAGAAGCGCCCAAATCCCTTTGAAGCAAGGAGAGAACCTGTGCCCTATATTCTGGATCGTCTTTCATAGCTTGAAATGCTGCATCCGAAATATTGACAGCCGCATTACTTACGGTCGGATTGCAAACTATTTTCGATAACTCCTCATAAAACTCTTTCTTAAAGAGTTGCATTTCCTCTGCTTCGGATAACTCCGCTTTCTGCTGGACGACCTCTGTTCTGTTGACATCAAATACATCCTTTTTCTCTTCACTGGCCCGCGCCGCCATATCCATAAAGCTGCTGCCCTGCGTCCCAGTCTGTTTTGCCTCGCGGGATCTCGCAGGGGCACTGTATACCCCCGCCCCGTACCCCGGTTGAATCGTATTGCTCATGGTGTTTCCGCTCCCTCACATCAGCCCGGCCAGGTCAAACTCACTGACGCCCAGCTCATCCTCTGCCTCCTTGGGCACCTGGCTCAGCTTGGATTGGGCGGAACTGAGCAGAGCCTCCACCTTGTCGATCTCCGCCTCATCGCACCAGCCATTTTCCAGGCCAGCCTTGCAGTCGGCCAGATCCTGGCGCAGAAGGGCGATAACCTGCTGAACTTGATCCCGTGTTTTTGCGGCGGCGATCTGCCGGGCACGCTTGCCCTGGTTGACACCAACCCTTCCGCCCTGCCGCTCAGATACTTCTTCCTCGTCCTCCCCGCCGTGCTCGGCTTCTTCCAACGCTTTCTCCTGGCGGGCCTGCTCCATACGCTCCAAGGTTTCTTTCCGGATTTTTTCCCACGCCTCCGTGCCGCTGTCATATTCCACCGTGCCGCTCGAGACCATGGTCAGGTTGCCCTCGCCGTCAATGCTCCAGGTCTCCGAATAGCTGAGCAGCTTTCCGCCCGCCGCCTGGGCGGACTTTACTGCGTTTTCATAGCCCTGCCGGACGAGGTCGGTAAAAGCGGACAGATTTTCTTCCAGCCTTTTCGCCTGTTCCGGGTCGTTGGCGCATTTGTCCAGGTATGTGCCTGAAATGGCGACCTTACCGCTTTTCACGCAGTCATATTTTTGCCGCAAAGCGTCATAGTAGGCCGCTCCGTCGGGCTTGGAAATGTGTATGCTGTCGGACTGAGGGGCTCGAGTCCCTTGGACGGCCTCCTTCTTTTTGAGCCCTTCCGCTCTTTGCGGAAAATAACGATTTCCGCCTCTCTCAATACTGGTAATACCCATTCGATTGTCCTCCCTTAGTCATGTTTTTCCTGCAATAAAACTGTTGCGGAAAATTCCTGCCGTACCGCCTTCAGCTCCAATTCCCCCATATACTTCTCCGCCTCCCGGCGCGCGTTGGCAAGGCCGATCCCGTGCATGGGGGCATCCTCTTTTTTCGTTGTGACAGGCAAACCGTCCTGCCCGAATACCACCTCGCCCGCAAAAGAGTTTTTGACCTCGATCAGAAAGAAACGCCCTTTTCTTGTTCCAGTCAGTACAATAAACCGCTCACCCTCGCTTACCTTCTCACAGGCCTCCACCGCGTTTCGCAGCAGGTTTTGCAGGATGATCCCCATATCAAAGGCATCATAGGCCTCTGGATCGGGATAATGGAACTCTACGTGGAAGCGGATGCCCAGGTCAAGGCACCGCCGCCGCGTATCGTTGACAATCACATCCGTGACCGGGTTGCCTGTCTGGAGCGTCAGCTCAAAGCCGCCCATGCTCTCGTCCATTTTGGCGATATAGTCCGCAAGGCTTTCATACTCGCCGTTCCGGGCCAGGCCGATGATGTTGGCCATGTGGCCCCGGATCTCATGCTTCAGTTGGCGGACTCGGGTATAAAATTGTTCTGTCTCGTGGATCCGCGCCCGGATCGCCTGGCTCTGCTGGTGTTCCGTGTAGAGGATGGCCTGTTCCTCCTGGAGGGCCGCCATCCCCTGCTGAAAGGAGATGGTCAGCCAGGTCCCGGCGTAGAACAGCAGGGCCAGCGCCGGGATAACCGCCAAAAACGCCGGGTGGCGCTCGTAGAGCTGGAGCAAAACGCCGTCCTTAAACTCCACCAGCAGCCGGGAGATCACCTGTCCAAACAAAATCTCCGCCACCGGCACTAGGCTGAGGTAGCACAGCTCCCGCCGGTGGAGTGTTATGGCCCGCTTTCGCATTTGACGCTGGAGAGCGAATAGCATGGCGGAAAACACGACAGCGTGGGAGACAAAGAGCAGCGTCAACAGACACGCGCCCCTCCGGTAGACCGCCTCCGGCGGCTCCACAGGCAGGGGGAAGAGGCGCTCCGCTATGAAATACACGCTCTCCACCATCAGCGCCCCGGACTGCTTTGTGCTCCAATAGAACAGTCCCAACAGGAAGGCTTTTGCTTTTTCCAGCCCCAGCGCCCTGGAGAACACCACCAGCATCACGACTAAAAACAGGCTGAACAGCCCTTGCGGGGCGGATATGCCGTTGTAGAGCAGGCTGGCGCACAGATACGCCCCAAACACACACAGCAGCTTTCTCCACAGGCGCCCCGGGAGAAAGGGCCGCAGGAACCAGGCCAGCGCCGTGGCGTACAGCAGCTCCACCCCAACGGAAAACAGCCGGTTGAACATCAAAAATCCCGTCTCGCTCATAGGCCCGCCCCTTTTTTCACAAAGCGGAGGTAGGCCTTCACGAAGTCCTGGTACTTGTATTTGGAGATCAGCAGTTTTTCCCCGTTGGCCAGCGTCAGCTCCGTCTTGCTATACCCCTCCACATAGGCGAGGTTGACAAGATAACCCTTGTGGATACGGAAGAACTGATCGCCCAGTTCCGCCTCCAAGTCCCGGATTTTCCCGTAACAGGAAAATACCCCGTCTTTTAGCCGCAGCACAACCTTGTGATTGCTGCTTTCAATGTAATAAATGTTGTCCAGCGGCACGGTCCGGCTGGCGCCAGCGGATTGAAGCGCGAGCGCGTGGGAAAACCGCGGCTGGGCACGGCCTGTCTTGATCTGTTCTATGGCTCGGGTAAAGACCCGGGCGAACTTTTCCTCGTCCACCGGCTTCAGCAGATATTGGAACGCGCCCACGTCAAAGGCGTCGAACACATACCGCTCATAGCCGGTTACAAAAACAATCACCGGCTGTGTCGCGGCTGACTGTTCCCTGATCTTCCGAGCTAACTCCATACCATCCGGGCCGGCAGCGTTCAGCTCAATGTCCAGAAAGAGCAGGTCAATTTCTCCACTGCCCGCAAGGCAGTCACTGGCAGAAGCGTACTCAACAATCTCACAGGGGCAGTCCCGTGCCCGGATCAGGGACGCAAGATAGGCGCGGGCCGGGGCTTCATCATCACAAATCGCAATTCTTATCATGGCGATATTCCTCTACTTGTTTATTCGTTCAAATGGCCGCCAGGGTAAGCCCGGTTGACGTGACTGGACGGTTTGATGGCGTGACTGGACGGTACAGGATTATTTTACTACATGTGAACACAGGGACGCAAGCAATACGCCCGGCCTATGGCATAACAAAGCCCCCTTGTGCAGTGATTCTCCTACACAAAGAGGCTTTTGTCTATTGTCCATTTTTACTGGACCGGTTCAGCTGTCCAGAAGACTTTTCTTTTGGCCCTTCCTGCCCCGAGGGTTAGCCCGGCGGCCAGGTCATATCCCGGCCGGATAGGACATGGAAATGGAGATGGAATACGGACTGCCCCGCCTGCTCCCCGATGTTGGACACCACCCGGTAACTTTCCAGGCCCAGCTCCTGGCAGACCTTGGCGATCACCGTAAAGATATGGCCCACCACACCGGCGTTGTCCCCGTTGACCTCAGCCACTGAGCCAATGTGGGCCTTGGGGATCACCAGGAAATGGGCGGGCGCCTGGGGGTCGATGTCGTGAAAGGCGTAGCAGATCTCATCCTCATACACCTTGCTGGACGGGATCTCCCCGGCGGCGATTTTGCAGAATAAACACTCGGACATTTGGAAACCTCCTTTGAATCAAAAAGGGGCCCCGCCTGGCGGAGCCCTCTTTCCCTGCGGTGATTTTATTGTACCGCGTTTTTTCAGGATTGCAAGCAGTTTATTCCACTGGGGCCAGGCCGTCCAAGGGAATCTCCTCGCTTCTGTCCCCAATCCGCAGGGTGAGTTTGCCGCCCCGCAATTCCTCCTCACTGGTGGCCTGCGTCAGGCGGAACGGATAGTCATACTGGTTTGTGTTCACCGTATTGGCGGAGCCGGCCAAAAACTCCAGGGGAATTTCACGCCCATCCCGCATAGTAAGAACCACACGGCTCACCCCGGCGGACTGCTCCCCGTCCAGTGCGAAGGCCCAGCGCGTCCACTGCCGCGCCCGCTCTTCTGCCGTAAGGTCAGCGGAGAATTCCTCTTCCCGCTCCAGGGTAACCTTCAGGGTAATGGGAGATAGATAGACCTCCTTCAACCGGATGGCTGTTCCGTCCAGCTCGCCCACCCTCTGGTCGAACTGCCGCGCGTAGCCCGAATAGCTCTGAGGCAGGGGGAGCACCATGGACCAGTCCCCAATGTAGCGCCGTACCTCCTTGACAGGGTCGAGATACCCCATGTCTATTGCTGGCAAACGGAGCGCGGTTACATCCCCGCTCTCCCGCAGCCCCTCCGGAATAGTCAGGTAAAACAGCAGAGACAGATGGTTGTCCTCCGGTGTTCCATCCTCCAGCAGCTTCCAATCACAAAAATAGGCATAGCCTTCCGCGCCTTTACCGTTCACCGCCACTCCATCCGGGTCTAAAAACAACACGCCCTCATCGTCGGACTGGAACCCGGCGAAAGAGCACTCTGGCTCCCTTACATCCAGCTCCGTCCCCTCGGGGACAGTAAAGTCTGCCAGTGCCGCTATGCTGTACCGATCCCGCAGCACCTGGGTGACATGGAGCGTGGCGCCGTTGTCCTCAGCGGTGACATCCACCGCCATGGCGCCGGGCAGCAGCAGTTCTTCCACCTGTTTTCCGCCGCCGAAATAGTCAATCAGCCGCTGGTCGATCCCCGTCACCACAGCGGCGGCGCAGGTAGCCACCATCAGTACGGCGGCAACAGCAAATACGGTCAGTCTTTTCATATTCGTTTTCATGGGTCTGCCCTTCCTTTCCGTCTGGAGAAGGCGGTTCAGCATCGCCCGTTCCTGTTCCGGCGAGGGCGAAATCCCCTCAAAAACCCGGTTCAAATCATGTGGTTCCATAGCCTTCCGCCTCCAGTCGCAATTTCAGTTTTTTCCGGGCCTGAACCAGCCAGGTGCGGACGGTGGATGGATTTTTTCCCAGTATCCTCGCTGTCTCCAGGGCGGTGTAGCCCTGGTAATAGTGGAGGTATAGTACCATCCGGTAGTTCTCCGGCAGAGAAAGGATCAACTCCCACAGCTCCCCGTCCGACGGCTGTTCCCAGGTCAGCTTCTCCAAGGTCTCCTCACTTGCCCGCCCCACACGCCACCAGTGCCTCAGCTGATCCCGGCACTCGTTCCGGGCGGTGGTGATGAGCCAGGCCTTCTCGTGCTCCGGATCACGGAAAGGCTTGCCGTACTCCATCACCTTGCGGAAGACAGTCTGGGCCGCGTCCTCAGCGTCCGGGACGTTTTTCATCAGCATCAGGCAGATCTGATAGACCATCTTCACATGCCGGTGATAGAGGGCGGCCACCTCCTCCGGGCTTCGGATCCCGTCCACTGGGACACCTCCTTTCCGTCTGTTCTGTCTATTACACGATTGAGCAGTGGAAATTGTTGAGGACAGCAGAAATATTTTATCCCGTTTCTCTTTCGTGTTGATGGAGGTTCCATTTTTTCCGTCAAAATAACCACGCGGGCAGCCATCGTTGTTCAATGACTGCCCGATAAACTGGAAGTTGTATGATCACAAATGACAAAGCATAATATACTCTTCCTTATTTTCATCTATAATCTCAAATCCTGTTTTTTGATACATTCTTACAGCATCGTTGGCTTTTTGTACTGCGAGTGACGCTTGTTTATACCCTCTGACTTTCAGAATACGGAGCATTTCTTTCATCAAATTAGTACCTATTCCAAATCCCCGATAATCTTTATATAAAGAAATCGCAAAGGACGGGGTATCGTTGTCTACATGTCCATAATCATTCATAATGCGTACCCAAACAGCACCGACAACCTTTTGATCAACTTCCGCAACCAAACCTATATCATCTTTTTTCTTCCCGAAATCGGTTATATATACCTGCAACTCCGGCTGATTGAGAATTGATTTGGGTGGCGCGGACATTCCCTCTGGCACAAAGATCGCTTCATACAAAAAATCTGGAAGCAGACTGACTTCTCCCTCTAATATACTCCTAATTTTGTAATTCATAACTATCTCCTATCAATCCCGATTTTCCGGGCTGATTTTACCATCTCTGTAAGCGTTGCGCAAGACGCGGTCTGGTGAAAATACCGGAAGTATCGGCCATCAACACGAAAGGTAAACGGGACTAAAATTTTTTAAGGGGCAGCCCGGCGGGCCGCCCCTTTTAGCGTAAATATTACAGCCCCAGCTTCATGGACACCACGTTATTCACCATAGCCAAAGCGTTATCCAGCATCAGCGGGTCTTTCCCGCCGTTCCCATTCCGGCTTTTGCCGGAATGGGGGCCCTTGATCTTAAAATGCTCGGGCGAAATGAATTCGCCCTGCGCGAATTCTCCGCTTCGCTCCGAATTTACGTGCCTTACGGCACGGCTCGCTCCCGCTCGCTGGGCGGCGGCTTACAGCCCCAGCTTCATGGACACTACATTATCCACCATAGCCAAAGCGTTATCCAGCATCAGCGGGTCTTTCCCGCCGCCCATGGCGGAGTCGGGTTTGCCGCCGCCGGAGCCCCCGGCGATGGCGGACACCTGCTTGATGATATCCCCCGCCTTGACGCCCTTGGCCACGGCCTCCTTGCCGCACACGGCCAGGAAGGTGATCTTCTCATCCTTAATGGCAGCCAGCACGCCCACCACATTGGGCTCCTTATCCTTCAGGAAGTCGCCCATCTTCCGCAGGCGGTCGGCGTCCGCGTCGGGGATGGTGGCGGTGAGCACCCGCAGGCCGCCCACGTCGTGGGCCGCAAACAGGAACCGCTCCGCCTCGCCCACGGCCTCCCGGGCCCGGAGCTTCTCCAGCGCCTGGTTGAGCTGTTTCATCTCCCCCACCATGGCCTGGGCCTTCTCCCGCACCTCGCCGGGCTTGACCTTGAGGGCGGCGGCCACCTGGAACAGCCGCTCCTGGGTGTGGTTGAAGGTCTTCAGGGAGGCCAGGCCCGTGGTGGCCTCAATGCGGCGCACGCCGGAGGCCACAGAGAACTCGCTGGTGATGTGGAACACCCCCGCTTTGGCAGTGTTGTCCAGGTGGGTGCCGCCGCAGAACTCTATGGAGAATGCCTCTTCCTCCCCCATGGTCACTACCCGGACGGTGTCCCCGTACTTCTCGCCAAAGAGGGCGATGGCCCCCTTCTTCTTGGCCTCCTCAATGGGCAGCTCCTCCGTGGTGACGGGATAACCGGACAGCACCGCCTCATTGACCAGGGCGCTCACCTGGCCCAGCTCCTCGGGGGTCATGGCGGAGAAGTGGGTGAAGTCGAAGCGCAGCCGGTCGGGCTCCACCAGGGAGCCGGACTGGTGGACGTGGTCCCCCAGCACCTTCCGCAGGGCGGCGTCCAACAGGTGGGTGGCGGAGTGGGCCCGCATAATGGCCCGGCGGCGGTCAGAATCAATCCGGGCACTGACGGTGTCCCCCACCTTCAGGGTCCCCTCCGTCATCCTGCCGCTGTGCATATACTTGCCGCCTTTGTTCTTCTGCACGTCGGTGACCTGGAAGCCCACCTGATCGGCGAAGATCATGCCGTGGTCGGCCACCTGGCCGCCCATCTCGGCGTAGAAGGGTGTCTTGTCCAGGACAACGATGGCCTCCACCCCGGGGACAATCTCGTCCACCTGCTCCCCCTCGGCCACGATGGCCACGACCTTGGCCCCGGTGAGGGCCTTCTCCCAGCCGGTGTAGCCCGCAAACTCCGTCGGCGGGACCTCCTTGCCGAACTCCACGCCGGCCCAGCCCAGGTCGCCCAGGGCCTCCCGGGCTTTTCTCGCCCGCTGGCGCTGCTCCTCCATCAGCTGCTGGAACTCCTTCTGATCCAGCTTCATCCCCTGCTCCTCCACCATTTCCACGGTCAGGTCGATGGGGAATCCATAGGTGTCGTACAGCTTAAAGGCGTCCGCCCCGGAGAAGGTCTTGTCCCCCTTCTCCTGATGGCCCTTGAGCATATCGTTAAAAATTTTCAGGCCGCCGTCGATGGTCTTGGCGAAATTCTCCTCCTCCACCCGGATGACCTTTGTGATATAGTCCTGGCGCTCCCGCAGCTCGGGGTAGTGGCCCTCGTTCTCGTGGATGACAGTGTCGCACACGGTGTACAGGAAGGGCTCGTCCACCCCCAGCAGCTTGCCGTGGCGGGCCGCCCGGCGGAGCAGCCGGCGCAGGACGTAGCCCCGGCCCTCGTTGGAGGGCAGCACCCCGTCACAGATCATGAAGGTGGCCGAGCGGATGTGGTCGGTAATCACCCGGAGGGAGACGTCCTTCTCCTGGCTCTGGCCGTAGCTGGCCCCGGTGATCTCGGTGACTTTATGGGTGATGTTCATCACGGTGTCCACGTCGAACAGGGAGTTCACCCCCTGGCACACGCAGGCCAGCCGCTCCAGGCCCATGCCGGTGTCAATATTCTTCTGCTTCAGCTCGGTGTAGTTGCCCTCGCCGTCGTTGTCAAACTGGGAGAAGACGTTGTTCCACACCTCCATATACCGGTCGCAGTCACAGCCCACCGTGCAGCCCGGCTTGCCGCAGCCGTACTCGGGGCCCCGGTCGTAGTAGATCTCAGAGCAGGGGCCGCAGGGGCCGGAGCCGTGCTCCCAGAAGTTGTCCCCCTTGCCGAACTTGAAAATACGCCCGGCGGGGATGCCGATGTCCTCATTCCAGATGCGGAAGGCCTCGTCGTCCGCGGGGGTGGTGTCGCTGCCGGCAAAGACCGAGGGGTACAGCCGCTCCGGGTCCAGGCCCACCCACTCCGGGGAGGTCAAAAACTCCCAGGACCAGGCGATGGCCTCCTTTTTGAAATAGCCGCCAAAGGAGAAGTTGCCCAGCATCTCAAAGTAGGTGCCGTGGCGGGCGGTGTGGCCGATGTTCTCAATGTCGCCGGTGCGGATGCACTTCTGACAGGTGCAGACCCGGCGGCGGGGGGGCTCCTCCTCCCCGGTGAACCAGGGCTTCATGGGGGCCATGCCGCTGTTGATGAGCAGCAAGGAGGCGTCGTTCTGGGGGATCAGGGAGAAGCTGGGCAGCCGGAGATGGCCCTTGCTCTCAAAAAATTTCAGGAACATCTCCCGCAGCTCGTTCAGGCCGTAGGGTTTGGGTTCTCTCATCGTAATTACCTCCAAAGATATGATAAATTTACTACTTTCCTTTCAAATAGGAGTCCCCTCGCCGGGGCGGGACGGGGACTACAGGTTTTTTTGACAGATTTTCGCAATCTTGTCCAAATAGTTCCACCAGGGATTCCCTGTGCCTTCTCCCATGAAACCAGGCACATAGCGGTCGCCCAGCCATCTGATGTGAAACATCCCTTTGCGTGAGAGGGTCCGCTTGATTTTCTCCAGCTCCTGGGGGGTAAGCTCGTCATAGCGCTCCAGCTGTTCCATGACCCGCTCCAGGTCGGCGTTTGGCCCGATCCAGCCGGACAGCTCCTCCAGGGCGATCATCACAAGCCGGGGGTCCGCCCGTCTCGGCTCCCCGGCGTCAAAAAACACCAGATGCTCCTCCTTCCGGTAGTCCACCAGCCGCCACGCCTCGCATTTTTGCGAATCGGTGGTGAAGGACTGGAACCGGATGCCGTTGGAGAATTCCAGGGCCAGGTCCCCCAGGGGAGAGACCCGGCAGGCAGTGACGGCGCTCCCCGCCATCCGCCGGGACAGGCCGGAGGACAGCACATCGAACCGGCTGCTCTCCACCGCCGGGCGGCCCACCAGGTCATACGCCCAACCCTCCCCCACCCGGTCCGGGGCGAAGGGCTCATACACATCCCCAGAGGCCAGGACGATCCGCCCGCCCCGCTCAAACCGCCAGGGGGTCTGGAGGTGGACAGACCAGGTGGGAACCGTTTTCACCCGCCCCTCTGGCTTTGGGAGCTCAAAATGCCGCTCCAGCTCCTCCCCCAAATTCAGGCACAGCAGATCCACCGCCCGGTTCATGCTGTGGAAGGGGGCTCCTATCAAGCGTTCCACGCCCTACCTCACCTTGACCTCAATGCCCATCAGCTCCATATCAACGCTGTAGGCGACCCGGTAGATGACGTTCTTCTTCTCGTGCTTGCAGTAGAGCACCGCCGTGCCGTACGCCTCGCCAGTGTCCTTGATCTTTTGTCCGGTGGCCATGGCCTCGTCCTCTGACTTGTAGGCCCCGGCCTTGTCCAGCCGCTCCTCCATGTAGGCCTGGATGGCCTCCGGGCTGGAGGTCTCCCGGGCGTCCTCCCGGAGCAGGTCGTAGACCTCCTGATATTCCCCGCCGTTGAGCATGGAGACGATCTCCCGGCCCTGGGCCAGCACAGTCTCCGCCTCCATCCCCTCGGGCAGGGGGTTGCCGGAGACCTTACAGCCCGACAGCACGACCAGCGCCGATACAGCCGCCAGCAATAACGCAATTTTTTTCATCTCTCCTCCTTCCGCAAAAAAACCGCCCCTGACACTCAGTCAGGGGCGGAAAATTCCACGGTACCACCCTGATTATCCCGACATCTCGGGCATCTCAGCTCATCCGGTCACGGGGATGGGCCGTCCCGGTCTCCCGGGCCGCTCCGGAGTGGCCTACGGGCACACGTCCGGCCGAGGGCTTCCACCGTCCCCTCTCGCTTGTGGCCTGTGTGCCGGTTTCGCTCCATCGGCGCATTTTACCGGGCTATTGTACCACATTTTTGCCGCTTGTCAACTGGTTTTCTAAAATTCTTTTTTCTCTTGCCAAATGGGGGGCTATCGTGTATAATACACCTTGCATGTGCCGGTGTGATGGAATTGGTAGACGTAGTGGACTCAAAATCCACCGCTGGCGACAGCGTACCGGTTCGAGTCCGGTCACCGGCACCACGTCGCCGCAAGCGTCTGCTCGCTTGCGGCGAGTTTTTTTACATGGAAAGCTCCGGAATTTTTCCGCCAAAAAAGGAGGCCAGACCATGCCCGGTACCACCATTGATCCCACGCCCGCCCCCGGTCTTCCGCCGGACAGGGGCCTGTCCGCTCTCCGCCCCGACCTGCGGCCCGAGGGGCCGGCCCCCCAGCCCTCCGCCTCACCGGGCCAGGAGGGCCAGGAGGCCTCCGCCGCTCAATCCAGCCAGCGGGACCAGGTCTCCCAGCAGCTCCAGCTGCTGATGGAACAGCGCCTGTACAAGGATCTCCACGCCTTTGTCCAGCGGGCCCAGGAGGAGCTGACCGATCTGCTGCTGAACTGGGAACCCGACCCCAAAAAGACCCCGGAGGAGAACTACCAGGAGCTGAGCAGAGTGATCCAGGAGTTCAGCCGCCAGGCCGCCAGCCAGGGCGGCGCCCTCCAGCTCACCTCCTCCATAGAGCAGGCCCTGCTGGAGGCCCTGTCCCGGCTGCTCCTGCTTCTCCTGGCCCAGCTTTTGGAGCTCCTGGGCCCCGACGGGCCCCAGGGCGGTCTGGAGGACCTGCTGGACGTCCTCTTCCGCCAGCTCACCGGCCACGTCCCCGCCCGGGACCATGTGTCCCATCAGGCCGCCTCCCTGCTGCGGGGGGAGAGCGCCCGGGCCTCCTCCCATGGCGCCGCCCCCTCCGCCGGGACCGGCGTCCTCTACCGCCGGGGGGACAGCGGCGGCGTCCGCCTGGAGTCCCCCAACAGCGGCCAGCCCCGCCAGCTGCGGCAGGCCGCCCGTACCATTGACCCCGCCATCCTCCAGCGGGGGTCCTCCCCCAAAACCGGCGGCCCCGCCGTGACCATGTCCCAGGTGGCTGGCCTGGAACGCTTTGCCCACACCGTACTCGCCCAGCCCTATCTGCCCCCTTCGGCCCAGCTCCCCGCCGTCAGCGAGGAGCGGCTGGGCCTGGAGCTGTCCCTCCTCTGGCTGGAGGGGGAGGCGGCGGCCAGCCGCCCCGGGCTTCCCCCCCAAGTGGCCCATCTCCTGCGCCAGACGGCGGAGCAGCGCTCCTCTGCGGTTTTACAGGATATGGCCCACACCTTCCACGCCTCCGCCCGGAGCTATCCCCCCAGCCAGTGCCCCGACCTGCTGCTGGCGGACATCGTCTCCGTCCGCTCCTACCTGGCCAGCCGGTACCACGCCACCAGGGACCCGGAGCGCTCCATGCTGGAGACCGTCGCCTACACCCTGGAGCTCTTCCGCCGCAAGCAGGGGGAGGAGCGCTACCGGGTCTGGCTGCGCTACGCCGCTGGCCGGGGGCTGTTCGGGGCGGAGGCCGGCCGGCAGGACCTCCGGGCGGGCTGGGAGGACCTGTGCCGGCGCTGGGAGATCTTCCTGCAATCCATGGAGCTGGCCCACGCCCCCGCCTTCCGCAGCGCCCAGGGGCTGAGGAGCCTGTGGGCTATGGTCCTGCCCCCCCGGGAGCATACCGGCGGCGGCCGGGGCCTCTCCCCCTGGACGCTGGCCGGCTGGCTGGCCTGCGCCGGCGGCCTGGCCGGGGGCTTCTGGGCTCTGCTGGGCTCGGGCGCTCCCCCGCTCCGGACCGCCGCCGCCGCTGGGGCCGTCCTGCTGTTGGCCGCCGCCTGGGCCTGTTTCCGCCGGGGCGGGGACAGATAGCCAAAAGAGGGGGCGTCCCTCCGGCGTATCCGGAATAATTCAGCAAATTCCCATTAACTTCTTTCTGTGATGTGCCGATAAAAAGGTATCAAATGGTTTCTTTTTCTGCCCTTGGCCCTGCGCTTACAGAAAGGGGCTCGCATGAGTATGCAGATCAGAGGAGTAAATAATCCCCTTCAAGCTGCCAGGTGGGGGAACACGCCTACTATCCGGAAAAAGGCGGTTGAGGCGTCGAAAAACGCCATGACGGATGATTTTGTGCAGAAGCTCCAGGAGTTAGCGAGGAGAGACGCTCAAAAAGGTATTGGTATGAGCCAAGAGGCGATAGACCTCCGTCATGCGCAGATGGGCAAGTATGTCTCCCCGGACCGCTCCGCTCCAATCGCTCAGATGACGAAGGAGCTGCAAAAAGCGGAGAAAGCGCATCAAGAAGGAGACCCGACCTTGGAGTTCCTCGACAGAATGTTGGCGCAGCTCAAAGGCAAAGCAAGACCGGAGCGTATTGTGAAATCCTTCAGCGGGCTGGCTGGCGGCTGCTCCGGGGACCTTCACAGCACCTCTGAGAACCAGGTCGCCACCGTATATTCCCCTGATGGGGAAGAAATTGCGCAATATAATACAAGCGGCGGCGGTTGGATGAATTTACCTACCAAGGCAGAAAATCAGTTTCTTGGGGATTCCAATGATGTTTATATGCAAGCTTGGGATGCCGCCCGCGCGGAGATGAAGAATGCGGAGCGGCAGCGCCCCGCAGCACAGGCGTCAGGCGGAACCACCTTTGATGTCCGTGCGTAAAGGCACGGCACAGAAAGCAGAGCAGCGACAAATAACCAAAAGAGGGGCGGGATCACGGTGTGATCCCGCCCCTTCTCGTGTGAGCGTATCTTAAGAAATGGTACAGCCTCTTATTTCGTGCCGGTCTCACGGTGGAACTTCTCCAGATAGGACTTCTGAAGCAGCTTCAGCCGCTCCGGGTCCTTCCCGCCCACGGGGATGCCGTCGATGGACTCCGCCTTCATGCACATGGCGCTGGAGCTGGAGACGATCACCTCGTCGGCGTTCATCAGCTGGACCATAGTAAACGGCTTCTCCTCCACAGGGATTCCCAGCTCCCCGCACAGCTGGATCAGGTGCTTCCGGGTGATGCCGGGCAGGATCAGCTCATCGGTGGGGGCGGTGCGGAACACCCCGTCCTTCAGCATGGAGATGTTGCTGTGGGCGCACTCGGTCACCCGGCTGCCCCGGTGGAGCACCGCCTCATCACAGCCCCGCTCCACCGCCCGCTGGTTGGCCAGCACGCTGGGGATCAGGTTCAGGGTCTTGATGTTGCATAGCTGGAAGCGGATGTCCTCCTGGGAGATGAGCTTGTAGGGCTTGTCCATAGATTTCAGGGTGTAGGGCTTCACATAGGCCATCAGGGTGGGCTGGGCGTCCTTGGGGAAGGGGTGGTTCCGGGGGGCGCAGCCCCGGGAGACCTGCCAGTACACAAAGTAGGCCGGCGCCTCCTCCGCCATGTCCACCACCTTTTGCAGCTCCGCCTTCACCTGATCCCGGTCCATCTGGAAGGGGATCTCCAGCAGCCGAAGGCTGTTGTACATCCGGTCCAGGTGGTCCTCCAGGGCGAAGATGACCCGGTTGGCCGCCAGGGTGGCCTCATAGATGCCGTCCCCGAAGTAGAGGGTCCGCTCCCCCATGGGCACCTTCATCTCCTCCAAAGCGCCCAGCTCGCCGTTATAATACCCAACATTTTTCCACATAGCCGTGACCTCCTTATTGTATCAGCTGTTGATCCGTTTTTGATGGATGTTCCAAATCTTCCAAACCACCCAGGCGCACAGGGCGCCGATGATCCCCCCCGCCAGCACGTCGGAGGGGTAGTGGACCCCTGCGTACAGCCGGGACAGGCCCATACACACCGCCATCATCACGGCGGCGGCCCTCCCCCATCGCCAGGGCAGGGCCCGGAACCAGACCATCCCGGCGGCGAAGGCGGCGCAGGTGTGGCCGGAGGGGAATGAGTGTGGGTCGTCCTCCGCCACCAGGGGCAGGATGGGCCAGTCCAGCCAGGGCCGGGGCCGCTCCACCAAGGGCTTGACGGTCACGTTGGTCACCAGCATCCCCAGCGCCATGGCCAGCAGGGCCAGCAGCCCGGCCTTCCGGGTGGGTTTCCAGCACAGCATCAGCGCCGACAGCCCGATCCACAGCAGCCCGGCGTCCCCCAGCTTGGTGTAAACAGCCACAACCGGGTCCAGCCAGTCCATGCGAGTATTCTGAATGGCCAGCAGCAGCTGTCCGTCCATTTGGAACAATGCCTCGATCATTTCCCGATCCTTTCCTCCCCACTCTCTGGGAAATACTTCCTGCTTGACGGTTCGCCTTCTTCCATACTATAATAGGAAAAACCCGCTCAAAAGTCAACGCTATTTTCGGAGCGCGCCCGCCGGGAATCCATCCTCCCGGGTTTGGACACTCCACGATTTTCAGGAGGTCTCCCCTTTGAAGCAAATCCTCTGTCTTTCTACCGAGCCCTGGTCCAGGCGGCCCGGCCGCACCCAGCAGCTGGTCACCCGCCTCCATGACGCCCAGATTTTATATTTTTATCCCAGCCAAAACCTCCGCCCCCCAAAACGGCAAAGGGTCAAAGTCCGGCCCAACGTGGCCGTATACGCCCTGCCGGCCATGCTCCTTCCCCTGGAGGAGCGGCACGGGGTCCTCTTCCGCTGGCAGCAGCGCCGGCTGGGACAGTTCATCGCCCAGCAGGCCGCCCGGCACCGCTTCCGGGAGCCCCTTCTGTGGACCACCCGGCCCGACCACATCCATCTGCTGGACCAGCTCTCTTACAGCGGCCTGGTCTACGACTGCGACCGGGAGTGGGACGGCCTGCCCCCCCGCTGGGAGGGGGCCCTGGCCCAGGCCGCCGACGTGGTCTTCGCCGCCTCCCCCCTGCTGGCTGACCGGCTCTCCCCCTGCAGCGCCAACATCGCCCTGGTGCCCAACGGGCTGAACTGCCCCCTCTTCTCCCCCGACACCCCCCGTCCCGACCCCCTGCCCGGGGTCCGGGGCCCGGTGATCGGCTGGGCGGGCACCATCCGGGAGGGCCTGGATCTGGCCCCGCTGCTGTACGCCGCCCTGGAACAGCCCGACTGGACCTTTCTCCTGCTGGGCCGGCGGCGGGGCCGGAACCCCCTGTTGTCCCGGCTGTCCAAGCTGCCAAATGTGCTCATCCCCGGGGCCTGCCTCCCGTCAGAGGTCCCCAAGTGGCTCTACCGCTGTGACGTACTGGTGGAACTGCTCCAGGAGGACCGGCCGGACGACCTGATCTCCCCCCGGCTGTACGAGTACCTGGCCACCGGCAAGCCGGTCGTGTCCATGCTGTGGCCCGACCAGGTGGAGCCCTTCCCCGATGTAGTCTATGGGGCCCACACCGCGCAAGATTTCCTCCATCTGTGCCGCCACGCCCTGGAGGAGGCCCCAGGCTTCTCCCGCCGCCGCCGGGACCACGCCGCCGCCGCGTCCTGGCCCCTCCGGGCCGGGGAGGTAGAGCGCATCCTCACCACCGCGGGGCTTTTTGGGGCCGGCATCGGGATCTGACCGGGGGCTGTTCCAGTTTTTTCACTCCGCCCCCCTCTTTTCTTGTACAAGCCGACGAAAATATATCCCCCCCTTGCCAAGCGCCGGATTTTCCGATAAAATGGAAACGTAAACCCGTGGAAGGGGGGTCCCGCCATGCTCCGTTCTCATTCCATCTGTATCCGGCGCGGCTATGGCCCCAATCTGCCCAAAATGAATGGATAACATCAATCAGGCTGTCTGTACCGCAGATGGCCTGAAACTTTTTCACAAAGGAGATGTACACGTTGAAGAAAGTCGCCGTCATCATGGGCTCGGATTCCGACTGGCCCGTTGTCAAAGGGGCCTGCGAGCAGCTGAAGGCCTTCGATATCCCCTATGAGGCCCATATCCTCAGCGCCCACCGCACCCCGGACAAGGCCGCCGCCTTCGCCAAGTCCGCCCGGGCCAACGGCTTCGGTGTCCTCATCTGCGCCGCCGGCATGGCCGCCCACCTGGCCGGGGCCTTCGCCGGCAACTCCACCCTGCCCGTCATCGGCATCCCCATGAAGGGGGGCGCTATGGACGGCCTGGACGCCCTGCTGGCCACCGTCCAGATGCCCAGCGGCATCCCTGTGGCCACTGTGGCCCTCAACGGGGCCAAGAACGCCGCTGTCCTGGCCGCCCAGATCCTGGCCGTCTCCGACGGCGCCCTGGCCGCCAAGCTGGATCAGGCCCGGCTGGACATGGCCGCCCAGATCGCCGAAAAAGAGGACAAGCTCCAGGGGGAGCTGAACGGCTGAGCGCCCCGCCTATCTACCCATCCTGTATCCTATTTTTTATTCTGATATGGAGGAATCTACTATGGCTGACAAACTCGTATACACCGGCAAGACCAAGAACGTCTACGCTCTGGACAACGGCAACTACCTGCTGAAATTCAAGGACGACTGCACCGGCAAGGACGGCGTCTTCGACCCCGGCGAGAACTCCGTGGGCCTGACCATCGCCGGCGTGGGCGACGTGAACCTGCGTATGTCCATCCACTTCTTCGAGAAGATCAACGCCGCCGGCATCCGCACCCACTACGTCTCCGCCGACCTGGACAACACCACCATGGAGGTCCTGCCCGCCAAGGTCTTCGGCCACGGCCTGGAGGTCATCTGCCGCCACAAGGCGGTGGGCTCCTTCCTCCGCCGGTACGGGGAGTATATCCAGGAGGGCGCCGACCTGCCCGCCTATGTGGAGACCACCTTCAAAAACGACGAGAAAGGTGATCCCCTGGTGACCAAGGACGGCCTGGTGGCCCTGGGCGTAATGACGGAATCCCAGTACGACGACATCAAGGACATGACCCAGAAAATCACCCAGATCGTGGCCGACGGCCTGAAGGAGAAGGGTTTGGTTCTCTACGACATCAAGTTTGAGTACGGCTATGACGCCGACGGCAAGGTGATGCTCATTGACGAGATCGCCTCCGGCAATATGCGGGTGTACAAGGACGGGCAGTATATCGACCCCATGACCCTGTCCAAGCTGTTCTTCGCCTAACCGTGAACCTCAGCTTCATCGGCACCATTGGCGGGCAGGACGGCCCCACCGCGGTTCTCACATCCGGCGGAACCGGGCTGCCCGCCATCCCGCCGCTTTCCGTGGCGGCACTGACTGTCCTCGCCATCTGGCTGTTCCGGCGCGGGCGTAAAAAATAAGGAGGCTCTATATGGGCGGTTTTTTCGGGGCTGTCTCCCAGCGGGACGTCTCCCTTGACATCTTTTTTGGGGTGGACTACCACTCCCACTTGGGCACCCGCCGGGGCGGTATGCTGATCTATGACAGGAAGGACGGGTTCCAGCGGCAAATCCACTCTATCGAGAACACCCCCTTCCGCACCAAGTTTGAGAAGGATCTGTCCGGTTTCCACGGCTGTTCCGGCATCGGCTGTATCTCCGACACCGACCCCCAGCCCCTGCTGGTGCGCTCCCACCTGGGGCTGTACGCCATCACCACCGTTGGCATCATCAACAACGCCGAGGAGCTGGTCCAGCAGTACTTCTCCGACCACGGCCACCAGTTCATGGCCATGAGCTCCGGCCGGGTCAACGCCACCGAGCTGGCCGCCGCCCTCATCAACCAGAAGGACGACCTGGTCTCCGGCATCCTCCACGCCCAGGAGGAGATCCAGGGCTCCCTCACCCTGCTGATCCTCACCGACCGGGGGGAGATCATCGCCGCCCGGGACCGGGTGGGCCGCCTGCCGGTGCTGGTGGGCAGAAACGGGGAGGGCTTCTGCGTCTCCTTCGAGTCCTTCGCCTACCACAAGCTGGGCTATGAGGACTTCCACGAGCTGGGCCCCCGGGAGATTGTCAAGCTCCGGCCGGACGGGATGGAGGTCCTCTCTCCCGCCGGTGAGGAGATGAAAATCTGCGGCTTCCTGTGGTCCTATTACGGCTACCCCAACTCCAACTACGAGGGGAAAAATGTGGAGGTCATGCGCTACCGCAACGGCGAGATCATGGCCCGGGACGAGGCCAAGCGGGGCGGCCGCCCCGACGTGGACTATGTGGCTGGTGTCCCCGACTCCGGCGTCCCCCACGCCATCGGCTACGCCAACGAGAGCCACGCCAAATTCGCCCGCCCCTTCGTGAAGTACACCCCCACCTGGCCCCGCTCCTTCCTGTCCACCAACCCCCAGGTCCGCAGCCAGGTGGCGAAGATGAAGCAGATCCCCGTCCCCGAGCTGATCCAGGGCAAGAAGCTGCTGTTTGTGGACGACTCCATCGTCCGGGGCACCCAGCTTCAGGAGACGGTGGACTTCCTCTATGAGTCCGGGGCCAAAGAGGTCCATATGCGCTCCGCCTGCCCCCCTATCATGTACAGCTGCAAGTATCTGAATTTCTCCCGGGGCAACTCGGACATGGACCTGCTGGCCCGGCGCGCCATCCAGGAAATCGAGGGGGACGAGGGCCAGAACCACCTGGCGGAGTATGCCGACGCCCATACCCAGCGGGGACAGTGCCTGCTGAAAACCATCTCAGAAAAATTCGGCTTCGACTCCCTGGGCTACCAGTCCCTGGACGGCCTGCTGGAGGCCATCGGCATCGAAAAGGACAAGGTCTGCACCTACTGCTGGTCCGGAAAAGAATAGAAAAGGAGATTACCGCCATCATGATTGAGTCAAGATGTGGCATTATCTGCGGGGAATGCGGCTTTCGGGAACAAATGGGCTGCTCCGGCTGCACCCAGATTCAAAAACCTTTTTGGGGTGACGGCTGCCCCGTGAAATCCTGCTGCGAGGAGAAGTCCCACGCCCATTGCGGGCAGTGCGCCAGCTTCCCCTGTCCGCTGCTGAACCAGTTCGCCTACGACGAAAAGCAGGGCGACGGCGGAAAGCGGATTGAACAGTGCGGAAAGTGGAAGGAGGCCGAAGTATGAACAACTCTCACTCCGCCTCTTACGCCGCCGCCGGCGTGGACATTGAGGCCGGCTACAAGGGCGTTCAGCTGATGAAGCAGCATGTGGCCCGGACCATGATCCCCGGGGTAGTCAGCGGCATCGGCGGCTTCGGCGGCCTCTTCGCCCCCGAGCTGTCTGGGATGAAGGAGCCTGTGCTGGTCAGCGGCACCGACGGCGTGGGCACCAAGATCCGCCTGGCCCAGCTGATGGGCAAGCACAACACCATCGGCATCGACTGCGTGGCCATGTGCGTCAATGACATCATCTGCTGCGGGGCCAGGCCCCTGTTTTTCCTGGACTACATCGCCATCGGCAAAAACGAGCCGGAGAAGGTGGCCTCCATCGTCTCCGGCGTAGCCGAGGGCTGCGTCCAGGCCGGCTGCGCCCTCATCGGCGGCGAGACTGCCGAGCACCCCGGCCTGATGGCCCCCGAGGACTACGACCTGGCCGGCTTTGCCGTGGGCATCGTGGACAAGGAGAAGATGATCCGGCCCGAGCAGGTCAAAACCGGCGACGTGGTGATCTCCCTCAGCTCCACCGGCATCCATTCCAACGGCTTCTCCCTGGTGCGCAAGGTCTTTGATATCGAGCACGCCAAGCTGGACGCGTGGAGCGAGGAGCTGGGCTGCGAGCTGGGGGCTGAGCTGCTCTCCCCCACCGCCATCTACGTCAAGCCGGTGCTGGACGTCCTCCAGATTGCCGATGTCCACGGCATCAGCCACATCACCGGCGGCGGCTTCTATGAGAACATCCCCCGCTGCCTGCCCAAGGGGATGACCGCTAAAATCGACAAGTCCTCCCTGGGGATCGACCCCATCTTCCAGATGATCCAGCGGCTGGGGGATATCCCGGAGCACGACATGTTCAACACCTTCAACATGGGCACCGGCATGGTACTGGTGGTGGACAAAAACGACGCCGATAAAGCTAAGGACGTCCTTTTAAAGGCGGGCCACGCGCCCCGGATCATCGGCGAGATCACAGCCGGTGACGCCGGCGTGGAGCTGCTGTGATGAAAAACATCGCTGTTCTGGTCTCCGGCGGCGGGACGAATTTACAGGCCCTCATCGACGCCCAGGGCCGGGGGGAGATTGTCAGCGGGAAGATCACCGCCGTCATCTCCTCCAACCCGGAGGCCTATGCCCTGGAGCGGGCTAGGCAGGCCAACATCCCGGGTTATATCCTGCCCCGAAAAGGCTGGCCCTCTAATCAGAGTTACACCAAAGCCCTGGTAAGTCTTCTCCAGGAGATGGGGGCTGATATTGTTGTGCTGGCCGGCTTTATGGTCATCCTCACCGAGGAGATTGTTCAGGCCTACCCCAACAAGATTCTTAACGTCCACCCCGCCCTGATTCCCTCTTTCTGCGGCAAAGGGGCTTACGGCCTTCACGTCCATGAGCAGGCCCTGGCCTATGGCGTGAAAGTCACTGGAGCCACCGTCCACCTGGTCACCGCCGAGCCGGACGGCGGGCCTATCGTCCTGCAAAAGGCCATCGACGTCCTGCCTTGGGATACCCCGGAAAGCTTACAGCGCCGGGTGATGGAGGAGTGTGAGTGGAAGCTCTTGCCCAAGGCGGTAGATTTGCTGTGCCGAGACAATTTGAAAGTAGAAGGACGCACTGTAAACATCATAGGAGGACGTGTGATTGTATGACTGATCTGACACAGTACCTCTCGGAAAACCCCTACCCCGGCCGGGGTATCGTCCTGGGCCGTACCGCCTCTGTCACCGCCAGCCATCTGGGCGCGCCAATTCTCAGAACTGGCGTGCCCTTTCTTAATTAAGGAGGAACGCAATGAAAAATCTTGATCTGTACGAAATTCTGAGAAACCACCCCTACCCCGGCCGGGGCATCGTCCTGGGCCGCTCCGCCGACGGCCAGAAGGCCGCCATCGCCTACTTCATCATGGGCCGTAGCGAGAACAGCCGCAACCGGGTTTTTGAGGAGACAGAGGACGGCATCCGGACCAAAGCCTTTGACGAGGGCAAAATGACCGACCCCTCCCTCATCATCTACCACCCCGTCCGGGTGTTCAACGGCCTGACCATTGTCACCAACGGCGACCAGACCGACACCATCCGGGACAACCTGAGGGAGGGCCACTGTTACCGCCACGCCCTGAACACCCGGACCTTTGAACCCGACGGCCCCAACTACACCCCCCGGATCTCCGGCGTGGTCAAGCCCGACGGCTCCTACAACCTGTCCATCCTCAAGTCCCTGGACGGCGACCCCGCCTGCTGCTGCCGGTACTTCTACGAGTTCGACAGGCCCTTGGCCGGCGTGGGCCACTTCATCCACACCTACCAGGAGAACCTGGACCCTCTCCCCTCCTTTGAGGGGGAGCCCCGCCGGGTGGTCCTCGACGCCCCCGACGCCCAGACCTGGGCCAACCAGATCTGGGCCAGCCTGAACGGGGACAACAAGGTCTCCCTGTTCGTCCGGTTCCTCCACCTGAAAACCGGCGAGGCCGACACCGTGATCCTCAATAAGCACAGCTAGGGCTTGTTTGAAACACGAAGTTTCCCCGAAATTTCTGTTCGCTTCCTTTTATTTTCAAGGAAAAGGAACCAAAACACCCGAAAGGAGCCTGCGACATGACTGAACTGGAACTGAAATACGGCTGCAACCCCAACCAGAAGCCCGCCCGTATCTTTATGGAGGGCGGGCGGGAGCTCCCCCTCACTGTCCTCAACGGCCGCCCCGGCTATATCAACTTTATGGACGCCCTCAACTCCTGGCAGCTGGTGAAACAGCTGAAGGAGGCCACCGGTCTGCCCGCCGCCGCCTCCTTCAAGCACGTCTCCCCCGCCGGGGCCGCCCTGGGCCTGCCCCTGTCGGAGGTGGAGCGGCAGATCTATTTTGCCCCGGAGGGCGAGCTCTCCCCCATCGCCTGCGCCTACATCCGGGCCAGAGGGGCCGACCGGCTGTGCTCCTTCGGCGACTGGGCCGCCCTGTCCGACGTGTGTGACGGGGACACCGCCCGCTATCTGGCCCTGGAGGTGTCCGACGGCGTCATCGCCCCCGGCTACACCGGCGAGGCCCTGGAAATCCTCAAAACCAAGCGCAAGGGGGGCTACAACGTCATTCAAATCGACCCCAGCTACTCCCCCGAGCCCATTGAGCGCCGGAACATCTTCGGCATCACCTTTGAGCAGGGCTATAACGATTTGAACATCAACAGCGCCATGCTGGACAACATCGTCACCGCCAACAAGGCGCTGTCCCAGCAGGCGAAAAACGATATGCTGCTGGCTATGATCACCCTGAAATACACCCAGTCCAACTCGGTGTGCTACGTGAAGGACGGCCAGACCCTGGGCGTGGGGGCCGGCCAGCAGAGCCGTGTCCACTGCACCCGCCTGGCGGGGAACAAGGCGGACATCTGGTGGCTGCGCCAGCACCCCAAGACGCTGGCCCTCCCCTTCCCCACCGATGTCCGCCGCCCTGACCGGGACAACGCCATCGACGCCTTCATCGCCGACTGCCTCACCCAGGAGGAGAAGGCGGAGTGGATCGCCCGGCTGTCCGGGGTCACCCTGGGCTCCGACGCCTTCTTCCCCTTCGGGGACAACGTGGAGCGGGCCCGCCAGTCGGGGGTGAGCTATATTGTCCAGCCCGGCGGCTCCATCCGGGACGACCAAGTCATTGAGACCGCCGACAAGTACGGCATGGTCATGGCATTTACTGGGATGCGGCTGTTCCACCATTAAATTGACAGGAGTGAACTGTTATGGAATTGTTGAACGGATTTCAGAACAGAGAAACGCCCTCACTGCCTCCTGATCTTCCAAAAGAGGCACCTAAGCCCCTCGGGCCCGCATTGGTGGAGATTGCCCGCCTCATCTCCAGCGGAGACACGGCGGTCCTCCAGGAAGCTGCTGCCTGCGCCCAGGACCCCAAGGGCTGGTTCGCGGCCCATCAGGAGCGCTACGAGGAGCGGGGCGTCGACTCCCCCGACGACTTGGATTCCGTCCAGTGGCTGGGCCTGGTGGACCTTCTGGAGGAACACGGCTGGGTCTGCGAGCGGGACTGGCAGGACGAGCTGGAGGATTTCCTCTATTTCCTGGAAAATTTGAAGGGATTTCAGGCTTTGGGGCTGGAGCTGGACGAGAGCTGGTTTGACGAGGAAGATGACATCCCCGCCTGGTGTACGATTCTGACAGAAAAATGGGAGGGGGTCTGTGTCGCCGCAATCGACATCGACAGCGACAGCTATGTCCTCTTCCCCATCGCCGCCCCTCAGCTCGCCCAGCTGCAAAAGCTGGCTGAGGAGATCGGGCACCGCATCGACGCTGCGGAACGTATGTAAAAGGAGGAGCCTTATGAAAGTTTTAGTAGTGGGCGGCGGCGGGCGGGAGCACGCCATCTGCCTGAAACTGGCCCAGAGCCCCAAGGTGACCCAGCTCTACTGCGCCCCGGGCAATGGGGGCATCGCCCAGGTGGCCCAGTGCGTGCCTATCAAGGCCACCGACGTGGAGGGCATGGTGAAGTGGGCCAAGGAGAACGCCATGGACTTCGTCATGGTGGCCCCGGACGACCCCCTGGCCCTGGGTATGGTGGACGCCCTGGAGGCGGCGGGCATCCCCGCCTTCGGCCCCCGGAAAAACGCCGCTGTGATCGAGGCCAGCAAGGCTTTCTCCAAGGAGCTGATGAAGAAGTACCACATCCCCACCGCCCAATATGAGACCTTTACGGAGCTGGACGCCGCCCTGTCCTACATCGACGCCCAGGGCGCCCCCATTGTGGTCAAGGCTGACGGCCTGGCCCTGGGCAAGGGCGTGGTGGTGGCCGCCACTGTGGAGGAGGCCAAGGCCGCCGTCCGGGATATGATGGAGGACAAGAAATTCGGCGACAGCGGCTCCACCGTGGTCATTGAGGAGTGTATGACGGGCCCGGAGGTGACGGTGCTGGCCTTCTGCGACGGCAAACACCTGGTCCCCATGCCCTCCAGCCAGGACCACAAGCGGGCCTACGACGGCAACCAGGGCCCCAACACCGGCGGCATGGGGGCCTTCTCCCCCTCCCCCCACTACACCCCGGAGGTGGCCCGGCGGTGCATGGAGGAGATCTTCCTCCCCACTGTGGCCGCCCTGAACGCCGAGGGCCGCCCCTTCCAGGGGGTCATCTACTTCGGCCTTATGTTAACCAAAGACGGCCCCAAGGTGGTGGAGTACAACGCCCGCTTTGGCGACCCGGAAACCCAGGCCGTGCTCTCCCTGCTGGACAGCGACCTGATGGACATTTTCCAGGCCTGCGTGGACGGCACCCTGGACAAGATTGACATAAAGTGGAAGGACCAGGCCGCCTGCTGTCTGGTACTGGCCTCGGGAGGCTACCCGGTACAGTACCAGAGCGGCTATCCCATCTCCGGCCTGGAGGAGGCGGGGCAAAATGCCACCGTCTTCCACGCCGGCACCAAGCTGGGGGAGGACGGGCAGATCCTCACCGCCGGGGGGCGGGTATTGGGGGTCACCGCCCTGGGCGCCACCCTGGAGGAGGCCATTTCCAACTCCTACACCGCCGCCAAGCCCATCTCCTTCCAGGATATGCACTTCCGCAAGGACATCGGCCGGGTATGAGTACAGCGGAAATCCGAGCCGTGGTGTTTGACGCCGACGGCACCCTTTTTGACACCGAGCGCCTGGCCAGGGACTGCTGGCTGGACGTAGCCCGGGAGTGGGGGGCCGCCCCGGTGGAGGCCCACTACATGGAGCTGATTGGCCGGAACCATCTGGGGATTGCGACCCGCCTTCAGGAGGTCTGCGGCCTGGAGTTCCCTGTCAGCGACTTCCTGCTGGTCTGCTCCCAGCGGGTCCGGGATACCATCGAGAGCCAAGGGGTTCCCGTCAAGGCCGGGGCGCCGGAAATCCTGCGCTTTCTCCACAGCCGGGGCGTCCCCGTGGCCCTGGCCACCTCCAGCGGCGGGGCGGCCACCCGGATGAAGCTGGAACGCACCGGCCTGGCCCCCTATTTCCAGGCGGTGCTCACCGGCGACATGGTGTCCATAGGGAAACCCCACCCGGAGATCTTCCTCTCCGCCTGTGAGGCCTTACACCTTCCCCCCGCCTGCTGTCTGGCGGTGGAGGACTCCCCCAACGGCATCCGCTCCGCCCACGGGGCGGGTATGCGGGTTGTGATGATCCCCGACCTCATCCCCCCCTCCCCGGAGCTGGACGCCCTTCTGTTCCAGAAGTTTGACAGCCTAGACCGCCTTCGGGACTATTTAGAGGGCGTTTTATAGTCAAAGTAAAAACCCCCGCCAGCACAGCTGGCGGGGGTTTTTATCATAACTTACGCCTCGAACATCTTCTGCAGACGGGTCAGCTTCTCATAGCGGGCCTTGGCCGCCTCCTCAGAAGCGGCGAACAGCTCCTTGGCACGCTCGGGGAAGGACCGGGTCAGGGAGGAGTAGCGGGCCTCGTTCATCAGGAACTCCTGATAGCCGCCGGCGGGGGCCTTGGAGTCCAGGGTGAAGGGGTTCTTGCCCTCCTTCTTCAGGTCGGGGTTAAAGCGGAACATATTCCAGTAGCCGCAGTCCACAGCCTTCTTGATCTCGGACTGGCAGTTGGCCATGCCGCCCTTGATGGAGTGCATCTCGCAGGGGGCGTAGCCGATGATCAGGGAGGGGCCGTGGTAGGCCTCGGCCTCGGCGATGGCCTTCAGGGTCTGGTTGGGGTTGGCGCCCATGGCCACCTGGGCCACGTATACGTAGCCGTAGGTCATGGCGATCTCCGCCAGGGACTTCTTGGGCATCACCTTACCGGCAGCGGCAAACTGGGCCACCTGGCCGATGTTGGAGGCCTTGGAGGCCTGGCCGCCGGTGTTGGAGTACACCTCGGTGTCGAAGACGAAGATGTTCACGTCCTCACCGGAGGCCAGCACGTGATCCACGCCGCCGTAGCCGATGTCGTAGGCCCAGCCGTCGCCGCCGAAGATCCACACGGACTTCTTGGACAGGTAGTCCTTCTCGTCCAGGATCTCCTTCACCAGCTTGCAGGCGTCACAGTCGCAGTACTGGGCGCCGGAGGCCTTCAGCTCCTGGGCGTGGGCCAGCATCTGGCCCTTCTTGTCGCCGAACACCTTGTCGGCCTCGGGGCTGGAGATAAAGGCGATGCAGGCGTCCACAGGCATGATGCTCTCTTCCAGCAGCTTGACATACTCCTTGGTGGCCCCGGCGTTGGCCTGGCCGTCCTCCATGGTGTCCAGCCACTTCTGGGCGGCGTCCTTCAGGGGCTGATAGGTGTGGGGCACCGCGATGAGGTCCCGGGTCTTAGCGGCCAGCCGCTCACGGATGGCCTTCTGGCCCAGATACATACCCAGGCCGTGCTCGGCGTTGTCCTCAAACAGGGAGTTGGCCCAGGCGGGACCCTTGCCATCAGCGGTGGTGGCGTAGGGAGAGGTCGCAGCGGGGCCGCCCCAGATGGAGGAACAGCCGGTGGCGTTGGAGATATACATCCGCTCGCCGAACAGCTGGGTGATGAGCCGGGCGTAAGCGGTCTCGGCGCAGCCGGCGCAGGAGCCGGAGAACTCCAGCAGGGGCTTCTTAAACTGGGAGCCCTTGACGGTCAGGTCGGACACATCCTCCTTCACGGAGACGTTGCCCACCATATAGTTGAACACGTCCTGCTGGGCGGCCTCGTCCTCCTGGGGCACCATGGTCAGGGCGTCCACCGGGCAGGTGTTGGCGCAGACATGACAGCCCATGCAGTCCAGGGGGCTGATGGCGATGGAGAACTTGTACTGGCCCTTGCCCTTGCCTGCCTTGATGTCCACGATCTTGGCGGCGGCGGGGGCGTTCTTGGCCTCCTCCTCCGTCAGGGCGAAGGGACGGATGGTGGCGTGGGGGCAGACGTAGGAGCACTGGTTGCACTGGATACACTTGCTGGTGTCCCAGGTGGGGACAACCACGGCCACGCCACGCTTCTCATAGGCGGCGGCACCCAGCTCGAAGGTGCCGTCGGCGTGAGGCACGAAGGCGGACACAGGCAGGGAGTCGCCGTCCATCCGGCTCACGGGGTCCAGAATGGTGTCCACCATGTCCACCAGCTTGGCCGGGCCGCTGTGCTTGCTGGCCTTGGGCTCATCCTTGGCGTCCTTCCAGTCGGCGGGCACATCGATCTTCACATAGGCGGTAGCGCCGGCGTCGATGGCCTTGTGGTTCATGTCCACCACGTCCTGGCCCTTCTTCAGGTAGGAGTGGGTGGCGGCGTCCTTCATATACTGGATGGCCTCGGCCTCAGGCATCACCTTGGCCAGGGAGAAGAAGGCGGACTGCAAAATGGTGTTGGTCCGCTTGCCCATGCCAATCTGGGCGGCCAGGTCGATGGCGTTGATGGTGTACAGCTGGATGTTGTTCTCAGCGATATACCGCTTGGCCCCGGCGGACAGGTGGTGGTCCAGCTCCTCAGCGGACCACTGGCAGTTGATCATGAATACGCCGCCGGGCTTCACGTCCCGGACCATGGGGAAGTCCTTGGTGACGTAAGAGGGGTTGTGGCAGGCCACAAAGTCGGCCTTGTTGATATAATAGGGGGAGCGGATGGCCTTATCGCCAAAGCGCAGGTGACTGATGGTCACGCCGCCGGTCTTCTTGGAGTCGTACTGGAAGTAGGCCTGCACGTACTTGTCGGTGTGGTCGCCGATGATCTTGATGGAGTTCTTGTTGGCGCCCACGGTACCGTCGCCGCCCAGACCCCAGAACTTGCACTCGATGGTGCCCTCAGCGGCGGTGTTGGGGGCGCTCTTCTCCTCCAGGGAGGAGTTGGTCACGTCGTCCACAATGCCCACGGTGAAGTGGTTCTTGGGCTGAGCCTGGGCCAGGTTCTCATACACGGCAAAGACGCTGCGGGGCGGGGTGTCCTTGGAGCCCAGGCCGTACCGGCCGCCCACAACCACCTTGTCGGTGATGCCGGCGTTGGCCAGGGCGGTGATCACATCCAGGTGCAGGGGGTCGCCCAGGGCGCCGGGCTCCTTGGTGCGGTCCAGCACGGCGATCTTCTTGGCGGTGGCGGGGATGGCGGCCAGCAGCTTGTCCGCCCGGAAGGGCCGGTACAGCCGCACCTTGACCAGGCCCACCTTCTCGCCGTGGGCGTTCATATAGTCGATGACCTCCTCGGCCACGTCGCAGATGGAGCCCATGGCGATGATGACCCGGTCAGCGTCGGGGGCGCCGTAGTAGTTGAACAGCTGGTAGTTGGTGCCCAGCTTGGCGTTCACCTTGCCCATATACTCCTCAACGATGTCGGGGAGGGCGTCGTAATACTTGTTGGCGGCCTCACGGTGCTGGAAGAAGATGTCGCCGTTCTCGTGGGAGCCCCGCATGGTGGGGTGCTCCGGGTTCAGGGCCCGGGCCCGGAAGGCGTTGACGGCGTCCATGTCCACCATCTCGCCCAGATCCTTGTAGTCCCAGATGGCCACCTTCTGGATCTCGTGGGAGGTCCGGAAGCCGTCGAAGAAGTTGATGAAGGGAACCCGGCCCTTGATGGCGGACAGATGGGCCACGGCGGACAGGTCCATAACCTCCTGGACGTTGCTCTCAGCCAGCATAGCGAAGCCGGTCTGGCGGCAGGCCATCACGTCAGAGTGGTCGCCGAAGATGTTCAGGGACTGGGCGGCCACAGTACGGGCGGAGACGTGGAACACGGAGGGCAGCAGCTCGCCGGCGATCTTATACATATTGGGGATCATCAGCAGCAGGCCCTGGGAGGCGGTATAGGTGGTGGTCAGGGCGCCGGCGTTCAGGGAGCCGTGCACGGTGCCGGCGGCGCCGGCCTCAGACTGCATCTCGATGACCTTCACGGTGGTGCCGAAGATATTCTTCTGGCCCTGAGCCGCCCACTGGTCCACATAGTCGGCCATGGGGCTGGACGGGGTAATGGGGTAGATGCCGGCCACCTCAGTAAAGGCGTAGCTGACATATGCCGCCGCGTTGTTGCCGTCCATGGTTTTGAACTTTCTTGCCATAGAGTTCCCTACTTTCTTCCTGATTTTATTGGGACGCGGAGAACGGTCCCGCGCCGCGGGGATGGCGTCTCTGCTCTATTGTACAGCGCTGTCCTCATCTGACCATGGCGAAAACAGTTATAGGAACTATAACTCACCGGTTATATCAGGACATCGCTGCGCCGCCCCCGGCAGCCAGCGCACGGACCGGATTCTCATGCTGAGATAGTGTATCACTTTTTTGGTGGTTTGTAAACTTTCCCCGGCAATTTTTTGCAGGAAATTTTGCATGAAAAATGCCGCCCCGCCGGCGGACAGGCCAGCGGGGCGGCTATGGATTTTTATGGGGCTAGGCTTTAGCCACCCATGGCGGCGTTGGAAATGGCCATTCCAAAGGCCTCGGCATCCGTGGGCAGCCAGGCCTCCCGATCCTTGCCGTTGATCTCCAGGACTCCCAGCTTGAAGTTCACGTCGAAGTCCTTGGTCTCACTGGTGGGCTCCAGGCCGGAGACCACCTCGATCATGACCTCCACGATCTTCTCCCCGATGGCGGCGGTATCGCCGCTGTTCACCAGGTCGGGGTCGCTCATGGCCTCCAGCATGGCCTCCTCCATGGTAGCGTTCATGGCCGCGCTGTCAATGGTGGTAATGGAGCAGGTCACCACGGCGGTGCCCTCTTTCTTGTCCATCTCCTTCACAGTGGTGGTCATGTCGATCTTGGAGAACATGGTCAGGAAGGCGTCAATAAACTCCTGGACCTTATCCTCGCCCACCTGCAGCCCCATCTGCTCCAGCTGGGACACGATCTGCTCGGCGGCTTCCTCATAGATATCGCCGTCCAGCCCCATGTCCTTCCGGGCCGCCTCCTCAGAGGGGTAGCCCAGCAGCTCCACAGCGGAACTGGCGTCATTTTTCAGCATGCTGTCAAAGAGTACCTGAGCCATGGCGTCCGGGCCCGGAGGGGGCTCTTTCTTCTGGCAGCCGGCCAAGGCGAATACCATCGCCACAGCCAGCAGCATTGCGGTCAGTCGACTGGTTCTTTTCACATTCTTCATCTCCTATCATTGTTAGGCCTAACAGGCCCACGTGTATTATATAGGCATAACAAAAGGAAGTCAATAGAAGAAATGGAAACTTTATTCAAGGCTGGAGCGGCTTGGCCGCTCCAGCCTCTTGTTAACCATTTTTCCTTCAATTCCGGAATAAATCCGCGAAAAACTCCGATCAGCGGGACAACCAGAAGAAATTACTTCCCATTGAACACATACTGGTCCATCCGCTCCAGCGCCTCCTGGAGGCGGGACAGGGGCAGGGCCAAGTTCACCCGCAGGTGGCAGGGCCCGTGGAAGGCCCGGCCGTCCTGCCAGCCAATCCCCACGTCCCATCCGGCCTGCTTCACGTCGTCGATGGTCTTGCCGCGCTCCTCACACCATTTGGTACAATCCAGATAGAGCATATAGGTGCCCTGGGGCTTAATGACCTCCACCCCGGGGAACCGGTCCTGGATATAGGCGCAGGCGTGATCCACATTCTGGGCGATGACCTGGCGCAGCTCCTGGGACCAGGCCTCCCCCTCGGCGCTGTAGGCCCCGATCAGGGCGTACATGGACAGCAGGTTGATGTTGTTGTAGTGGGACAGGGAGCTCTCCTTGATCATCCGGTCCTGGAGCCTCTTGTTGTAGGCGATGTGATAGGCGCCCACCAGCCCCGCCAGGCTGAAGGTCTTGGAGGGGGCGTACAGGGCGATGGTCCGCTCCCGGGCGTCGGGGCTCACGCTCTGGGTGGGCACGTGGCTCAGCTCCGGCCGGAGGATGTCCGACCAGATCTCATCGGAGACCACATAGACATCGTGCTTCTGGCAGATGTCCATATACTTCTCCACCTCCCACCGGTCCCACACCCGGCCGGTGGGGTTGTGGGGGGAGCAGAAAATGGCGGTGTGGATGCTGTGCTCCACAATCTTTTTCTCCATGTCCTCAAAGTCCATCCGCCACACGCTGTCCTGGTCCTTGTACAGGGGGGAGTGGATGATGTGCAGCCCGGCATTGGTCAGGGTGTTGGTAAAGCCGATATAGGTGGGCGAGTGGACCAGCACCTTGTCCCCCCTGGAGCACAGCACGTTCATGGCGGACATCAGGCCGCCCAGCACCCCGTTCTCATAGGAGATATGCTCCCTGGCCAGGCCCTGGGCGCCGTTGCGCTGGGTCTGCCAGCGGATGATGCTGTCAAAATACTCCTTCCGGGGGGCGAAGTAGCCGCAGTGGGGCACCTGGAGCCGGTCGGCCACCGCCTTCTGGACGGCGGGGCACAGGGGGAAGCTCATGTCAGCGATCCACATGGGGATCACGTCAAAGCCCGGCTTGGGCGGCGTGGGAGCGTTGGGGTTAGAGCGGTCGGTCACCGCGTCCACAGCCACCGAGTCGTGGCCGCCCCGGTCCAAAATCGTGGTAAAATCATATTTCATCCTGTTATGCCTTCCTTCCGTTCTGGGGACACGCCCCTGTTGATGCCGTCTATTATAATCGCTCCCGCCCCCTCTTGGCAAGCGGCGCCGGTATTTTTTCTCCGTGAAAAAAGGCCCCTTCACCTTTACGTCCCGCCCGTTCAATGGTAAAATAGGGCCAGAGCGAAAATTTTGTCAGGAGGTGGCAGCATGGTCCGTTCCATCCCCTCGCTGGGGCTCCAAGGGGTCTCCGGCTACCTGGTCAGCGCCGAGTGCGACCTGTCCGGCGGCCTGCCCGCCTTTACGGTGGTGGGCCTCCCCGATACGGCGGTGAACGAGGCCCGGGAGCGGGTGCGCTCCGCCATTAAAAACTGCGGCTTCACCTTCCCGGTCAGCCGGATCACCGTCAATCTGGCCCCCGCCCACCTGAAGAAGGTGGGCACCCTGTACGACCTGCCCATCCTGGTGGGGATTCTGGCCGCCGGCGGCCAGCTGAAGCTCCCCCGGGAAAACTGCGCCTTTCTGGGGGAGTTATCCCTGTCCGGCCAGCTGAGGCCCTGCGCCGGGATGCTCCCCATGGCCCTGGCCGCCAAACGGGCGGGGATCGAATCCCTCTACGTCCCGGAGGGCAGCGCCGCCGAGGCCACCCTGGCCGACGGCCCCCGGGTCTACCCCGTCCGGGACGTGGCCCAGCTGGCCCGCCACCTCACCGGGGAGGAGCCCATCTCCCCCGCCCCCCTGTGGTCGCCGGGGGCGGAGTCCGTCCGGTGCCCCGACTTCTCCGAGGTCAAGGGCCAGGACCAGGCCAAGCGGGCCCTGGAGATCGCCGCCGCCGGGGGACACAGCGTCCTGCTGTCCGGCCCGCCGGGGACGGGCAAGTCCATGCTGGCCCGCCGTCTGCCCGGTATCCTCCCGGACATGACCCGGCAGGAGGCCCTGGAGTCCACTGAGATCCACTCGGTCATGGGCCTCACCACCGCCAGCCGGCCCCTGGTCAGCCTGCGCCCTTTCCGCTCCCCCCACCACACCGTCTCCGCCAGCGGCATGTCCGGCGGCGGCTCCAACCCCCGGCCCGGGGAGATCTCCCTGGCCCACAACGGGGTGCTCTTCCTGGATGAGCTGCCCGAGTTCCACAAGGATGTATTGGAGGTCCTCCGCCAGCCCCTGGAGGACGGCTCCGTCACCCTCTCCCGGGCCTCCGGCACCGTCACCTACCCGGCCCGGTTTATGCTGGTGTGCGCCATGAACCCCTGCAAGTGCGGCTGGCACGGCCACCCCTCAGGCCGGTGCCGGTGTACCGAGAGCGAGGTCAAGAAGTACCTCTCCCGCCTGTCCGGGCCGCTGCTGGACCGTCTGGACCTGTTTGTCCAGGTGAGCCCTCTGGAATTCGACGAGCTGTCCCAGGGCCAGCGGGCTGAGTCCTCCGCCCAGGTGAAAACCCGGGTGGACAGCGCCCGGGCCCTCCAGACCGCCCGCCAGCGGGAGAGCTCCGCCCCCTGCAACGCCCAGCTGGGCCGCCAGGCCCTGGAGCGCTTCTGCGCCCTGGATGAATCCTGCCAGAAGCTGATGCGGGGCGCCTTCGACCGCCTGGGCCTCACCGCCCGGAGCTATGACCGCATCCTGCGGGTGGCCCGGACCATCGCCGACCTGGACGGCGGCGGGGATATCCAGCCCTCCCACCTGGCGGAGGCCCTCCAGTACCGCCCGCCGGAGTACCTGCGGCGGTAAAATGAAATCGTCAACCCCTCCGGCTAAGCCGGAGGGGTTGATTTTATGATATCTTCACCCTCAGCGGCAGGCGTACACGCCTGTTTCCGCCTGATCCGGGCTCTCGTTGGGCATCGACCAGGCGAAGTGGTCGGTGTGGAGCAGCTCCTCCGACTTGTGGCCCAGGGGCGAACCCATAAACTCGCTGTACAGGGCCTGGACAGCTGGATTCTCATGGGAGAACCGCAGCTTGGCCGCCTGGTCCAGCTGATACAGCCGCTCACCCCGGACGCCGTACAGCTCCTCGTCCTCCAGGGACTGGGGCTGGCCTCCGCCGCCCACACAGCCGCCGGGACAGGCCATGACCTCCACAAAGTCGTACTGGGCCTTCCCCGCTAAAATCCGCTCGATCAGCTCCCGGGCGTTGCCCAGGCCGCTGACCACGGCGCACCGCACCGGGACGCCCGCCACCTCATAGGTGGCCTCCCGCAACCCGGGGCCGGTACGGACCGCCGAGAATGCGTCCGGGTCCGGGTTCTCCCCGGTAAGCACAAAGGCGGCGGTGCGCAGGGCGGCCTCCATCACGCCGCCGGTGGCGCCGAAGATGACCCCGGCGCCGGTGTGAATCCCCATGGGGTCGTCCAAAGGCTCCTCAGGCAGCTCGGCGGGCTTGAGCTTGTCAGACCGGAGCATTCGCACCAGCTCCCGGGTGGTGAGCACCAGATCCACGTCGGGCCCGGCCTCCGTGGCCATGGTGGGCAGCTCGCTCTCCGCCTTTTTGGCCACGCAGGGCATGATGGACACGCAGAAGATCTTCTCCGGAGCCACCCCCAGCTTCTGGGCGAACCAGGACTTGGTCACGCTGCCGAACATCTGCTGGGGGGACTTGGCGGTGGACAGCTGGCCCACCAGCTCCGGATACTGGCTCTTCAGGAAGCGCACCCAGCCGGGGCAGCAGCTGGTGAACATGGGGTACTTGGCCAGATCCCCGGCCTTCAGCCGCTGGAGGAACTCATTGCCCTCCTCCATAATGGTCAAATCGGCGGTGAAATTGGTATCAAACACGTAGTTGAAGCCCAGCCGGCGCAGGGCGGCGGCCATGCGCTCCATGGTGGCCTCCTCCCGCTCCATGCCGAAGTACTCGCCCCAGGCGGCGCGGACGGCGGGGGCCACTTGGACCACGGTGATCCTGTCCGGGTCAGCCAGGGCGTCGAAGGCCCGGCGGGTATCGTCCCGCTCCCGCAGACCGCCGGTGGGACAGTGGGTGACGCACTGGCCGCACAGGGCGCAGTCGGCGTCCTTGATGACCCGGTTGTTGGACACGTCAATGATGGCCCGGCCGCCGGTGCCTGTCAGCTCCCAGACCCCTAAAGACTGGACCTTCTCACACACCTGGACGCACCGCATGCACTTGATGCACTTGTTGTAGTCGTGGTACAGGGGGAAGGTGGTGGTCCATTTGCTGCGCAGCCCCTGGGGCAGCTGGGCCTCATAGGGCAGATCCAGGATGCCCAGGTCGTTGGCCACCGCCTGGAGGCGGCAGTTGCCGCTGCGCACGCAGGTGGCGCATTTGCAGTCATGCTGGGACAGGATCAGTTCCACATTGGTCCGCCGGACCCGCCGGGCCCTGGGGGAGTTGGTGTGAACCACCATGCCCTCCAGCACCGGGGTGTTGCAGGCGGTAACCATGGCCCGCTCCCCTTCCACCTCCACACAGCAGACGCGGCAGGCGGCGATCTCGTTCAACCCTTTTAAGTAGCACAGGTGGGGGATGTGGATCTCCCCCTGTCGGGCGGCCTCCAGGATGGTAGTCCCCTCGGGCACCTGGATGACCTGTCCGTTGATGGTCAGCGTTACCATTCCTTTTTCCTCCCTCCCTTAAAGCTTCCGTAACCGAAGTGGTCACAGCGCAGGCAGCGGCTGGACTCCTGACAGGCCTCCTCGGCGGTCATCCCCTCCTTCAGCAGGGAGAAGTCCCCGCTATAGCTGGACAGATGCCGGTTTTTCAGGTTCACCCGGCCGCAGGGCGGGGTGTTGGTCATGTGGGCGGGGGGGATCTCCACGTCGCAGCTGATTTTATGGTCAAAGCCCAGATAGGCGTCGATGTTGTCGGCGGCCACCTTGCCGGCGGCCACGGCCCGGATGACGGTGGCGGGGCCGGACACGGCGTCCCCCCCGGCGAACACATTGTTCAGCCCGGGCACAGAGCTGGTCAGGTCGGCCTGGATGGCCCCCCGGTCGGTGGTGACGCCCACCGCCTCAAAGGGTTTCGCCTCAATGGCCTGGCCGATGGCCACAATCACGTAGTCGCAGGGGATTCGGAACTCCCGCTCCTGGGCGTCGCCGGGCTTGGGCCGGCCGTCCCGGCCGTAGCGCCCAATGAGCTGGGGCCGGGTCCACAGGGCGGCCACCTTGCCCTCCCCGTCCGCCTCGATCCGGGCCGGGGCTTGGAGGGGCAGGATCTGGCAGCCCTCGGCCATGGCCTCCTCGATCTCCTCGGCCAGGGCGGTCATATCCTCCACCCGGCGGCGGTAGACGCAGGTGACCTCCTCCGCCCCCAGGCGCAGGGCGGTGCGGGTGGCGTCCATAGACACGTTGCCGCCGCCGATGATACACACCCGTTTGCCGGTGAAGTCGGGCACTCTGCCCTCGCCGATGCCCCGGAGGAACTCCACGGCGCTGATGACGTTCCGGGCGTCCTCCCCCTCCAGGCCCAGCTTCTTGTCGGTGTGGGCGCCGATGGCGATGTACACCGCGTCATATCCCCGCTGCAGCTCCTCCATAGAGACGTCCTGTCCCACGGAGATCCCCAGCCTCGCCTCCACGCCGGCGGAGAGGATGTGCCCAATGTCCCGGTCCAGCACATCCTGGGGCAGGCGGTAGTCAGGGATGCCGTACCGCAGCATGCCGCCCAGCTTGGGGCGCTGCTCGTACACGGTGACCTGGTGGCCCATCAGGGTCAGGTAGTAGGCGGCGGTCAGGCCGCCGGGGCCGCCGCCAATGACGGCCACCCGCCTGCCGGTGCTCTCCGCCTTCTGGGGGACCTCAATCTCCCCGGCGTGGTCCACGGCGTACCGCTTCAACCCGCAGATGTTGACGGCGTCGTCCACCATCCGCCGGCGGCACTGGCCCTCGCAGGGGTGCTCGCACACATAGGCGCATGCGGAGGGGAACGGGTTGTCCTTACGGATCAGCCGTGCCGCGTCGTCATACCGCCCGTCGTGGATCAGGGCCACATAGCCGGGCACGTCCACATGGGCGGGGCAGGCGGACACGCAGGGCACCGGGTGGCTCAGCCCGCAGATGCACCGGCCGGTCTTGATGTGCTCCTCATAGTCCTCCCGGAAGCCCCGCACCCCTTTCAGCACCATGTGGGCCGCCTCATAGCCGATGGCGCAGTCGGCGGAGTCGGCGATGGTCTGGGCGGTGCGCTCAATCAGGTCGATGGTCTCCAGGCCGGCGGTGCGGTCCAGCACACTCTCGATCAGCACAGCCAGCTGGCTCAGCCCCACCCGGCAGGGGACGCATTTCCCGCAAGTCTGGGCATGGCATAGCCGCAAAAAGTTCAGCGACATGTCCACCGGGCACAGCCCTGGCTGGCTGGCGCTGATCCTCCGCTCCATGTCCACATACAGGCCGCTGAGCACCTGCTGGGCCTGGCCTGGATTTTCAATGGATAATCGGCTCAAAATTCCCTCTCCTCCCAACACAAATAGATTTTCATTTCCGCCTGGACGGATATTGAGATCATTATACACTACTCCAAAGAAATTGCAAGTTAAATCTCTTTTCCTGTCAATTTTTCCAATACAGATCCTCCCAGCACAGGGAAAGGGGCGGGACCTGCCGGTCCCGCCCCTTTCCATTCCTATTTCTTGCCGTGGCGCGCGGCGGCCTTCCAGGTGTTCTCCATGAGCACCGCCCGGGTCACCGGCCCCACGCCCCCGGGCACGGGGGTGATGTACTTGGCCTTTTCTACCGCCTGGTCAAACACCACGTCGCCGCACAGCCTGCCCCCGCTGTCCCGGTTGATGGCGATGTCAACGACCACCGCCCCCTCCTTCACCATATCCCCGGTGATGAGGCCGGTACAGCCGGCGGCGGTAATCAGGACATCCGCCCCCCGGCACTCCCTGGCCAGGTCGGGGGTCTTGGTGTGGCAGACGGTGACGGTGCTGTCCGCCAGCATCATCAGCACCGCCTGGGGTTTTCCCACAATGTTGGACCGGCCCACCATGGTGCACCGCTTCCCCGCCGGGCTGACGCCGTACTCCTCCAGCAGGCGCATCACCCCCGCCGGGGTGCAGGGCTGGAAGGAGTCCACCCCCAAAATCAGATCCCCCACGTTGGAAGGGTGGACACAGTCCACATCCTTGTCCGGCCGGATGGCCAGCTGGACCACCCGGCCGTCCAGGTGCTCCGGCAGGGGGAACTGGATCAGGATCCCGTCGATGTCCTCCCGCCGGTTCAGCTCCTCCACCGCCGCCGTCAGCTCCTCCTGGCCCACATCGCCAGGCAGGCGTACGGTATCGTAGTAGATGCCGCACTGCTGGCAGTCCCTGCGCTTGCCCGCCTCATAGACCTGGGCGGCGGGATCCTCCCCCACCAGCACCATGGCCAGGCCGGGCTTCCGGGCCATGTTCTCCACCTCCCGGCGGACCCGCTCCTTGATTTTGGCCGCCAGGGCCTTTCCATCCATCAGCGTCGCCGGCACGGTCACTTCCCCTCCCTCTCTGAGGGCTCGCCCTCCGCCGCCCGGGCCTTGGCCCGGTCCACAAATAACGCTCTTCCGCCGTTCCGGGTCCGCCACATGGCCCAGGCCAGCACCGCCCCGGCGATGACGCACACCACCGCCGACAACAGCTGAGACACCCGGATGGGCGCCCCAAACAGCTCCCAACCGAAGAGGTACAGGCTGTCCGTCCGCAGCCCCTCGATCCAGGCCCGGCCCAGCCCGTACCAGAAGAAGTAGAACAGGAAGCACTGGCCGTCAAATTTCCGTTTCCTGCCCATAAAATAGGTGAAGATCAGCCCTGCGAAGTTCCAGGCCGACTCGTAGAAGAAGGTGGGGTGTACCCCCAGCGTTCCGCTGAGGATGGCCTCATAACCCGCCTGGTCCACATAGCCGTTTTGCAGCATCTCCGCCGCGATGGAGGGCCCGCACATCCGCCAGCGCAGGGCGGTGGCGGAGCCGTAGGCCTCCACATTCATAAAGTTGCCCCACCGGCCGATCATCTGGCCGATGAACAGCCCCTGTACCCCCAGGTCGGCGAAGGCCAGGAAGCTGATCTTCCTCACATGGCAGAAAATCAGCAGCACGATGGCCGAGGAGATGATGGCCCCATAGATGGCCAGCCCCCCGTCCCCGTAGTTGAACACCAGCGGCCAGTTGATGGAGCCGTCGGTGTTTTTGAAGTAGTCCAGGTTGAAAATCACATAGTAGGCCCGGACGGCCACCAGGGCGGCGGGGACGGCGAACAGCATCATGTCGATGATATTGTCCTCGCTGATGCCGTACCGTTTGCCCCAGCGGGAGCACAGCGCCACCGCCAGGATCAGGCCGGACACGATGATAATGGCGTACCAGTAGACGGGCCGGTCCAGAACCGGGATGGTAAAGGCCACCCGGTTCAGGGTAAACTCCAGCCCAAGGCCGGGGAAGGATACCGTGTTGATCATGTCTCCTCCTTGGCCCGGACCACCGACAGGGCGGCACGCTCCCCGGTTACCCAGTTGGCAATCAGCTCCTCCGCCTCCTCCTTGGGGATGGAGTCAAAAATTTCAGCAAAGCGCAGGAAGTTATAGCCCGAGAAGAAGGCCTGGGCCTGGCCCACGCACAGGTTTTCAAAGGAGTTCAGACCACGGACTTTGTTGCCGTAGACCCCCTTCTTAATCCGCTCCCACAGGGCGGGGTCGATGCCTTCCCGGCCGATACGGGCGGCCTCCTGGGCCACCGCCATGCGGACGGCCTCCGGGTCCTTGGACTCCCCGCCGGCGCACAGGAAGGCGCAGCCGGAGCCGCTCTCATAGCTGTAGCCAAACTCCTGGTTAATCAGCCCCTCCCGGTACAGCCTGGCGTACAGGGGGCTGGAATTGCCCAGCAGCGCCTCCAGGGCCAGCCCGCCCGCCAGCTCCTGGCGCAGGCGGCCCTCCCCGTCCGCCTTGGGGTCCCCCTTCCAGCCCAGCTGGAAGATGGGGGCGGACACCTCCATCCGCTCCTCAATCAGGGATTGGGCAGCGCGGGGCTCCTCTTTCTCGCCATAATCCTTGGCGGCGATGGGTCCCGCCTCCTTGGGGAGGATTTCCCGGGCAACCCGGCAGATGTGCTCCGGGTCCACCGGGCCGGCCACGCACAGGGCCATGTTGGCCGGGTCGTAGAAGGCCTTGTGGCAGGCGTACAGGGTCTCCGGGGTAATTTGGGCGATGGACTCCACGCTCCCCGCCACGCTCACCCGGATGGGGTGGCGCTGAAACAGGGCCTTCATCAGGTTCATATAGCACTTCCAATGGGGGTCGTCCTCAATCATGCCGATCTCCTGGCCGATGATGCCCCGCTCCTTGTCCACGCTCTCCTGGGTAAACCAGGGCACTGAGACGAAAGACAGCAGAATCCGCAGGTTCTCCTCAAATTTCTCAGTGGAGTCGAAGTAGTAGCCGGTGATGTCGTTGCTGGTAAAGGCGTTGGGGCTGGCCCCGTTGGCGGCCAGCTCCTGGAGGGCGTTGCCCTCCTTGGTATCAAACATCTTGTGCTCCAGGTAGTGGGCCACCCCGGCGGGGGTGTCCCGCCACTCCCCGTTCAGGCAGAAACGCATGTCCATGCCGCCGTAGTTGGTGGCGAAAAAGGCATAACCCTTCTGAAACTCGGGCTTGGGGAAGACAAACACGTTGAGGCCGTTTTCCAGCTTCTCGTGGTACATGGATTCCCCCGCCTTGGCAAATTCCAGCTTTTCCATCTCTCAGCCCTCCTTCCCTTTCAGGAAATACACGGTGTCCAGCTCCAGCTTTTGGGCCGCCCGGGCCACCTGCTCCCGGGTCACGGCCTCCAGCCGGGCGGCGAACTCCTCCGGGCTCTCCTCCAGCCCGGCGGCGGACTGGCCCAGCCAGAACTCCTCCTGCCTGCCCTGCTCGTCCAGCGTGGTCAGATACCCGCTGATGAGGGTGCGCCGGGCCCCCTCCAGCTCCCAGTCCTCGATGTCTCCCCGGCGAATGGCCTCCAGCTGGGCTAGAATCTCGTCCCTGGCGGTCTGGTACTTGTCAAACTCGATGCCGGAGGACACCAGCACCAGCCCCTTCATCTTCTCCAGCATGGAGCTGGCGTAGTAGCACAGGGACAACTTCTCCCGCACGTTCATAAACAGCTTGGACAGGGTGGTTCCCCCGAGGACGGCGTTGCACATGGCCAGGGCGGGGTAGTCCTCCTCCCAGCAGGTCTGCCCCCCGGAGCGGAAGCCCAGGGCCAGCTTGCCCTGGCTTACGTCCATCTCCTCCACCACCACAATGGGTTCGGGGCCGGCGGACACCCGCACGTCGCAGGCCGGGTCAACCCGGTCCTCATTCACTGGCAAGCCGGCCAGGGCGGCCCGCAGGGCCTCCTCCACCCGGTCAGGGTCGGCGGAGCCGCAGAAGTAGACCTCCACCCGGGCATCCTGAAGCAGCTGCTGATACCGCTGCCACAGGCTCTCCGAGGTGATGGCCGCCACGCTCTCCTCATCCCCCAGCTTGTCCACCCCGAAGGCCTCGTATTTGCACATCTCCCGTACCAGCTTCTGGGTGGCGTAGGTCCGCTTGTCGTTGATCTGGGCCCGGATCCTGTCAATGAGGTTCTGCCGCTCCCCCTCGGTGTAGTCCTGGCGGAAGCGGCCGTCCTGGGTGCAGGGCTGGAGCAGCAGCTCCCCCAGCAGGGCGGCGGCGGGCTCCAGAATCTTCTCCCCCTTCAGGGCATAGGCGTCGTCCAGAAAGCTGGCGGCGAACCCCACGCACTGGGTCTCCCCCTTTTTCCGGGTCACAGGCTCCACGGCCCCGCCGTACAGCTCGTCCAGGGCGGCGGACAGGCTCTCCAGATCCGGGTGGGCCGCCGTCCCCCGGCGGAGCACGTAGGGTACCAGGGCGTTGGCCCCGGCGGTCTCCCGGTCCAGGGGGGCCAGCAGGGTGACGGACAGGTAGGAGCTTTTAAATTTATTGGTATGGACCGCGCGCAGCCATACCCCGGGGAATAATTCCCGGCGGGTGACATTGGACATATCCTTAATTCCTTTCTCAGGTAAGAACCTGTATTCAAAAGCGCAAACGGCCGTCTAATCGGGAATCTTGCCGCCCCGCCCCGTTGGGAAATCTTGAAATCCACCCAGGATTCCGGCGCTTTCCCGCCTTGCGGGGCAGGCAAACTTCCTCGCTCATCCGGCATTTTCGCTAATGAATACCGGTTCTAAAACATGTGCCCCAAAATTTGGTCTATGATATCATATCACATCCCAGAGGGCCCGGCAAGGGCTTTTTCCCCAGCGGGGCCCGCCCTACACCGTCACCCGCAGGGTGTGCTCCCCTTCCAGCTCCAGGGGGACGCCCCCCTCCAGCCGTCTCCCGTCCAGGGCGGCGGAATAGCGCCCAACCCGCTCCACGGAGATGGCCAGCCGCCCCTTGGGCAGCTTCCACTCCGCCCGGTACCCCGGCCAGTCCGGCGGCAGGTTGGGCTCCACCGTCAGCTTGTTCTCCTTGACCGTGATCCCCAGCAGCTCCTCCACCGCCGCCTGCCAGTACCAGCCGGCGGCCCCGGTGTACCAGGTCCATCCCGCCCGGCCCTCCCGGGACACGTCCCCGGCCAGCACATACGGCTCCCCCCGGTAGGCCTTCGTGGGGTGCCCCTGGGGCAGCAGGGCCTGCAGAACCGCCCAGCCCTCCCGGGGCCGGTTCAGCCGGAAACAGGCTATGGCCAGCCACACCGCCCCGTGGGTGTACTGCCCGCCGTTCTCCCGCACCCCGGCGGGGTAGGCCTTGATATACCCCGGCTCCTCCTCCCCGCCGTCGAAGGCCGGGTCAAACAGCCGGACCACCCCGTTTTCCCGGTCAAACAGCCGCTCCAGGGCGGCGGAGACCGCCTGGTTGGCCCGCTCCCGGTCTGTCCCCCGGGGGAATACGGAGAAGGACTGGGCGATGGAGTCCAGCTGGCACGCCTGGCTCTGGGCGGAGCCCAGGGGGGCTCCATCGTCGTAGTATCCCCGGCGGTACCAGCCGCCGTCCCAGGACTTTTGCGCCGCCTCCATCAGCTGGTCCGCCCGCTCCAAACACTCCCGGGCGGCCTCCCGATCCCCCATCCGCTCGCACACCGGGGAGAACGCCTGTAAAACGGCGGCCAAGAACCAGGTCAGCCACACCGACTCCCCCCGGCCCTTCTCCCCCACCCGGTTCATGCCGTCGTTCCAGTCCCCGGTACCCATCAGGGCCAGGCCGTGGGCGCCCGTCCCCCGGCCCAGGGCGTGCCGGATGGCCGCCAGGGCGTGGCTGTAAAGGCTCTCCACCTTCTGGCTTGCCTGGGGGGTCTCATACCGGTCCCCCTCCTCCGGGCCCAGGGGTTTGGAGGTCAGATAGGGGACCTGCTCCTCCAAAATCCCCCAGTCCCCGGTGGTCTGGCAGTACCGGCACAGCACCCAGGGCAGCCACAGCAGGTCGTCGGAGATCCTGGTCCGGACCCCGGCTCCCTCCGGCGGGTGCCACCAGTGCTGGACATCCCCCTCCTCGAACTGCCGGGAGGCCGCCAGCAGAAGCTGCTCCCTGGCCCGGGCCGGCCAGGTGTACACCAGGGCCAGCACATCCTGGAGTTGGTCCCGGAAGCCGAAGGCCCCGCCGTTCTGGTACTGGGAGGTTCTGGCCATCAGCCGGCAGGCGATGACCTGATACAGGCACCAGCTGTTGAGGTAGCGGTTCAGCCCCTCATCCGGGGTGAAAACCTTCAGGCTGGAGACCTTTTCCTCCCACCGCTCCACGGTCTCCTCCTGCTCCGGGAGGAACTCCCCCTCCTCAAAGTGGTAAACCGGCCGGCCGCCCTGGCCCTGGGTGACCAGGGCCAGCGTCTGGCCGTCTCCAATGGGGCGGGCGGCCTCCTCCCGCCCGTCCAGGCGGCAGGAGAGTACCCCACTCCCCCCGGACAGGGTCACCCGCAGCACCCGGCAGTCCCGGTCCCAGGGCACAAAGCCCTGGGTGGTGAGCAGAACGGGGCCGATCCGCTTCTCCCACTGGGCCAGGCCGGGGCGGTAGGTCACCGAGCAGGGGTGGCCGTCCCCATCCGCAAAGATGGAATATTCCCGCCCGTTCAGGCTGACCACAATTTTTTCCGGCCCGCCCACCGCCAGCGGGTCATTGGCCCAGGGGGACAGCCGGTGTTCCCTGGAATTTCCGCCGTCCCACAGGAACCCGTCCCCCGTCTCATCGGTGATCCAGCCAAAATTCTCGTTACATAATACCTGGCTCCACCCCACCGGGGGCAGCCGGTCCCCGGCGGAGATCACCACGCTCCCGTCCTCCCGCGTCTCCCAGGGGGCCGGGCCGGGCTTCAGGTTTACCGGGGACGGCGGGGCAAACCGCTCCCTCTCCCCCGCCTCCCGGGGCGCCGGCAGAACCGCCTTGGCCCAGGGCAGAACCTGCCCGGCGGCGGCGGACTCCACCAGGTGGATCCCCCCCCTGGCTCCCAGGGCGGACTCCGCCCCCAGCCCCCGCAGCGCCTCCATCAGGGCGGAGCGCAGAGGCCGGCGGTAGTCGCCCCCCTCCTCCACCAGCAGGACCAGGTCAAAGGGGAAGCCGCTTCTGGTCAAAAACTGGTGCTGGCGGCACCACAGGGCGGCCCGCTCCTGGTCCTCCTCGCTGGAAAGCTGTCCCACGGCGATGGGTAAATCCCCAGAGATTCCCAGCGGCCACAGGCTCCCCTCCCGGGGCGGGAGGCCGGTCTTCTCCTCCACAGCGGCTAGCCGGGACAGGAGCTGAAATGCCGAAAACCCTTGTGCCTCAGTGAGTTCCAGCTTTTGCAGCAGCGGGGCCAGAGAGGCCGGCGGGCCGCCACGCCCCGCCAAAATCCGCCGGGCGCTCTCCCGGGCGGCCTGGAGGCTCTCCCCCGCCGCCAGGGCCAGGGAGATGGAAACACGCTCCCCCGGGGCCAGGTCAACGGGGACCGCCGCCAGCAGGCAGGGGTCCGAACCCCCTTCCCCCTCCGGCAGCCCCGGCTTTTTCCCGGGCAGGGCCCGGAGCCCGCCCCGGCCCAGGGCCGACCGGTCCAGACCCAGGGCGGCTGTCCCGCCTGTCCAACAAACCGCCAGATAGAGATCGGGCTCCCCTCCTCTGGGCCGGCGGTGGAATACCGCCCCGCCGTCAAATTGTGCATGTTCCACAAAGAGCCTGGAGAAGGCCGGATGGGCGTCATAGTCCGGCATCGGACACAGAACCGGCTCCAGATAGAGCCAGATTTCCCCCTTTAAGGGCTGGTTTTCCCGGGAAAAGAGGGTGATCTGGCGCAGCTCCCCGCTCTCCCGGCCGGGGACGGACAGCTCCAGCCGGGCGGACCACTCCCTTTGTGCAGTCTGCCAAAGGGCCCCGCTGGAGTGAAATTCCCAGCGGCAGTCCCCGTCCTGGAACAAGGGGGAGGGAGTGAGGCCCACCGTCCCCTTCGGGCCGGAGAAAAACACAGAAACCCCGGCGGGCTGGCAGTACGCCCCGGGCCGGGCCAGGGTAATCGCCCAGTCCCCCTGGCGGGAGGCGGTGAGGCCGTTGTCACAGGCCAGCACATGCCAGCTCCCGTTGGACAGCAGGTGGCAGGCCGGGGCCAGCAGCCCGGCCCCCTCCCCGCTCCGCCTCAGCTCCGGGCCGGGGGCGGGCCGGGGCTTTTCCGGCACTTCCCGCTCCGGCCGGCGGAGGATGGGCGCCCCCACCGGCACCCGCTCCTGGAGCAGCTCCCGGTAGGCGGCCATGTCGCAGTCCCGCATAAAGCGCTTTTGCATGATGTTATCCCGGAGGGCGTTGTCAATGGCCACCAGGCTCATGCCCAGATGGTGGGACATATAGGAGCGGATCACCTCATAGGGCGCCCCGCCCTGGAGGCGGGAGGGGGTGCGGTCCACGGCCTCATACAGGCCGTATTTCCCCTCCAGGCCCATGTCTCGCAGGCGGCGCAGGTTCGCCAGGGCGCTCTTGGGGGCCAGGAGCAGGGCCAGGAAGGAGCTGTACGGGGAGATCACCAGCTCGCTGTCCAGCCCCCGCTTCAGGCCCAGGGACTGGACCCCGTGGGCCTTGTACTGGTAGTTCATCCCAGGGTCGAAGGAGTAGAAGGCCGACTCCGAAATCCCCCAGGGGGCATGGGCCTGGCTGCCCCGGCGCTTCTGGGCGTAGACGCAGAAGGCCAGCGTCTCATAGAGGAAGGAGTTGGGCTCGGCGGGGAGCAGGAGGTGGGGCATAAAATACTCAAACATGGTGCCCGTCCAGGAGGCCATGCCGCTGTAGTCGTTGTCCCCCAGGAGCATCCGGCCCAGCCGCCGCCAGTGGCGGGGCGGGACCTCCCCCTTGGCCACGCAGATATAGCTGGTCTGCCGGGCCTCGCTGGCCATCAGGTCGTAGTACCCGTTGGTGAGCTCCCCCCGCTCCACCTCGTAGCCGATGGAGAACAGCTTCCGCTCCCGGTCGTAGAGGGGGGCGCAGTCCATGGCGCCGGACAGGGCCTCCGCCCGGCGGGCCAGGCCGGCCTCCCCCCACCGGTACAGCCCCTCCCGCAGGGCGATGAGACAGCCCCGCAGATTGCCGCTGTCCACCGTGGACACGTACCGGGGGTGGAGGGGGGCCAGGGTGGCCGTGTCGTACCAGTTGTACAGGTGCCCCCGCCACTTCTCCAGCCGCTCCACCGTGTCCAGGGTATGGGAGATCAGATCCACCGCCTTCTCCTGGGGCAGCAGCTCCAGATCCGCCGCCGCCATGGTGGACAGCAGGGCCATGCCGATGTTGGTGGGGGAGGTCCGCCGGGCCAGAGCGGGGCCGGGCTGCTCCTGCCAGTTGTCCGGCGGGAGATAGTGGTCCTCCTCCCGGAGGAACTGGGCGAAGTAGCCCCAGATCAGCTCCCCCTGGCGAAGGAGGAAGGCCCGGCCGGCAGGGGGGATCTTTTTGCCCGGCCGGGCGGGCCGGCTGATGAGCCAGGCCAGGGCGGGGGCCATCAGCCAGAGCAGGCCGGCCGCCCGGCCAATCCGCAGCTGGGCGGCAAACAGCACCAGCAGGCCAATCGCCGCCGAGAACCAGCCCTGCCGGAAATAAAACCACAAGGTGCTCCCCCGCCGCTCCGCCTGGGCCGCCGTCACCCAGGCCAGGAGGTTCCTGTGGGAGACCGCCATCCGCCACAGGGCGGAGCTGGCGGCGGTGAGGGAGACATAGGCCTGCCAGGGCAGGAGGATGAGCTGGAGGGCGGTCTGGAGCACCGTCCCCGCCAGGCCGGCGATGATGGTGGAGTGGTAGCGCCGGTGCCCGCCGTTCCGGCGGACGGCCAGCTCCGCCCCGGACAGCAGCAGGTTGGAGGCGGCGGACAGGACAGCCACGCCCCCGGCGATGGCGAACACCTTTCCGGAGAAGCAAATCCCCAGGACTAAGGTGAGCAGGGTAAACACCGGGGACAGGGAGCGGCGGAGGTTGTCGAAGATCTTCCACTTGGCCAGAGGGGGCAGGGGGTTCCCCTCCCGCCCCCCCTCCCCGTTGGGGACGCGCCTGCCCAGCCAGGGCAGCAGCTGCCAGTCCCCCCGGATCCACCGGTGGAGGCGGGCGAAGTAGCCGTGGACCTTGTAGGGACAGCCGTCGGTGAGCTCCACCTCCCCCAGCAGGCCCGCCCGGAGGTAGCTGCCCTCCAGCAGGTCGTGGGACAGGATGGCGTTGTCCGGGAAGCGGCCGTCCAGGCAGGCGAGGAAGGCATCCACCGAAAAGATGCCCTTGCCGGTGTAAGTGCCCTGGTCGCATAGGTCGTGGTAGACGTCGCTGGCGGTGGAGCCGTAGGGGTCCACGCCCCCCAGGCCGCCGTACACCCGGGAGAAAAAGGATTTGTTGGCCGCCTCCAGCTCCACCGCCACCCGGGGCTGGAGCAGGGCGTGGCCGGAGACCACCACCCGCCGGGCCGGGTCGATCACCGGGGCGTTCAGAGGGTGGAGCATGGCCCCCGCCAGCGCCCGGGCGGAGCCCACGTTCAGGGCGGTGTCCCCGTCCAGGGTGATGACGTACTGGACCTGGTCCAGCCAGGGGCGGTCGCCGGTGACCTCCAGGCCGGAGGGGGCCCGCCGCAGCAGGCGGGCCAGCTCGGTGAGGGCGCCCCGCTTCCGCTCATGACCCATGTACCGGCCGTCCCGGGGGTTGAGGGCGGGTGGGCGGAAAAAGAGGTAGAAGCCACCGCCGTGCTTCTCGTTGAGGGCCTCCACCGCCTGGCGGGCGCCCTCTACCCAGGCCGCCCCTTCCGAATCCATGGGGCCGGCGCTGTCCGGGAGGTCGGCCAAAATGCCCAGGCGGAGCTCCGGCCCGGCGTCCCGGTTGGCCAGGCGGTACCGCTCCAACAGAGCGGCCAGCTGGGGGCCGCTGTCCTCCCCCGTCAGCAGGGAGACCACCACGCACAGGGTACGGCCCTCCTTGGGAATCCCGCCGGACAGCTCCATCCGGGGCACGGGCCGGGGCGGAACCAGGTGGACCAGGGTAAAATCCAGGATATTTTTCACCAGGTCGGACAGGGGCAGCACCAGCAGCAGGGCGGCCACCGGCGTGCCCGCCGCCCCCCACAGGGCCAGGGCCGCCAGCAGGGACAGGCCAGCCACCGCCCCGGCGTATCCCCTGCCGGAGGGCAGCTTCTCAGGCTGGCCCAGGGGCTCCCGGTAGAGGTACCAGCCGATATGGCGGCCCTCCTTGCGGGCCAGCTCCAGGGCCAGGCGGGCGGCGGCGCCCTCGTCCATACGGCCCTTCCGGGCCAGCCGGCACAGCCGCTGGCGGTAGCGGCGGCGGGTGTCCCCGTCCATCCCCGGGTAGTGGCCGGTGGGGTCCTGGGCCAGGATCCCCTCCACCTGGCTGGCCTCCTCCAGCAGCCGGGACCAGCCCGCCCCCTCCAGGGCCCGGAGGGCGGTGAAAATCTTCGCCATCTCCTCCGGGGCGACCCGGCCCTTTTGGAGGGCGGAGGGATCCCCGCACAGGGCGGACAACCGCTCCACCACCACGCCGGCCAGGGCGGAAACCAGCAGGGACAGCTCCCGCTCCGTGAGGGGGAGGACCGACTGGAAGCCCTGGAGAAAGAGGGCCAGACGGGCCGTGTCCAGGCCGGGCACCGCCCACAGGGCGCTTCTGGCGCAGGCCCACAGCAGGGGCTCCCCCGCCCCGTCCCCCCGCAGGGGCCTGCCGGATTTCAGAGTCCTGCGGGCCTCCTCCCCGGCCCGGGCGGCCAGGTAGTGGTTGTCCAGCAGCCACTCCACCGCCCCGGGGACGGCTTTCTGACCAGCGGCCCAGTCAGTCAACCGGGCCGCCGCCCCCTGGACGGCCTCCAGGTTCTCCCTCAGCCGGCTGGCCAGGGCGCGGCAGGGGACCGCCCCGGAGGGCTTCAGGCTCCGGGCGGCGTTGGCGGCGTATTTCAACAGACGGGCCTCGTCCATGGGGACGTGGGGGGTGTTCATAGCGGGAACCTCCTGCATGATTTTCATCTTCCCTCCAGTTTTCCCCCGGCCCTGGCGCAATATACCAAAAACCGGCCGTCCCGTCCGCAAGGAATTTTACTTGACAAACAGGGCAGAATGTGCTACACTCCAAACGTAAAGTTAAATAGCTTTACATTTTTAAGCCAAAGGGGGTCCGCAGGCATGAAAAACCAGGCCTACCGTATGTCCATGCTCTTCGATTTTTACGGCGACGTACTGACGGACCGCCAGAAAGAATTTTATGACCTCTATTACAACGAGGATCTGTCCCTGGGAGAGATCGCCGAAAACTACGGCATCACCCGCCAGGGGGTCCGGGACGTGATCGTCCGGGCGGAGGCCGTCCTCACCGAGCTGGAGGACAAGACCGGACTGATTAAGCGGTTCCACACCATGCGGGCCCAGCTGGAGCAGCTGCGGGAGGACGCCCGGCACGCCGCGGAGCTGGCCGCCCGGGAGGACAACGAGGAGCTGGAGTCCTTCGCCCTGCAAGTGCGGGACGCCGCCGACATCCTGCTGAAGGAGTAAGCCCATGGCATTTGAAGGACTTTCTGAAAAGCTGTCCGCCGCCTTTAAGCGGCTGAGAGGCAAGGGCCGGCTGACCGAGGCCGATGTGAAGGAGGCCATGCGGGAGATCCGCCTGGCCCTGCTGGAGGCCGACGTCAGCTTCAAGGTGGTCAAGCAGTTCGTGGCCCAGGTTACAGAGAAGGCCGTGGGCAGCGACGTGCTGGAGGCCCTCTCCCCCGCCCAGCAGATCATCAAGATCGTCAACCAGGAGCTCACGGAGCTGATGGGGGGCGCCGGGACCAAGCTGACTATTTCCTCCAAGCCCCCCACGGTGGTGATGATGGTGGGCCTCCAGGGCGCCGGCAAGACCACCAACGCCGCCAAGCTGGCCGGGCTGATGAAGCGCCAGAACAACAAGCGGCCCCTGCTGGCCGCCTGTGACATCTACCGCCCCGCCGCCATCCACCAGCTGGAGGTGGTGGGCCAGCAGCTGGACATCCCCGTCTTCCAGATGGGCCAGACCAACCCGGTGGACATCGCCAAGGCCGCCATCGCCCACGCCGAAAAACACGGCAGCGACATGGTGTTTTTAGACACCGCCGGCCGCCTCCACGTGGACGAGGAGCTGATGGACGAGCTGCGGAACATCAAGGCCGCCGTGGAGCCCACCGAGATCCTGCTGGTGGTGGACGCCATGATCGGCCAGGACGCCGTAAACGCCGCCAAAGCCTTCGACGACGCCCTGGATATCGACGGCGTGGTCCTCACCAAGCTGGACGGCGACGCCCGGGGCGGCGCCGCCCTGTCCATTAAGGCGGTGACGGGAAAACCCATCAAATTCGCCGGCGTGGGGGAAAAGCTGGACCAGATTGAGGTCTTCCACCCCGACCGCATGGCCAGCCGCATTTTGGGCATGGGGGATATGCTCTCCCTCATTGAGAAGGCCGAGCAGAACTTCGACCAGAAGAAGGCCCTGGAGCTCCAGGAGAAGCTGCGGAAAAATAAGTTTACCCTCACCGATTTCTACGACCAGATGACCCAGCTGAAGAACATGGGCTCCCTCACCGAGATCGCCGGGATGCTCCCTGGCGTGAAGGCCAGCGACCTGGAGGGGGCCACCATGGACGAGAAGCTGCTCCAGCGGATGGAGGCCATCATCCTGTCCATGACCCCCGCCGAGCGGGAGGACCCCAAGCTGCTCAACTCCAGCCGGAAAAAGCGTATCGCCGCCGGGTCCGGCACCCAGGTGGTGGACATCAACCGGCTGCTCAAGCAGTTTGAGCTGCTCCAGGCCATGACCAAGCAGTTCTCCGGGGGCAAAATGCCCAAAAACCTGCGGAAGATGATGGGGAAAAAGGGCCGGGGAATGCCTGGAATGCCCGGCGGGATGCCGTTCTGATCGGTGGTTAAGCGCCGCGGGCGCTTTCCATATAAATAAAGAATTTCATTTGGAGGTGAACATACATGGTTAAAATCAGACTGCGCCGCATGGGCGCCAAGAAGGCCCCCTTCTACCGCATCGTGGTGGCCGACTCCCGCTACCCCCGTGACGGCCGCTTCATCGAGGAGATCGGCATCTACAACCCCGTGACCAATCCCGCCGAGCTGAAGGTGGACGTGGACCGGGCCCAGGCCTGGATCAAGACCGGCGCTCAGCCCACCGAGACCGTCCGCGACCTGCTGAAAAAGGCCGGCGCCCTGTAAGGCTGGAGGTATTCATGAAAGAGCTTCTGACCTACGTGGCCCAGAACCTGGTGGAGCACCCCGAGCAGGTGTCTGTCACTGAGGTCGAGGGCGACGGCGAGACTGTCCTGGAGCTCCGGGTGGCCCCGGAGGACATGGGCAAGGTGATCGGCCGCCAGGGCCGCATCGCCAAGGAGATCCGCATCCTGATGCGCTCCGCCGCCCAGCGGGCCGGCAAGCGGGTCAACGTGGAGATCATCGACTAAGAACCTGTATTCACAAGCTCAAACGGCCGTCTCAACGGGAATTTTCACTTATGAATACCGGTTCTCAGAACAAGGGCGCAGGGTGATCCCTGCGCCTTGTTTTCTCATTCCCGGGGCGACGCCTTACAGCCGCCTCAGCAATTTACGTCCAGTATTTTTTGGAGGAATCATACAGATGAAACATCAATATCTGGAGGTGGGCAAGGTCACCAACATCCACGGCCTGATGGGCGAGGTAAAGGTCCAGCCCTGGGCCGACTCGCCGGAGTTCCTGTGCCAGTTCAAGACCCTGTATGTGGACGAGGCCCACTTCCCCATGACGGTGCAGCGGGCCCGGGTCCACAAAAATATGGTCATCATCAAGTTTGACGGGCCCACCGACGTGCCCAGCGCCATGGCCCTGCGGGGGGCCACCCTCTTCATCGACCGGGCGGACGCCCAGCTGCCGGAGGGGGCCTTCTTCCTGGCGGACATCTACGGCCTGGAGGTACGGGACGCCGCCACTGGGGAGATTTTGGGGAACATTGAGGACGTGCTCACCCTCCCCGCCAACAACGTCTATGTGGTCAAGGGCGGGAAGCGGGAGTGGATGATCCCCGCTGTCCCCCAGTTCATCGCTGAGACCAACATTGAGGAGGGATTCCTCCTGGTCAACCTGATGGAGGGGCTGTAAGGGCCCCTCCCCCGCTCCATACACAACAAAATAATCGAGGTGGATGATTTTGAAACAAGAATGGAAGGGCTCCGTCCGGCTTGGGGTGGTCCTGTTCGCCCTCTACCTGGCCATCCACTACTGGGCCAGGCTGTCCGGGATGGCCCTGATGGCGCTGGGCGCCGCCTTCCCGCTGGTCCTGGGGGCGGTCATCGCCTACGCCGTGAATATCCTGATGAGTACCTATGAGGGATGGTTTTTCCCCTCCTCCCAAAATCCAACGGTGGCCCGTATCCGGCGGCCGGTATGCCTGATCCTGGCTTTCGCCAGCCTGACCGCCCTGGTGGTGCTGCTGGTGCGGATGATCCTGCCGGAGCTGGCCGAGTGCGTGCTGGTGCTGATCCAGGAGGCCGTCCCCCTGCTGGAGGAGCTGTCCCTCATGGTCAACCAGAATGTCAACTGGTCCCAGGTCCTGTCCTCCTCCGGGGCCGCCCTGGCCGACGGGAGCGTTGACTGGCGGGAGGTCATCACCAAAGGGGTGAACTGGCTGATCTCCGGCCTGGGCGGGGTGATGGGCTCGGTGATGACCCTGGCCTCCGCCACGGTGTCCACCGCCTTTACCGCCATCGTCAGCGTGATTTTCTCCATCTACCTGCTGCTGGGTAAGGAGAAGCTGAGCCGTCAGTGCGCCCTGGTGATGAAGACCTATCTGAAGCCCGGGTGGTACAGCCGGGCCATCTACTTCCTAGAGACCCTCAACCGCTGCTTCCACAGCTTTGTGGTGGGCCAGTGTACCGAGGCCATGATCCTGGGCCTGCTGTGCGCCCTGGGAATGGCGGCCCTCCAGCTGCCCTACGCCACCATGATCGGGGCCCTCATCGGCTTCACCGCCCTGATCCCCGTGGCCGGGGCCTACATCGGGGCGGGGGTGGGCGCCTTTATGATCTTCACCGTCTCCCCCATCAAGGCCCTGCTGTTCCTGGTGTTTATCGGCGTCCTCCAGCAGCTGGAGGGCAACCTGATCTACCCCAAGGTGGTGGGCTCCTCCATCGGCCTGCCGGGGATCTGGGTGCTGGCCGCTGTCACCATCGGCGGGGGTATCCTGGGCATCGGCGGCATGCTGCTGGCCGTCCCCCTGGCCGCCGCCTGTTACCAAATGCTCCGGGCGGACCTGATCCAGCGCAACCAAGCGGCACCTGCCGCCCTCCCGGAGGAGGACGGGGCGGAACCGTCTCGTTGAGCTAAAAAAGTGCCATGGTACCGGCGTACCATGGCATTTTTTTGTTTTTTATCAGCGGCCGTGGCCCAGAAGGAGAATCCTCTGGATCCAGCCGGGCACCCGCGCCTGATCCATGGCCTGGACCATAAGCTCCCGGGGGGCGTCTAAGCTTAGGACAGAGGGGGCCTGGGCGTCCTGTCCGATGGCCAGCACATCGCTGATCGCCGCCACCCCCACAGCCGCCTGGCTGCCAAAGACCGCCCCGCCGGAGGCGTACACGCCGAAGGAGGTGGCTCCCACCGCCAGCCAGCCGATGGCCACGCCGCCCACGGCCACCCCGCCCACAGCCAGGGCTCCCAGGGCGACCAGGCCCAGCCCCATGCCGGCCAGCACCAGCGCACCCATGGACATCGCTCCCACCGACAGCAGCCCAAGGGAGAAGCCGCCGATGGACAACAGCCCTACCGACACGTTTCCAATGGCGATGATCCCCTTCGCCACGCACAATCCCCGGCCAGCCAGCTTTATGTGGACCAGGGGCAGGCCGAAGAGGGTACGCTTGCTCTTGTACTCATATTGCCAGCTATTATAGTAGTAGTGCTTCTCCACCACCACCTCGTGCTTCTGGACGGGGACAGCCTCCCCCTCCCGGCCGGTGATGAGCCAGTCTAAGGTGACGTGGAAATATTGGGCCAGGGCGGCCAGGTTATCCATGTCCGGACGGCTGGTCCCCGCCTCCCACTTCTGCACCGCCTGGCGGGTCACCCCCACCAGGTTGGCCAGCTCCTCCTGGGACAGGCCCGCCCGCTTCCGCAGGTCGTAGAGACGGTGTTCAAAATCCATACTGTGATCCTCCTATTCAAACTCTTGGGCTTGCAAGCTGGTCACAGCATAGCAAAATCAGGGCGGCAACACAACCAAAAGGTGTATCCAATTTGACAACCAGCGGTTGCGGCCACTGGTTTTAGGCGTTTTTCCCCGCTGGGCGGAGCTTTTTCACAAAAGTATCCAGCTCTGACAGCACCAGGCCCAGCACGGTGAGGCCGGCGCCCAGGATGGAATATTTTGTGATGGGCTCATGGAGGATCAGGGCGGCACAGACCAGGGTGACAATGGAGGGCAGGTACAGGTACACGCTGGAGGTGATGACCCCCAGCGCCTGGACCGCATAGCCCCAGGCGGCGAAGCACAGGGCGCAGGCCCCAACGCCCAGGTAAACCAGGTTGGCGGTGGCCACCGGATCCAGAAGGCGCTCCAGCCCCCAGTGGAAGTCCATGGCGAAGGCCGCCGGGATCATAAAGACTAGCCCGTACAGGAAGGTACGGCGGGTGGTCTGGAGAACGGAATATCCGTAGGTACCGATGCGGTTGAGGAACAGGCAGTACAGGGCCCACACCACTGTGGCCAGCACCGCCAGCAGATCCCCCCGCCAGTCCAGGGACAGCCCCTCCCCGCCGGAGAAGCTGATAAGGCAGATGCCCGACATGGCCACCACAAACCCTAGGAAAAACCAGCCCTTGGGCCGCTCCCCCCCGGCGGCCCAGGACATGAGGGCGGTGCTCAGGGGGGCGATGGTGACGATCACCCCCACGTTGGCCGCCGTGGTATAGGTCAGGGCGATATTTTCTAGCAGATAGTACAAACAGGCCCCGGTGAGGCCGGCCCCCATGAAGGTGAGCTCCCGCCGCCAGTCCCTGATCCGCAGCAGCTTGGGGCACATGAGGTACAGCGCCAGCACCCCCAGGATGAAGCGGTAGACCAGAATCTCCACCGGAGAGTAGGTCTCTAGCAGCACCTTGGTGCCAATGAAGGTGGCCCCCCAGTTGACGATGGTAAACAGGGCCGCCCCGTGGCCCAGCATCTTTTTATCCATAGTTCTCCCCCGTTTCATCCGGCGTATTCAGGCGCGCCGGCGCATCATCAGTCAGTATAGGGATGGTCTAAACCGCAGAGTCTTTAAAGAGCGGACCCGGAGGCCGGGCCCGCTCTCTCTATTTCTCCAAAGCGGCGATGGCGGCTTGGGCCGCCATCTGCTCGGCCTCCTTCTTGCTCCGGCCGGAGCCTGCCCCCAGGGGCTGGCCGTTCAGCGTCACCTGGATAAAAAACCGCTTGTCGTGGTCGGGGCCCTCCTCGCCGGTAAGGCGGTACTGGAGGACCTGGCCGCTCTCCCGCTGGACCAGCTCCTGGAGGGCGGTCTTGTAATCCCGGGGCTTGGCCAGGCTGGCCAGCTCCCGGCTGAGGATCTGGGCCTGGATCACCTTGCGGACCGAGCCGATGCCGCCGTCTAAATAGATGGCCGCCAGCACCGCCTCCACCGCGTCGGCCTGGATGGAGGGCCTGTTCCGGCCGCCGCCGGTCTCCTCCCCCTTGCCCAGGCGGAGGTAGTCCCCCAGGCCCAGCCCCTGGGCCACCTGGACCAGGCTCTCCTCGCACACCAGGGCCGCCCGGGTGCGGGTTAGATCCCCCTCGGGCAGGTCCGGGTGGTTGCGGTACAGATGGTCCGCCACCACCATGCCCAAAATGGAGTCCCCCAAAAATTCCAGCCGCTCGTTGCTGGACTGGGCGCCCCGGCTCTCGTTGGCCCGGGAGCTGTGGGTCAGGGCGTTCTCCAGCAGGGAGGGGTCTTGAAAGGTATAGCCCAGTTTTTCCTCTAGCGTCTTCATAAGAACAAAACTCCTTGGACAAGGCAGGACTCCGCCCGGGGCGGAGTCCTGCCAATGTGTGGTTTTCGCATCAGTCGATTTTGCTCTGTAGGAAGCGAACCAAATCGCCCACGGTGGTGATGGAGGCGGCGTCTTCCTCCCCTAGCTCCTCAATCCCGAACTCCTCTTCCAGAGCCATAGACAGATCCACAATATCCACCGAGTCAGCATTCAGATCATCGGTAAAGGACGTCTCCATGGTGACAGTCTCGGCGTCTACATTGAATTGCTCGGCGACCAGAGCGGCCAGCTTTTCAAAGATCATAACGTGATGCTCCTTCTGTCAGTGTGATGCGGGGGGGCTTTACACCCTTTCGCAAAAATACGCGCAAACCATCAAAGTCGTTTTTTCATGTTTCAAGGGGCAGTCAGGGGAAAAAGAGCGGTTCGCGCGTTTAGCTGTGTTTGATTATACTATATTCGGATTCCCCTTGGCTGTCAATAGGGTTTTTCCTTTTTTTGCAGAATCCTGCCGCTCCCCCGCCGGGAGGCGGCCCGCCGCCACCCCTCCAGCAGGGACAGTGCCTCCGGCGCCAGCAGCAGCAGGGCGGCCAGGTTGGGCAGGGCCATCAGGGCGTTGCACAGGTCCGCCAGCAGCCAGACCGCCTCCGGCTCCCACACCGCCCCCAGAATGACGCACAGCAGAAAAACCGCCCGGTAAGCGGGGATGAGTTTCCGGCCTCTGGCCAGATAGGCCAGGCACTGCTGGCCGTAGTAGCTCCAGCCCAGGATGGAGGAGAAGGCGAAGAGCAGCAGGGACAGGGCCACCACCCCCTCCCCCGCCTGGCCCAGGGCGGAGCCGAAGGCCGCCGCCGTGAGGGGGGCGCCGGTCAGCGCCCCGGGGCGCCCAGGCTTCCACACGCCGCTGGCCAGGATGGCCAGGGCGGTGATGGTACACACCAGGAGGGTGGAGAGAAAGACCTCGAAAATCCCCCACATCCCCTGGCGGGCCGGATGGTCCACCCGGGCGGCCCCGTGGGCCATGGCGGAGGTGCCCAGCCCGGCCTCGTTGGTAAACACACCCCGGGCCACCCCGTACCGCAGGGCGGCGCTCACCGTCCAGCCCGCCCCGCCCCCCAGGGCGGCGGAGGGAGCAAAGGCGCTGGAGAGGATCAGGGACAGGGCCGCCGGTATCCTCTCCCAGTTCAGGGCCAGCACCGCCCCTCCGGCCCCCAGGTACAGCAGGGCCATGGCGGGCACCAGGGCGGAGGACACCCGGGCGATCCGCCCAATGCCCCCCACCATCACCAGCCCGGCCATCAGGGCGGTCATGATACCCACCTGGAGCCGGGGCAGGCCGAAAGCCGCCTCCAGAGAGGCGGCGATGGACGAGGACTGCACCAGATTCCCCCCGGCTATTGTGGCCGGGATACAGGCCAGGGTAAAACAGAGGGCCAGGAGGGGCCGTTTCACCCCGTCCCGGAGATAGTACATAGGCCCGCCCTGGAGGCCGCCCCCGGGGGCGGGGCGCTGGTAGCGGACGGACAGCAGCTTCTCCCCGCAGGAGGTCATCATCCCCAGCAGGGCGGACAGCCACATCCAGAAGATGGCCCCCGGCCCGCCCAGGGTGAGTGCGGTGGCTACCCCGGCGATAGAGCCGGTGCCCATGGTGGAGGCCAGGGCCGTGGCCAGGGCCTGGAGGGGAGACAGCCCCTTCCCTCCCCCCTGCCCCCCCTTGAACAGGGAGCCGACCGCGGTTTTCCACCACAGTGGGAACTCAAAAAACTGGAAAAATCCCGAGCCCGCCGAGTAGACCAGGCCCACCACCAAAAACAGCCCCAGCAGCCAAGGATTCCACAGGAAATCCGTCAACCCACGCAAAAAAGCCACCGCGTATCACCTCAAGGTCAAAGTAAGGCCGCCCCGCCTAGGCGCTGTTTAAAAAATGGAACTATGCACAACAGCGAGGGATTTCGCAGTCAGACAAACACAATTTTTCACAGGAATCCTGGATGGATTTCAAGAAAAATTGGGGAAGTATGGCGGCAAAAGGGCCGCTGTTTGGGCATATTGACATTTTTCAAACAAGCCCCCAGCGGGGCGGCCTGAAAGACCTATATGCGGCAACAGAACTTATAGAACTTTGGACAGGAACAGCTTGGTGCGGGGGTGCTGGGGATTGGCGAAAAATTCCTGGGGGGTGTTCTCCTCCAGCAGCCTGCCGCCGTCCATGAACAGCACCCGGCTGCCCACCTCCTTGGCGAAGCCCATCTCGTGGGTCACCACCACCATGGTCATGCCGTCCCGGGCCAGCTCCTTCATCACGTCCAGCACCTCGCCCACCATCTCCGGGTCCAGGGCGGAGGTGGGCTCGTCAAAGAGCATGACCTCCGGCTCCATACACAGAGCCCGGACAATGGCGATCCGCTGCTTCTGGCCGCCGGACAGCTGGCTGGGGTAGGCTTTGGCCCGGTCGGCCAGCCCCACCCGCTCCAGCAGGGCCATGGCCTGGGCCTCCGCCTCCTGCCGGGGCTTCCTCAGCAGCTGGACGGGGGCCAGGGTCATGTTGTCCAAGATGGTCATGTGGGGGAACAGGTTGAAGTGTTGGAACACCATGCCCATCTTCTGCCGGTGGAGGTTGATGTCCACCTTGGGATCAGTGATGTCCACGCCCTTGAAGAAAATCTGGCCGCCGGTGGGGACCTCCAGCAGGTTCAGGCACCGCAGGAAGGTGGATTTGCCCGAGCCGGAGGGGCCGATGACCACCACCACCTCCCCCTTGGCGATATCGGCGGAGACACCGTCCAGGGCGTGGATCTCGCCGCCCTTGAAGTGCTTTTCCACGTCCACGGCCCGGATCATGAGATTATCGCTCACTGCTTCTCAGCCTCCTCTCCAGCTTGCCCACCAGGAAGGTGAAGAACATCACCATCACCAGGTAGATGACAGCCGCCATCAGCAGGGGGAACAGGTAGTCGTAGGAGTTGCCGCCGATGATGTTGGCGGCGTAGGTCACGTCGGCCAGGCCCACGTAGCCGGCCACGGCGGTCTCCTTCAGCAGGACGATGAACTCGTTGGCCAGGGTGGGCAGCACCGTCTTGAAGGCCTGGGGCAGGATGATGAACCGCATGGTGGACACGTAGCCGAAGCCCAGGCTCCGGCCGGCCTCCATCTGGCCCTGGTCCACCGCCATGATGCCGCCCCGCATGATCTCCGCCACGTAGGCCCCGGAGTTGATGCCGAAGGCCAGGGCGGCCACCATGATCTTGTTCCGGCTGGAGGCGAAGATCACGTACCAGATGATCATCACCTGGACAATGACGGGGGTGCCCCGGATGACGGTGAGGTACACCTTGGACAGGGTGTTGGCCGCCGCCAGGGCCCACTTGGCGGGGCCGGGCGGCGTCTCCAGGCTGGTCTTGTCCCAGGTCACCCGGACCAGGGACACCACCACGCCCAGGATTACGCCCAGCACCAGGGCCATGGCGGTGACGATCAGGGTGTTGCCCAGGCCCTTGACAAACATCATGTAGCGGTCGTCAAAAATGAAGCTCTTATAGAAGTCGTAGCCCAGTTCGTACAGCCACGCGGGGCCGGCGGTGATCCACCCCGGCGCCACCTCGGGCCACAGCTGAGAGGCCGAAGGTCCCATGGAATCATCTCCTTACTTGACAGGCAAGGGGTCCAGTGCCCTGAACCCCCTGCCCTGATTGATTACTCAGCGGTGATATACTTGTCGATGATGTCCTGCACAGTGCCGTCGGCGATCAGGCCCTCCAGCGCGGTGTTCACCGCCTGGTACAGCTCCGGGTTGTCCTTGCTCATGGCGGCGGCGTAGTCCTCGATGACATACTCGGTGTCCAGGATCTTCAGGCCGTCCACCTCGGCCACAAAGGCCTTGGCGGGCTCGTTGTCGATGACCACGCAGTCCACCTTGCCGGTGACCAGGGCCTGGACGGTATCGGAGGCCTTGCCGTACCGGTCGATGACACCCAGGCCGGCCTTCTCAATATCGTCAGTAGCGTAAATGTCGCCAGTGGTATTCCGCTGGACGCCCACCAGGTGGTTGGCGCCCTCAGCGAACAGGTCGTCCACGCTGGTGATGGCGGAGTCCTCCTTGACAATGACCACCTGGACGCCGGTGGCGTAGCTGGTGGTAAAGTCCACCTCAGCCTGGCGGTCAGGGGTGATGGTCATGCCAGCCAGGGCGATGTCCGCCTTGCCGGACTTGACGGCCTCGATGGTGGAGTCGAACTCCATGTCGTCGATCTGGAGCTCCAGGCCCAGTTTTTCAGCGATGGCGGCGGCGATCTCAGCGTCGATGCCGGCTACCTCGCCGCCCTGGACGAACTCATAGGGAGGGAAGGAGGCGTTGGTGGCCATGGTGAGCTTGCCCTCCACGGCGGTGGTGAAGGCGCCGTCGGTCACCTGGATGCTGGTGGAGCCGTCAGCGCCGCCGATGACAGAGCTGGAGCCGCCATTGGAGCTGGAGGCCCCGCCGCTGGAGGAGGCTCCTCCCCCGCCGCAGGCCACCAGGGACAGGGACATGGCCGCGGCCATGGTCATAGCAAGAAATTTCTTCATTGTTTTGATTCTCCTTTTCATTCTACGTGCCCGGTCTCCCGGACAATGGCATGAGTATACCCCAAGAGATATTCACTGTCAATAGATAAATATTCAAAAATCTATCACCGGCCGGAGATTTTTTGTGTAAATGCGCCATAGCGGCCGGTGGTTCTACAGGGATTCCTCCGTTTTCAGGCTAGGGACAGCCGGTTCTGCCCCAGGCGCAGAGAATAATATTCATTATCTTGTGAATATTATAAGCCTAGGGGCGTTTGGGCTTTGGGCCGCTGAAACTGATTTTTTTCTGAAAAACCGCCCTTCCCCCTTGCTTTTTTTCCGGAACGGGCTATGCTATAGCCAGTGCGGTTGAAAAGAAGCCCATGGGTTCTTTTCGACGAACCGCCGCCTTTGCGGCGGTTCGAGCCGCAAAGCGGCTGCCTGCGCATGGCTTCATAGGAAACACAAACGCGCTCCCCGCAACGGCGGACCCATGGTCCGCCGGTTGAAAAGGAGTTGTAACTCCTTTTCAACCGCGTTGACGATATTGATGTTGCGGTCAGCACCGATAGGAGGATCAACATGACAGTTTTGACCTTTGGAGGCTGTCTCCACAGGCTGGGCCGGGATCTGCGGGAGCGGCCCGGCAGATGGGTGTCCCGGTTCGTCTTTCTGCTGGGGCCATGGGCCTGCCTGTGGATGGTGGAAATTTTAAATGAAAACGATGTCTTCTCCGACCTGGCCCTGTGGCAGGTGGCGATGAACATGGTATTTTATTACAGCCTGTTCGCCATCCTCCGGCTGGTGCTGGGGCGGAATCGGAGCGCCGCCGCCCTGGGGGCCTGCCTGTCCTTTTTTGCGGGGCTGGCCAACCACTATATCCTCCGGTTCCGGGGGCGGATCCTCTTCCCCGCCGATCTGGAGGCCTGGCGCACCGCCGTCAACGTGGCCGACGGCTTCGACTACTCGGTGGATCTGTACATGACCCAGGCCGCCATTGTGCTGGTGGGCTATCTGGGCCTGGTGGCCCTGTGCCCCCTCCAGAGGGGGCGGGCCAGGGTGCGCCTCCTCCCCGCCCTGCTGGTGTGGGCCCTGATCCTGGGGTACAACTACGCCTTCTTCCGCACGGAGATGCTCCCCTCCCTGGGCATCTACACCCAGCAGTGGGTGACCCAGCGCAACGGCTTCCTGCTGAACTTCTCCATCGCCCTGCGGTACTCCTCGGTGGACGAGCCGGAGGGCTACTCAAAGCAGGCGGTACTGGCCCTGATGGACCAGTACCCCGGCACCCCGGGGGAGCCGGGCCGGCAGCCGGTGAACATCATCGGGATAATGAACGAGTCCTTCGGGGACCTGACTATCTTTGAGGGGCTGGAGCCCTCGGAGGACCCCACCCCCTTCCTCCACTCCCTGGCCCAGGCGGAGAACACCGTCACCGGCTGGATGTACTCCTCTGTCACCGGCGGCGGCACCGCCACCATTGAGTTTGAGTACCTCACCGGCTTTACCAGCCTGTTCCAGCCCCCCCACACCGTGGCCTACCAGCTGTATGTGGAGGAGGATATGCCCTCCCTGGCCGCCCTGGCCGGCGGCCAGGGGTATCAGACCACCGCCTTCCACCCCTACCTGTCCTCCGGCTGGAACCGCACCATCGCCTACGACTACCTGGGCTTCCACCGGCAGATGTATCAGGAGGACGTGATCAACCCCTATATGATCCGGAACTATGTGTCCGACCAGTCCGACTACGAGATGATTTTCCGCTCTACCCAGGAGGAGGATTTCTCCTTCTTCTTCAACGTGACCATGCAGAACCACAGCGGCTACGCCCAGGGCTGGCGCAACCTGGAGCGGACCATCCAACTGCCTGACCGCCTCAACCAGGCGGACCGGACGGCGGAGCAGTTTCTGGCCCTGATGCGGGAGAGCGACCTGGCCCTGGAACAGCTGATCCAGCACTACAGCCAGAGCGATGAGCCCACACTCATCGTCTTCTTCGGGGATCACCAGCCCCCGCTGACCAACGCCTTCTACGAGCAGCTCTACGGAAAAAAGCTGGCGGAGCGGGATACCCAGGAGGTGATGCGGCAGTACGCTGTCCCCTTCTTCCTCTGGGCCAACTTTGACATCGAGGAGCGCAGGGACGTGGTCATCAGCCCCAACTACCTGGGGGTGCTCACCGCCCAGACCGCGGGGCTGCCCCTTACCGGGTATATGGAGTTTCTGGCGGACCTGTATGAGGTGCTGCCCGCCGTCACCCCGGTGGGCTTTGTGACGGCGGAGGGGGAATTCCGCTCCAAAAAGGAGCTGGACGAGGAGCAGCTGCGCTGGCTGAACACCTATGAGATCTTGAACTACTGCGGGATGGTGGACCTCTTTGAGGAGGCCAGGCCTATGTTCTGTCTGGAGTGAGCCCGGAGATCACCACCTTTCTTGCCGTTCTGGACGTGAGCCGAACCGCATTGTGGAAGCGGCGTTACCTACGGCTCTCTTGCCGCCATGCCCGCCGGTCTACGCAACCCATGGTTGCACTCTTGGCGTGAAAATACTCTCGCACACTCCCGAAAGGGGACTGAAGCGGGATTCCTTACAATTAAATTTAACCATCTCGAACAAATTTCCTCTTGCTAATCAATATAATAGAGGTGTCTCCAATGAACAAGAAAATCTCCGGGCTGTTCTCTCACCCATTTCTATAACAAAGGAGACTTTAAGCTGAGATTTCCAAAACAGTTTCCGCTACATCCACGCATTACTTTTCCGCAAATGTAACTACTTCTAAACAAGAATCAGCGATCCAGGCCGGCGCCACTATTGGTTGGGAAAAATCAGCTTCTACATCAACCACATATTCTTTTGAGCTGCTTCCCGGTCAAAAAGGATATATTGGATTCTATCCCTACTACAATAGGGTTTATGGCGACTTGGAACTTCATGGAAATTGGGGGGATGGTCTTATTAGTACCGAAAAGGCCTACGGTTATTCTGTAAAATTAACAGATATCGGCAAAGCCGATGGACTTTTCAAATTCATTCTGTACTAATACCTCAATTCTCTTCTTCTCATAAAAAAATCTTAATAACCAATACAGGAATCCTCTCATGAGGATTCCTGTATTTTTAATATTCCATTTTCTTTCATCAAAATCAAAAGAAATTGTTGTGGGATATCAACCTGATCCTTTTCTTTAATATGAAACGTTTTCTTTACAGAGCTCTCTGATGTTTTTATTTTCAAATAAAACTCTGTCGTGTTTGTATAACCGACCCAAAAAGACGCTATATTTTCATCGTCATCTTCAAAATCTATATCTTCTAACACCGTATCGTTCGCATCGACAATCCCAAATTTTAAATTTTCAAATTGCTCCTCCGTTTTGTTTTCAACTCTAATTTCAACCATATATTCCGCAGCTCTTCGCTGATCTGAATTTCCATTTTGTATGAATATATTAGCAACACCACAAATACCGCTCAGAAGAAGAATCAAACACGATATAATTATGATTTTTTTCTTTATATTGTATAGCTTCTTCATATTTCAACCCATGACTCAGTTCAAAAAGTCCTTCAGCTTTTTGCTCCGGCTGGGGTGGCGCAGTTTTCTCAGGGCCTTGGCCTCGATCTGTCGGATGCGCTCCCGGGTGACGTTGAACTCCTTGCCCACCTCCTCCAGGGTGCGGGTGCGGCCGTCCTCAATGCCGAAACGGAGCTTCAAAACCTTCTCCTCCCGGGGGGTGAGGGTGGCCAGCACCTCCACCAGCTGCTCCTTCAGCAGGGTAAAGGAGGCGGCCTCGGCGGGCTCGGAGGCGTCCTCATCGGGGATGAAGTCCCCCAGGTGGGAGTCCTCCTCCTCACCGATGGGGGTCTCCAGGGAGACCGGCTCCTGGGCGATCTTCAAAATCTCCCGGACCCGCTCCTCCGGCATGCCCATCTCCTCGGCGATCTCCTCGGCGGAGGGGTCGTGGCCCAGCTCCTGGAGCAGCTGGCGGGACACCCGGATCACCTTGTTGATGGTCTCTACCATGTGGACGGGGATGCGGATGGTGCGGGCCTGGTCGGCGATGGCCCGGGTGATGGCCTGGCGGATCCACCAGGTGGCGTAGGTGGAGAATTTAAAGCCCTTCACATAGTCGAACTTCTCCACCGCCTTGATCAGGCCCAGGTTGCCCTCCTGGATCAGGTCCAGGAACTGCATCCCCCGGCCCACATACCGCTTGGCGATGGACACCACCAGCCGCAGGTTGGCCTCCGCCAGCCGCTGGCGGGCCCGCTCCCCCTTTTTGATGGTCTTCTCCAGCTGGGCCCGCAGCTCAGCGGGGATCTCCTCCCCCGCCTTCTCCAGCTCGGCCAGCTGCTCCTGGGCGGCGGTGCCGGCGGTCATGTCCTGGGCCAGCTCCACCTCCTCCTCGGAGCTGAGGAGGTTCACCTTGCCGATCTCCTTCAGGTACATGCGCACCGGGTCGTCGGTGCCGAAGGTGTCCATCAGGGCGTTGGGGTCTACCATCTCCTCCTCGGAGATCTCCTCCATATCCTCCACCGGGGGCTCCACGTCGTCGGGCAGCTCGGGGATATAGTCCTCCCCGGCGGTGTCGATGCCCAGGTTCTCCAGGGTATCATAGATTTTTTCCATCTGGTCGTTGCCCAGGTCCATGTCCTCCAGCACGTCCAGCAGCTCAGAGGAGGAGAGGCTGCCCTTCTTCTTCCCCCGCTCAATCAGCTCGGCCAGCTTCTCGGCGCCGGGGACGCCCTCCACCACCTTCATGATCTCTGCTTTTCCGGTCTCCATGCGGACCTGAAGGTCGCTCCGCTTCTCCTTGTTCTCCTGGGGGGTGTTGTCTGTCTTTTTGGTGCTCATGGCTTCTCCTCCATATATGCTTTCTTTTGCAGAAGTCTTCTCTGTACCTCAAGCAGCGCGGCTTGGTCTTCTCTTACCTTCTCTTGGACAGATTCTGTACGAATCGTAAATATGTAATCTTCGATAGATTGTTCACGATTGGATAACTGATGGGGGTTTTCCAGCACTTGGGTCATATGATTCATCTCATGTTCCGTCAGCTCACCGGCTAAAACAGCCACATTCACATCCAGCCCTTTGGATACCCGATCCAGAATCACGCCGAATACTTTTTGGAGCAGCTCGGAAGAAAATTCCTCTGGCGTCAGCCCGTCCATATGGGATACCAGCGATGGATCTTCCAATAGCAGGCGGATAATCCCCTCCTCCGCGCGGGCCGACCGGTAATTTTTATACCGCAGCTCTCTCTCTTTTGGTTGGTTTTGGCTCACCGGGGACAAATTCTCTCGCTCAATCCTCTTAGATTCTTTTCTTAATCTCCCTTTTAAAGCCTTTTCAACCTCTAATTTCATTGCTTCTAACGTAACGCCCGCCGTCTGGGCGGCGTGGCCGCCGTAGATCTCCCGCTCCACCGCCGAGGGCAGGGTGGAGATCATCTGGGCGGCTTCCTGGAGGAAGGCCACCTTCTGGGCGTCGTCGGATAAATCAAACTTCTTTTGGATCTGGGCCAGGCGGTAGTCCACCTGGTTTTCGCTCTGGTCCAGCAGCTTGGCGAAGGCCTCCCGGCCAAAATTTTTGATGAACTCGTCCGGGTCCTTGGCCCCCCGCATCCGCAGGACCTTCACCTTCAGGCCGGCCTTCCCCAAAATCGGGATGGCCCGCTGGGCGGCGGCCACGCCGGCGCTGTCGCCGTCGTAGGCCAGGATGGCCTCCTTGAAATACCTTGACAGCAGCTGGCCGTGCTCCTCCGTCAGGGCGGTACCCAGGGAGGCCACCGCGCTGTCAAACCCCGCCTGGTGGAGGGAGATGGTGTCCATATAGCCCTCGGTGAGGATCACCCGCCCGGCCTTGGAGGTCTTGGCGATATTCAGGGCAAAGACATTCCGGCTCTTGTTGTACACCGGGGTGTCCGGGGAGTTGAGGTATTTTGGGGTGGAGTCGTCCATCACCCGGCCGCCGAAGCCGATGACGTTCCCCCGCACGTCGATGATGGGGAAGATCACCCGGTTGCGGAAGCGGTCGTAGATCCGGCCCTCCTTGCTGCTGACCGCCAGTCCGGCGTCCAGCAGGTCCCGCTTGTCGTAGCCCTGGCCGGCCAGCTCAGTGATGAGGGCGTCCCATCGGTTGGGGGCAAAGCCCAGGCCGAACCGGGTGAGGGTGCCCTTGGACAGCCCCCGGCGGCGGAGGTACTCCAGGCCCTCCGCCCCCTCCGGGCCATGGAGCCAGCGGTGAAAGGCCCGGGCCGCCTGCTTATTCATCTCTAAAATCTTCTCCCGGCGCTCCCGCATGCCGGCGGAAGGGCCGCCCGTCTCCGGCACGGCCATACCGGCCCGCTTGGCCAGGACCGCCACTGCGTCCCGGAAGGGCAGGTTCTCCAGCTCCATCACGTAGTTGATGGCGCCGCCCCCCTTGCCGCAGCCGAAACACTTGTACATCTGCCGGTCAGGCACCACGTGGAATGAGGGGGTTTTCTCGCTGTGGAAGGGGCAGCAGCCCCAGTAGCTGTTCCCCTTTTTGGTCAGCCGCACCGACTCGGACACCAGATCCACAATGTCGGTCCGGGCCACCAGCTCGTCCAAAAATTGTGGTGGGATAGCCAACGCCCCCCCTCCCTTCTCCATGGGCAATCCTCTAATTTTTAACCGTTTTTGGGGGGAATTATCCCCTTTTCCGCTGCTGGACTCTTTTACATCACGGTCCAGCCCTTGGGGATGAAGATCTCCTCGAACTTCTGGACGGCGAAGGGGTCGGTCATACCGGCGATGTAGTCGCACACCGCCCGGTCAACCCCCTCCTCCAGGCGGATGGCCTGGAAGTCCTCCGGGAGCTGGTCCGGCTCCTTCCGGTAGTGGTCAAACAGCCGCAGGAGCATATCCTGGGCCTTGCCCTCCTCCCCCTTGGCCACCGGGTTGGTGTATACGCTGGCGAACATAAAGTCCTTCAGCGCCCCCATGGCCTCCCCCACTTCGGGGGATTGGCGGACGGCGTCCTGGTCCCAGCTGGCCTGGATGGCATCCCGCACCAGGGTGTCGATCCGCTCTTTATGGGTGAAGCCCAGCACCTGGGAGACCTCCAGGGGGATGTCCATGGGGTAAATGACGCCGCCCCGGAGGGCGTCCTCGATATCGTGGTTGATGTAAGCGATGTGGTCGGCCAGACGGACCACCTGGCCCTCCAGCGTGGCCGCCGGGGCCCCCTTGGTGTGGCAGACAATGCCGTTCCGGACCTCCCAGGTGAGGTTCAGGCCCTGGCCGTTCTTCTCCAGCCGGTCCACCACCCGCAGGGACTGCTGATAGTGGGCGAAGCCCCCCTCCATCACCTGGTCCAGCAGCCGCTCCCCGGCGTGGCCGAAGGGGGTGTGGCCCAGGTCGTGGCCCAGGGCCACCGCCTCGGTCAGGTCCTCGTTGAGGGACAGGGCCCGGGCGATGGTCCGGGCGATGCGGCTGACCTCCAGGGTGTGGGTCATCCGGGTGCGGTAGTGGTCCCCCTCGGGCTGGAGGAACACCTGGGTCTTGTGTTTCAGCCTCCGGAACGCCTTGGAGTAGACGACGCGGTCAACGTCCCGCTGGAACGGGGCGCGGACATCGCACTCCTCCTCCGGCCGGGCACGGCCCCGGCTCTGGGCGGAACGGCAGGCCCGGGGGGAGAGCATGTCCTCCTCCCGCCGCTGGAGCTGTTGGCGAATGTCCATGGCCGTCCTCCTCTTTCCAGTCAATATTACGCCGTATATTTTAATACGAAATATCTTTTGAAATTCCTTCTTCCAGTTGAAAAATTTTTTAAAAAGTTTTTTCGGGCCCTCCACAACACGGCCGGCCGCATAGGATGGTATGGCCCTTTCGGGCCTGACGAACCGCTTTCAAAAGGAGGCTGCCATGGAACTTGACACGCGACAGCAATTTCTGACCAACAATGACTGCTACAAGGCGGGCCGGCCCCTGGAGCCCAAGGGGGTCATGATCCACTCCACCGGGGTGGCCCAGCCCGATCCCCAGGTGTTCATCCGCCGGTGGGACCAGCCGGGGGTGGACAAGTGCGCCCACGCCTTCGTGGCCCGGGATCGGGCCATCCAGACCCTGCCCTGGACCGTGCGGGGCTGGCACGCCGGGACCGGGACCTCGGGCCGGAGCGCCAACAATACCCACCTCTCCCTGGAGTGCTGCGAGCCTGCCGGCCACACCTATACCGGCGGCACCATGGTGGGCTATGACGTGGAGGCCAACCGGGACTATTTTGACCACATCTACCGCAACGCCGTCCAGCTCACCGCCCTGCTGTGCCGGGGGTTTTCCCTGGATCCCCTGGAGCCCGGGGTGGTGATCTGCCACGCCGAGGGCTACGACCTGGGGATCGCCAGCCGCCACGGCGACGTGCTCCAGTGGTGGCCCAAGCACGGGGTGAGCATGGACGACTTCCGCCGGGACGTGGCCCGGGCCATGGCGGCGGACGGCGGCATGGATCAGAAGCGCTTTGACCAGATGATGGAGGACTATCTGGCCCGGCGGGCCCTGCTGCCCCCCAGCGGCTGGTCCAAGGAGGCCAGGCGCTGGGCCCAGCGGGCCGGTGTGGTGGCCGGCGGCGAGGATGGGGAGATGCGCTACCAGTCCTTCGCCACCCGGGAGGAGACCGTCCAGATGCTGTACCGGCTGGACCAGCTGGAACAGCCCCAGGAGTAAAAGGAGCGGGGGGCGGCCCCTTGGGCCGCCCCCCGGTGGCTGCTTATTTGGATTTCCACAGGCCGTGGAGGTTGCAGAACGCGTAGGCCGCCAAAAAGCTGTCCCCCTCTGTCAAGGCAAAGCGGGCCTGGGGCTTCTCCCCGGGATGGAGGTACTTGATCTGGCTGCCCTGGGCCGTCTCTATTGCGATGAACACAATGTGGTGCTCCGGGAGCATGGGGTGCTCTACGCCGCTCACCTTCACCAAAATCTCGTTCCCCTGGGCGGACACCACGGGGATGTGCTTCTCCGAGGCGCCGCCGCCGGCGCCGGGGATCAGCTCGGTCACGGTCTGGCCGCAGCACATCACCGGAACGCCGGAGTTCTGAAGGAACGTCACGATGCTGCCGCAGTGCTCACAGCGGTAAAATTTCATCAAAAACACCTCATTTTAAAAATTGGGCCGGGCCCAGATTCATTATATCATCGGGCCGCTGTCCCTATGCGGGAAAGATTGAGATCCCCGATCCCTCGTGACTCGGCCTCCCTAGCGGCTGACGTGCTGGTTGATGATGCGGTCGATGAGCTGGACCGAGCCCTCGATCCCGTAGCTGGCGGAATTGATGCACAGGTCATAGCTGGCGTTGTTGCCCCACTTGCGGCCGGTATAGAACTCGTAGTAGGCCCGGTGCCGGCGGTCCAGCTTTTTCAGCAGCTTGCAGGCCGCCCGGTAGGACAGGTCGTCTGTGTCCATCACCCGGCGGGCCCGCAGCTCAAAGGGGGCGTTGATGAAGATGCTCACATGGGGGATGCGGTGATTGCTCAGGATCACATCGGCGCACCGGCCCATAATCACAAAATCTTCCTTCTTAGCCATGTCGCAGATCAGGTCGCTCTGGTTGAAAAAGACCGCGTCCTCCTTGGGCAGGCCGTGGTAGCGGCTGAACTCCCGGATCCGCTGCTTCCAGGTGCGCTCCTTGTCCACCCCCAGGCTCTGGTTCAGGTTCTGGTGGTGGGCGAAGCTGGCCCGGTCCTGGATATCGTCCTGCTCCGCCTCCAGCCGCTCCAGCACCTCGGTGAAGATCTCGGAGTCATAGTAGTTGATTTTCAGCTCGTCGGCCAGGGCAAAGCCGATGTCGGTGCCCGCGCAGCCGTAGGTGCGGCCGATGCACACAATCAGATGCTGCCCCTCCCCAAACCGGCCGGACATACGGGAGCTGTTCAGGCTGGCGGCGTCCTTGTCCAGGATATCCACGGAGATAAAGTTGGTGGGCAGGGATTCGATGAGCTTTAAAATCTCGCTGTACTCCTTCATCACCTTGGAGCGCTCCTCCTTGTCGGTGATGGTGCGGGCCATGTTGCCAATCAGCGCCAGCTCGCTGCGGAGATAGTGGATCTTGGGCAGGGCGGTCATCACGTTGGTCAGATCCCGGATGGTGGACTCCCGGCTGCCGTTGAACACCCGGCCCAGCCGGGAGCCCAGGAACTGGTATACCTCGGTGTCCAGGTCATAAATCCGGCCGGCGATCTGTTTGAGCTTTCTTCGATTTTCCATTGCCGTCGGCCTCCTTTACAAGAAAAAGATCAGGGAATCCAGCAGGAACACCGGCACCAGGAAGACCAGGGACCACACCAGATACCCGAAGAAGGAGGGCATCCGGATGCCGTTCTCGTCAGAGATCGCCTTCACCATAAAATTGGGGGCGTTGCCGATGTAGGTGTTGGCGCCCATAAATACCGCGCCGCAGGAGATGGCCATGAGCATCTGCACCGGCACCTGGCCCAGGGAGGTGAGAATCCCGCCTGGCAGGTGCTCCGCCGCCGCCGTTGTGAGGAAGACCAGATAGGTGGGGGTGTTGTCCAGGAAGCTGGACAGGGCGCCGGTGGCCCAGAACATCTGGAAGGGGGTGGTCAGCCCCAGGCTGGCGCCGTAGGTCTTCAGCAGCATGAGGGCGGGCTGCATGGTGATAAAAATTCCGATGAACAGCACCGCCACCTCCTGGATGGCACCCCAGGTGAAGTGGTTCTCCTTGCGGACAGACTCGTTGGTGGTCCGGAAGGAGAGCAGGGCCGCCAGAAGGATGAGGGCCATCTCAATGATGGCGGGATAGGTGAGGGTTACCTCGCCGAAGACAGGCAGGCCCAGCGCCTGGCCCGCCTCATCCTGAAAGGCGGGCAGGGTGGGCAGGGTCCCGCTTAAAATGACGGCGCCCACGATCATCACCAGGAAAACCAGGTTGTGCAGGCCCCGGATATGGATCTCCGTGCCCGGCTTGCTGATGTCCGGCTTTCTGCCCTCGGCGATGTCCCGGCGGTAATTGCGCATGTCCACCCGGTAGAACACAAACAGCAAAACGGCGGTGTTGAACATAAACAGAGGGAAGAGCCGCAGGGACCAGAAAAAGGGGACGCCCCGGGCGAAGCCCATCAACAGCGGGGGGTCGCCGATGGGGGTGAGGCAGCCGCCGATGTTGGAGATCAGAAAAATAAAAAATACCATGATATGGCGGCGGCGGCGGCGCCAGGCGTTCATCTTAATCATAGGCCGGACCATCAGCATACTGGCCCCGGTGGTGCCCACCCAGCTGGACAGCAGGGTCCCGAACAGCAGCAGGACCACGTTCACCCGGGGGGAACCGGCCAGGTCCCCCTCCAGCGTGATGTTGCCGGAGACGCAGAACAGGCCGAACAGCAGGACAATAAAGCTGAGGTAGTCGTTGACCACGCACTCCAGCACGATCTCCACCGCGGCGTCCGCCCCCATCATCCACCCAAAGGGGATCAGGAACAGCAGGGACCACAGCGCCACCACCCAGGGCCGGTGGTGCTCCCACCAAAAGGGGCGAAAAAGGGGCAGCACAGCGATGGACAGCAGCAGCCCGGCAAAAGGGACGCACATCCAGAAGGGCACTCCGGCGGCCGTCTGGCCCACAGGGCCCGCCATCCCTAACGCCATAACCGGTATGCACAGCGGGGCCAACACCCCAGCAAACAGCACTAATTTTTTTATCAAGGCCAAGGACCTCCTTAGAACAAAAAAGCAGGGGCAAACCCTTTCCATTGGTTTCCTATCTTAGTCAGTCCCACTGGGAAAGTCAAGGCCAAAATCTTTTAATATATGATTTCTTAATACGCCCTCAAAATGAATTACTCATCCTTTACAGTTCCCCCCCCGCTCCAGGGGATTTCACACTCCTCCCGCCCCGTCACGGAGGCCCCTGAAAAATTGCCCGGAAGAAAAATCGACTTTTTCCAAAAAAGGGCTTGACTATCCAGAAAAAGCTGGTATAATACATGATGCTGTGCCGATGACTTGCACAGCAGCCTGGAGAGATGGCTGAGTTGGTCGAAGGCGCACGATTGGAAATCGTGTAACGGCTAATACCCGTTCGAGGGTTCGAATCCCTCTCTCTCCGCCATAGGAAAAGACAGACCGCCAAGAGGCGGTCTGTCTTTTTTATAATATTTTCGATTGAGTGTACGCAAACGTACAACTTTAGATGGTAGAGCCAAATGGCATACTTAGACTGACAACACCTTACGGAGGAAAATAAAATGAAAATGATGGATTGTGTGGAAGTAATTGTTGAAAAAGAAACCTATGCGAGGGAAGGCGTTCATAAAGGTATGCAGGGCTGGATCTGTTTGGAACAGAAAACAAAAGGCTATTGGTTGGTCAATTTCCCGCAGTATGGGGAGAAAGATGATATCGCTGAAATTGATATTTGCGAGGAAGATTTAAAAGAAATCCCTGACATGGATGCCAAAATCAACGAAAAGATCAAAGAGCAATTTGAGCGCTTGGAGCATAAGACAGCCGCAATCTCTGATGAGGACAATTCTTGCTATTTGGTGTAACCCATCAAAAAAGGAGTGCATCAAAAGTGGGGACCTGCTCCAAAAGCGGGGCACAACTTATGTTGTGCCCCGCTTTTTCTACGATCCTGCCTGAACACCTATCCCCGCCGGCCAGGGAGCGCCCATAAGAATTCCAAATATTCCGGCGATAAATCCCCTCCCCCGGGCATAGAGTGTGAGAAGGGAGGGATGGTCTTGTCTGAAAAAATCTTGTCCGCCGGGCGGGGGGCCCTGTTTCTCACCGCCCTGTCCACCCTGTCCCAGCTGCTGGGCTTCGGCTACCGGGTGGCCCTGTCCAGGCTGGCGGGGGCGGAGGTGATGGGCCTGTATCAGCTCATTATGCCGGTATACTCGGTGCTGCTGTCCCTCACCGCCGTGGGGGTGACGGCGGCAGCCTCCAACCTCACCGCCCAGTATCTGGCCCTGGGTGACCGGAGAGGGGCGGCCCAGGCCCTGTCCACCTGCCTGAGAATTTTCGCCCTGCTGGCCCTGCCCGTGGGAGCGGCGGTGGCGCTGGCCTCCGACGCCATCTCCGTCCACCTGCTGGGGGACGCCCGGACCCGGCTGGGACTGATCCTGCTGGTGCCCTGCGTGGCCTTCACCGGGGTGGAAAACATGCACAAGCACGTCTTTTACGGCGCCGGCCTGGTGCGCCCCCCCGCCATCGTGGAGCTGCTGGAGCAGCTGGTACGCACCGGGGCGGTGCTGTCCCTGCTGGCGCTGTTCCTCCCCCAGTGGCCGGAGCGGGTGGTGGGCCTGATTGTATCCGGCATGGTGATCTGTGAGATCTTCTCCTCCTGCGCCCTGGTGGTCCTGTACCGCCGGCGGGTCGCCCGGACCGGCCTGTCCGGCCCCGGGGAGGCCGGGAGGGTCCGCCGCCGCCGGGTATGGGCCATCGCCCTGCCCGTGGGGCTCAACGCCCTGCTGGGCAACCTGCTGGGGGCGGCCAACGCCACCCTCATCCCCCAAAAGCTGGTGGAGGGGGGCATGGAGCGGTCTGACGCCGTGTCCCAGTTCGGGGTGGTCTGCGGCATGACCCTGCCCATGCTCTCCCTGCCCATTGTCTTCCTGGGCGCCATCAACCTGGTGCTGGTGCCCAGGCTGGCCCGGGCCTACACCCTGAAGCGCCCCCAGGAGGTCCGCCGCCTGCTGTCCCAGGCCCTGTCCGCCGTGTCTGTCCTCTCCCTGCCCGCCCTGGCTGTTATGGTGGTGCTGGGCCCGGATCTGGGCCGGGCCATGTTCGGCCAGGCCGGGGTGGGGGAATATCTGATCCCCCTGGCCATCACCACCGCCATGGGGTGCTACTGCTCCATTTTGGCCTCCGCCCTCAACGGGATCGGCGGCCAGCGGGCGGTGGCGGTGATCTCCCTTCTGGGGGGCGGGGTACAGCTGATCTTCACTCTGGCCCTGGTCCCCCTGCCCGGGGTGGGGATGGCCGGCTATGTGGCCGGGGCCCTGGCCGCCAACGCCCTGGAGCTGCTCCTCTGCCTGGGCTGGGCCGTCCGGCGCGCGGGACTGCGGCTGGAGCCCTTCCGCTGGCTGGCCGCCCCCGGCCTGGCCGCCCTGCTGTCCGGCCTGTGCGCCAATCTGCTGTTCCGGGTGCTGAAAGACAGCGGCCTCTCCCCCCTCTGGGGCGCCCTGGCGGCGCTGCCCTTCTCCCTGGTCCTCTATCTGGCCGCCCTCCAGGCCCAGGGGGTCCGGCTCCGGGAGGCCCTGCGGCTGGAGTGGTAGGAACATCAAACCGCCTCCCCGGCCCGGGGAGGCGGTTTTTGCTATTTGGCGGCGCTCAGCTTCCGCTCCAGCCAGGCCAGCAGGTCATCCATAACCTCCTGGCGGTTGATCTCGTTGAACATCTCATGGCGGCCGCCATGATAGAGTTTTACTGTCACGTCCTCACACCCGGCGGAGCGGAAGAAGCCCGCCACCTTCCGGACCCCCTTCCCCTGGGCCCCCACCGGGTCCCGATCACCGGACAGGAAGTATACCGGGGTGCTCTTGTCCATATGGCCCAGGTATTTGGGGTCGGCAATCAGCCGCAGGCCATCCATCATATCCCGGAACATGCCCACCGTGGGCAGAAAGGTACACAGCGGGTCAGCCAGGTAGGCGTCCACCGCGCCCTCGTCCCGGCTGAGCCAGTCGGAGGCGGTGCGGTTGGGCCGGAAGGACTTGTTGTAAGCCCCCAGGGAGAGGTCGTTCACCAGCTTGCTCACATGGTCTGGGCCCTTAAGCCTGCACAGGGCCTCCGCCAGGGCTTTTCCGGAGGCCACGGCGGCGGCGGGCTCCTGCCCAGTGCCCGAGAGGACGGCGGCGGACACCGTCCCGGGCCAGCGGATCAGGTAGGTGCGGGTGAGGAAGGAGCCCATGGAGTGGCCCAGCATCACGTAGGGCAGGCGGGGGTGCTTCTCCCCCTCCAGCTCCCGGAGGCGGCGGACATCCCGGCTCACCAGGTCCCAGCCCCCCTTGGGGCCGAAGTAGCCAAACTTGCCCCCGGCGGTGTAGCCGTGGCCCAGGTGATCCTCGCCGCACACCAGATAGCCATGGCCCGCCAAAAAACGGGCCAGCTGGTCGTAGCGGCCGGTGTGCTCCGCCACGCCGTGGACAATCTGCACCACGCCCCGGGGCGCCCCCTCCGGGGTCCACTCCCGGGCGAAGACGGCGTGGGCGCCATCGGCGGAGGGGTAAGAAAATTCCCTGGTCTGGATCATAATATGCCTCTTTTCCGGCTTACAGCCCGTTTCTTTTGGTAAAAAATCTTCCGGCGGACCCCGTCCGGGCCGCTGGCTTTAGTGTATCCCAGTTGGGCCCAGCCGTCAAGTGGAACACATCTGTTCCAGCAGGGAGCGGATGGAGCCGGCGTGGTAGGCGCCATCCTGGGCCAGCTCCTGGTACAATGCCTTGAGACAGGGGTCCTCGGCCTGCTCGGCGGCGTTTTTGTTGGTCCGCTCCCAGCTCTGCTCCCACACAAACCGGGCCCGCAGGGCCATGAGGATGGGCAGCGGGAGCTGGGGCTGGGGCCTGGGGGGCTGGTACCGTCTGCCGGTGATGAGGAAATAGGCGGCGGATAGCTGCCGCAGGGCCCGACGGTGGTCGGCGGCGATGGCGGACATGGTCCGGCGGCCGCTGCCGTTCATCCGCATGGCCAGCCACTGGGCCGCCGCTCCCCCGGCCCGGGCCAGGGTAATCAGCTTCTCCAGCGCGCCGGTCTCCCCCTGGGCCCCATCCCCCAGGCACAGATCCGGCCAGCTCTCGTTGAGGGGGGGCTGGGGCTGTCCCGGCCCGGCGGGACAGCCGGGAACGGGAGGCAGGTTCTCCGATGGGGGCCCGGCCGGACAGCCGGGAACAGGCGGCAGATTCTCCGACGGGGGCTCGGCTGGACAGCCGGGGACGGGAGAGCGGCCGGAGGGACAATCCCGCTCCAGTTCCAAAGGCGGAGAGGGCTGGGCGGGGACCGCCGTATCGGGGGCCTCCACCACCACAGGGCTGTTGGCCTGGTCAGGCATCACCCGGTTCCACACCCGGCGGAAGGTGTCGGGGCTCGCCCCCTGGCCGGCAGGGGCGGCGGGATTGGTTTTTAGTTCCATGGATGTAGTCCTCCTGAACAGTAATCTGTTCCATCCTATGTGAAACCCGGGAATTTGGCATCGGGGGAACGCCCTGAAGACGCCGGCGCCCGTTAAAAAGAAGTTGACTTTTGTCGGACGGCATTCTATATTGTACGGGTAAATAAGCCGGGATCAGGAGGGACGGGGTATGGCGCAAGAAACCAGGAAATTAACCGAAAAAGAGGTAAATCGAAGGGACAATTTTGAAAAATTCAAATCTGAACTGGAACAAAAGGGATATCAATGCAAGGATATCTTAATTGATACGCAGCGGGCACAGCGTTCCGGTGTCCTTATTCTTGTCATGCTGCCATTTATGGCTCTCATATTTTGGATATACAATCATGTGAATGGTTTTGATTTAGATTGTCTTTCTTGGGAATTTGGTGTAGCGGCCTTTCTGCTGATCCCATGCCTAGCCGTCGCTCATGAGTTAATCCACGGAATTACCTGGGGGATTTTCGCAAAAACCCATTGGCGTTCCATCGATTTTGGAATGATTTGGAGTAGTTTTTCCCCCTACTGCACTTGCTCTAAACCGTTAAAAAAGTGGCAGTATCTGTTGGGAACCGCCATGCCTACGTTGGTTTTAGGAGGCGGGCTGGGGGCGGCCGCGGTGATAAGCAACCAGTTGCTGCTGTTTTTGCTGGCGGAATACATGATCCTATCCGGTGGCGGAGATTTTCTCATTGTACTGAAATGCGCGTTGTACCACTCGGATCAGCGAGAAACCGTGTATCGCGACCATCCATATGAATGTGGCTGTGTTGTTTTTGAGAAATAGGAGCGGCTCCTAAAAATTTTAATCTATCTCTCCCTCCACAGCGTCCGCAAGAGCGGGGCGTGAAAATTTTCACGCCCCGGCATTTTTCCTCTTGCAATGTACGCCAGGTTGTGGTATAGTATAGAAGCTTGATACGCAGGTGTAGTTCAATGGTAGAATGTCAGCTTCCCAAGCTGAACACGAGGGTTCGATTCCCTTCACCTGCTCCAATTGTAAAGCTATATTTCAGCCTTAGGAAAGAGGTTGAAATATAGCTTTTTTGTATGAGTTTCTATATATTAGTAGAAGGCGATAAAAAATTCGATGGCCTAAATCGCTGGTTCATCCCAACTAAATCAATAACGAATATTTGAATATTTACCATCCCCGCCTGTCGATTATTTCTTAAGACCTCGATCATTACTCCATGGCTTCGATCCAAAAATCTCTCCAAATCTATTTCTCATCTTTTGTTTTGAATCCTACCATAAAATCAAGACACATATACTTGAAAAGTCAATTATACTATGCTACAATACCCAATAGTTAAGTCCAATTTCACAATCTGGGAGATGCTTAACATGGCTAACACTATTGTAAAACAGCATGTTCCTATTTTTATTTCCTCTACATACGAAGATCTTATCTCTTACCGTGAGGAGGTTCAACGAACTCTGATTCGCTTAGAGCAAATTGTAAAAGGTATGGAGTATTTTGGCTCAAGCCCGCAGAGTTCATTATCTGTCTGCTTATCTCATGTAAGGGATTGCAAGGTTTTTATAGGGGTTCTTGGCATGCGGTATGGCAGTGTAGATGAGGAGTCCGGACTGTCCTATTCTCAGCTTGAGTATAACGAGGCTATTAAGAATAATATCCCTACTCTCATCTATATTATGGATGAGAACCACCCTATCCCATCAAAATATGTTGATACCGGAGACAACGCCGAGAAGCTGTCAGAATTTAAGAAAATAGTAAAAAAGAAGCATATTATAAGTTTTTTTACAACGCCTGAAGACTTGGGGCAGAAAATATCACATGATTTAATAGAAGCGCTGTCTACTATTGATCAAATTGAAGTTCAGCAGGTTGAAAACGTCCAAACTGAAAAAATATCCTTTGAGAAGGTATTTCTAAAATATCTGTTGAGACCTTTGAAGTACGATGGCTTAGAGGGTGAGCTGTTGGTTAAAGTTACCTCTGACCTCAGTGGCAGCACATTGAAGAAGGATATTCTTCGCAGCTTCGGCCTTGAAATCGGGGATACACTTTCCGTTGACGGATTTGTCTTGGATAAAGATATGCGGAACACACTCACGGAGCGGAAAATCTCCCTTTATGCGGACGGAGTGCGTGCGGACTGGCTGGAGCAGGTGAATATTGGAGACATTATCCGCATGAAAGTGCGGCTCGCATTTTGTACGATCAAAGAGATCTCCCAGTATGATGGGGGTAAAATTTTAAAAGACACCAGCTATCTTGGCTTGATTATTCTTGAAGGTCTTAATATTGAAAAGATGGCTTAAAATCAAAAAAGCGCTCCACTACAAATATTTTTCAATATCATCTTCGCAAAGACGCCGCCCACCGGCAAAACCGGTGGGCGGCGTTTTCTTTTTACGCCTTGGGCGGGAAGGTGATGCCCCCCACGCTTACATTGACGGCGGACACCTCCAGCCCGGTCATAGACTCGACGGCCAGCTTCACGGCGTCCTGCACCGCCTTGCCCATCTCGGGGATGGTGTGCCCATAGGTCATGAGGACGGACAGATCCACGACCACCTGCTCCTCCTCCATCTTGACCCGGACACCCTTGGCCAGGTTCTTCTTGCCCAGCAGCTCGCCGATGTCGCTGCCCAGGTTGCCGGCCAGACTGCTGACCCCCTCCACCTCCAGGGCGGCGGCGGCGGAGATCCCAGCCAGGACCTCCTCAGAAATATGGATATTGCCCAGCTCGTCAGAGCGGGAGACGTACTCTCTGCTGTCGCTCATACGCATGACACTCCTCTGTTCCCAGTTTTCAAACGGTTTTTGTTATCATACCACATTTCCTACCATTTGACAACCAGGCGGACGAAACTTTAGCGCCGGTATTTCTGAAGCTCACTTCCTCACTCCACCTGGATGATCTTGATCTGGTCGGCGGTAAATCCGGCGGTCTGGTTGACTACATCCACAATCTTAGCGGTATCCGCCTCGGTGAGGCCGCCCTCCGGGGCGGAGACCGCAATGGACAGCGCCTCCTCCCCGATGAAGGCCACGCAGTCGGTGTAGCCCTTGGCCACCACCAGGTTCTCAATCTGGGCCTCAGTGACGGTGTAATCCGCCATGGTCTGGATGGTCTCGTTGACCTGGCCCTTCACCGTCTCGTCGGCGTCCTCCCGGGCGGCGGCGTCCTGGAGCAGGGACAGGGCGCTGTCCCTGGCCTGCTGGCGGTTGAGCCGGGCGGTATCGAAGTAGGCCCTGTTCGACCGGCCGGCGTCAGAGCTGTCCTCAGCGCTGGCGGACTGGGCCTCCCCGCCCAGGTCCTCCGGGGCGCCGCTGGTCTGGGCGGAGCTGTCCCCGGTGACCAGGGGGTCGTTGGTCCCACCCCCCACCATGGCCGACTGGCCCAGGGTCTTGCCCGCTTGGGCCTCCTGCTCGTAGTTCCAGTTCAGGTACACCGCCGCGCACACAAACAGCGCGATGGCGGCCACTACGGCGTTGCGCTTCCACAGCTGGGACCAGCTGGCCCCCTTCTTCCCTGTTCTCATACTCTTTCCTCCTATTATCACGCAAATTTGGGGAAGCGCTGATTCAATCAACCCGTGCAGATTTGTGCCAGAAATGTTCGCCGTCAAGGGAGAAACACGTCGGAATCCTGACGGATTTCAAGTTTTTCCACCGGGAGCCAGCAGAACTTCATGGCGTGAAGACATATACAGGGATTGATTCAGCGGTTCCTTAGGTATTCCCCTCACAGATGGTAATGCGGTCGGCCCCCAGGCCGGTGAGAGCGGACACCGCCCCGATCAGGGCCAGCCGGACGGACGGGTCGCCCCCGCCGGGGCACACCACCAGCGCCCCCCGGAAATTGGGGGCCAGCGTCTGGAGGGGCACTACCCCCTGGCTCCCGGAGCCCTGGCCCACCGTGACCACGGTGGAGGAGGCCCCGCCGCCGCCGTCCCGCTCCCGGTCCTGGGCCAGCACCTGCCGGCTGCCTCCGTCCAGGGTGAGCACCACCTCCGTCTCCCCCGCCCCCTTCACCTGGGACAGGGTTTGGGCCAGCTTCTTCTCAAAGGCGTCCAAGTCGAAGGCCTCTTGGGCCTCCGCAGGCGGTCCGGGCTGGGACGGGCTGTCTCTTCTGCCCCCTGTTGGGAGCAGCAGCAGCGCAACCCCCGCCGCCAGCACCAGCAGCACATATTGATACTTCCCCAGCGCCCCCTTCCACCTCTGGGCCAGTTCGGGCCACGTTCCTTTCACGGCGTCTCCTCCTCACTGTCATCATACCGCTGTCCCGCTTTTGGGATACCCAGATCCTCCTCCAGGATCCGGGCCAGCTGATCCCGCTGCCCCTGGGTGAGAGGGCCGGTAACCTGGGCCCTCACCGGCAGGAATGTCCCTTCCTCCCCCGCCTGGCACTCCACCCGCGCGGAGCACGGAATCCCAAAAGACGCCGCCTTGTCCACAATATATGCGGCGCACTCCGTCTCTATGATTCCCTTCATTGTCTGATCTGTCTGTTCTCTCAGCTCCGCCTCCCGGTCCTCCAGGCTGGAGAACCACCCGTCCAGCCAGCGCTGCCCCCCCTCCATGTCCAGCCCGGACAGAGGGGAGAGCACCGCCGCCAGCATAACCAGGCCGCAGATAAACTGGCCCACCCGCTTCACCGCCCCCGGGGGCATGAGGGCGTCAGCCAGGGCGCACAGCAGGGACACCGAGATGATCCCCAGCAGCCACCCCCGCAGGCCCGCCATCATGGCCCCACCCCCGACATGGCGGACACCAGGCTGACCAGCAGGATCATGGCCCCCGCCCCGGTCATCCCCAGCACCAGCCCGAAGGCGGAGCCGATGGCGTCAATGAGCCTGCCCAATCTGGGCTGGGCCACCGTGGCGCACAGGGCCGCCGCCCCCCGGTACACCAGGTATTGCAGGGACAGCCGCAGGAAGGGGGTCAGGCAGATGGCCAGCACCACCACCAGCCCGGCGGCCCCCACCGTCCCCCGCAGCGCCCCCGCCCCGGCCAGCACCGACTCGGAGGCGTCGGCCAAGATCCCTCCTACCACCGGGATGGCCCGGGAGATCGCCAGCTTGGCCGCCTTCACCGCCGCGGCGTCCACCGCCCCGGCCGCCGCCCCGCTGGCGGTGAGATATCCCACAAAAATCATCAGCAGGGCGGCCAGAATCCCGGACACGGCGTTTTTCAGCAGATGGGCCAGCCGCTCCAGCCCCGGGTTTTCCACCGCCGCATGGGCGCAGCTCACCGCCACGTAGGCGTACACCAGGGGGATCAGCAGCCGGTCCATGGCCAGCATCAGCAGCTGCCCGAAGAGCACCGTGGCCCCCTGGCGCAGGGCGGCCGCCCCGGGGCCGCCGGCCGCCGCCGTCAGCACCGCCATGGCGGGAAGCAGGACAGAGGAGAACCCCGACATCTTGTCCATGGCCTCCCGGCCCAGGCCGATCATAGCCGCCATATCCGTCATGGTCAGGGCGGTGATGGCCAGCGCCCCGGCGATATTCACCGCCCGGAGGCCCTCCCCCTGGGACATCCCGCCGGCCATGGCGCACAGCAGTACCACCGCCAGCAGCTTCAGGGCGGTGGCCAGGCTGGCCCGGAACAGGCCGCCCAGCTGGTCCACCCCCCGGGAGAGCAGGCCAGCCAGGCCCTCATCCAGGCCGGTGCCCTGGGCGACGCCGTAGTCCTCCGCCTGCTCCCACAGCTCGTCCAGGCCGGGGACAGGAGGCTCCGCCGCCAGGGCGGGACAGACGCACAAAGCCGCTGTCAACAGCAAAACAACCGCTCTCCTCATACCAGCAGTTCCCCCATCAGCTGGGCCACCGCCCCCACCAGGGGCAGGGCCGCCACCAGGGCGATCACCGTCCCGGCGGTCTCAATGAAGGCGGCCAGGCCGCCCTCCCCGGCGGAACGGCAGATCTCCCCGGTCACCTTGGTGAGGATGGACAGGGCCACCGTCTTTACCACCGGCTCCAGCAGGACCTCCGAGATCCCCGCCTGGCGGATCAGATCCCCCATCAGCTCCACCACCGCCCGCAAGCCGTCGGCGGCCAGGGCCAGCATCCACAGGCCCGCCGCCAGAGTGAGAAGCAGGGCCAGCTCCGGCGTGTTCTTCTTCAACACGGCGCTGAGCACCGCCGCCGCCACCCCCGCGGCGGCCAGCTTGGTCATGGCCTCCATCACAGTCCGAACAGGGTCTTGACCAGGTCAAACAGGCGGGCGATCTCCTGGACCACCATCATGAGGACCACCACCAGCCCGGCCAGGGTGGTCATCATGGCCTGCTCGTCCCGGCCCGCCCGGCTTAAAACCTGGTTGAGCACCGCCACCAGAATCCCGATGGCCGCAATTTTAAAAATCAGATCCACGTCCATGTCGTCGTCACAAACTCCATTCCGCTCCGTCCGGCTTCCGCCGGACATCCGCTTCATTCCGTCGCTTCTCCTCCTCGGGACAGACCCGCTGGACCCTGTCCCGGCTGCCGCCGCTGGCGGCAACGCTCAGATTCAGAGCAGTAAAATCACCAGGAATACCCCGGAACACAGGCCCAGCGCCTGGTAGACCCGCCCCTGCCGGCGGCCCTCGGCCTCACAGCGGGCGGCCAGCTCCTCCAGCTGGCGGCGGGCGGCGGAGACGCTCTCCAGCTGGGCCTGGCTGTCGTACCGCCCCAGCACCTCCCCCAGGGGGAGCAGAGCCCCCCGGCCCTCCTCCCCCAGGGAGGACTGCTCCTGTGTCAAGCGGCGCCACAGGAGGGCGAAGGGCTCCTCAGACAGCCGCTCCAGCCCCGCCCGGCAGCCCTCAAACAGGGCCTTCGCCGGGCCACAGGCCCGGGCGGACAGCCCGTCCATCAGCCCAGGCAGGGGCGGGGCGCCCAGCTCCAGCTCCCGCTCCAGCAGAAGCAGGCCGCCGGCCATATCCCGCAGGGCCCTCACCCGCCGGCGCAGGCCCTCCGCCCCCTGGAACCCCAGCCAGCCGCAGCCGGCGGCCACCAGTACCGCTCCCATCAGCTTCACCATTCAACTCAGCTCCTCTATGGTATAGGCTCGTCCCGGCCCCTCCGGGCGGATGCGAACCAATTTCCGAAATAACCGCTCCTCCAACAGGGCCCGGTACACCGGCCGGCGCTCCAGATCCGTCCGATCCGCCCCGTGGGCGGTGGCCAGAAGGGTCACCCCGCACCCCGCCGCCGTCCGGAGGGCGGCCACGTCCTCGGGGGCGGTGATCTCGTCCGCCGCCAGCACCTGGGGGCCCATGGCCCGCAGGAGGAGCATCAGCCCCTGGGCCTTGGGACAGCCCTCCACCACGTCAGTGCGGCGGCCCACCTCCAGCTGGGGGATTCCGTGATACAGGGCGGCCACCTCCCCCCGTTCGTCAGCCAGGGCCACCCGCCGGGGGCGGCACCCCTCCCCCTCTGACACCCGGCGGATGATGTCCCGCAGGAGGGTGGTCTTCCCCAGGCCCGGGGGGGAGAGGATCAGGGTGTCGGTGAGGACGCCGCCGGGGCACAGCCCGTCCAGCACCGGGGCGGACACCCCCATCACCTGCCGGGCGATCCGCAGGTTGGCGGAGGACAGCCGCCGCAGGGTGTGGATCTCCCCGTCCCGGAGGGCGGCGGTGCCGCACAGGCCGATCCGGTGCCCCCCCTCCACGGTGAGGTAACCCTGGCGCACCTGGTCCAGCACTGCGTGGACAGAGGCCCGGCTGGCGATCTCCACCAGCTGGTCCAGCTCCTCGGGGCGGACAGGGGGGCTGTCCAGCGGAACCTCCCCCTCTGGCAGACGGGCGGTCATGGGCCAGCCAGCCCGGAGACGCAGTTCCTCCACCCGGCCCTGGTCGCTTGCGGAGAGGGACAGGGCCTCCCGCCGCAGCCGGGCGGGCAGGGCGCCCGCCGCCTGTTGATATGCCTTGCTTCTGGGTTCCATCCTCTTCACCGCCTTTGTTTGACTATATGAGGACAGGCCCTGGGATATGACTCCATAAAAAAACGGCCCCCGGCTTGCGCCGGGGGCCGTTTTTGAGTCTATAGCTGCTACATCCAATCCCACAGGGGCATGGTCTGGCCGCCGCTGCGGGCGTACAGCGCCTTGTCCTTGAAGTAATTCAGGGGGTCGGTGCGATTGCCATTGATACGGACCTCAAAGTGCAGGTGGTTGCCAGTGGAGGAGCCGGTGGTGCCCACAAAGCCCACCACGTCCCCCTGGCTGACCACCTGGCCCTCTATCACGTTGCGCTTGTTCATGTGGGCGTACAGGGTGCTGGTGCCATCGCTGTGGGAGACCACCACATACTCCCCGTAGGAGCCGTGCCGGGCGGAGGTGGTGACCACGCCGCTCTTGGCGGCGTAGATGTTCTTGTTCCGGGCCGCCGGGATGTCGATGCCGGTGTGGTTGTTGGCCTTGCCAGTAACCGGGTGCTTCCGGGGGCCGTACAGGGAGGAGAGGGTATTGATCCCCGCGTCCAGGGGCCAGAGGAAGCCCGACTCGCTGACCACGTTGCGGATCTGCTCGGCCAGCTCCTTCTCCTTGCGTTTGATCTCCTTGTCCAGCTCGTCAGCGGCCTGCTTCAGCTGGGCCTCGATGGCCTCCAGCTGGTCCTCCTGGGCGTTGATCTGCTTGATGAGCTGATCCACCTCGGCCTCCTGGCTGAGCTGCTCGGCCTTGGCCGCCTCCTGCTGGGCCTTGGCCGCCTGCTGCTCCGCCTGGGCCTCCTCTAAGGCCAGCTTGTCCGCCGCCACCCGCTCCCGCAGGGCGATGAGCTGGTCCATCACCCGGTTGTCGTAGTCCACGATCTCGTTGATCATCATGTAGTTGTCCAGCAGGTCGGAAAAGTCGTTGGAGGCGAAGAGGATGGACCAGTAGGAGACCTCCCCCTGCTCCTCCATATACCGCACCCGCTGGCAGAACAGCTGGTACTGGGCGGCCTCGTCCGCCTGGGCCTGGGCCAGCTCCTCGCTCTTTTGGGCGATGAGCTCGTCGTACTTGGAGATCTGGGCGGTGATGTTGTCAATCTCCGCCTGGATGACGCTGATCTTCTGCTCAATGAGCTTTTTTTGGGATAGGGCCGCGCTCTTGTCCGCCTGGACGGCTTTGATCTGCTCCTGGAGCTCCTTCTTCTGGCTGGCCAGGCTGCTGGCGTCGTCTTTCAGGGCGTCGATCTCCTGCTGGGTGACGGCCGCCGCCGGCAGCACCGCCGCGGGCCCCGCCAGGGGGAGCATCAGGGCCAGGGCCAGCAGCAGGCCCAGGCTCCGGATGAGCCATTTATTCCGCTTCATAGCTGTCCCCTTAGAAAATAGTAAAAATGTTGGCCACGATGGGCAGCAGCATCAGCACCGCCAGCAGCCCGGCCAGAACCGCCATCATCATCCGCTGTCTTTTCTGTCGTTTCACGCTTGTCTCTCCTTCCCCATCAGACCTGGAGGAATTTCCGGATGGCCAGCAGGGAGCCACCCACGCCGATGGCCGCCCCTACCCCGCAGAATACCGGCAGGATGGTGCCGACCATAGACTCGTAGCTGGCCATGGTCACCAGGGACAGGCCGTTGCTCTGGATGACCAGCTTGCTCACCAGCTGGTACAGCCCCCACTGGGCGAAGAAAGCCACCACCGCCCCGGTGAGGCCCAGGAGCATCCCCTCCACCACAAAGGGCCACTGGATGAACCCGTCGGTGGCGCCGCACATCTTCATAATGGCGATCTCCTCCCGGCGGTAGAAGGTGGCCAGCTTGATGGTGTTGGCGATGATGAACAGGGAGATGATCAGCAGCATGCCCACCAGCGCCAGGGCCACGCCGGTGGCGATGTTCCGCACCAGCACAAAGCCCTCGGCCACCTCGATGGCGGCCCCCACATATCCCACCCCCTCCAGGGCCTCCAAATCGGCCTTGGTCTGGGCGATCTGCTCAATGTCCACGATGTGGACGTAAAACCGGTCCCGGAGGACCTCGCCGGGCAGATCGGCCAGCAGCTCGTTGTTCTCCCGGCCCGCCCGCCACTGGTCCAGCGCCGCCTGCCGGGTGACAAAATTGGCCGAGGCCACGTTGGGCACCGCCTTGATCTTGGGGGACATGGCCCGGGCCTGTTCCTCCGTGTAGGTCTCGTCTACATAAACCGCCAGCTCATTCTCATCCTCCAAATCCCCCAGCATGCTGTCCAGGTTCACCGCCAGAAGGGTAAAGGAACCCATGATGATGAGGCAGGCCACAATCATGCACACGGCCGCAAAGGACATAAACCCGTGGGTGAAAATGGAGCGGAAACCCTCACTCACATAGTAGCCCGCGTCAAATTTTCTCGCCATTGTAGTAACCACCTGTTCTGTCGCTGATAATCCGTCCGTTTTCGATGGCCACCACCCGCTTATCAAAGCGGTTGACCAGATTTTTCTCATGGGTGACCACCAGCACGGTGGTGCCCAGCTCGTTGATACGCTCCAGCAGCATCATAATCTCCAGGGACCGCTGGGGGTCCAGGTTGCCCGTGGGCTCATCGGCGATGATCATGCTGGGGTTGTTCACCAGCGCCCGGGCAATGGCCACCCGCTGCTGCTCGCCGCCGGACAGCTCGCCGGGGTAGCGGTTGGCCTTCTGCTCCAACCCCACCAGCTGGAGGACGTAGGGGATGCGCCGCTTCAGCTCCCGGTTGGAGGCCCCGATGGCCCGCATGGAGAAGGACAGGTTCTCATGCACGGTCTTCTTCTCAATCAGCCGGAAGTCCTGGAAGATGATCCCCAGCGTCCGGCGCATATAGGGCACCTGCCGGGGGGTGATGTTGGTCAGGTTGTAGCCGTTGACCATGAGACGCCCCTCGGTGGGGGCGATTTCGGCGGTGATCAGCTTGATGAGGGTGGACTTCCCCGAGCCGGACGGGCCCACCAGAAAGACGAACTCCCCGTCGTCAATCCGCACGTTGACCCCCTTCAGGGCCTTGGTGCCATTGTCATACTCTTTATAGATGTCAATGAGGCGAATCATGTGCTCCTCCGCTTGTCCTCTGCCGAGGATATTTCGCCGGACGCCGGCCGGCTTCTCTGTACTGCGGCGCATAGCTGCCCCGCCCTCGCGGCGGGCCTTGTTTCAGGACTGTATCGTGCGTTTGTAACTTTATTGTAACCTATTTCATAGGAAAGCGCAACCTCATTTTTTCCCTGTGTTCCGACTTTTGAAGCTATATTTGCAAAAAAGCGCCGCCCCGGTCGGGGCGGCGCCTGGGCCGGCTGCTTAGGACTCAATGCCCCGGGAGATCAGGTACTTCTTGACCATCAGGGCCACCTTGAAGGTGATGGCGTCATCGAACTCCCGCAGGTCCAGGCCGGTGAGCTTCTTGATCTTCTCCAGCCGGTACACCAGGGTGTTCCGGTGGACAAAGAGCTTCCGGGCGGTCTCGGACACGTTCAGGTTGTTCTCAAAGAACTTGTTGATGGTGAGCAGGGTCTCCTGGTCCAGGGCGTCGATGGGATTTTTCTTAAAAACCTCCTGGAGGAACATCTGGCACAGGATGGTGGGCAGCTGGTAGATCAGCCGCCCGATGCCCAGGTTCTCATAGTTGATGACGGTCTTCTCCGTGTCAAAGACCTTGCCCACGTCGATGGCCACGCCGGCCTCCTTATAGGCCCGGGCCAGGTCCCGGATATGGGGGACGATGGTGCCGATGCCGATGACCACCTTGATGCCCAGCTCCTGGGTGACGGCGGTGATGATCTGCTTGGCGATTTTTTGCAGCTCCTTGGTGTCCGCCCCCTCGGGCAGCTGCTTAATCAGGGCCACGTCAGTCTCGTTGATGGAGATGACGAAGTCGCTCTGCTTGTCGGGGAACAGGTTCTGGATCACGTCAATGGCGCTGACGTCCGCGGGGCCCAGCTGGCGCACCAGGAAGGCCGCCCGGGGGGCCTCGGACAGGAAGTGGAGCTCCTTGGCCTGGGTATAGATGTCCCCCAGGAGGATATTGTCTGAGATGATGTTTTTTACAAAGGTGGCCTTGTCGTGCTTCTCCTCATAGTAGGTCTTGGCCCCGTTGAAGGCCACCACCGCCATGGCGCACAGGCTGGCGGCCACATCGTCCTCCCCCTGGACAAAGGCGGAGTAGTCAAACTGCGCCCCCCAGCCCGCCAGGGGCTTGAAGGTCCTGCCCTCGTAGCGGAAGGGCCCGCTCTCCCCGGCGGAGATGGCGCCCACGGCGCCCTGCCAATGCTCGCCGATGCAGGTCAACTCACTGCAGGCCACTACGATCCCCTCCGCGTCAATCACGCCGACCACGCGGTCCACGCTGTCTTTCATCTGGAGCACCACGCCCTGAAACATCCTGCTAGACACAGCGAACCCCTCCTTACAAATTCATAATTTACTGGGAATACCTTTTTATTATAACGGCTGTCCCCCCTCTTTGGCAAGGGGTTTTTCAAATTTTTTTGTGAAAAACGCCCAAAACACCCCGGGCGTCTTCTCACTTTTTCAATGTGTCCACCTCGATGGCCGTTAAAAAACGCCAATTTCCAGGGCCCAGCGACAGATCCAGCGACAGCGGCCCCATGGATAGCCTGCGGAGGGCCAGCACCGGCTTCCCCCGGGCGGCCAGCATCCGCTTCACCTGGTGGTACTTCCCCTCCCGGAGGGTGACCAGACACTCCGAGCCGTCCCCCAGGGGCTCCAGCCCGGCGGGGAGACAGCGCTGGCCGTCCCCCAGCGCCATGCCGGCGGCCAGGGCGTCTGTGTCCTCCCGGTCCACCCGGCCCTCCACCCGGGCCCAGTAGACCTTGTCCACATGCTTTTTGGGGGAGAGCAGCGCGTGGGCCAGGGGGCCATCGTCCGTGAGGAGGAGCAGGCCGGTGGTGTCCTTGTCCAGCCGGCCCACAGGGAACAGCCCCCGGCGGCGCAGCTCCGGGGGGAGCAGGTCCAGGACGGTGGGCTGGGACCGGTCCTCCGTGGCGGAGAGCAGCCCCGCCGGCTTGTCCATCATCACGTAGGCATAGGGGGCGCAGTCCACCCGCTGCCCGTCCACCTGGATGACAGCGGTAGCGGGGTCGTATTTGTCTTCCGGCCGGGCGGCGGGGAGGCCGTCCGCCAATACCCGGCCCTGGCGGACCAGGTCCTTGACCTCCCTCCGGCTCCACCGGCCGGTGGAGGAGAGGAGTTTATCCAGGCGCTCCAGTGACATGGGGCCAACCCTCCCTTACAAGCGCATATCCCCTCCCCCGCCCGCATATCTTGAAGGGAGAACAGCCAGGCGGAAGGAGCGATATGCTGTGTTGATTGTAACCGCGAAGATGCCCAAGCGCAAGCTGGCCCTGGGGGTGGCGGCCGCCGCCCTGGTGTGCTGCTGCGCCCTGGCCCTGAATCTCGGCCAAAGCCTCACCCGGGAGGTGTCCGCCTCCACGCTGCCCAGCCCCAAGGGGGTCAAGTCCAACCAGGACCGGGTGGATTACCTGTCCGCCTACGGCTGGCAGGTGGCGGAGGAACCCCTGGCTTCCCAGGAGCTGTTGATTCCGGAGCGGATGGACGAGAGCTATGACCAGTACCTGTCCCTTCAGGGGGAACAGGGCTTTGACCTGGGCAAGTACGCCGGCAAGCGGGTGAAGCGGTATACCTATGAGATCCTCAACTACCCCACTGGAGAGAGCGGGGTGCAGGTCAATCTGCTGCTGCACAAAAGCACCGTCATCGGCGGGGAGGTTCTCTCCCCCAGGCTGGACGGCTTCCTCCACGGGCTGGCCATGCCCTGAACGCCCCGGGGCCCGGGGGCCCGGCTGGCCTGAGCCGGCTACCTCTCCGCAATATGGACGTTGAGATGGTTGTAGGTCATCTCCACCCCGTGGCGGGCGAAGGACTCCCGGACCCCCTCCATCAGGGCGTTGTACACATCCCAGTACGCCTCGGTGGAGGTCCAGACCCGGACCACGTAGTCGATGGAGCTGGCGCCGTATTTGGTGATCCACACCACCGGGGCCGGTTCCCGGCGGACGGCGGGGAGGCTGTCCGCCACCTCCAGAATGGCGTCCTTCACCCGCTGAGTGGGGGCGTCGTAGGAGGCGGAGAACACCACGTCCACCCGGCGGCCGCCCTCGTTGGTGTAATTGGTGATCTTGGCGGCGGACACCTGGCTATTGGGGATGGAGACCCGCTTGCCGTCGTAGGTGGTGAGCTTGGTGTAGGCCAGGCCGATCTCCGCCACCACCCCGCTGGTCCCGCCCCCGTCGATCTCCACGTAGTCCCCCAGGGCAAAGGGCTTTGTCACCAGGATCATCAGCCCCCCGGCCAGGTTGGACAGGGTATTTTGCAGGGCCAGCGACACCGCCAGCCCCGCCACGCTGAGCATGGCGATGATGGAGGTGACCTCAATGCCCAGGGTGCCCGCCAGCATCAGGGCCAGCAGGAACCAGAGGAACACATGTACGGAGGAGCGGATGTAGACCCGCACATCCGCCAGGGACTTGGAGCCGTCCAGCAGCCGGTCCACCAGCCGCGTCAGCAGGCGGATGGCCACCACCCCTACCAGCACCACCCAGCACACCCGCATCAGGGAGCCCACCGTGAGCTCCTTCAGGCCCAGGGCCGGGGCGATCAGATTCAAAAGCTCCTGAAAATCCTCCACAAGCAATCCCTCCCGATCCATCAGGGAAACAGCCGGCCAGAGGCCGGCTGTTTCCTTCCGTGTTTGAGAATCTGTATTCACAACCGCTGACCGCTGTCTGAGCGGGTCTTTCCCTGCCAGGACTTCGTCAATTTCTCTTGAAATCCGTCAGGATTCCCGGGAAAAATTTCCTTGCCTGACAAGGAAATCCCTCGCTGATCCAGCATCCCCGGTTATGAATACAGGTTCTAATAGTTCATCTGCTTGCGGCGGGACAGGTTCATGGTGCCGTCCTGCATCTGGTCCAGGCTGTCCAGGCTGTTGCCGGTGCCGTAGGCCACGCAGGAGATGGCGTCGTCCGCCACATGGGTCTCAATGCCCGTATGGGACTCCACCAGCTTGTCAAAGCCCCACAGCAGCGAGCCGCCGCCGGTCATGACAATGCCGTTGGTGGAGATGTCCGCCACCAGCTCCGGCGGGGTGCGCTCCAGCACGCCGTGGATGGCCTCCAGGATACGGCTTGAGACCTCCTCGAAGGCCTCGATCATCTCGCTGGAGGAGACGGTAAACACCCGGGGCAGGCCGGTCATGAGACAGCGGCCCTTGATCTCCATGGTGACCTCCTCCGGCCGGGGGAAGACGCAGCCGATGGTCATTTTCAGCTCCTCGGCGGTGCGGTCGCCGATGAGCACGTTGTGCTTCCGGCGGATATACTTGACGACCGCCTCGTCAAACTTGTCGCCGGCGATCTTGATGGAGGCCGACTCCACTACGCCGCCCAGGGAGATGACGGCGATGTCGGCGGTGCCGCCGCCGATGTCCACCACCATATGGCCGTCGGGCTTGGTGATGTCGATGCCAGCGCCGATGGCGGCGGCCACCGGCTCCTCAATCAGGTAGGCCCGACGGGCGCCGGCCTGGATGCCCGCGTCCACCACGGCGCGCTCCTCTACCTCGGTGATGCCGGAGGGCACGCAGATCAGCAGGCGGGGCTTGAACAGGGAGAAGGTGGTGACCTTCTTGATAAACTCCTTGAGCATCCGCTCGGTCATGTCATAGTCGGAGATCACGCCCTCCCGCAGGGGGCGCATGGCCACGATGTTCCCCGGGGTGCGGCCCAGCATGGCCTGGGCGTCGGTGCCCACCTTCAGCAGCTTGCCGGTGTTTTTGTCCATGGCAACCACAGAGGGCTCCCGCAGGACGACCCCCTTGCCCTTGATATATACCAGAACCGAGGCTGTGCCCAGGTCGATGCCGATATCCTTGCTAAAAAAACCCATGATCGTTCCACCTTAATCTTCATTTTATACCCGCCGGCCCAGCGGGGCCCTGGGCCGGTTCGCGCAAGATTCACATTCCGGCCGGCGGTTTTTCCTCCGTGGTTGGTCACATTTCCAAGTTTCCCGCCACGACTAACAGTCCAATCCTTATTATAGCCGGACTGCCGCCGCTTTTCAATGTTTTTTCCGACAATTTTCCGTTTTTTCTCCCTAGCAAGGGTTCCGGTCCCGAACCGGCTTTCCAGACTGGAACACCGGTTCTCATCTGTCCCCCCTGGCCTGGGCCAGGGTGAGGCAGAACACCGCCGCCGCCCCGCCCTCCCGGAGCAGGCGGGCGCACTCAGCCAGGGTGGAGCCGGACGTGACAATGTCATCCACCAGCACCACCCGCTTCCCCGCCATGTCCCCGCCGGGCAGAAGGCGGTAAGCCCCCAGGGCGTTGGCCCGGCGGGCGGCATCCTCCTCCAGGCCGGACTGGGGCTGGGTGTGGCGGGCCTTTTCCAGCGCGGGGACAACGGGGATGGACAGCCCCTCCCCCACCACCCGGGCCAGCAGCCCCGCCTGGTCAAAGCCCCGCTGCCGCAGGCGCTTTTTTGACAGGGGCGCCCAGGTGATCCGATCCGCCCCATCCGGCAGCCGGTCCCGGAGGCACTGGGCCATCAGCGTCCCCAGGGGGACACAGTAGGCCCGCGTCCGCTCAAATTTGTACCGGTGGATGGCGTCCACCACCCCGTCCCGGTAGGCCAGCGGGGAGTAGCAGCCGTCCGCGAACTCAATGGCCCGCTCCCCCGCTTTTCCCTCCAGCCAGGGCAGGATCTCCTGGCAGGCGGGGCACAGCGGGTCTCGGGGGCGCTCCAGCACTCTGTGGCAGAAGGGGCATTTGGGCGGAAAGAGCAGGTCCAGCAGCGCCGTCCCGGCGCTCATTTCAGATCTTCCTCGGGGATGGGGCCGTGCTCTTTCTCAAACGAGCGGATACAACTCTGGATTAAGTGGAGAATCTGTCCACTCATTGACCGGCCTTCATACTCCGAAATATAGACCAGCCTTCTGTGCATTTCACCGCTGATCGTAATTCCCAGATGCTTATCACGTTTCATATTACCACCATCCAAATCGCTTTTGGATTATGGTAACCCGATTCTCACCCAGTTATCTTGATTTTAACTTAATTCTAGTATGGAAAAAACTTGGATTCACTCTTCTGTCAGATCAATAGTGCCGTTCTCTTTTTCGTAGTCACGCACGCACTTTTGAATCAAATAGAGGATCTGGCCGCTCATAGAGCGGCCCTCCGCCCCCGACACATATTGTATTTTATCGTGGAGCTCACGATCCATCCGGATACCTAAATGGGTTTTGTCAGCCATATGCCCGCCTCCTAATATTCTTGGTAAGCAAAGCATACCCTGTGCCATAAATCCAAATCCAAAGTTAGTGCTTATTTACGGCTTATAATTTTGGTCCGTTGTTTGAACGGCCCTGTAGGGGCGGCTATTAGCCGCCCGCGGGCGCATTATATGCGCCCCTACACAGATTCTCCCATCACAAGGAGCCGTTCCCCTCTGTCAGATCAATAGGACCGTTCTCCTTCTCGAATTCCCGGATACACTTCTGGAACAGGTACAGGGCCTGACCGTTGATGGTACGGCCCTCATATTCCGCAATATGCTTTACTTTCTTGTATAGCTCCAGATTGACCCGCAGCCCGACATTTTTGATGTCCTTTTCCATGCCACAACCTCATCTGTTTCTCCAGCCCTCACGAACCTCCATCACGTTTCTCCAAAAAGGCCCAGTAGTCCTTATAGTTGTCCTGGAGCAGGCGGGGGGTGTCCAGCCCGTAGGGGCACATAAAGCGGCACTGGTTGCAGTGCAGGCACTTCTCGATCTTCTTCATCTCCCCCTGCCACTGTTCCGTGAGGTACTGCTCCGCCGGCATCCGCCGCAGCAGCAGGGACATCCGGGCGCACTGGTTGATCTGGATGCCCACCGGGCAGGGCATACAGTACCCGCAGGAGCGGCAGAAGTCCCCGCACAGCTCCGCCCGGTCCCTGTCGATCTCCTCCTGGCGCTGGGGGGTGAGTTCCGGGGTCTCTCTCACGGCGGACAGGAACTGGTCCAGCTCCCACTCGTGCTGGACGCCCCAGATGGGCACCACGTCCTCCTGCCGGGCCATCCAGGCGGCGGCGGTAAGGCCGTCCCGGATCAGGCCGCCGGCCATCCCCTTCATGGCCACAAAGCCCATGCCCTTCTCCCGGCACTTGTCCACCAGCTCCTGTTCCTTGGGCCCGGACAGGTAGCTGAACGGGAACTGGAGCAGGGCGTACAGGCCGGAGTCGATGGCCTCATGGGCCACCTTCAGCCGGTGGTTTGTGATGGCGATGTGGCGGATTTTCCCCTGTTTTTTGGCCTCCAGGGCGGCGTCATACAGGCCGTCCTCCCCGCCGGGGACGGGGCAGAAGGCCGGGTTGTGGAACTGGTAGACGTCGATGTAGTCGGTGCCCAGCGCCTTCAGGCTGGCCTCCAGGTCGCTCCACATCCCCTCCGCCCCGGTGGCCATGGTCTTGGTGGCGATGATTAATTTGTCCCGGATGCCCTGGAAGGCATAGCCCATCTTCTCCTCGCTGTCGGTGTAGGCCCGGGCGGTGTCGAAGTAGTTCATCCCCCCGTCCACCGCCTTGCGCAGCAGCCTGGCGGCCTCCTCCTTGGTGATCCGCTGGATGGGCAGACAGCCGAAGCCGTTCTTCTCGATGGTGATGCCGGTTGAGCCCAAAGTGATATGTTTCATGCCAATTCCCCCAGAAATTAAGTTGCTTTTATTGTACGGTCAGCGGGGGGCCGTGTCAATACCCGGTTGGAAAAAGCGGGAGCGGGCCCCGGCCCGCTCCCCATCCTTTTATTTGATCCAGGCCATCACCGCGTCCCGCAGGAACCGGGCGCAGCCCGGACGCTCCCGGTCATAGTAGGCGGTGAACCGCTCGTCCTGGACGTACAGCTCCGCCACCCCCCGGTGGCGCTGGGCGTCATAGGAATTGCCGGTGGCGTTGAGCCAGCGGTGGTGGAGCCGGGCGATCTCCGCCCCGGCCTCCCCCGCCGGGTCGGCCCCGGCGTCCACGGCGGCGGACAGTCTTTCCAGGATCTCCTCCCCCAGGCGCTCCCACTGGGCGTACTGCTCCTGGGTGACGCCCTGAATCCGGGCGTACATCCCGTCTACCTCCTTGTCCCCGTACTTGACACGGGCCTCCTCGCCGTAGGTTTTCTCGTTCTCCTCGATGATCTGGCGCTTGAACGCCTCAAATTTCTCCTTGTCTGACATGATCTCATCCCTTTCTTGTGTTCTGATGGTCTTTCTCACACTGTCGATCAGCCGCTGGATCCGCTCCTTTTCCTCCTCCAGGGCCAGCAGGTGGCCCCGCAGGGCCGCCAGGGGCCGGAAGGAGGGGTCGTCCAATATGGTCTTGATCTGGGCCAGCTCCACCCCCAGGGCCCGGTAAAACAAAATCTGCTGGAGGCGGTCCACCTCTTCGCCGCCATAGACCCGGTAGCCGTTGTCCCGCCGTCCCGGGCACAACAGCCCCAGCCGGTCATACCAGCGCAGGGCGCGGACAGACACCCCGGACAGGTCCGCCAGCTGGCGGATGGTGTATTCCATGGTTTTCCCTCCTTCTGTGGGCAGTATAAGCCATGACGTTACGGCAAGGTCAAGAGAAAATTTTCCCCGGAACAAAAAATTTGCCCCGGGGAAAAAGGGTTACATGGTTTTCAGCTGCTCCTCCAGCTTGGCCACCAGCTGGGTGAGCTGGGCGGCCCGCTCCTTCTCGGCCTCCACCACCTGGGCGGGGGCCTTGTTCACAAAGCCGGGGTTGTTCAGCTTGGCGTTCAGCTTGTCCAGCTCGGCGGACTGCTTTTTCAGCTCCTTCTCCACCCGCTGCTTCTCCTTCTCCAGGTCCACCAGCTCGGCCAGGGGCATGGAAATCTGGGCGGCGTGGGTCACCACCGTCACCTGGCCGGGGGCCTCGGGGGCCTGTCCGGCGGGGACGATCTCCACCTCGCTGGCGTAGGCCAGCTTTTTCAGGAAGGGCACGCCCAGGGTGAACGTCTCCGTCTCCCCGGTGGCCACGGTGAGGCGGGCTTTCTTGGAGGGGGGCACGTTCATCTCGCTGCGCCGGACGCGGACGGCCCGGATGGCGTCCATAATCAGCTCCATGGCCTTCTCCTCGTTGGGGAAGTTCAGCTCCTCAGCCGCCACAGGCCAGGACTGGAGCATCAGGAAGCTGTTGTCCGCCACCTCGTCCCCGTGGGGCAGGGCCTGCCAGATCTCCTCGGTGATGAAGGGCATGAAGGGGTGCAGCAGCTTGAGCATCTGGGTCAGGACATAGCACAGCACCTGCTGGGCCCGGACCTTGCTGTCCCCGTCCTCCCCCTGGAGGCGGGTCTTGGTCAGCTCGATATACCAGTCACAGTAGTCGTCCCAGATGAAGTCGTAGATCTTCTGCGCGGCCACGCCCAGCTCGTAGCGGTCCATGTTCTCGGTGATCTCGGAGATCACCCGGTTCAGCTTGGAGAGGATCCACTTGTCCTCCAGCTCCAGCTTCTCCGGCAGGGCGCATTTGTCGATGGTCAGGTTCATCATCAGGAAGCGGCTGGCGTTCCAGATTTTGTTGGCGAAGTTCCGCATGGCCTCGCACCGCTCGGTGTAGAAGCGCATGTCGTTGCCCGGGCTGTTGCCGGTAACCAGGTTGAAGCGCAGGGCGTCGGCGCCGTACTTGTCGGCGATCTCCAGGGGGTCGATGCCGTTGCCCAGGCTCTTGGACATCTTCCGGCCCTTGTCGTCCCGGACCAGCCCGTGGATAAACACGGTGTGGAAGGGGGGCTTCCCGGTGTGCTCGCAGGCGGAGAAGATCATCCGGGCCACCCAGAAGAAGATGATGTCGTAGCCGGTGACCAGCACGTCAGTGGGGTAGAAATATTGGAAGTCCTCCGTGTTTTCCGGCCAGCCCAGAGTAGAGAAGGGCCACAGGGCGGAGGAGAACCAGGTGTCCAGCACGTCCGGGTCCCGCTGGATGTTCCGGGAGCGGCAGTGCTCGCACTGGTCGGGGTCGGTCTCAGACACGGTCATTTTGCCGCAGTCCGCGCAGTACCACACGGGGATCTGGTGGCCCCACCACAGCTGGCGGGAGACGCACCAGTCGTGGACGTTCTCCATCCAGTTGGTGTAGGTCTTGGCGAAACGGTCAGGGACGAACTTGGTCTCCCCCTCGTTCACCACCCGCAGGGCCTCCCGGGCCAGAGGCTCCATCCTCACAAACCACTGGGCGGAGATGATGGGCTCCACATCGGTGCCGCAGCGGTAGCAGGTGCCCACGTTGTGGGCGTGATCCTCCGTCTTTTCCAGCAGGCCCAGGGCCTCCAGGTCGGCCAGGACGGCTTTCCGGGCCTCGTACCGGTCCAGGCCCTGGTACTTGCCGCCCTTCTCGTTGACAACGCCCTTGTCGTCCAGCACCCGGATGGACTCCAGGTTGTGGCGCAGGCCCACCTCAAAGTCGTTGGGGTCGTGGGCGGGGGTCATCTTCACGCAGCCGGTGCCGAACTCCAGGTCCACATACTCGTCGGCCACAATGGGGATCTCCCGGTCCATCAGGGGCAGAATACAGCTCTTGCCCACCAGGTCCCGGTACCGCCCGTCATTGGGGTTGACCGCCACGCCGGAGTCGCCCAGCATGGTCTCAGGCCGGGTGGTGGCCACCACGCAGTACCGGCCCTCCTCCCCCTTGATGGGGTACTTGATGTGCCAGAGATGGCCGGGCTTATCCTTATACTCCACCTCCGCGTCGGACAGGGCGGTGATACAGTGGGGGCACCAGTTGACGATGCGGGAGCCCTTATAAATCAGCCCCTTGTTGTATAGGGACACGAACACATGGCGGACCGCCTTGGACAGGCCGTCGTCCATGGTGAACCGGGCCCGCTCCCAGTCGCAGGAGGAGCCCATTTTCTTCTGCTGGGCCACGATGCGGCCGCCAAAGCGCTCCTTCCAGTCCCAGACCCGCTCCAGGAACTTCTCCCGGCCCAGGTCGTGGCGGGAGAGGCCCTCGTTCTTCCGCAGATCCTCCTCCACCTTGATCTGGGTGGCGATGCCGGCGTGGTCGGCGCCGGGCACCCACAGGGCGGCGTGGCCCTGCATCCGCTTAAAACGGATCAAAATGTCCTGGAGGGTGCAGTCCATGGCATGGCCCATGTGGAGCTGGCCCGTCACGTTGGGGGGAGGCATCACGATGGTAAAGGGCTTCTTCTTGGGGTCCCGGACGCCCCGGAAACACCCGGACTTCTCCCACCTCTCATAGATTCGGCCCTCGGCCTCCTGGGGCTCGTAGACCTTTGGCAGTTCAATACCCATAGAAAATTCGCTCCTATCTGAAAAATTTACGTCTTATCGTCTAGTTCCGGCCGCCCATCCACTGGGCCTGGAGCTGGCATTTCCCCTCCAGCCAGGCCCGCAGCTCGTCTGGGGAGCCCCCCTGGATGTTGGCCTTGCTGATGGTCAGGCCCTTGCCCCCCTGGTGAAAGAGGTAGAAGCACAGCCCGGTCTCCAGCAGGCGGGCGCAGTCGCTGTAGGGGCAGCGGGCCTTCTCCTCCCCCCGGGTGATGTCCACCCCGTACTCCCCGAAGACAAAGTGGTCGGGGCTCCGCTTTTTCCGGGTTTTCCGCTCCATCCGGGCGGCCACCAGCCGGTAGTACTTCCAGAAAGCTACCAGCATCACCGCCCCCAGCAGGAAGTACACCCCCGCCACGGCGCAGTCGGGCCGGGGGCCCGCCAGCACCAGCACGCCCAGCACCGGGCAGGCCGCCGCCAGCAGCAAAATCACCCCCCGGTGGAGGGTCACCCGGGCCCGGTCCATGGTCCTGCCGGCCACCCGCTTCAGGTCCACCAGCTCCTCAAAGGTGTAGTCCGTCCGGGCCGTCATATACTCCGCCATATCCCACTCCTTTCCACGGCTGAAAAAAACGCCCTGAGCACAGCTCAGGGCGATCCAAAAACCGCGGTACCACCTGAATTCCCCCAGCGGGGGCGCTTCACCGCCTCTATAACGGGAGGGCCCGCCGCCCCCTACTCACACGATTCAGAGGCGGAGCTCCGGGACCACCTTCCCCAGCCCGCAGGGACGCCTCACACCGGCCGGCGCCTCTCTGTACCCGCTGAAACTGTGTACTCGCTCCCATCACAGCTTGTTCCTGGTGGTAGTATATGCAAAATTTTCGGGTTTGTCAAGTAATGCCCAAGATTTATCCCACCGCAGCCTTGATTACAAATAGTAGTACTTGTTCAAATAGTTACAGTAAACCCGCTTCTCCGTTTTGATAACTTTCCAATTCTCGGCTGTAAAATTGCACGAATGGTTGACGCACCCCATTCGCCGCTCCTGATCTCGCACTTCCACCGAATCCTGGATCAAGCTTCCGGCTCCATGCCCGCACCTGACAGGATCAACCAAATTCCAGTTGCCATACCGGTACTGATAGCCGTATCCCTCATATCCACAATTCGGACACTCCGATCCGGCCAGCGGCATGATTTCAGCCGCCCCCACGGAAAGGAGCATCGTACTCGCCATCGCGGCCGCTAACGCTAAACTTACCATTTTCTTCAACATAATCGTTTCCTCCTAAAAATTAATGTTTTTCGTCCTAAAACCCATCTATGATTTCAATCAGCAGCTCCCTGGCCTGCTGGATATCCTCCTCACAGGAGGTTATCACCTTATATTGGACCCCGTTCAAGATAAAGTGGGCGCTGTAGTATTCCGTTGGCGACGAATCATTTCTGGGCGGCTCCTTCACGTGAGCGATGAAAGCGCTGATATTTTTGCCGTAGTACTCCTCAGTGGAATATTCCGAGCCGCTGGGGGGACATCCCCCTGATGTCAGATCCATTCCCTCCATGTCCATCAGCTCAGTCAACACATAGGCCTCAATGCTCAGATTCAGGCCGGGGACACCCCGCACCCTGTACCAATGCTCGCTGAACCAGACCGACGTGATCCCCTCCGGGCTGGAGCTCACATAGGTGGAGGTCATGGAATGATTGCTCGGGGGCAGCTGATCAAAGATGGTGTTGTTGTGGAGGTCGTGGAAGGTGATGTTATAAAACTCCTCTGCTCTCTGCCAGGAAGAAAAGGATTTATTCCGGCCGCCGGCCTCCCCCTCCACGGCGAGGGCCTTCGCCTCCTCTGTCAGCTGATCCAGCGGCAGGAAAGCCGGCTGTCCACCCTCCAGGTAATACAGGTCGCTGTAGTACTGGTACGCTTCCCCTCCAAGATGAAGAAAGCCGTCTTCTATATACTTCACGCTCTTATAACCGCCCGCAATCAGATTGACAGCCATCACGACGCTGACCGAGAGCAGCCCAATACAGGCCGCCGCCAGAACGCAAGCCCTCATCCTCCGCCACGGGGATGAGACCCGGACACGATCCGCCTCCTCAATCAGCGCCGGGTCCACCCGGCCTATCACCTCCATTGCCCAATCCCGCCGTGTCATAAATACCCCTCCTTTTCTAAGTAAACCCTCAGCCTGTTTTTCACCCGGGATAGCACGCTCTTGGTCTTGGGCACCGACCACCCCATCCGGACGGCCACCTGCTCCACCCCCTCGGCGTACCAGTACCGGCGGAGGAAGGCGGCCCGTACCTCCCGTTTCTCCCCCCGCAGGAACTCGGAGATGGCCCGGCCCAGCTCCGCCGCCTGCAACTCCTCCTCCGGGCCGCCGGGCGCGGGCAGGGCGTCGGCCAGCTCCAGGGCCGCCTCGTCCACAAGGGGCACCTGCCGGCCGCTCCGGCGGGCCATGGCCAGCGCCTGGTTGCGCACCACCGCCCCCAGCCAGCCCTTGAAATGCTCCGGCCGGGCCGGCGGGATGGCCCGCCACACCGCCAGCCAGCAGTCGCTTACGCACTCCTCCACGTCCCGGGGGTCGGTGAGGATACGCTCTGAGATGGCCCGGCACCAGGGGCCGTACGCCCGCTGAAGGGCGGCCAGCGCCCCGTCCTCCCGGTTCCAGATCAGCTCCACCAGCCCGCCGTCGGTCATGCCTTCACCATCCCCTCATCTATATAGAGTGCAATTTCCGCCCTTTGGTTGCAGATTTTTGGAAAAAATTTTAAAAAAGCCCGGGTCCTATGACCCGAGCTCTTTTGATTATCTCTCCCGCTCCGCCATGTTTTTCAGATACAGGACGTTCAGCCCCTTCAGGAGCAGGTCCCGGTCCACCTGGATCTCCCGCCGGCACAGCGGGACGATAAACTGGGCCATCCCCCCGGTGGCGATGACGGTGGTGGAGTAGCCCAGCTCCTCCTCCACCCGGTCCAGCATGCCGTCCAGCATGGCGGCGGTGCCGTGCATGATGCCGCTGCGCATGCAGTCCACGGTGTTCTTGCCCACCACCCGCCGGGGGGTGTCCAGCCGGATGCCGGGCAGCTGGGCGGTGCGGGAGGTGAGGGCCTCCAGCGACACCCGCACCCCGGGGATGATGCAGCCGCCCAGGTAGGTGCTGCCCTTACCCACCACCTCGATGGTGGTGGCGGTGCCCAGGTCCAGCAAAATCAGGGGCGGCTCAAACTCCGCCAGGGCGGCCACGGCGATGACAATCCGGTCGCTGCCTACCTGGGAGGGGGTGTCCATCTGGATGTTCAGGCCGGTTTTGATCCCCGGCCCCACCACCATGGGCTCCTTATGGATGATCTTCACCAGCCCGGTACACACCGAGTTGAATACCGGCGGCACCACCGAGGAGATGATGCAGTCCTGGATCTCCTCCGGCCTCACGTCGAACAGGGAGAGGATGTTCTTGATCTCCACCCCGTACTGGTCGGAGGTCTTGATGTGGTCGGTGGCGATCCGGGCCTCAAAGAGGATCTGGCTGTCTTGGATGCCGCCGATGACGATATTGGTGTTGCCAATGTCGATGGCGAGAAGCATAACACTCACCTGTCTCTTTCGTTGAGATTAAGAAGCTGTACCATTCGCCGAAGTATAGAGATACACGAGCTAAAATTGCCGGTGACAAGGCAAAAAAGCGCGGGAATCCTGGGTGGATTTCAAGATTTTTTCACGCAGCCACAGGTAATTTTAGCCGTGAAGATCTGGGCTGAGGCGATTGGTACAGCTTCTAAATTCCTATTTTCTCCCCCGGCTGGCGGCCATCTCCCGGTAGAAGGGGGTGGCCATCAGGGCCTTGCACACGGCGGTGACCACCACGATGGCGCTGATCATCTCCGACACGCCGGAGGTGGCGATGGTGATCTGGACCAGGCCCAGCACCGCGTCCATGGCCACGCCCTTGGCGGCGGCGTATTCCGGACGCATGAGGAGATAGATGCTGCCCATGACCAGCAGGGTGTTGGTCATGGCCCCCGCCGCCGCCGTAACAGGCAGGGCGGCAAAGTCATGGACCGGGCGGCCCCTGATCTTCAGCTTCTTCAGGCCAATCCACAGCCATCCGGCCACCACGCCGATCATAATACGGCAGCCCATCACAATCCACAGGGATTTGACCGCCCCAACCGCCCCCAGCTCTTGGGCGGCGATATAGGGAGAGAAGGCGAAGGACAGCAGCGCCGGGCTCATGGTGTTGTTCCAGATGGAGCACAGGCCGAACACGCCCCCCAGCATCCCCCCCGCCTTGGGGCCCAGGATAATGGCCCCGATGATGACCGGGATGTGGAGGGTGGTGCCCTTGATGACCGGAAGGGGGATCAGGCCGATGGGCGTCAGATTCAAAAACAGGGTCAGCGCCACAAACAGGGCCATCAGGGCCAGCCAGCGGGTGTCGAGCTTTCGGTTTTTCATATTCAATTACCTCCTGCTGTCGCTCCCTTATGGGATGCAACGCAATTTGGAGCAGGCGGGCCCGCCGCCCGCTCTGTGCCGTATTATACATGGGTTTCCTGGGAGATGCAAGGGTTTTTTCTTCCAGAAACAGGGGGGCGGCTGTTCCCGATCTGGACGGGATTCCTCACAAAATAAGGGAGGGACTGGAGAAATCCAGAAAAAAACCGCGGTCTGCCGTCCTACAGCAGATCGCGGAATTCTCACCTACTCCCAAGGTTTTTTCATATACAGCTCCATGGGGAAGACCGGGGCGCCCAGGCCGGGCAGGCCATGGGCCAGCGCCGCCGGGACAGCGTGGCACAGAACCGGGACGCCGGAGCGGCGGGATACCTCCTCCGCCAGCCGGGCGCCGGCCAGGATGTCCTCTCGCTGGGTGAGGTGGCACAGGTGGGTGTTGTTCACCAGGCCGTCGATGGGCAGGCCGGCGGTGTCCCGGATCTGCTCCAGATAGTCCAGGGCCTTGTCCGGGGTGTCGGTGAGGGGGCGGTTGGCGTTGACCACGCACAGCAGCCGTCCCCCCGACTGCTGGAGCCGCCGGCGGTAGCGCGCCAGCACCCGGGCGCCAGAGGGGTCCCCCCCGATGTCCAGCACGCCGTACCGGCCTCCACTGTCAAAGAGGGACATGACCTCCGGGGGGAGGGAGGGCACGTCGGCGTCCATACAGGCCTGGGAGGTGGTAATGAGCTGGACGCCCGCCTGTTCCAGCAGATCCGCCCGCTCCCGGGAACGGAAATAGGGGTCTACCACGTCCAGGTCGGCCAGCGTGGCCGGCAGCCCGTCCGCCGCCAGGGAAAGGGCCAGGTTGACGGCGAATTCCGTCTTTCCGCTGCCGAAATGGCCCGCCACAGCGGTCAGCCGGTGGGACGCCCGCCAAAGATCTGTCTGTTCCACCCTAACTCCTCCTTTGATTTGATACGCTGTATTATAACAGATCATCCCCCTTTTGGCAAGAAAACGTCATTCCGGAGCGGCGGGCCGCTCCGGAATGACGAAAATTTCTTTCCCTGCCTCAGCAGTACTTGGCGATGGCGGCCTTGATCATCTCATGGGCCTCCAGAATGATGGGCTGGTCGCTGTCAACCAGCTCCAGCAGGGGCGCCCGGACGCTCCCGATGTCCGGCCCGCCCTGGAGACGGAGGATCTCCTTGATGACGGCGTACATATTGCCCTGGGTGGAGCACATCTTGTAGATGATGCGGCAACACTCGTTCTGGACCTCCCGGCCCTTGGCCAGCTCGCCGGCCTGGAAGCAGCGGAAAATTTCCAGATACAGCTCAGGCATGGCGGCGTAGGTGCCGCCGATGCCGCCCGCCGCCCCGGCCGCTAGGCCGGACAGCAGCTGCTCGTCCGGGCCGTTGAAGGCCAGCGCCCCCTCGTCCCGCCACATCTGGATGTCCTGGACGGGCATAGAGGAGTTCTTCACGCCGATGACCCGGGGGTTCTTCAGCATCTCCTGGAGCAGGGGCGCCGTGAGGGCCACCCCGGCCAGCTGGGGGATGTTGTAGATGATGAAATCGGTGTTGGGGGCGGCGGCGGAGATGTCGTTCCAGTACTTGGCGATCCCCTTGGGGGGGAGATGGAAGTAGATGGGCGGGATGGCGGCGATGGCGTCCACCCCCAGGCTCTCCGCATGGGCGGCCAGCTCCCGGCTGTCGGCGGTGTTGTTGCAGGCCACGTGGGCGATGATGGTCAGCTTGCCGCCCACCTCGGCCATCACGGCCTCCAGGGTGGCCTTCCGCTCGGCCACGCTCTGGTAGATGCACTCGCCGGAGGAACCGCCCACATACAGGCCCTTAACGCCCTTGTCCAGCAGGTATTTGGCCAGGGCCCGGGCGGCCTGGGCATCCACCTGGCCCTCCTTGTTGTAGCAGGCGTAAAACGCGGGGAAAATCCCCTCATATTTGGAAAGATCTTTCATTGTCTCACTCCTTAATCGTCCTTGATCCTCACCTTGAAGACCACCTTGGACACCGTCTCCGGCCTGTCCAGGGCCATCTTGATCCGGTGGGCGTCGTTGGGGAAAACCACCAGGAAATCCCCCGGCGACAGGGCCAGCCTGTAGTGGGCGGGGCCCCGGTAGGCGTAAAAATCGTTGGCCTCCACCCGGTCGAACTCGGTCAGCGCCCCGGGCGGGGAGACCTCCACCCCCTCGGAGCCCGCCACCATGATGTGGATGTCCAGGAACTTCTCATGGGCCTCGAAGAAGCTCTCCTCCTCGGGGACGGTCTCGTAGGTGAAGCGGGTGGCGTACACGTCGCCGCCCTTCAGCTCAACACGCTGCTCCCCCACACTGGCCAGAAACTCCGGGGTGATGCGCTCCAGGGCCAGATCCAGGTTGGGGTGGATCCCCCGGTAGGACAAAGCATCGCTGTTTTTGGCGTAAATCATGTCCTTACCCCTTTACAGCGCCCATGGTGATGCCCTTGGTAAAGTACTTCTGGAAAACCAGGAAGACGACGATAATGGGGACAGAGGCCAGGGCAGCGCCCGCCATCAGCAGGCCGTAGTCCTGCCCGAACTCACCCATCATCTTGGAGATGCCCAGCGGCATGGTCAGCACGCTGGTGCCCCGTAGCATGAGCAGCTGCATGAAGTAGTCATTCCAGGTGTTGATGAAGGTGAAGATGGCCAGGGCGCCCACGCCGGGCTTAATCATGGGGAACACGATGGTGGTGAAGGTCTTGAGCTCGCCGGCGCCGTCGATGCGGGCGGCCTCCAGCACCTCCCCCGGTATGCCCTCCGCGAACTGCTTCATCAGGAAGACGCCGAAGGGCCAGCCCACAATGGGGAAGATGACCGACCAGATGGTATCCGCCAGGTGGAGGACAGACATCTCCCGCAGCAGGGGGATCAGGATGACCTGCTTGGGCAGGGCCATGGCCGCCACGATGAGGGAGAACAGGACCGCCCGGCCGGCGAAGCGCTTCTTGGCCAGGGCGTACCCCGCCAGGGCGGCGGTGAGGCAGGTCAGGATCATAGCCGCCACCGACATGAACACGGTGTTGATCAGCCAGCGGAGGGCGGCGGGCAGCACCGGCCCGCTGGAGAACACCACCTGGGTGTTGTCCGAGGTGAACCACTCGCTCAGGGGGACGTGGAGCTCCCACAGGGGGGCGCTGCGCTTGTCAAACAGGGTCTGGAAATTCCGCATGGTCCACTCCCCGGGCCACCACTCGGGGACAGCGCTGTTGACGGCCTCGGGCGTTTTGAAGGCGCCGGTCACAATCCAGTACAGGGGGAACAGAAAGACGACCGCGGCGACAATGACAATGAGGATCAAAGTGATGATCTGATAGGGTGATGTCTTTTTCACGCCTGATTTCATATCGTTCCCTCCTTTATTTAGACTTGGCCAGCTTGAACTGGACAGCGGACAGAGCGGCGATGCACAGGGCCAGGATCACGCCCATGGCGTTGGCATAGCCGTATTTGTAGAGTGTAAAGGCGCTGTAATAGATGTAGTACATCACCGTGTCCGTGGCGTGGTTTGGGCCGCCGGAGGTGAGTAGCTGGATCAGCGCGAAGCACTGGAAGCTGTTGATGGTGGTGATGACCAGGATGTACAGGGTGGTGGGCATAATCTGGGGCCACTTGATCTTCCAGAAGACCTGGAGGTCGGTGGCTCCGTCCACCTGGGCGGCCTCCACCAGGCTCTGGTCCACGTTGCCCAGGGCGGAGACATACAGCACGATGGGCTGGCCCACGGAGGTGGTGAACAAAATCAGGATGATACAGCCCAGGGCGAACTTGGGGTCGCCCAGCCAGTTGATATTCTTCTCCCACAGGCCCGTATTGGTGCCCACGTAGTTGAGCACGCCGTTGTAGTAGTGGTAGATCCACTTCCACACCACGGTGACGGCCACGGAGCCGGTGACCACCGGCAGATAGAAGATGACCCGGAACGCGGAGCACGCCCAGTCACGCATATTATAGATGCGGGCGCTCACCCACAGGGAAAACGCGCACACCGTCGGCACGGAGACCACCACGATGATCACCGTGTTCACCAGCGACTTCAAAAAGATCTCGTCCTGGAACAAATCCACGTAGTTTTTCAGGCCGATTAACGACCCGCCGCCGTCAGCCATGGTGGCATTGGTCAAGCTGGTATACACACACATAATCATGGGGTAGACAACAAAAACAAGAAAGAACAGCAGGCTGGGCAGCAGGAACAGGTAGCCGGAAATGGTCTCCCGCCGGGCCAGCGCGCGGCTCATTGCTGGCTGATTTGCTTTGGCCAAGGTCAACATCCCCCTCTCTTGATTGGCTCGGAATTAAGAGAACGCGCCCTCCCCGCGCGGTCACGCAGGGAGGACGCGCATTACTCTAAAGGATTAGAATTTTGCGGTCAGCCTTAGGCGGCCTCGGCGGCCTCAGCCGCGGCGTTGGCCTCAGCGGCGAAGGCGTCCAGCTCGGTCTTCACGTCGCCGCCGGCGCCGATGCGCTGCAGGGCGTTCCACCAAGCGGTGCGGGCCTCGGGCCAGCCCAGGGTGATCTGATAGTAGGGGCCCATGAAGGGAACCAGCTTGCCGTACTCGGTCATGATCTCATTGCCCGCGTACAGGCCGGACACGTCACGGGTAGCCCAGTAGCCGGTGGCCTCAACGAGCTTGGAGTACTGAGCCTCGTCCTCGGTCATGAACTTCACGAAGGCCTTGGCGGCGTCGATCTTGGCCTGGTCGCCGTTGTCGAAGATGCCGAAGCCCCAGATGCCGCCCTGGAGGACAGGGTCACCGGACTCGGTGGGGAAGGCCACGGGGAAGATCTCGAAGTTGGCGGTGCCGCCCTGGGTGTCGCTCTTGGCGGCGCCCACGTTCCAGCAGGTGGCCATGGCCAGGGTGCCGTTACAGAACAGGTTGATCTCGTCGCTGCCCACGATGCCGGGGTCGAACTCGATACCGTTCACGTCCACCAGGGCCTGGAGGGCCTTGACGTTCTCGTCGCAGTTGGCGGTGTAGCGGGTGAAGTCGGAGTTGGTGTACTGGCCGCCGTACATGTTGGTGACGAGGGCCCGGTTGCCCTGGTCGCCGCCCTGGCCGCCGCAGAAGACCACGCCCACCTGGGGATGGATCGCGGCGACAGCCTCAATGGCCTTCAGGAAGTCAGCGGTGGACTTCCAGGTGTGGGTGTCCTCGTTGATGTACTGCATGGCGCCGGCCTCCGTGAAGAGGTCCTTGTTGATGCCCATGCAGTGGGCGGTCTGGCAGACGGGCAGCTCATACATGGCGCCGTCGGCGCTGGTGCAGGAGCTGGTGGTCACGTCATAAGTACCGGCGGGCAGCAGATCCTTCAGATCCACCAGCAGGCCCTTGGCGCCCCAGTTGGCCACCAGGCGCTCGGGGCCCTCGAAGATCAGGTCGGGGGCGGCGTTGCCCTCGATCATGCCGTTGACGGTCTGGTCGCCGTTGCTATAGTCCAGGTACATGGGCTCGATCTTCACGTTGGGGTACACCTTGTTGAAGTCGGCGATCAGGTCCTTGACCACGGCCTCGTTGGTCATATCTCCCACGGGGTAGGTGGCCAGCTTCAGGCTGGCGGTCAGGTCGCTGCCGGCGGGCTCGTTCGTGCTGCTGCTGGAGCCGCCGGAGCTGGCGGCGCCGGAATTCGCGGCGCCAGAGCTTCCGGCGCCGGAGCCGCTGGTCGTACCGCCGCCGCCACAGGCGGCCAGCGACAGAGCCATGGCAGCGGCCACGGCGCCAGCAAGAATTTTCTTCATCTTCATTGTGTATCCTCCTTTAATATCACAAAAAAATGACTTCGCAAGCCTATGCTCGCTGTGTAAATTATACAAGGATAGGAAGCATCTGTCAATCATAATCGAAAAAATTTTCGAAAGATTGGTAATTTTAGTGAAATAAACAAAAATAATTTCGTTTTTTATGCAATTTGCACTTATCTGTCGCTGAAAAATCGAAATCATTTGCCTTGACAAACAAATTTTTTCTGATAATCTAACAATATACGGGGCATTTCCCAGATCATCCCAAACTAGAAAGGACGGGAGCAACCGTGAAAAAACATGTCCTCTGCCTTGGCGACTCCAATACCCACGGCTACTGCGCCGACCCCGCCGACTGCGCCGATGGCGGGATCCGCTTCAACGAAGACGAGCGCTGGACCTGCTTGCTGCAAAAGGCCCTGGGCCCTGGCTATCTGGTGACCGAGGAGGGGCTGTCCGGCCGCACCACCGTCTTCCCCGACCCCCTCCACGAGACCATGGACGCCCTCACCGTGCTCTACTCCCTGCTGAAAAGCCACGAGGTGGTGGACCTGCTGGTTATCATGCTGGGCACCAACGACACCAAGGAGCGGCTGGGGGCCAACGCCGCCTGCATCGCCATCGGCATGGAGCGGCTGGCCCGCAAGGCCCAGAGCGTGGACTGCTGGGGGGATCACGGCCCCAATATCCTGATCGTCTGCCCGCCCCCCATCCGTCCGGAGATGGAGCGGGCCGAGTGCGGCGTCCCCATGGGCAGGGGCTGCCTGGAGAAATCCCGGGAGCTGCCCCGGTACCTGGAAAAATCCGCCCGGCTGGTGGGCGCCCATTTCCTGGACGCCAAGGACTGCGAGTTCAACGCCGTGGACGGGATGCACCTGACCAGGAAGGGCCACGGCCAGCTGGCCCGGATGCTGGCCCAGGAAGTGCCCAAGCTGATTCCATAAAACAGCGCCTCAGGCGGGACGGGCAAGGCAGGCCGCCAACGGTTTGCCTTGCCCTTTGCTGTCCCTCCAGGCAGATGTGTCGGTACCGCCTTACGGCTTGTACACCACCTCAAACTCCTCGCACACCACTTCCATGGCCCGGTGAAACTCCATCTTGTACTCTTTCAGGCAGTTTGTGAAATAATCCTGTTGTACCGCTCACGGCCGGCCTATGATAACATACGTCCACCGAAAAACAACTCTTTTTTTGGGGGAATGGCCGCCGTTTTGAATTCAAAGGCGTCATTCCACGGCGTCCTCCGGCCCTTTCCCCTCCAATTCCGGGGCGTATTTGCGGAACACCCGCTCTGTGAACAGGGAGTCCAGCAGCGTGACAACCGCCGGCATGAACAGCACCGGCCACCAGAAGGCGGCGCAGAACGCGGCGGCCTGGGCGGTCAGCACCACCACGGCCACCGTGCTGGGCAGGTGGGCCAGCGTGAGCTGGAAGGCGGTGCGGAACAGGTCCCTTACCTGGTACTCAAACCGGCCCAGCAGGGGGAACAGCCAGCACAGCACCCCCGCCGGGATAAACAGGACAAAGTACTGGGCCACATACATCACATAGAGCAGCCCGCCCGCCCGGGTGCCGTACCAGCGGGAGACCAGATGGGCAGCCACCAGGATTACCGCCGGCGGCAGGGCGATCAGGGTCGCTTTCAGGCCGGTTTTCAGGTTGCTCCGGAAGGAGCGCAGGTAGACGCCAAAGGCCCCGTTTTCCTGCTTGCGCACACACTTAACCACCGTGTAGTACAGCGCCGCCGTGGCCGGGCCGATGGTCACCACCGGCATACACAGGGCGGCCCACAGGAGGGACAGGCCAAAAATATCCACCATCCAGCTGAGAAAGGCCCAGATGCCCTTCTCCGGGTTAAAAAATCCGCCCATGTCCCCCTCCTACACACACTTCTGGGTCAGCGCCTTGCCCACCGACTGGCGGTTGCGCTCCGCCGCCTCCGGGTCCCGCCGGATAAACTCGCTGAGCAGCACCTCCACCACGTAGAGCTGCGCCACCAGCGCCGCCGAGGAGCCAAACTGGAAGGGCTGCTCGTTGGGGCCGCACAGTAGCACGGTGTCGGCGTAGGCGCTGGCCGGGGAGTTGAGATACCGGGTGACCAGGATCAGCTTGGCCCCCCGGGTCCGGATCAGCTCCGCCGCCTCCAGCACCTCGTGGGTGGCCCCGGAGTATGAGAAATACAGCACCGCGTCCTCCCTGTTTAACGTGGACAGCGCCACCGTCTGCATGTGGGAATCCTGGATGGTTTTGAATTTGGCGCTGGCGGCGGCGAACTGCGCCCAGGCCGCCAGGGCCACCACGGCGTGGTTGCCCTGGCCCAGGCAGAGCACCTGTCCCGCCCTCTGGAGCAGGTCCACCGCCCGGGTGACGGCGGCGTCGGACAGCATATGGTAGGCGTTGCCCAGCTCATCCTGGATGGCCCGCAGCACCTTGCCCATCACCATCCCCGCCGAGTCCTCCGGGAGGATCTCCCCCGCCAGCTGGCTCACGTTCGCCCCGTCAGGCAGGGCCGCCCGGGCCAGCTCCAGCTTGAAATCGTTGAAGCCGGCCAGCTTCAGCTTCCGGCAGAACAGCGATATCGTGGACACCGCCACCCCGCACTCCCCGCTCAGGTCGGTGATGCTGATGCACTGGGTCTCCTGCTGGTGCTCCAGCACATAGTCGGCGATCTTCCGCTCAGAGCGGGTAAAGCTGTCGTATTTTCGCAGCATCAGGGCCAGGATATTCTTCTCCACACCGCACCTCCGGTTCCGCCCGACAGGCGGATATCCTCACATAGGGGCCGCCGAAACCGGCGGCCCCTGTATTTTTATTCCCCTAAAACCTCTCCGATCAGCTTGTCCACCAGGATCATGCTCCGGGGCATATGGAAGGGCCCCTTAAAGGTGCTGCCCTTGGTGCTGGGCTGCGTGGGCAGGCCGTCCCGGCGGAGGTAGCCGTACCACTCGCCATACTCCGGGTCGGCGAAGCGGGCCTTGCAGTAGTCCAGGGTCTTGTAGAACCAGTCCAGATACTTCTCGTCCCCGGTGTCCCGGTAGAGCATCATGGAGGCGATGAGGATCTCGTTATGGGGCCACCACAGCTTCATGTCGTGCTCATAGGCCTCGGGGGGCTTGCCCAGGCAGTCGGTGAAGTACAGCAGCCCGCCGTACTCGCTGTCCCAGCCGGCGGCGATGGCCCAGTCGAACATCTGGGCGGCTTTTTTCACCAGCTCCCTGTCCCCGGTACGCTGGGCGTGCTCCAGCAGGAACCAGACGCCCTCAATATCGTGGCCGGGGTTGACCACACGGCCCTCGGTGTAGTACAGCCGGGGGGTTCCGTCCACGTCCACGTTCTCCAGGGTACACTTCAGGTCGGGCTTCACGTGATATTTGAAGATGTCGTCCACGCACTGCTGGGCCCGCTCCTCATAGAGGGCCCTCCGCTCCGGGTCGGTCCGCAGCAGCACGCCGGTGACATTCAAAATAATCATGGGGGTGCCGAAGGCCCGGCCCGTCCGGGTCTCGGCGATGGTCTTGGGGCCCATGCCCACCGGGTCGGGCTTGCCCTGGCTCAGATCCCAGTACAGGTCGTAGCACTGGCGGGCCCGCTCCAGCCGGGACTTGTCCCCGGTGACGCCGTAATACTCGGCGTTGGCCATGGCGCAGAAGGCCTCGGAGAAGTAATACCGCCGCTGGCGCAGGGGTTTCCCTTCCGCCGTGACGGTGAAGTACATCCGGCCGCCGCTGGCGTGGTTGAAGCAGTGCTCCTCCATGAAGTCCAGGCAGCTTTTGGAGGCGTCCAGCCACTCCTGCCTCACGCCGTAGCTGTGGCACAGGAAGGCGTAGATCCAGGCGCACCGGCCCTGCATCCACACGCTCTTGTCGGTGGAGTAAATCTCGCCCTTCCGGTCCAGGCAGGTGTACACCCCGCCGTGCTCCTGATCCATGCCTCGCTCCAGCCAGAAGGCGGCGGAGCGCTCCAGCTCGCCCTTGACCCAGTCCCGGGCGTCCAACAATTTTTGACGGTCCATCGTTTGACCTCTTTTCTTATTTCGTAGGGGCGGATATCATCCGCCCACCGCTAAACGGATTGTCGCGTGTCTTACTCCAGGCGGGTAGTACCCGCCCCTACACAATCTCCGGCAGGCTGGCGGCGGCCATGGACTGGCCCACCCGGCGGAACTTCTCGTCGGGCAGCTCGGGGACCATCTTGCCGCTCACCTCGGGATACTCATCGGCCAGCACCTTTTTGGCGGTGTCCAGGATCAGGTCGCCGCCCTTGCCGCTCATCACCCGGCCCAGCAGCAGCACGTGGCGGCAGCCGTAGAGCTCGTGGTAGTAGGCCAGGGTGTGGCCCAGGTAGACGCCAATGGACTCATAGACCTGGGCGGCCCGGGGGTCGTCCTCCGCCATCAGGGCCTGGACGGCCTTCAGCTTCTCGGCGGGGGAGGCGCTCTCGTCCAGCTCAATCCCCGCCCGGGGGGCCAGCTTGATGACGCCGTCCTGAGAGAAGTACTTCACGCCGCAGCCGATGTCGCCGGACCACTCGTCCCGCATAGCGCCGGGCTGGGCGTCCACGGGGACGAAGGCCAGCTCGTTGAGCCAGCCGGTGATCCGGCCCTCCTCGTCCACGTAGCCCACCGCCTCGCTGGTGCCCATGGCGATGCCCAGCACGCTGTTGTCGTTCAGGCTCATGGCCCCGGCCAGGGCGGACACGTCGCCGTCGTTGATGACGCAGTAGGGCACGTCGCCGAAGGTGTCACGGATGGCCCGGATATAGATGTCCTTGACCTTCTCGTCATAAATCTCCTTGGGGACCTTCAAAAACAGGGAGGCGTTCATGGTCCGGTTGTTGATGAACACCCCGGCGGAGCTGACGCCCACCGCGTCTACCCGGGGCATGTGCTCGGCGGCGGACTTCAGGGCGGCCACAATACCGTCATAGTGGTAGTCGGGGTCGGAGTTGGTCTTGGGGAACCAGACCACCTCCTCGGAGTAGACGGTCTCGCCGTCGATGACGGCGGATACCTTCCGGTCGGAGCCGCCGGCGTCAAAGCCGATCCGGCAGCCGCCCAAGTGGCCGCCGATGGCCTTGGGGGCGTCCTTGGCCTCAGGGATCTTGTCCACCAGAACCACCTCGAAGGGGTGCTCGAAGACGTTGGCCATGTAGTCCCAGTCAAACTCCTGCTGGCCGCCGGCGCAATAGACCGACTTCAGGTACTCACAGACGCCCTCGTCGCCGCTGACATAGACCTTGAAGCCGCCCTTCATCCACAGGATGGTCTTCACGATCCGCTCGACATAGTAGTGGTCGGCCTCGGCCATCTCAGGGGTGCCGTGAATAAAGGTGTGGCAGGAGGCCATCTGGCCGTCCGCCCGCTCCACGGCGATGCCGACCGGCTTTTTCGCCCCCTCCAGGAAGGCGTGGTTAAAGCGCATCAGGGGCATAAAGTCCGGGTCCAGAACGGGGGGATGCTTCAAAGTTACGTTCACACCGAATCGATTCATAATCATTCTCCTATATCCGTCAAATTTGTGTATGTGGGAGACTGTCACAGGATGATTGTACCATATCTTTGTGCAGTATGCAATCCCTTCCGCCGTATCCGAGCCGCCTAATCACGTTTTTCTGGAGCGGACGGGCGCCCGCTGCCCAAGCCGGCCGCCGGCGGGCCGGGCGGCTTTAGTTTCAGGTGGGACCCTTGGCTCCGGTCTCCGGCGGGCTGGGCTCCACGCCGGAGGGCGGGCCGGACAGCCCCCACGGGCCCTCGATTTTCAGGCCCGCGTCAGTTCTCTCTCCGCTCCGGCTCATCAGCCATGCCTCCGGCATTCCGGTGGACCAAAACAGGCCCCAATACGGTTCTCTCATCATCCGCCGCCCTCCTTTACCCTGTTAGCATGGGCAGGAACGGGGC